>NZ_JBFOFA010000001.1:0-583326 GCF_040887125.1 Enterococcus sp. C74 | reverse complement strand
TAAAAAGAAACCTTGAACTACCAAACATTGGTCTACAGTTCACGGTTTCTTTTCGTTGTTTTATCCATTTAACCAATTATTCCCCTAATCTCCTCACTAGCCGAAAAAAATCTAAGGAAAAATAGGCGCCACACGCTTTCACCTGTTCATCGGAGCAATCTCTTGCTGATACGTACGCTTGTGGATAGAACACGCCCATCCTGGTCACTTCAAGAAGACTTCTTACGAACGAAGCCTGATCCATTAAGCCATAAAAAAAGCAGCTCTAAAGCACCAAGAGAAGATTTTCTAAAAAATCCTCTCTTGGTTGCTCAGAGCTGAACGCTTCTTTCATGATCTTTTATTGGATCAAGTCATAAATTTCCATTGCAACGATATCGATATTGTCAAATTCATATTGTTGATGTGAATCTGTTTCAGTTAATTCAAATGTTTCAGTTGCTTTGTCATAAGTAACTGTACATTTTTCAACGCCCTCTTTTTCAAAACGACGGACTTGCAGTTCATTATCTGCTGATTCGACCATTGCCTCCAGTCGTTTAATGATTGCAACTAATTGTGAATGTGCCATCGGAGGTCCTCCTTTTCTTATTTCTGTTATATTGTAACAAAAGCACAGACGACTTGCATTGATTTTCTCCAAAAAAAGCGAGTTTTTTAAGATTTTTTTTCTGGGTTCTTTCCTTCAGGCCACCAAAGCTTAATCAATGCTTGAGTACCGTCATTTTCAAATCCCTGATCTGCTAATTGTTCATATAATTTTAAAGCTTGCGTTGTCGCTGGTAACTTCAATGCCATTTTATCTGCTTCATCTAGCGCAATTTTCAAATCTTTAATAAAATGTTTAACAAAAAATCCTGGCGTATAATCCTCTTTTAAAATACGAGGAGCATAATTACTTAATGACCAGTTTGCAGCACTGCCTCCTGAGACTGTTTCAATGACTTTTTCAAAGTCAAGTCCTGCTTTTGAAGCATAAGCAAGTAACTCGGTCATGCCTGTCATAGTCCCTGCAATCATGATTTGATTTGCCATTTTCGCATGTTGTCCTTTCCCTGCTGTCCCATGTAAAGTAAAAGTAGATCCCATCACTTGAAACAAAGGTAAAACTTTTTCATAGACACTTTTTTCACCACCAACCATGATTGTCAAAGTGGCATTCTTCGCACCCAGATCTCCACCTGAAACTGGTGCATCTAAAGCAGCTGCACCTTTTTCTGTGGCTGTTTTTGCAATTTTTTCTGCAAGCGTTGGGGTACTAGTTGTTAGATCAACCAAAATTCGATCTTGGACATCCGTTGCAAAGATCCCATTTTCGCCATAGTAAATTTCTTCTACATCTTGGGGATAACCAACCATCGAAAAGATGATCTCACTATTTTTAGTGACATCTTTAGGTGTTTCAGCCCAAATGGCTCCCTTTTTGACTAGCTCATCCGTTTTTGCTTTTGTTCGATTATAGACAGTTACTTCATGTCCTGCGTTCATAAGATGCTCAGTGATTGCGCGTCCCATGACTCCTGTCCCGATAAAACCTAATTTCATATTCGTGACCTCCTAAAAATCAAAAAATCTTTGTCTCTATGCTAAGTATACGCCAGAAACAAAGATTTTTTTAGGATAAATACCTAAATTTATCGTTTAAATGAATTTAATTTGATTTTTATTCTTTCGATGGATGCCTCTTCTTCTTTTCGTTGCATTTCTTTTTCATGATAGATAATCATATCTTCATAAAATTCAATCATCGCTTCGCCAAAGTGCGTAGAGGAAATATCATATAATTTTGATTCCAATACTTTTTGGTCACGAGGGACTTCACTTTTTATATAATCAATAAGTGCTGGTGCGAAATCCTCATCGGTTTCAAATGTTTTCCCAAGGGAGGGATGATCAAACAAACGATTAAGATAAGCATTTCCCTCAATTACACAAGGTGTCCCTGAAGCCATTGCTTCCGTATAAGTTAAACCTTGTGTTTCTGAAGTTGAGGCACTAACAAAGTAATCAGCTGCTTTATAATACAATGCCACATCTTCGTTATCGACTTCTCCAGTAAATTGGACAAATTCATCCAATGCTAGTTCGTTGATTAGCTCTTGCAACTCTTCAAGGTAAGGCCCTTTGCCAACGATCACCATTCGTGCATTGGGATACGCTTTTAGAACTTGGGGAAACCCCTGGACCAATGCTTGAATATTTTTTTCATAAGAGATACGACTTAAAGATAAGATCATTAACTCATCATCTTTGATATTCAGCGATCCTCTGATTTCTTTGATAGCTTTTTGCGTGATTCCTTCCCTTTTAAATTTCTCAATATCGATCCCTGTAGGAATCACTCGAAGTGGTGCGACAACACCATAACTTCTTAATGTATCAATTACTCGTTCACTGGGACAGACAACTCCTGTTGTATGGTTAACAAATAAGCGGGAGAGATATCTGACATGAGATTGACGTATCACTTTGCCTTTAGCAATATAGTGTAGATAATCTTCATACATCGTATGATACGTATGGATCAATGGTATTTTCAGCTTTTTAGCTACCATTTTACCTAAAATCCCTGCACCAAATTCTGTATGAGTATGAATCAGTTCTAATTCAAGTTCCTTCGCTACTAAATAAGCGTACCACATACCTCGTACCACTATTCGCCGATCTTTAAAGGAAACGAATGGAACACTCGGCATACGAATGACGTCTTTTTCTATTTTATCAGCATTTGGATCGGTTGTCGTAAAAATATAGACTTCATGTCCATGTTTTTCTAGTTCATTTTTTAAGGTTTTGATCGATGTAGCAACTCCGCTTACCTGCGGAAAATAGGTATCGGTAAAAAAGCCAATTTTCATGATTTTTTGCCTCCAAACTACCCTTTATTATTTTGTCTTTCATTTATGGAAGAATCTGCTTCTTCTAACACTTGTGTATACACTAGTTTCAGTTGCTCACCAATTTTCTCAATACTTCGTGCTTGGGCAGTCTGATATCCAGCTGCCACTAGACTAGGAACTTCTTCTTCCACGATCTTTTTGATCAATACGGTAAATTCTTCATTAGAGCGACCCATGTAACAATTTTTTTTATCTTCTAACCAGCCATCATAGACTGGAATGTCTCGTACAAGAACATTTTGCTTACTTGCTAGTGCCTCTAATACTACAATTCCTTCTGTTTCTTCATAAGATGGGAAGAAAAAAAGGTCAGCGCCTGAGTATGCACCCTCAATAATTTCTCCCCGAATATATCCTGGAAAGATCACATTATCTGGGTGTTCTTCTTTCACAATCTGTCGGATATTTTTTGGGATCGAATACATAGGTACATGTCCAAACCAAATAAATGTATATTCTGGGAGTTTTTTTGCAATTTCTACAAAATCAATGATCCCTTTACGAGCAAAAAAAAGGCCAACACAGATAATCACTTTCTGATCTGGTGATAATTTGAAATAGTCGCGAAATTTTTGTTCTTTGATTGGATCTGGTTGATATTTTTTTAGATCAATCCCATTTGATATCGATTGGATCGGTAAATCTATGCCGTAACTTTCCAGTAATCTTTTAGAATATGGCGTAGGTGTGATGAGATAATCCGCCTTTTGATATAATCCCACTAAATATTTTTTTACTAATGGCGATAATTGATTAGAGCCAATAAATGAGTTACGAAAATCTTCCTCTGTTGAGTGAGCATGATAGACGATCTTCTTGCCGTCTTTTCTTGCTTTATTGACCATATTGTGACTATTGATACCATATGTATTGATGTGTAGAATATCATAGTCATCTTTACTATCTAGCGTGTAGGGAATCCCCATTTCTTTTAGAGCACGTTTTTGGTGGTCAAGCGCTCGTCCAATACCAGATTTCGCAAGTATTTTTTCACTTTCAAAATATAATAATACCTTCACCTTACGTCCTCCTTCATTTATATAGTATAACATAGCGCTGAACCTGTCACTCAAACTTAAGCCCTATTTTAAAATAACTCTATTTTTCATTCCTTATTTTTACCTATATGTAAAAATCCCATTGTAAAAAGCTGATACAGCTACTATCGCTGTACCAGCTTTTACTCGTATTATTATTTTACGTATTCATTTACAAGTTCAACGACTTCTTCCATCGTGTCACATTCTTTCAAAGCACGATCAGCAAGTTCAGCCATCTTCGTTGTATCTAAACGTTTCATTAAACTACGTGTTTTCAAGATTGATGTTGCACTCATTGAGAATTCATCTAATCCCATACCTACAAGTAGCGGAACTGCGGTTTGATCCCCAGCCATTTCGCCACACATACCAGCCCATTTACCTTCAGCATGCGCTGCATCGATCACGTTTTTAATCAAACGTAAGATTGATGGGTTGTAAGGTTGATACAAGTATGAAACACGTTCGTTCATACGGTCAGCTGCCATAGTGTATTGAATCAAGTCATTCGTTCCTACTGAGAAGAAGTCAACTTCCTTAGCAAACTTGTCAGCTAAGACAGCTGCTGCTGGAATTTCGATCATGATGCCGACTTGGATCGTATCAGATACTTCCACGCCTTCATTCAATAATTTTTGTTTTTCGTCTTCAAAGATTGCTTTTGCAGCACGGAATTCTTTAAGAGTCGCTACCATTGGGAACATGATACGTAAGTTTCCATGAACAGATGCACGTAATAATGCGCGCATTTGCGTACGGAACATTTCGTCACCTTGTTCTGACAAGCTGATTCGTAATGCACGATAGCCTAAGAATGGGTTCATTTCATGAGGCAATTGTAAGTAAGGTAATTCTTTATCGCCACCGATATCCATCGTACGCACGACAACCGGTTTACCTTCCATACCTTCAAGAACTGCTTTATATGCTTCATATTGGTCATCTTCAGTTGGGAAATCAGGAGAATCCATGTACAAGAATTCTGTACGGTAAAGACCAACCGCTTCCCCGCCGTTATTATGAACACCAACTAAATCTTTTGGTGTACCAATATTTGCTGCTAATTCAAAATGTTTGCCATCAGCAGTAACAGTTTCAGCATTTTTTAATTTTTCCCATTCTGCTTTTTGAGCAGCGTATTCAGCACCGATTTTTTCAAATTCAGCTTTTTGTTCAGCTGTAGGATCAACGATTACATCGCCTTCAATCCCGTTAACAGCTAACATGTCGCCTTCTTTGACTTTAGCAGTGATTTCTTTTGTACCTACGATCGCTGGGATTTCTAAAGAACGTGCCATGATCGCTGAGTGTGAAGTACGTCCGCCGATGTCAGTTACAAACGCTTTAACAAAATTGCGATCTAATTGAGCAGTATCACTTGGTGTCAAATCATGAGCAACAACAACTACTTCTTCGTTAATCATTGATGGATTTGGTAATGTCACACCTAGTAAATGCGCTAAAATACGTTTCGCAACGTCGCGGATATCAGCCGCACGTTCTTGCATATAAGCGTTGTCTTCCATAGCTTCGAACATACTGATATACATATCAGTTACTTCTTTTAATGCTGATTCAGCGTTTACGCTGTTATCATTAATGTTTTGTTTAATTTGACCAACCATTTCTGGATCAGACAGAACCATCAAGTGTGCGTCAAATACTTGCGCTTCTGCTTCACCTAAGCTTTGCGCTGCTTTTTCACGAATTTGTTGCAATTCTTCAGTAGATTTTGCTAAAGCATCATCTAAACGAGATGCTTCAGCTGCTGTATCTTCTACTGTTGTCTTACTGAATGTTAAATCCGGTTGAACTAGCAGGTAAGCTTTTGCAACGGCAACGCCGTCACTAGCGGCAATCCCTTTTAGCATTTCAACCATTATTCAGATAATCCTTCTTTCTTCATTGTATCAACGATAGCTGCCATTGCGTCTGCTTCGTCAGCACCTTCAGCTGTGATTGTAACGTCAGAACCTTGACCTACACCTAAAGACATAACGCCCATGATAGATTTCAAGTTTACTGATTTACCTTTATACTCTAAGTTTACATCAGAGTTAAATTTGCTTGCTGTTTGTACTAATAATGTAGCTGGACGTGCGTGGATTCCAGTTTCTGCTACTACGTGAAATTCTTTCTTTTCCATATTAATCGGTCTCCTTTAAGTGAGTGTTGTTTTTATGTGAGGGTTTTCTTTTTTAGCAGTTTACTAAGAACACTAATAAGTAGTACCCTTTCATTTGTAAAGATTACCATTTTTTCCCGATAGATACAACAGTTTTCATTTAAATTCAACTAAAAGTGTGGAAAATAATTAGCACTACTTTTAAAAATACGAATACATAGGATAACAACCGTATTCATTCTACCTCACTTCTTTTTTTAGTAGCTTTGATTCTCTTTACTGATCCCTCAGTAAAGAAGCAAACAAAACTAGACTCTGCCAAGCGAAATATCTCCTTCTATTTATCATTTTTATCGAAGAACGACTTATTCATTTCTTCATTTATTTTGAAAAACTAAATACTTGCACGCGTCCTAAAATTTAGTATAATTATAGCCAAAGGTCAATAATGGTCAATAACATTTTTTGCCTTTTCAACTTTTGAGTAAATGAGGGTTATTCTTTTACCTTCATAGTCACGCGTTGTAAAATAGAATGGAAACATGTGAATCATGTGAAAGGACGTGAATCATTTATGCTTTGTCAAAATTGTGGGAAAAATGAAGCAACGATCCACTTATATGCAACAGTAAACGGACAGAGAACGCAACTTGATTACTGCCAAAGTTGCTATCAAAAAATTAAAAATCAACAAAATGGAGGTCTGACTAGTATGGCTCAAAATGATCCTTTTGGTTTTGGCAGCTTGGACGACTTATTCCGCTCCATGTCCCGCCAAATGCAACAGCAAGGAAACTATGAACAAACTCCTCCAACCCAATTCGGTGGTAACAACAACTTTAACGGCGGTCAACCACCGCAACAAGGAAATTCCGAAGGTCTTTTAGGAGAATACGGAATCAACATCACCGAACAAGCTCGTCAAGGTGACATTGATCCTGTGATCGGCCGTGATGATGAAATCAAACGTGTAATCGAGATTTTAAACCGTCGAACAAAAAACAATCCGGTATTAATCGGTGAGCCTGGTGTTGGTAAAACTGCCGTAGTTGAAGGACTTGCACAAAAAATCGTAGATGGCGATGTGCCGCAAAAATTAATGGATAAAGAAGTGATTCGTTTAGATGTGGTTTCTTTGGTTCAAGGAACTGGTATCCGTGGACAATTTGAAGAACGGATGCAAAAATTGATCGAAGAAATTAAGCAGGCTGAAAATGTCATATTATTCATTGATGAAGTCCATGAAATTGTCGGTGCTGGTTCTGCCGGTGATGGGAACATGGATGCGGGAAATATTTTAAAACCAGCTCTAGCTCGTGGCGAACTACAAATGGTTGGTGCCACTACATTAAATGAATACCGCATCATCGAGAAAGATGCAGCTTTAGAAAGACGGATGCAACCGGTTCGGGTCGTTGAACCTTCTGTTGAGGAAACAATCAGTATCTTAAAAGGATTGCAAAAACGCTACGAAGACTACCATCACGTCAAATATACCGATGAAGCAATCGAAGCTGCAGCTATTCTCTCAAATCGTTATGTTCAAGATCGTTTCTTACCAGATAAAGCGATTGACTTGCTTGATGAAACTGGCTCAAAGAAAAACTTAACGATTCAAATCGTTGATCCTAAAACCATCGATAAAAAACTTGAAGAAGCACAGGAACAAAAAATCCAAGCTTCTAAAGAAGAAGACTTTGAGAAAGCCGCTTATTATCGTGACCAAATCAGTAAATTAGAAAAGATGAAAGAACGTCAATTAACAGATGAAGAAACGCCTGTTATCACAGAAAAAGATATGGAAAAAATTGTGGAAGAACGTACGGGCATCCCCGTTGGCGATCTAAAAGAAAAAGAGCAAACACAATTGAAGAATCTTGCGACTGATCTAAAAGCACATGTGATTGGACAAGACGATGCTGTAGATCGTGTGGCAAAAGCTATTCGTCGTAATCGGGTTGGCTTGAGCAAGAAAAACCGCCCTATCGGATCATTTTTATTCGTAGGTCCAACTGGTGTCGGCAAAACTGAATTAGCCAAGCAACTGGCATTTGAATTATTCGGTTCCGAAGATTCAATGATTCGTTTTGATATGTCTGAATACATGGAAAAACACAGTGTATCTAAATTGATTGGTTCTCCTCCTGGCTATGTGGGCTATGAAGAGGCAGGTCAACTTACTGAAAAAGTACGTCGTAATCCTTATAGCTTGATTTTATTGGATGAAGTGGAAAAAGCACATCCTGATGTGTTACACATGTTCCTCCAAATTTTGGATGATGGCCGTTTGACTGACGCACAAGGTCGGACAGTAAGCTTTAAAGATACGATCATCATTATGACAAGTAATGCTGGTACAGGTAAAGTCGAAGCAAATGTCGGTTTTGGAGCAGCTCGTGAAGGGGTTACTCGTTCTGTTTTAAACCAACTAAACAATTACTTCACACCTGAATTCTTGAACCGTTTCGATGGAATCATCGAATTTAGTGCGCTATCAAAAGAAAACTTAATGACCATCGTTACCTTGATGCTAGATGAAGTCAATGAAATGTTAGCAGCACAACAACTGCATATCGAAGTGCCGACAAATGTCAAAGAAAAACTTGTTGACTTAGGCTATGACCCAGCAATGGGCGCACGCCCTCTTCGTCGAACGATCCAAGAACAAATCGAAGATGGAATTGCTGAATTTTATTTAGACCATCCTTCAATCCATGAACTAAAAGCAAAATTGGATAAAGAAGAAAAAATTGTGATCACTTCTAAACCAGAACGTTTAGTCAAAGAAACGACAAACGAGCCAACAAACTAAACATCTGACAAAAACTTCGCTTTGCGACTGATAAAAAATGAAGCACCCATGAAAAAGCGACAGCTTTTCTCACGGGTGCTTCATTGCTCAAAGCGGATTTTTGATTGTTTTTTGACAAAAAGCAAAATACTGTTCTTTTCATTAGAAAAAAACTATAATGAAATTAAGTTGTATCTAAAATCTACATAAAAGAGGTGAGCGCCATGAAATTTGTCAATGTAACGAATAGTCATTCACGTTTGGTTTTAAACCAATTGGAAAATACAGATGCTCATATGGTGAAGGTTTACACTGCAGGCAATACAATGATTGTTTACACTGAAGCACCGGAACATAACGAGATTTTACTGATTAATGAAAAACGAAAAATACAACCCAAAGAAATTGAAGAAGTCAAAACGTACTTCCTCAATAAAATCCATGACGCCCTATATCAAGAAAACGAAATCCAAGTAATTGAATTAGATGACTTAGTTGAAATCTCGATTCCGAAACATCATCCCCACACTGAGGTTGCAATGTGATGATTACAAATAAACAAAAAAAAGAAACCTTTTTTAGAAGGATCGAAGGATAATGTTTGATTTTATCCTTGATCCAGCTCATTTATAGAGCTGGATCTTCTAAGATTGATTGGTTTCTTTTTTTGGTGTTTTTCCTAGCCGAACGATTGCTCTTACTTCGTTAACGATCGATTCATTATGCTCCCAACCTTCAACATCTAACAGCCTGCATAAACGCTGCATTTCTAACTTTTTTCTTGCTTTACGTTGTTTTCGTTGCTCCAGTGTTTCCATCCAACTCCCCCTTTTTTCTTTTTATATGTACACATCTTTATTTTAATTCATTTTATTTCAAAGAATTTACCAATTTTTTCTTTAAAATAAAAAAAACTTTCCACCAAAATTGTTGGAAAGTTTTTTTTGCTTTTTTGGTAACCTGTAATCAATGAAATGAGGCTGCGATAGCCTCTAAGATTCGTTGACTTGCGTAACCATCTCCATAAGGATTTTTTGCTTGCGCCATCTTTTCATAAGCCTTTACATCAGTTAACAATTGTTTTGTCTCGTCATAAACTGTCTCTTCGTCTGTACCAACGAGTTTTAAAGTTCCGGCTTTTACACCTTCCGGTCGTTCAGTGGTATCACGTAAGACAAGAACCGGAATACCTAAAGAAGGTGCCTCTTCTTGAACTCCGCCTGAATCAGTTAATATAAGATAACTTTTGGCTGCACAATTGTGAAAATCAATGACATCTAATGGTTCGATCAGCTGAACATTCTCATATTGTCCTAAAATAGTATCAGCTAATTCTCGTACTTTAGGATTTTTATGCATCGGAAAAATAATGGATACATCAGAAAATTCTTCAGCAATCCTTCCTAATGCTTGAAAAACGTTCGCCATTGGCTCGCCTAGGTTCTCACGTCGATGCATTGTTACTAATAATTGTTTAGTGGAGCTGCTCGAAAGATGATCGCTTTTTTGATCCGCCACGATCGTGTACCTCATCGCATCGATCGCCGTATTGCCAGTAACGAAGATGTTTGCTTCATCGTGGTGCTCTCTTCTAAGATTATCAGCACTTTCATTGGTTGGCGCAAAGTAGAGATCCGCTAAAACATCTGTGGCTTGCCGATTGATTTCTTCAGGAAACGGTGACCATTTGTTCCAAGTTCGTAATCCTGCTTCGACATGTCCGACTTTAATTTGTTGATAAAATGCTGCGGTCGCTGCAGCAAATGTTGTGGTCGTATCTCCATGAACTAAGACGATATCAGGCTGTTCTGCTTGTAAGATTGGTTCTAATGATAAAAGAACTTTCGTTGTAATAGCGGTGAGTGTTTGATTGACACTCATCACATCTAGATCGTGATCAGGAGTAATTTCAAACACTTCTAACACTTGGTCTAACATTTCACGGTGCTGGCCTGTAACCGTCACGATTGATTCAAAGCGCTCATCTTTTTCCAGCGCTTTGATCAAAGGTGCCATTTTTATTGCTTCTGGACGTGTTCCAAAGATCGACATTACTTTAATCATCATTAAATTCCTCCGGATTATTTAGTTATTCTCTCCCGGCTATTTTCATAGTACTCCCAAAGCACCACCATGTGATGAGCGCTTTACATTAAACTTTTTAATTTGACATTTGGGTACTTGTCAGCAAACCAACGTTCAGCAAATTGGTTTTCGAACAAGAATAATGGCTGATCAAAACGGTCACGTGCCAAGATATTACGACTAGAACTCATCTTCTCATCTAAATCTTCGGGCTCGATCCAACGGGCAATCTTATGACCCATAGGCGACATGATCACTTCTGCATTGTATTCATTTAGCATCCGGTATTGGAATACTTCAAATTGAAGTTGTCCAACTGCGCCAATGACGTATTCTTCCGTCAAATAAGTTTTATAGAGTTGGATCGCACCTTCTTGGACTAACTGATAGATACCTTTATGGAATGATTTTTGTTTCATCACATTTTTAGCAGTGACTTTCATAAATAATTCCGGAGTAAAGGATGGTAACTCTTCATACGCCACCTTCAATTTTCCTTCATAAAGAGTATCGCCAATTTGATAATTTCCTGTATCATAGACCCCGATAATATCCCCTGCTACAGCATTCTCGACATTCTCTCTTGAGTCAGCCATAAACTGCGTCACATTACTTAACTTCAATTTTTTACCTGTTCGTTCTAATTGAACATCCATCCCACGTTCAAAAGTTCCAGAACAGATTCGCACAAAAGCAATCCGATCTCGGTGAGCTGGATTCATATTGGCTTGGATCTTAAAGACAAAACCTGAAAATTCTTCTTCATAAGGGCTAACTTCTTGTCCTGATTGTGTTTGATGTCCGTAAGGTGAAGGGGCTAATTCCACGAAGGTTTCTAAAAATGTTTGCACACCAAAATTTGTTAACGCTGAACCAAAGAAGACCGGTGTCTGATCTCCCCGAGCAATTTTTTCTTCATTAAAAGAATCTCCTGCTTCTTTCAACAATTCTACTTCTTCAAGAACTTGTTCATACAATGAATTTTCCGTCAAAGGATGGCCTTCTGGCAGCAATCCTTCTTCATCCAAGGCAACAAGGCGCTCATCATTATAGTTTTCTGGACGATAAAACTCAATACGATTATGGTGGATATCATAGAGTCCTTCTAAGCCTTTCCCCATACCAATCGGCCAATTCATTGGATAAGACTCGATATCGAGCAACTCTTCCAATTCTTCTAAAAGTTCTAATGGTTCGCGACCATCTCGATCTAACTTATTGATAAAGGTAAAAATAGGGATTCCTCTTTTTTTAACGACTTGGAATAATTTTTTTGTTTGAGCTTCAATCCCTTTGGCACTATCGATGACCATAACCGCACTATCGACAGCCATCAATGTCCGATACGTATCTTCAGAAAAATCTTCATGCCCTGGGGTATCTAAGATATTGACTCTTTTACCATGATAATCAAACTGCATCACAGAACTGGTAACTGAGATTCCACGTTGCTTCTCAATTTCCATCCAGTCAGATTTTGCAAAGTTACCAGTCTTTTTCCCTTTGACAGTTCCTGCCTGACGTATTGCGCCACCAAATAAAAGTAATTGTTCAGTAATCGTTGTTTTACCAGCATCCGGATGGGAAATAATCGCAAACGTGCGTCGGTTATCTACTTGTTGTTTTAAGTTAGGGTTATTCATGTTTTACTCCATTTCTGTTACATCATTATCATCTTATTCGTCATCCTGTTCGAGGAATGATCGAACTAGCTATCTCAACTTACCAAGTATATCATGGAAACTATCAAAAAATAAACACTTGTTATGAGTCTTCTCTCTTTCTCTGTTGAATATCATATAAACGACTTTTTCAATAAGAGAAAATAAAGCTTTTCCTGCTACTATAACAACTGAAAACAGATTAAACGAAAAAAGTTGAACTTGGAACAGGCTTTTGTTCCAAGTTCAACTGTCTATTTCAATCATCTACAGACAAATGATTATTTATTTTACCTTGTGTTTTTCATCAGATTACTTGCCTAATTTATTTTGACTCCTCTTAGATTCCTTTCGACCTTTCAATAGGAACAAGCTAACGAATACCACTAATAAAATTGTATATCCTAATTTTTGAATAACTTGGTTATTTTTTTCACCTGTTTTTGGTAATAAACCTTCCTTACCAGTCTCCTCACTAATAGAAGATTTACCTATTTCATTGTTGCCCTCTTGTGTATTTTTACCTTGCTCTGCTTTATTATTGATGTTTTTATCTTCCTCAGAGGATGATGCAGTTTCTTTATTCTCTAATTGTTCGATGGCCTGCACCAAATCGTTCATCACTAGTTCGACTTCAGCTTGCGTAGTATTTGGATCAGCTAACACTGCTTGCGCTGCTTCTAGCGCTTTGCGGAACACTTGCCAACTTTCTGCCGTATAACCACTTGCAACTCGGTTTTGGTTTTCTTCAACCAATTTTTTTAATGCTGTTTTGTCTACTTTAGTTACTTCTTGCAGTTGCTCGATGGCTTTATTCACTGCTTGGATTGCTTCGTCTACTTCAGCTTGCGTAGTATTTGAATCAGCTAACACTGCTTGCGCTGCTTCCAGCGCTTTACGGAACACTTGCCAACTTTCCGCTGTATAACTACTTGCAACTCGGCTTTGGTTTTCTTCGACCAATTTTTTTAATGCTGTTTTGTCTACTTTAGTTACTTCTTGCAGTTGCTCGATGGCTTTTCTCACTGCTTGAACTGCATCGTCTACTTCGGCTTGCGTTGCTTTTGGATCTGTTAACACCGCTTGGGCTAATTCCATTGCCTTAGTGAAGACTTTCCAACTTTCTTTTGTATAGTCGCTTTCGTTTCGGTTTTGGTTTTCTTCGACTATTTTTTCTAATGCTGTTTTGTCTACCTTAGTTACTTCTTGCAGTTGCTCGATGGCTTTTCTCACTGCTTGAACTGCTTCATCTACTTCGGCTTGCGTTGCTCTTGGATCTGTTAACACCGCTTGGGCTAATTCCATTGCCTTAGTGAAGACTTTCCAACTTTCTTTTGTATAGTCGCTTTCGTTTCGGTTTTGGTTTTCTTCGACCAATTTTTCTAATGCTGTTTTGTCTACCTTAGTTACTTCTTGCAGTTGCTCGATGGCTTTTCTCACTGCTTGAACTGCATCGTCTACTTCGGCTTGCGTTGCTTTTGGATCTGTTAACACCGCTTGGGCTAATTCCATTGCCTTAGTGAAGACTTTCCAACTTTCTTTTGTATAGTCGCTTTCGTTTCGGTTTTGATTTTCTTCGACTATTTTTTCTAATGCCGTTTTATCTACTTCTGAAGGAACTTTGATAGTAATTGATCTCGAACTTCCTTTTAACCCTTTGCTATCAAATTGAAATGCTCCTGAATCCATGGTAATTTCGGACTCTTTTTCGATAACCTCAATGATCTCTTTCTCAATCGAAAATTCAATCACCTTATTATTTTGAACAGGATTCGCAATTGACAGTCGATAAGTATCATTACTCAATTTTTCTGCAATAATGGATGCAGGTTCAGATACGTGAACAAAAGCTGCCTGTTGATTTCCACTCCAAGCATTCAACATGAGATAGTCTTTTGTCTCAATCGCTTGGATTTCTGGTGTGTTTGCTAACACATTATAGCTTTTATGTTGCGCCATTTCTGCCATTTCTTCTGCTGTCTTTCCAGCAACAGTCAAATACTCATAAGTATCATTTTGAGCGTTACTTCCATGATTTTTGATGATTTTTACAAATTCTTTTGTATATGATTGATCATTGACAAAATATTCGTTGATATCCAAATATTTGCCAGATCGAATTTCTTTTTGAACGTCAACGTTCGACATGGTATTTGGAAAAATGTAACCTAAATTATTGAGTGGATTTGTCGAAGTAAGATTGATCCAAGTAGAATCAGCTGTTTTCTTTTGGATAATTTGCATGTTACTTGAATCCATCATTCGATTATCAAGGATCGTCTCAATTGTCGCATTCGTTGTTCCGCTGATTCCACTGCCTAAATTAATCAATTTATCTTCTAACAAAAACCATGATTTCTTTGCTACCAAATCCATATTTTCATTTTTCTTATCTAAAAACATTCCGACTGCAGCTACTTTGCCATTATTCGATCCTCCCACCCAAGACTGAGGACTCTTTTTACCAGTAGAAGCACCTTCTGCTAACACTTTTGTGTCTATAGTGGTACCTGGTAAGCGATAAGAATCAATAGTGACCCAATAACCTTCATCAAATTGAGCGAGGTCACCGTTATAAAGATAAACCATCCCATCAGCCGTATGCCATCCTTTTTTATTTTCAGTATTTCCATATTCATAATTTCCAATACGACTAGAGTACATACTTATTCCGAGACTATAACTCTCGTTTTTTTGAAACACCCGATCCATTGAACCATAAATATTCACGAGATTTTGCTCTTCTTTACTAGTTATCGAAGGCTCATTCATGATTTTCTTAAGATCAATCAACGCTTCAAAGTCTCTTGGGTTTTCAAAAAAATCATAAAAATAACTACTATGCTCAAGCCATGCTTTAATAGACGAATCAATTTTCTTGCGTAAAATTTCTGGCGAAAATTTCGCTACTAATGTAAGATTGGCGATTGTTTCCTTTCCAGATTCAAATTCAGAGGTAAAGGGATTAGTCCCAGGAGCTCTAGAAATACTTCGTCCTGATACCATTGAGGGCATTTTTCCATTTACCATCAATTGTAAATAACCTTTATCGGTTACTTGAAACAAGTTATTTATATTGTCATCTTTGATTTCCCAATGTGTCCCTTGCAAAATCGTTTGAACCCGTCCAAAGCCTTTCAGCAATTCATTTCCATAACTTCCGTTATATGGGAAATGACTATGTTGGATTAATGAGCCGTCTGAATATAAGCCATCTCCTCCTGTCACCATTTTTAAAACGGATGGAACAGCGCTTTGAACTGCCTCTACTCGGGAATCATTTTCTAATAAAATGGCTGTTCCTAAGACGGTAATAGATATATCTGTTAAGTTCGCTCCTGTAGCCGTATAGCTAGGCCATTGAACTTTAGGATCTTGCGCATAGTGGTTTAAAGGTTCAACAAATTTAGTTAAGATTGCATCATCTTTTTCGATTAAATCATCATGTAATAAAATCAGTGTATCTGTTAATGGCTGTGCTGATCCAATTTGCCAATCCCACCAATTTCCACTCCAGTAAGTTCCATTGTAGTTTTTGGTTTCAATCATAAAATCAATTGCTTTCAAAATTTGCGTAAAAACCTCTTGATTCTTATGTAATGAACTCGAAGGATCATAATAACCTAATGTCAATTTTTTGATGTTGGTAAATTGAGTGGTGTAGTCTGCTGATAGTGTGTCTGAACTTTTTTTCTCCCACAAATAAGTTCTATTTTCTGACTTATTAAGTGTTTGCCATAATTCTAAACTATCTTTGGCTATTCTCGCTCGATATTTTTTTACGTCCGAATCCTGATCAAATTCTTCATGATCTTCTTTAGATCCTAGCAAGCGTGCTTTCCATTTCTCACGCATTTCACGATACTCTGCTTTTTCTTGAATAACCGTAACTGGAATCGTATCACTTAAATCCGTATTTTTGATTCTCACAGTCACCTTTGCTTCTCCGGTTTTGAGTGCTTTCATTCTTCCTTGACTGTCTACATTGACAATACTAGGATCACTACTGCTCCACTCAATTTGTTTTTCAGGAACTTGGACGCCTGTTGGTGTTAATATGTAAGTTAATTGTTTGGATCTTTTCTCGCTGATTTCGGCTGAATCAATCGAAAACTTTATCCCATCAGGTAAACGTGCTTGACGATAAGCTTCCATTGAAATAATGCTCGAACCATAATATTGACCATTCGTGTGCTTCCACATTTTTAGTTGTTGGTATTTAATATATCGAGCTGTTACATTCGCTACTTCAATATATTTTTTTGCTTCTTTCCCGCCACTTCCACGCTCCTCCTTATAGATGGATTGATAATTTTGATTGTCGTTAGAAACTAATACCTCATATTCTGGACTCTCCGCATGAAAGTGTAAAACCACCTGACCAATTGTTTTTTCTTCTCCAATATCAACAGTCAGCCACTGATTATCTGTTTTATCCGCTGACCATCTCGTCGATACATCCCCATCAACCGCTTTTTCACCTACAAATTGCGGATATTTCCAATTATCTCCTTGTTTCCCACCTTCTACTCCTGAATAGGTAACATTCTTTTGAAACAAAAAATCTTCAGTATCTTCAGCACAAACGATTGGATTGTAAAAAGATGTAACAACAAGCGCCAATCCTGTTAAAGCAAAAATGATTGCCTTCTTCATTAAAAAATTCCTCCTTTAGTTAAATAGAATAGTCGATAAAAAATTTTAAGTCGTGAGGCAAAATGAATGATCATCAATTTTTTATCCATTCTTTGCAACTTTTGTACATACTACTTTTACTTGAGAAAACTACCTAATATTCGTTCTTAGTTTTTTAGTTTCAATTGAGATAAATCATTGGAAGAATCGCTCATATCTGCTTATTCGTAAAATATTTAAAATCTGTCTTTCTACTAAAAACACTACTTTACATTTTCCCCACCTCCTCACTGATTCACTTAAACATATAAAAAAATAGGCATGAAAAAACGACGGAAGACTCCGTACGTGTTTTCCATGCCTAGTATAACCTAGTCACATGAAACTTGTGTTTGCGTTTTCATAATACTCTAGCAAAAATTTATTGTCAACCAACAAAACATTTAAATATACTGGTTATATTATGTATAAGTTAACTGGGAGATAGGATCTTATTGTATGTTTTAGTAATCTTTACAAAAGGGTAAAGCTCTGCCTCTCTTGCTTCTGACTACCCCTCAACCTAGGGAACCACACTGATTTACGTATCAACTTTGAAAAAAAGAAAAAAACATCCTTGCACAAAATCTCTTCTGTGCAAGGATGAAACATATCTTATCTTCTCGGCTCATTTTCATCAAAATCTTTATAAAATAAACGACGTTCCTCATCTGGTTCCACAATTTCTTCTTTAGGATCATGGAACACCACGCGAATTTTTAAAATTCTAGAACCTTCCATTTCTTCAGAAGTCAAGGTAATGTTGTCTACATCAAACGATAATTTTTCTCCCTCATCAGGGATCATGCCCAAAGCAGTGATTAAATAGCCTGCCATCGTATCGACATCGCTCATGTGCAAGTTACTGTCAAATACTTCGTTGAACTCATCGATCAACATTCGTCCTTGGATCACGTATTCATGTTCAGCAACCTTTTCATATAATTTTTCGACTTCATCTGATTCATCATCAATTTCACCGACGATTTCTTCTAGTAAATCTTCTAAAGTCGCTAAACCAACGACTCCACCATATTCATCCAGTAAAATAGCCATCTGGTTTTGAGTTTTTTTCATTTCGTACAAGAGATCATCAATGAATATTGTCTCTGGTACAAATAAAGGTTCTTGCATGATTTTTTGAATATTTAAATTTTCAAAGCCAAATTTATGAGCAGCTTTCAATAAGTTTTTCGTATGAAGAATCCCAACAACTTTGTCTTTGTCTTCATTATAGACCGGAATCCTTGAATAATTTTCTGATAAAACTTCATTGACATTCTCTTCAACGGAGTCATTGATATCGATCATAAAAGCATCTGTTCGAGGAACCATTACTTCCCTAGCTACTTTGGTATCTAAAGAAAAAACACCTTGCAGCATTTCTAACTCTTCATTATCAAGTACACCTTCAGTTTCCAACATATACCGCATTTCATCTCTCGTCATTTTTGAATCTTCATCATCAAAAGTCATTGGTGTGACACGAGCTAGTAAACTAGTCGATGCAGATAATAACCAGACGAAAGGTTTGGCAACCACACCGATCAGACGGATGATTCCTGAAGTAAAGTTGGCTACTTCTTCTGATTTGTTCAAGGCGATTCGTTTAGGATACAATTCACCAAAAACAATCGATACGTAGGTCAAAATAGCTAAAACAATAATATTGGCAATATTTCTTGCTGCTACACTACCACCTAATAATGGTGCTAATTTTTCTGATAATGTATTGGCTAACGAAGCACCGGATAGGATATTGACTAATGTGATTCCTACCTGGATCGTTGACAGAAAGTTATTTGGGTTCTGCAATATTTTTAAAAGCTTTTGAGATTTAACATCTCCTTCTTCCGCTTTTTGCTCGACTCGATTTTTGTTGATCGAAACAACAGCAATCTCGGAAGCAGCTAAAAAAGCATTGATCAAAGTTAAAATGATCAGTAATAAAATTTGCGCTAACAGCGACTGACTCTCAGGGTCAGCATTCATAATCGCATTCTCTCCTTATATTTTTTAATTTTTTTGTTTACGATAGAAAAAAAGCGTGACTATAAAGATAGCCACGCTAAAATGTTATCACAAAGAATTTTTCTTTGCAATAAAAACAACTATGAAGCAATTAGTCGGAATTGCTGATACGTTATTCCAATGTCGTTGCAATTTTTTTCTTTTTTTCATTTTGCTGGTCTTCTTTAACAATTTTGATGACATAAGAAATAATCGTCTTACAAATGGCATAAAACGGTACACCTAAGAAAATCCCGATCAAACCAGCAATGTTTCCTGCTACTAATAACACAATGATGATCGTTAGCGGATGGATTTTTAATGATTTTCCGATGACATTTGGATAAATCACATTTCCATCCAATTGTTGAACGATCAAGACAACGACACAACAAAGCAGTGCTTTAACAGGATCATTGAATACTGTCACTAAAAATGCTGGAGCTAAGCCTAGGTAAGGACCTAGATAAGGAATCAAATTAGTCAAACCAGCGATGACGCCAAATAAAAAGGCATAATTGACCCCTAGAATCAGATACCCCAAAAAAGTAAATGTTCCGACAAAAAGACATTCAATCGCTTGACCACTAATGTAGTTAGCTAATGTTTTGTTCAATTGACCAAGTAATTCAACAATTTGATCTCTTCTCTTTTCAGGAAAGAATTTCTTGACTGTCGGAACCATTTTTTCTCCATCTTTCAACATATAAAACAAAATAAATGGAGCTGTGATGATCACGATTGTAGCAGAAGCGATCGTACCGACAAGCGATCCTAAGCTGTTTGAAATCCCGCTGAGGAACTGTTGGATAATCTTAGCATAAGAAATATCTAATTGATTCAAATAATGATTGATATCTACTTCTTTGAAGATCGGTAGTTGGGCCATATTATTTAACCAAGTCTCTACACGACTAATAAAGTCAGGAATATTCGATGCGATGGATGAAATTTGTTGGATCAAGCTAGGAATCACGCTGAGCAAAATCCAGATAATCGCTGCGACAAGCAAAAGTAATACGATTGCTACCGCCCAAATGCGTTTGATTTTGATCTTCATCAATAGTTTGACAATAGGATTCAACAAATAATACAAAAATCCAGCAATCAAGACTGGCGCGAATAATGTTGAGAAAAACGTTCCAATTGGTTGAAAGATAAAATTGATTTTTGAAGAAACCAAGATCAACGTGGCGATAATGAGTAATTCGCAAGACCAAAACATCAATTTTGATTGTTTCAATTTTTCAAACAATATACTTCCTCCTTTCGTCTTTTTTACTAGTATATATTATTTGTGTGAAAATTTCTTTTATTCTTACTGCTATTTGTTTTTTTATCCACTTTTCATTTTATTTTCTTTACAGTATACTAAACGAATGAAAGGTGGGTTTCGGATGAAAGTCGTTCAAACAAAAGATACATTAAGTGATATTTACCTTGATGCCGTTCGTATTAGAAACCAAGTTTTTGTCAAAGAACAAGGCGTTCCTATAACTAGAGAAATTGATCAAAATGAAGCACATTGCATCCACTTTGTTCTTTATTCAGACCAAAATCTACCTTGTGGGACTGTTCGGCTATTACCATTAGAAAATGGAAAAATGAAGTTACAACGAATGGCGATTCTTGCAGATTATCGTCATCAAGGATTAGGTCAAATTTTAGTAGCTGAAGCTGAAGCTTTCGCCAAAAGTCAAGGATATAATACGATTTTGCTAGGCGCCCAAGCAACAGCTGAGAATTTCTATAAAAAATTAGGATTCACTGCTTATGGAGAACCATTTGAAGATGCTGGTATTGCTCATATCGCAATGAAAAAAGTCTTTTAATTATTGACAGGCTATCAAAGCAAGGATCATCCCTTGTCCTTTTTCTTCCATCATCAGTGTCTATGTTGAAGAACCCATAGCAAAAAAGCAGTAAGCGCAAAACTTTTGCGCTTACTGCTTTTTTTTGTTTACTTGCGCGACAATTGCTTGTAACGGTTATACCAAATATCAATATAGCCTTCGGAGAAAGGGCCCTCACCATTATTGATCCAGTCAACCAAGATCTTCACGTTTTCTTTTAGGATGAAGTCGATATCATTCGGATAATTCATCATTTGGCTATGCATCTCATATTCATCGACATCTAGTAATCGTTTCTCTCCATCAGGAAAAACTTTGATATCTAAATCATAATCAATATACTTCAATGCCTCATCGTCCAGCAAAAAAGGTGAAGCTAGATTACAATAATAGGAAACCCCCTTTTCTCGAATCATTGCTATTACATTGAACCAGTACTTTTTGTGAAAATACACAATTGCTGGTTCTCGAGTCACCCAACGACGTCCATCAGACTCTGTAACTAGAGTATGATCATTGACACCGATCATCGAATGCTCACTTGTTTTTAATACCATGGTATCACGCCACGTTCGATGCAATTTGCCGTCATGTTTGTAACTTTGAATCGTTACAAACTCACCTTCTTTTGGGACTCCCATAGCAACCCTTCCTTACGCAGCATCTCATGCTTTGTGTTTGGGTGTTCATTACACCGACATCGTAATTATTATATCAATAAAAAAGAGCTTTGCCTAGAAAGGATTACTATTGTTTCGATTTTTCTCTAATTGTTCGTTTAATTTTACCTGTACTTTTGGAAAAGCCACGTTATCGAAGTCTTCTGGTAATAACCATTGTGTTATTTCAGTTTTAGGAAATTTGTCATTTGATTGAGAAGGTATTCGGCCGTAAAATAGTAATACGTGCCATTTCAAATGGCTAAAGATATGCGTTACCTCTCCCAAATGCCGCTTTTGCCAAATCAATTGTTCTTTAAAATGAAAGGGTAGCTCCGTCTCTTCTTCTGCAACTTTGTCTTGATCGAATAAGCTTGGTTCATGAGATTGAGCCCATTCAGCTTGCAACCATTCGTATTTCTCTTTTGTGACTTCGACCATCGGGAACGTCCACATGTTTGCTAATAACCTTTGCGTATGTCGTTCCTCAAAATAATAGGCTCCCGCCTCATTTTGAATCGCTGCACACACATAATAGACATCTTTCGGTTTGGCTTTCTTTGTTTTTACTGGAAACGAGGTTTGCTCATTTTTTTTGTAAGCTAAGCAAAATGATTGGATCGGACATGATTCACAATTAGGTGAAGTAGGTGTACAAATGGCCGATCCTAGGTCCATCATTGCTTGGTTAAACTCACCAGGATGCTTCTCATCAATGATCCTACGCATCGCCTCATCAAAAATTTTCCGACTAGAAGCTTTGGCGATGTCAGCTTCAATACAAAATAAGCGACTCACGACTCTCATGACATTCCCATCGATTGCTGGTTCTGGCAAGCCAAAAGCAATACTTGAAATAGCGCCTGTAGTATAAGGACCAATCCCTTTCAATGAACTGATTTCTTCTGGTGTTTGCGGCATACGTCCATCAAATTCTGTCATGATCTGTTGGGCAGCAGCTTGGATATTTCGAACGCGAGAATAATACCCCAATCCTTCCCAAGCCTTTAAAAGTTTTTCTTCTGGTGCCGCAGCTAACGCTTCAATCGTCGGAAACCATTCCATAAAGCGATAAAAATAAGCAATTACCGTATCTACACGGGTTTGTTGAAGCATGATTTCAGAAATCCAGATACGATAAGGATCACGATCATAGCGCCAAGGTAGATTGCGTTTTTCTTTTTCGTACCAGCCAACAAATTGCGTTTGAAACTGTGCGATTTCCTCTTCCGTCCATTTTTCCCATTCTTTATTCACTTGCTTCTTCCTTTTCTACGATAAATCGTTGGATCATTTCTAAATCAAATCCTTTTTGATATAAGCTTTGTTTGATTTTTAAATTACGTTTTTTCGGTTCAAATCTCTCGTTTTTACGCCATAACTTGTCCCCTTGTGAAACTAATGCTTCATATTCAGCGTCTTCATCCGTTTCTTGTGGTAAATGGGCGATGGCTTGTTGGATCGCGTCTTGGGTGAATCCCTTTGTCATCAAGTTTTGTTGAATTTTTCTAAAAAGTTCTTTATGACTTTTCCCATGATTTTTATTGAATAATTTTTCTGCCGTTTGCGATGCTATCGCTATTTGTTCTTCTTCTGGATATTGCAACAGCGCTTGCTCTATGATTTCCGGTTTCAAACCTTTTTGTTGTAATTGCTGAGCTATTTTTTTTGGTCCTTTGTCACTTAGTCGTACATTTGTCCGCACGTAGCTTTCACCATAGACGAGGTCATTGATCAAATCTAATTTCTTTAAACGATCCACGATCTTATTACGGTCAGCTAGTTCAATCTCTTTTTCTTTCAAATAAGTTCTAATTTCTTTTTCCGAACGCAATTGATAACTTAGATAATTGAGCGCTTGTTGGAGACCAAAGTCAAACCCACTACTTTTCTTGATTTCCTCAATTGTTTCTTCTGTTAATTCTTGTCCCTTTAACAAGCGGTAACGCACCAAGATATCTTCTGAAACCTTCAAAGAATCTCCTTCAGATAATTCGACTTGATAAAATGGACCTTTGCCTTTACTGATCCTAGTAACTGTTATCATTGAGTTACCTCCTCGAACGTATATTCTTATCATAACATAGAAAATCCCCATCGCTATTAATAATATGTTAGAATAAAACCACACTATTAGAAAAAAGGAAGATACTTATGACAGAAACCATTGTCAAAAACGGCCAAACCATCCCTTTAAAAATCAAACGACTGGGTATCAACGGTGAAGGGATCGGTTATTTCAAACGTTTGATCATCTTTGTCCCTTATGCACTGCCCAAAGAAGAAGTCCTTGTCAAGATCACGAAAGCAACACCTCGCTATGCGGAAGCTCAGTTAATCAAAGTCAAAAAGCAAAGCAAGGATCGAGTGGTGGCGCCTTGTCCAGTGTATTATGAATGTGGTGGCTGTCAGCTTCAACATTTAGCATATCAGGCACAACTTGATTTCAAAAAAGATTTGCTTATGCAAGCGCTAGAAAAATTCAAACCGGCTGGCTTTCGTTCTTACGAATTACGTCCAACGATTGGCATGGAAGAACCATGGCATTACCGAAACAAAGCACAATTCCAATTAAGAAAAAATAAGAAAACACAACAAATCGAAGCTGGGCTATATCAAGCAAATTCCCATGAACTTGTGCCATTAATCGATTGCTTAGTTCAAGAACCACAGACACAAAAAGTGATGAATACGGTCGTCGAGTTATTGAATAAGTATGACCTTCCTATCTATGATGAACGGAGCAACAGCGGCATTTTTCGGACGATCATGGTACGTGTTGGAATAAAAACGGGTGAATTACAAGTTGTCTTTATTACTCGCAGTCAAAAATTTCCACAAAAAAATGCAATCATCCGTGATATTAACCAACAATTGCCAGAGGTTGTTTCAATCATGCAAAATGTTCAACCTGCTAAAACTTCTCTCGTAATGGGCGATGAAACAATCCACCTTTGGGGAAAAGATGCTATTGAAGAACATCTCAATGAAGTTACTTTTGATCTCTCGCCACGAGCTTTTTTCCAGTTGAATCCGCAACAAACAGAAGTCCTTTATAATGAAGGAATCAAAGCACTCGCGATCCAACCAAATGAAACGATCGTAGATGCTTACTGTGGTGTGGGAACGATTGGTTTAAGTGTAGCAAAACAAGCGAAAGAAATCCGTGGAATGGATGTGATTCCTCAGGCTATTGATGATGCACGTAAAAACGCTCAACGTTTAGGGTATACTAATACCCATTATGAAGTTGGAACTGCTGAAGATTTATTACCAAAATGGCTTGAAGAAGGATTTGAACCAGATGGGATCATTGTCGATCCCCCTCGTACAGGGCTTGATCCCCAGTTGATTCAATCGATCCTCAACTATCCGCCAACGAAATTAGTGTATATTTCCTGCAACGTCTCAACCTTAGCACGAGATCTGGGACAATTAAGTAAGAAATTCAAAGTGGAGTATTTGCAGTCAGTGGATATGTTTCCCCAAACGGCTCGATGTGAAGTCGTTGTAAAATTGACTAGAAGATCAAGTGTTACCAGCAAAAACTAGCTGAACTTTTTTCGGTACTTTTTCTGCTCGTCTGACTTAACCCAACCTAAGTAAATAAAAAACATCCAAAACACAGCTCTGTGTTTTGGATGTTTTTGTTATGCAATAGTTCATGATTGTTCATTTTTTTAACTCTTACTAATTCAATTTATCCACTAAATATTTACTTTTTGATACTTTTTAATGCACGAAACAATGTCTGGGATTGTCCTTTGAATGACATGACTTGTTCAAATATATCTTCCCCATCATTCAGCATCTTTACGGTGGTCCACCCTAGTGATTCGGTGATGGCACTTGCAACAGTGGCATTGATCGCTGCCCCTGTAACAGTTCCAACTGCTGGTACAAATTTGACAATATTTCCGACAGTACTTCTTCCTAAACTGACTACTACAAGTTCTTTAGAAACACTTTTCCCTAAACTTTCTGACCAAGGTTGTCCAAAAAGTTTATGTAGCCGAGCCATCATAGTCAATTGAACTGGAACTAATAAAAACGCATCTGAAAAAGGGATCGGAGAGCAACCGATGATTGCAGCTGTTAACGAAGCCGCGTGAATGATCCTATGACTTTTTTTGCGTGTCGTTTCATCGACTCCTTTTAAAAAATCTTTAAATACATGATCAAATTTTGCTTGATTTTTTGCAAGGATTTTTTCTGCTACGATTTTCGATTGGTCATAAGCATTAAGGATCACTCTAGCTGATTTTTGTGGCATTTTTTTTAACACTTCAGCAAAGAAAGAGTCGAACTCTTGCTGGTCAAGTGTTTCTTTAGCAAGTGGTGCAACATGATTAGTTTCATCGCTTGTATCTTGCGTATTCTTCTTAAAAAATCTCATCATACTTTTCCCCCTACTAAAAACTACCAATACTCCATTTAATGAAGCATTGTTGTAGCTCTATCATACATTAAACCTTTCCTTAACCAAAATCATTCACTCATGAACAAAAGAAGGTTGAAACAACAATGTTTAGCATCAATAATTTAGAACGAATTTCCGAAAACTGCTTCTCAAATTTAAAGATGAAAATCTCGAAACAGCCCCCCATGTTTTGAGATTTTTTGACTTATCGCCGAAGGTCAGCTCTTTGAACACCGTGAATCAGAGGTCGTGAAAACATCGGGTAGCTCTGATAACAATAAGAAAGAATTTTTTGAAACAGCTTCTCATGTTTTGAAAAATTCAGGCTTATTTCGAGGAGCTGATGATTGAACACCGTGAATCAGAGGTCGTGAAAACATCGGGTAGCTCTGATGACAATAAGAAAGAATTTTTTGAAACAGCTTCTCACGTTTTGAAAAATTCAGGCTTATTTCGAGGATCTGATGATTGAACACCATTTACACATTTTGAGAAATAAAGAGACTGAAGCAAGTTTTGCCTCAGTCTTCTACACTTGTCTTTGAATAATTGGTATTTCTAGCACAGATTCGCTGAAATTGAACCCAAAAGATTCTTATGCTTTATTATTGAATATTCGCATCAATTACTTGATAAAAAGCATTGGTTGTATCACTAATATTCCATACAGCCAAGATCACGTGATAGCCTTTGCGATCTTTTGGAATATTGATTGTTTGTTTGACAGTTTGTGGCGGTCTTGCACCTTTGTCATCAATTTTTGATATCAATTCAAAATCACTGATTTTCAATGCTGCATTAGGATTCCAACCAGTTTTAGTGATATAGTAATCCCAAGTACTTGTACTATGCTGCGCAGTTAAAAACCAAGTAATATTCAAGTTGCCAGTATTGATGATATTTTTATGCCATCTAGTTGCTGTTTGCTCATCTAGTGGCTCAAATCCAGTAACCCCAGCACTTGCTATTTTCCCATCGATAAAGGTATTTTTTGGTGCTTCAATACTTTGTGGCTCCCACTCTGCTCGTCCAACATTTTGGTTCAAATTACCAGCTGCTGCAGTTCCGAAATAAGCACGACTTCCAGGTGAGGTAATATAGCCATGAGCATAGCCAGATGCACCAAATCCAAACAAACCTAACATAACAACGCCAACAAACATTAAGATATTAACCTTTTTCATGATGAACCTCCCATTCATTGATAGGTTCATTGTAAGCGCTTTTAATAAAAGAATCAAACATTATGCTTTTATAACTTTTAATAGATTCTTACCCATAAAGCTTCTGTAATATCTGGTTCCCATCCCTCAGTAGCTGGATGTGGTTGAATACAACGATAACGATGTCCCTTATAGGTAACGATATCGCCTATTTTATATGATTTTCCGATAACCCAAGTATCACCTTGCGTACTTTCACTTGTGGTTTTCACTGAGATTGCTTGGCTAAAGTCAGAGGTTCCTGCAGCGTTAACTGCTTTAACTTTATAGCTGTAGGTTGTATTTGCTTGTAAATTTTGATCTTTAAATGTATTCGTTGCACTTGTAGCGATGCGAATATTGTTTCGATAAACTTCATAATGAGTGACTTTTTCTTTTGAAGCATTATTAGTCCAGTTTAAAGTCACTGAATTTTGCGTAACATTACTACTAGTTAAATTTACCGGAATTGATGGTTTAGTTAGCGTTTCTACTGGGTCATTTTCTCCACCAGTCGTTCCATCAGTGAATTGTTGGGCAACAGTTAAGAACTCATATTGATTTTTGACTTGACCTTGACCACCATCGACCATGGCATCACGGTTCATTGACCAATAAGAAACCATCCCGAGTTTTCTTGATTTTGCATGTTGGACGATTTTATTGAACATATCAGTTGTAAAGTATGGATGTGTGTCTCCTTCAAATCCAACGGAAGGGGTTGTTCCTAATTTAGCATAAGCTTGAGCATCAGTTAACGTTTTGTTCGCATAACGTTTGTAGTAATCTTGTAATTGTTTTTTCGTATTGTCCACTGCATCTAGTGAACCTTGCGCATAATCGGGAACAACGCTACCGTAACACATCGTCATGATATTAACAGTAGTTAGATCAACACCTGCCTCAAGATAGGCTTGCAAGACAGATAAACCTGTAGATACCAATCCAAAGTCCATCACTGGTAATGTAAGGGTCACACTAACACCTGTTTCATCTTGGACTTTTTTAATCGCTTTAGCATTAGCTAAATTATGCGCATAATTCATTGCCCCAGCTTCTACGTCGAAATCAACACGAGTTAATCCATAACCATCAATAATTTCTTTATAAGCATTTGCTAAAATGGTTGAATCTTGTGTTGTTTCCCAAAATGCGCCAGAATTTAGACCACCAAATGATACAGCAACATCGCCACCAACTTCTCTTAATTCACGAATGGATTTTTTGATTCCTTCATATTGCCATTGATCGCTATCACTTTCGCTTAAGCCTCCAAATCCACCCCAGGCCCAGTCGATCTTACCATTTTTAATACCTCTTGATTGCATGAATCCTAAATTGAAGAATTTTTGTCCAGTGCTTTTTGCCACTGCAGCTAAATTAAGCGCTCCGTTATTTGATAGATTGCTGCCTGAAACATATGCCGTCATATCGACAAATGGTGCTACTACTTGATCCGCCCATTTGATTCCTTGACCAACGCCAAAACCAGCTTGCTTGTTCGTACTTTGTTCTGTCGCAAACGCCTCTTCCATATTCAATAATAATGGCGCAATCATCAGACTACAAAGAGCTGCTCCCGCTAACATTTTTTTGAATCTTTTATTTCCCATATCTTCTTCTCCTCTCGTGATCAGTGCTATTATCATCTGTTTTGTAATCGATTACATATATTATCTTATCAGATAAATAACATCAAAAATAACAATAAATTTGACAATTAACGTTATTTAATCTAATTGACTATTTTCTTTAATAATGTTCGGAGTTACAACATTACAATGGCAATGATTTTCATTATCCAATAAGAGATAGGGGTTAATATTCTAATATAATAACTGGTTTAAAATAACTAAACCAAAAGTATAACCTTCCAAATCAAATTCAAGTATGTTTAAAACGTTCATGGTAAACTAGAATTATAGAAAGGAGTTAAAACAATATGGCTATACTGAAAGATTATCGTTTTTGGGTTTGTACTGTTGGCATAGTGATTTTAGGTTTCTTATCGGGGATACTAAGTGGTAATCCAGGTAGTTATTATTATTCACTTGAGCTACCTCCTTTTGCACCACCTAGTTGGATCTTTGGTCCTATGTGGACAGTGCTATATATTTTAATGGGAATTTCGTTATATTTACTATTGGTAATGAAAAACAAAAGGGTCAAACAAAAATTAATTACATTATTTGTTATTCAATTTGTATGTAATTTTATCTGGTCTGCTTTGTTTTTCAACTTGCAAAACACCTTAATTGCTGCACTAGATATTACTTTATTAGTGATCCTTCTCTCCATACTGCTTTATCAACTATGGAACCACTATCGCTTAGTGATGTGGTTACTGGTACCATATTATCTCTGGGTATTATTTGCTACGCTTCTCAACTATTCTATTTTATTTTTAAACTAGTAAAAAAAAAGCATCCGCACAGTCGGTTATGACTGTTGCGAATGCTTTTTTTACTTAATACCCATTTCCATAATTATATCCTTGTTCATTATTTTCTTGTTGGTAAGTTTGTTCATTGTTTTGGTTGTAATTCTGATTGTAGTTCTGATTGCCGTACTGATCATAATTTTGATCGGCGCTTTGATTGTATTCTTGATTATACTCGTTGTACTGATTTGTTGTTTGCGAATTTCCTGAATAAGTTGAATTATTCTCACTTGTCGCAGTCTCGTTCGAATCTTCAGCGGATTGCGAGTCATTGTAGAACATGATAGAAGCATTGTCATTTTTTAAATTAGGTAATGTCTTACTTGGTTTGATGTTTAATTGTTTTTTCAATTCGTTTTGGATACTTAATAAATCATTTTCACCTAAAATTTGATAGTAAATACTATCAATGGTTGCATCTTTACCTTGCAATTGATCTTGTTTGATCGTTTCAAATGCTGGTGTGTAATTGGTTGCTACATCTAGCATATCATCCCAATCTAGGTCAGTTGTGACATTTTTTTCGACCGCTTTTAAAATTTTCCGATAATTGCTGACACCATCTAAACTCAATACTTTATTAACAATTTTAGTAACGACTTCACGCTGTCGTGCTTGACGTCCGATATCCCCTTTAGGATCTTCGTGACGCATCCGTGAATAAGCAAGGCCTTTCTTACCATCTAATACTTGTTTACCTACAGGAACATGAACACCATCTAATGTAAAATCAATTTTATTATTGACTTCCACACCTCCGACAGCATTGATCAGATCTTCCATTCCATCTAAATTAATGGTTACATAATGGTCAATGGGGATATCGAGTAACTGTTCGATTGAGTCCATGGCCATTTCAACGCCTCCAAAAGCATAGGCGTGATTCAACTTATCAACAGTACCATGACCAACGATATTGGTATAAATATCACGGTCTAAGCTGACGATCGTTGATTTTTTTTGTTGGGGATTCACCGTTACCACCATCATTGTATCCGATCTTCCTTGTTCGGTTCTACCTAATCCGCCAGTATCCAGTCCTAACAAAAGGACAGAAAAAGGTTCTTTGTCGTCAATACTCACTTTATCTTTACGCTTTGTTGACTGACGATTCGATCCCTTGGATATTTGATTGACTGTTTGGTTTGCTTCACCCATGAGTTTAATTCCATAAGCTGAGACTCCGCCAATAAAAACAACGAGAATTCCCAGTAAAGCTATTACGACTTTTTGCCACCGCTTCATAATGCACCTCTATCTCACATTTTCTTAAAATATTTTCTCATACAACTAATAAATCAGCAAACTACCTATTTAATCATAATAAAACTTTAAAAAAATAGTCGTGAATAAAAAACTAATTAATATGTAATTTTTTGAATTCTTAATTATCATACCATAGCATCATTACAGAGAAAAGCTTGAATCTCAGTATTTCAAAACGCTTTTATTTTGAAGCACTGAAATGCCTCTTACTCGTTCTCTTTCTTAATTACAATGGTCATCTTGGATCTGTCGTTTTATTTGCAAAAAAAGAAACGATGCCATTCAGCAGACATTGTCTCTTTTTTACAAATTGATACCACCTATTTTATACAGCTTTTAACTGTTTTTTATTAGCGATTTTACGGATGTAACGATCTATATCATGAAAATCACTCCCTGTTACAGACCCCTTCGCTAAAATTAGACTGTCTTCGATTAGTAATTCCTCTAGATAATCACTTAACTCTTGTAAAGTAGCGAACCATTTGAATCGTTGATCTTGTATTTGTTCTTCCTCAAAAATCTTTTTAAAATGCTCACCATAACCTAAGATATGATCTGCTCCACAATGTTCCATCGAATCTTTCAGTGATTCATGGATCACTTGTGCAGTACTTCCTAAGTCAGCAATCTGTCCAAGTACCAAAATACTTTTTCCTTGATAAAAGGTTCGAACTTCATCAAAATAATCGATAGCATTTTCCATCGCAGGCAAAGAAGCATTATGGGTGTCGTCAATAAATGTGAAATTCGTTCCATTCAAGGAAGCATAATTCGTTTTATCGAGAATCTTAGACAATGGCTTAAATGTAGTAAATGCTGGCAGATACGATCGAATGTCGCCTTTTATTTTCCAGACTGTCAATAAAGCAGCAAAAGCATTAGAAATCATACCGGCAGAAGCAACTGACAAGTTCATCGAAAATTCTTGTCCTAAAAAAGAAAATAAAATTTCACAATACTCTCTTTCTTGTCTCGTTTCAATTAAGAAGACATCCTTTGTTTGATCATACAAAGAGTACGTGAGAATCTCTGCTGTTCTTTTTTTGGCTGCTGTCATTAGAATCGCTAGTTCTTCCTCACCAATATCTGTATTGATGATTGCAGTGCCATCTTGCTTCAGTCCTTCAAAAATTTTTGCCTTATGTCGTGCCACTCCGATAGTATCTTTTAATGAACTAAGGTGTGCTTCTCCAATTGAGGTTACAATCGCAATCTCTGGTTGCACTAAATTAGACATTGATCCAGTGTCATAAGAGTTCAGCGCATTGACAGAGACTTCTAAGTTCAACATATCTGGCTCACTTACTAGCTTGCTTAGATATAGAGGAATCGCAAAACGAACATTGTGGTTCCCACGATTTTCTAACACTTTTTCATTTTGGAATAAATGTGAGATCATCATTCGTGTGGATGTTTTTCCTGCCGAACCAGTGATTGCTACAATTGGTTGTACATAATTGCTTCGGATTTTCTCTGAAATTTGTAGTAAAAATTCCCAACTATTTTTAACAATAAATTGAGGCGTTCTAACAGCTGGGTCATCAATGGGGATTTCAGTAATGATTAAACCAAACTCATTTTCCCTTCCTTTGATTTGCTCGTTCCCATCTCGCCAAGCCACTGTCTTTCGATTGATGTAACTTCTTCTTTCTGGTGTCAAACAAACAAATGCTGTGGTATTATAATTGGTTCTTTTGTTTAAATGTCCAGAAAAGTACTCAAAGTTGTCAATTATTTGATCAAGATGGTCGTACTTTTGTAAATACGCACCATCGATATCAGCCAATAATTCTTGGATCTTCCACATTCTTTTACACCTACTTTGTTCTAGATTCTCTCTACCATTTTCCTCGTCTTGGTCTTGCTTGATTCACATACCTTGTTGCTGTTTTTTCAATTCTCTGTGGCGAGTCATCTTGGTCTTCTTCCCAAGGATACAACCCCTCTTCATTTTTTTGATACTGACTCCAATCATTTTCTAAAGTTTCTGATTGATGGTCTTTTTTCTTTTTCAGCCGAAACCCTAAATAGGAAAGACCAATCAATGCTAAAGCAGCAAATCGAATATAACCAACCATTATCTTCACTCCTCTTCTCTTTTTAAAGGCATAAGTAATTGATCAAACCAGATAGAAAATGCTCTGCATCATCTATTCTCATACGGAAACGATCATGACGCGCAAAAAAACCATATTTGATCACTTGCGGTTGTTTGAAAAACTGTGCAAACTCTGGAAACATGACTCCTGTTGTGATTTCATGTAACACTCTTTTTTTCATTACCGTATTGATTCGTGCTTTCGTTTCAAAAAATTCTTTCTCTATCGGAAAAAGCTTATCTTTTAAAGGACTTCTTTCTAATTTGCTGATCATTTTTGAGGCTGCTACTAGTAACTCAAGCATGGTTGGATAAGCTGTATCTCGTTGATCGATAAAGTTGATGTTGACCATTGCATTCTTAATACCAAATTCATAGTAAGTATCTTTTTCTTGATATTTAAGCATCTCATTCGTTGCATAACTTAACCAGTGGTCATGGTACTTTTTGATAATTATTTGCGACAAATTGTTCCATCAATCCTTCACAAATCTCAAAAATCTCAATTTGTTTTAAAATCGCATGTGCTCTTAAGAGGGAAAACAGAATTTCACCATCATAATAAATAATTCTAAAACGCTCTTTTGTCATTAATTCGGCATTCAACACATGGATCGTCTGATCATCTGGAGTGATAAATTTTTCTGAAACAGTCGTGATTAAACGACTAAGGGAACTATGAAAGATGGTCTCTTTAGTCACTTCTGAATATTTTGCTAAAGCCAAGATTGCTGTCGCCTGGGCTCCTAACTTATACTCTACTTCTTTATTCAAGTAATCTTTAATCAACAGCTGACCATTGACTTCAGAAGTAAGATTTTCCAATCCCCATAGTAATCCTTCTTTGACTCGTTGCATCAATTCCTGGTCGGATAAATATTCTGCCGATTCAGCTAATGCGTACAAAGATGAAAAATGGCGAACCGAATTATACCCTTTTAGTAACTGATCATAGCAAGGATAATAGCCATAAATGAATTTACCAGTAGGAGTCAACTGTTTGGTTAAATAATTCGTTCCTTGTTCAATCACTAGTTCCGTAATATCATCAAGATTTTCTGTAGTCACTTCTCTGACTTGATTGCCATTGCCATAATCTTTCAAAGGGAATACTTCACCATTTTCAAAATAGAAGGAGGCTGTTTCAAAAAAATAACACTTTGAACGCTCTAAGTAGCTTAAATCACTTTCTTCACGTCCATATTTACGCTTGACATAGCCACGGTAATTTTGGGAATCAATGTGTAACTCAGGATGATTTTTTCCAACTATATGTGCTTTACTTGGTTTAATGATTGCATTTGCTACTAATTCTTCTTTTAAAAAACTTCTTTTTCTGATTCCATCTATTCGCAAATTAAAATCGATGTAATTATTCCTTTTTATTTTGTTTAACCGTTCTTTGACTTGTTGAAAATCAACTTGCTCTTCTTTCGTCACTACATCCAACCTCAGATACGTTTCTGTCTCAAAATGATAGGTTCGATAAGCTGTTAGAAAATTATTCCAAATTGTTTTTAGATTGTTTCCGTAAAATTCATAAGTCTTACCACGCTTACTAAAATCTCCTACGGATACGATTAATAATTTTTTCTCCGTATGAATGACTACTTTTTCAAGTACTTCTTGGATGGTTGCTAAATCATTTTTATCTGTTTGAACTGGCATAGACTCACCCCTATCAAGAATAAAGAGGTTATAACTACATCCATTATGATTTTTAAATCTATTTCTATAGTTATAACCTCTCCGTTAATTATTAGTTATTCTTTTTATTTCTTTTCATTTTCCAAATACCCATTCCCGAAATCAACGATACTAAGCCACCTAGCCAAGAAACAGATGAACTTACCGTATCAGAGGTTTTAGGATACATTTTTAGTGTTGAGCCGTCATGGTAATTCAATGGTTTTGTATGACTTGTCCCACCATAGTGCAAAGGTAATTGTGGTGGATTTGAACCTGATCCACCAGAAGTGTTGATCGGCACCATTCCTGGGTCGCCGTTCTGATCCGTATCTGTACCATTTCCTGCACTTCCCATGTCAGCATCAGCATCAGCATCAGCGTCGGCGTCGGCGTCGGCATCGGCATCAGCGTCAGCATCAGCATCGGCATCGGCATCAGCATCAGCATCGGCATCGGCATCGGCATCGGCATCTGCATCGGCATCGGCATCCGCGTCGGCGTCAGCATCAGCATCAGCGTCGGCATCTGCATCAGCATCGGCATCGGCATCAGCATCGGCATCAGCGTCGGCATCAGCATCGGCGTCGGCATCAGCATCGGCATCAGCATCAGCATCAGCGTCAGCATCAGCATCGGCATCTGCATCTGCATCAGCATCGGCATCCGCGTCGGCATCGGCGTCGGCATCCGCATCAGCATCAGCATCAGCATCAGCATCGGCATCTGCATCAGCGTCAGCATCAGCGTCGGCATCAGCATCGGCGTCAGCATCAGCATCGGCGTCAGCATCGGCATCGGCATCTGCATCTGCATCAGCGTCGGCATCCGCATCCGCATCAGCATCAGCGTCGGCATCAGCATCAGCGTCGGCATCGGCATCAGCGTCAGCATCGGCGTCAGCATCGGCGTCAGCATCGGCGTCAGCATCAGCATCAGCATCAGCGTCGGCATCGGCATCAGCATCAGCGTCGGCATCGGCATCGGCATCGGCATCGGCGTCGGCATCGGCATCCGCATCGGCATCAGCATCGGCATCCGCATCAGCATCAGCGTCGGCATCGGCATCGGCATCGGCGTCGGCATCGGCATCAGCATCGGCGTCGGCATCCGCATCGGCGTCGGCATCGGCGTCGGCATCGGCATCCGCATCGGCGTCGGCATCAGCGTCGGCATCCGCATCGGCATCTGCATCGGCATCCGCATCAGCATCAGCATCAGCATCGGCATCAGCATCAGCGTCGGCGTCGGCGTCAGCATCAGCGTCGGCATCGGCATCGGCGTCAGCATCAGCATCAGCATCAGCGTCGGCATCAGCATCAGCATCAGCATCTGCATCAGCGTCGGCATCAGCATCGGCATCAGCATCGGCATCGGCGTCAGCATCAGCATCGGCATCGGCGTCAGCATCGGCATCTGCATCTGCATCGGCATCGGCATCAGCATCTGCATCAGCGTCGGCATCAGCATCGGCATCAGCATAGGCATCGGCGTCAGCATCAGCATCGGCATCGGCGTCAGCATCGGCATCTGCATCTGCATCGGCATCGGCGTCAGCATCGGCATCAGCATCAGCATCAGCATCAGCGTCGGCGTCGGCATCAGCGTCGGCATCAGCGTCGGCATCAGCGTCGGCATCGGCATCGGCATCAGCATCAGCATCAGCATCGGCGTCAGCATCCGCATCAGCATCGGCGTCGGCTTCTTCATCGTCTGGGATCACAGCAGCAGCTGGTAAACTTGGATTGTCATTTTCATCATACGCGATTAATTGGATGTCTTCTAAAGGTGACACATCTGTGGCTGCAATTGGAATCGTAAAGTTTCCATTTTCATCAGCCTGTCCTTCTGCAATCAAATTATTCTCTTGATCATAAATACGAACTGTTGCATTAGGATCTGCCATCCCAGTTACTTCATAACCATCAGTTGAGTTCCCTGTAACAACAACATTATATGGTGGTGTTACTTCAGCAGCTTGATAAAAAACTGGCGAATAGCCATCAGAGCTAGAGGCGATATCGATAGATAAAACATCTGCTTTTACAATATTTCCAACGAAGCCAGCTTCATAAGGAACAGACATATCTACTCCGGCTGCCGCTAAATCACTATAATTATGATCTTGAATCAATGTCGGAATCGTAACCGTCGTTTCACCTAATACGCTCGCATCAGCTAATGTTCCAATCAATGATGACCCCACACCAACTAAACCTGTTGCAGTAGCAAAAGTAAGATTAAATGCTGGTTTAATCGTTGCGGACAACGCTGTATTGATCGTACCTGCTGCTATCGTACCAAGAGCACCGCTTCCTGCATTCGGTGTCGCTTGGATTGCTTGGACAGCATCATTGATTCCATCTAAAATTTCAGTCAGCCCTTCTCGAATAACTGTTTCTAATGAGCCATCTAATTCACCATAGATATATTCGTCCCCTTGCATTTGAAGATTCAATGCTACTTCAGCTGACGTCAATGTACTAAGGTTCTCTAATAATGCTAGTTGAGCATACACTTCATCTAAATTGACTGATGCCAACGGGTTAAGGTTAACAATGTTTTCAACAGCAGACACTAGGGTAGTTACCGCCCCATCTACAATCGACAATAGTGGTTGTAGTTCTTCTCCTGGTAACAAAATATCTGTTTGGAAAGTACCCGTCCCATTTGGATTAACTAAACCTTGCATTTCAGTTGGGATTGCTAAAACTGCTCGTCTCGAGCCATTTAGAACACTTAGATCAATCCCATTATTAGCTGAAATAACAAAATCAACATTACGAGTCGTTCCAGCCAATGGAAAAGGTGCACTTGCTGTTGTTCCACTGGTATTAGACGTCGTTAGATTATTGAACAACTGGCCACTAATCAAGTCAGCATATACTTGTTGTGAACCCACAGTAAACAACGGTGTAGCAATTGAAATAGGTGCTGTCCCCAACAGCATCCCTGCAGCAATAGACGTTCCTACTAATAAGTATTTTTTGGATCGACGTTTAGCTCTAGCTTTTTGATCCATACTTTTTTTATAATCCTTTTTCATTTTTTTCCCCCTTAGATGCTTCCATTATTTACTTATGCTTTATCCCCCACTTAATCAATCACTAACAACAATTATTTCCGCTAGGAACTGGCCTCCTTTCTTTTTGTCAAAAAGATATCTTTCTGAAAAAACTTCAGTTAACTTAAGTTACAAAGATTTTAGCAATCGTTAAATTAAAAATCTATTATTAAGTTTTAATCTTTTTAAAATAACTTTATTATTTTAAAAATAAAAAGGAACTGTAGCAATTATGTAAAAATATTGCATAACATTTCGTTTTTATGCTTGGATAAATTATAATGTCATTAAGGAATTTCTCTATATATCCATTCATGAAAAAAACTAACAGCCCAAATTAAAATAACGTATTTTTCACTTATTTTTTTGGCTAATTTTTATAAAAAATGATTATAATAAATTTTTTTCTCATTTTTCGTAAAAAAAAATGACAAAATTTAATAATTTGTCATTCGGAAAATTTCGAGTATAAAAATATAGGAGGGAAAAATAAATGAATTTCTCTGTCATGTTAGAAAGGAATATCCAAGTCCAATTAACGATCTTGGACAACTTATATCGCTCACAAGTTACTTGTACGTTAGAGGAATTATCGAAAACAGCTCATTGTGACAAACGTTCTGTGCTTCATCAATGTGACTATCTTAAGGTTTTATCTGACGATCACATCACAAAAAGTACAAAAGGCTTCACTTTTTCTGGAACGATCAGTGAGTATCAACTATTACTACTAAAAATCTTGGAAAATTCCGCCATCTTTCAATTGTTAAAAGACCTTTGTCTTCAACCTAGAGTTGATCTGGTTTCCTTTGCCACAGAGCAAAAGATTAGTATTCCCTCCTTAAGAAGACATCTTACTCGAATCAATCAGTTGCTTAGTACCTATCAATTACAATTAAAGACTTCAAAAGGCTTCGTGTATCTCAAAGGTAGCGAACCACAAGTCCGTTATCTTATTTATTTATTTTTGTGGCAATACTATCAAGGGGTCGTTTGGCCCTTTCCAACCGTTGATTTTCATGAAACCTTTGCAGGGATTGAGTATGCTTTTCAGCTGACAAAACAAAAACCAAATAAACTGAAAATGATTGAATGGTGCTTTATTATTGCTATCACTTTCGTCCGATCAGCACAAGGAAATAAGATGAATCAGAGAGAACTTCCTGATTTTACAGAAGAGATTTGGGATAGCTTTGAAGAGATTACCCATTTCCTTAAACGAATGAGCGTGAAAGCCAAGCTCGATCTTTTGGAAGTCCAATTTTTATTTCTTTGGTTACAAGCACGCCCAGCTTTTTATTTAAAAGACGATCACTTAGAACGAGCCATGAAATTCCATCTAAAAAAAGCCACAGCGATCAAACAATTTCAAAATAGTTTCTATAGCTATATTTATGAAATTGGGTTTAAATCTACACAAATCAACCTAAAGAAAAAATTACTAAATAGTACGATCTTTGCCAATGGGATGAGTGGGCTGCTGTTCCACCGATTTTCCACCATTAAATATGACTTATCAGTCTTTGTAGAAGAAAATTACCCAGCATTCAATCGAGAAATCAATCAATTAGCTTCCCAATTCCAAAAACAGCAACAAGAGCTGTATTAGGTACAATCCTGTCATTTGATCGAAGCTTTTATGATCATTACTTCTCCAACATACTTTGATAAAGAAATAAAGATAAAGTACGAAAGTGACTTGCCACTAAGTATTGAACTGAGTTATATGAGTATGTTGCAAGAACAATTACGAGTTTACTTAAATGTGGTTTTTACAAATGATCTTTTGTTTGAGCCAGACTTAATCATTCGAACAACCGATATGCCGTTAAAGATCCTGACATATGAAGAAACAATCCCGTGTTTAGTCGCTCCGACTGATATGTCTAGTGAGCAGATTTATCTATTAAGCCAAAAAATCAAGAAACTAGTCAACGAATAACTAACTTGGGTTTTTATAAAATAAAAAAAAGATGGCAGACGCCATCTTCTTTTTATTATTTGAATAGACCGCTAAGCGGGCTTTTCTTCAACAAGTTATTATAATTTAGTCACTTCAGCAGCTTGAGGGCCACGTGCGCCTTCAACAATTGCAAATTCAACTTCTTGACCTTCTTCTAAGCTCTTGAAGCCGTCTCCTTGAATTGCTGAAAAATGTACGAACACATCGTCTCCGCCGTCTACTGTAATAAACCCAAATCCTTTTTCATTGTTGAACCATTTAACTGTTCCATGTTCCATAAATGTATAGCCTCCAAAAAAGTTCTTGCAAGAAACCTTGCATAAATATTATACCGAATTTAGAAAACGCTCGCAAGACTTGCTTAATTTATTTTTCATTCTTTTTTTTAGGCTTGAAAATGATTATTTGGCAGTTGATAATTGATTGTTTACTTCTTCCCAGTTCACAACGTTCCAGAAAGCTTCAATGTAATCAGGTCGTACATTCTTATATTTCAAATAATACGCATGTTCCCAAACATCTAAACCTAAAATAGGTGTTTTGCCTTCCATTAACGGTGAATCTTGATTGGCTGTTGAAGTGATCGCTAATTTACCATTTTCCATCACTAACCAAGCCCAACCTGAACCAAAACGGCCAGCTGCAGCTTTTTTAAATTCTTCCTTAAATGTTGCAAAATCACCAAAGGCTTCATCAATCGCTTCTTTAATTGCACCAGTTGGTTCGCCACCAGCATTTGGTGCCATGATTTTCCAGAAGAAAGAATGGTTTGCATGTCCGCCACCATTATTACGTACAGCAGTCTTGATATCTGTAGGGACAGCATCCATATCAGAAAGTAGTTCTTCGATTGTTTTTTCACCTAGTTCTGGGTGTTTTTCAATCGCTGCATTTAAATTTGTTACATAAGTATTATGGTGTTTGTCATGATGCAAGTGCATCGTTTCTTCATCGATATAAGGTTCTAACGCATCGAATGCATATGGTAAATCTGGTAATGTGTAAGTCATAAAAAAATTCCTCCTCAATGTGTTTGTTCATAGTGTCTACACTACAAAGAGTAACAAAGAGCAAGGAATTCTTCAAAAATTATGCCTACTGTGGATTTTACTTCTCTTTTTCAGGAAGTTCTTCCTCAATAATGGTTGTCCCTTTAAAAATAAACAATTTACTAAAGACATAATTGGCGACTACCACGATGACTTGGGTAATAATCTTAGCCACATAATCATTTGTGTGCATCACCTGAATCAGCAGCAACATGGAACCCATATCCATACCATAAGAAAGAATCCGATAGAACAAAAATTTACTAAATTCAATAACTAAATGGAAAAAATTAGGTGACTTGGAATGAAATACCCATAATTTGTTCGTTACAAAAGCAAATAAAACAGAACAAATCCAAGAAATAGTATTTGCTATCGGCATACTTAGATGGAGCATCTGTAATGCAATTGCAAAAGTAACGATATTCACGACTGTTGCTAAACCACCAAAAAATAGGTAAATAAATATTTCCCAGTAACCTTTTTCTTCTAAAAATTGTCTCACTCGATAATAAAAATTCATCGTTCATCCTACCTTACTAATCAATTCTTATTCATCATACCTTATTTGTCTCTGGTTTTCATCTTTATTCCTTAAATTCATCTTTGTAACTAGCAAATTTTAACATTCTCGTTATTTTTTATAAAAGCAGGTTCTCACATGAACCTTAAAGGAAGATTGCCAATTGGTATTTCCCCTTGTATTTCTTCTAAGACTTCGCTAGAATTGCTAATGATGACATTATGCATAGAAGGAGTAACTATGACAACAAAACAATTAATTATCAGCTCATTCACGCAATTTAAAGAGCTCAAAAATGCTAGAAAAACCCCGTTTGCTAAATCGGTTCTTTATCTTTTGGTCCTTAGCATCATCATGGCTTTGCCTATTTCCTATCAAGTGTTTCAAGTGCTAGAAAACATCAAACAAGATGGTCAGAAAATTGCCACCAAGATTCCAGATTTTTCCATAAAAAACGGGAAAATTGATGCAGCAGATCATGAAGGTTTCATCTATCAAACAAATTCTATCATCTTTACTTTTGATCCGGAAGGCAAACGGTCTGAAAAAGATATTACTTCTGACTTAGTCGGAAATTTTCTTAGTGTTGGACTACTAAAAAATAAACTCGTCGTAGCTTTACCTAATACCGGTACTACTTTTCTAAACAATAACTCACTTGAACTTGACTATAAAAATGATGCCTTAAAAAATCTAACAGGAAAACAATTGCGTACAACCTTAAGTGAAGCAACAATTCCATTTTGGATCAAGATAGTGACTTTCTTAATTTCTATTTATCCAAGCTTTTTGAATTTGATCGTTACTTTACTTTTAGCTAATTTTGCAGCTTATATTTATGCGCGTTTACGTTTGACTGGCGCTTCTTTTCTTGATTGTTTAAAAACGATGATCTATTCAATCACCCTACCAACAGTCTTAGCCACGATCTTAATGATTTTCTTACCGGCTTTTGACACAAGTGCTTTTATCGCAATAGCAGGACTTTTTATTTTTGCACAGGCGGTAAAAGGCTGGCCAAAAAGCCAAATGATGTAGTTCACGAATGTCAAACATAAGAAACGACTTTCTTCGATTAGGCGGCAACGCTAGTCAAAGAAAGTCGTTTTTTAATGTCAACTATTTTTCTAAGTAAGGATCAATATCCTTTTTTTAATGCCACTTCATTTATCTTAAGCTCTTGATTTGTGACATAGCTTTTAAGATTGGCTAGAAAGATTGTCATTAACTTATTTTGAAAATCTGAGGTTAAGCCAGCGATATGCGGCGTAATCAATACTTGATCCATTTCCCACAATGGGCTTTTTTCAGGTAATGGTTCTTCTTCAAAAACATCCAATGCTGCAAAAGCGAGTTGTTCTTCATTTAATGCCTGAACTAAATCAGCTGTTTTTAAAGAAGCCCCACGTCCAACGTTGATGAATAACGCATGGGAAGCGAATTTTTTGAATAATTCATAATTAAAGAAGCCCTTAGTCTGCTCTGTCAGAGGCAAAATATTTACAATGATATCCATATCAGCTACTACTTTTTCCACTTCGTTTAAGGAATACGTTTGACTGAATCCTTCTACTGGATGCCCGGTAGTATTTATCCCATAACTGACCATAGAAAAGCTGTCTGCTTTCTCAGCAACCATCTTGCCGATTTGCCCCGTTCCGATGATCAATAATTTTTGTTTTTCTAATGGCTGATAATGGACATGAGTTCCTAACCATTCTTTCTTTGCTTGTGCTTTTTGTGCTTGGAACAGCCCTCGAGAATAGCCTAAAATCACTCCCATGATGTGTTCAGCTATTGATTCACTATGAATACCACTACCATTTGAAAGTAAGATCCCTTTTTCAGAAAATGCCGTTAGTGGTAAAGTGTCTACCCCTGCCGAGATCGAATGTACCCATTTTAACCCTGGAGATGCTAATAGCTCTTTTTCGTATTGGCGATTCCACCCTAAACTAATTTCAACATTCATCAAATCTGTAGGTTCAAGCTCAGTTTTTATGACGTAATTAGGCGCTAATTCAGTCATTTTATCAATAAATTCTTGTCTAAATCCTCGATCTAAATAAATAATTTTTTCTGCCATCTTAGTTACGCATCCCTTCTATTACTAATTATAATCAAGTGTTTCGTGACTCAGTCTTATGAAAACAGAGGTAAATATAAAAAAGGAGTTTTCCAAGCTAATGGTAGCTAAAGAAACGCTCCTTTGTTTTATTGTTCTTTGAAATGATAAGTTGGCTCATTTAAAGATGCATCATAATCAACAACAAGATCATACCCCTTGAAAAACCAGTCATCTGCTTCTTCAATAAAAAACAGCATCCCGTCAATGGTTTCTTCTTTGATTGGTCGTTCAGGCTGTTCGACAGACATTCCGATAGAAAAACCATCATGTACTTCTGTCTTGCCGTAGACTTTCCCAAAAAAACGAATCCCATAATTTTCAGGGATGGTTACTTCCTCTTCGAACCATTTACGTGCATTATCTGTTACTGATAATTTCATTCCTGCATCTCCTTATTGATTCATTTTATCGTCTAATATATCTACATCTTCGGTTTCCCCAATTACTAATAAATTATCATTTTCTCTGACATATTCATCTGCTGAAGGTGAAACAACGACCGAACGATCAAAGCGTCGAATTGCTACAACTGTTAGATCATAACGTTGCCTAAAATTCAGCTCCGCTAATGTTTTATTAAAAAATTTGGGATTAGAAACTCGAATTTCTGCAAGAGAAAATTGATCCGATAGTTCTAAGTAATCCAATATATTTTTTGAAACAAGATTATGAGCAATACGAATCCCCATATCTCTTTCCGGGTGAACCACACGATCTGCTCCGATTTTTTCTAACACTCTTGCATGATATTCATTTTGAGCTTTAGCTAAGATGTTGGGAACTCCCATCTCTTTGACCATTAATGTAACGAGGATACTTGCTTGGATATCTTCACCGATTGCAATGATCACATGATCAAAATTTCTGATTCCTAGTGAACGCAATGTCATTTCATCTTGTGCATTTGCTACAACTGCATGAGTAGCGATATTCATATATTCATTGACACGATCTTCATTGCTATCAATAGCTAATACTTCTTGTCCTGCTTCAACTAAGGTTCGGCAAATACTGCCACCAAATCGTCCAAGCCCGACAATTGCAAAATTTTGTTTCACTTGCTTCCTCCCTTACCTATTTTATTTAAGTATAGCAAAGGCTTTCTAAAAACGAAAGTAAGCTTTCTTTTTTAGAATAAACAATTTATTTAACTAATCCATGTTTGAAAGCATAAATAGCTGCTTGCGTTCGATCTTCTACTTCTAATTTTGCTAATATATTTGAGACATGGGTTTTGACTGTTTTTAAAGTAATAAATAATTCATCTGCGATCTCTTGGTTGCTTTTTCCTTCTGCTATCAGCATCAGGATTTCATTTTCGCGTTTTGTCAATTCTTCATGAAGAATTGGCTCGTTTCTCTTACTTATTTTTTCCATCATTTTTGTTGTTACTTCAGGTTCTAGCACTCGTTCCCCTCTTTGAGTTGCTCTGATCGCATCTGCAATTTCATGAGCGGTAGAAGTTTTTAATAGATACCCAGCTGCACCAGCTTCAATGGCTGGATAAACTTTTTCATCATCGATAAAACTGGTTACAATAATTATTTTTGCTTCAGGCCAGTCTTTTAAAATAGCTTTAGTTGATTCAATCCCATCCATTTCTTCCATAACAAGATCCATCAAAATCACATCAGGTCGTAATTCCATTGCTTTTTCATAGCCTTCTCGACCATTTTCTGCTTCACCGATCACTTGAATGTCTTCTTGAATCGATAAATAAGAGGATACTCCTAAGCGAACCATTTCATGATCATCTACGAGTAATACTTGTATCATTTTCAATTATGCCTCCTTGATCAAAGGAACTTTGATCTCAATACTGGTGCCTTGTCCTTTAAAACTAATAATTTTAACTGTTCCACCAATACCTGCTACTCGTTCCCTAATATTATTTAATCCATAACTACCTGTTTTCGTTTCGTTCATATTAAACCCGGTACCATCATCAATCACTCGTAACAATAAGTTATTATTGATTTTGTGTAAATAAACTTCTAATTCATTTGCTTTAGCGTGACGTAAGGTATTCGATAATAATTCTTGCACGATACGAAAAAGATGATCTTCAATCGAATTGGACAATTTTACGTCTTCGATCTCCCATTTCAATGAAATTTGAATTTTATTTTGTAGTTCTTTTAATAATTGCTCAATTCCTTGTTTCAAACTCTTCTCCTCCAGATTCACTGGGCGAAGATGAAGTAGGAGCGCACGCATTTCAGATTGAGAAGCATTGATGATATCAGCAACCATACGTAATTGTTTGCGAAATATTTCTGAACTATCTGTTTTTTCGGCTTGTTCTGTTAAAGCAGACATCATCATCATCGCTGCAAATAATTGTTGTGAGACAGAATCATGGAGTTCCCGGGCTAAACGATGCCTTTCTAGTTCTAAGATTTCCTCTCTTGTCTGTCCATCCACATACTGGGGTCTGCTAGTGATAATTTGTAGTTCACTAGAAACTTCAATCATTTTTTCTTTTATTTTGGTTATTTCTTTATCAATATCTTGTACATAAATATCATCATTTGCACTGGGAATGGGTTCATTCAAATGACTAGACTCATAATTACCAGAAGATAATGCTCTTAATTTTTCTTCAATTTTACCATACTTTGCTTTTTGGATAAGTGATACTATCAAAAAAAACACTAATCCGACACCTAAGGCAATAGCAAACAAATGAAAAATCAGCGGCACATACAATAGTCTTGCACTTAAAATGGCACGCCACCAATTTGTTTGGTTACTTGCATAAAAATAAGTGAACAACGAAAACAAGATGATTAAAAAAGAAGCCGCTGAGGCATAGATTGCCATCATTAATTTTGATAATCTGCTCATCATACACGTATCACCTCAACGTCACCAAGTAATGTATTCGTGATGATTTTTAACCGTCTTGGGTTTTCATCATAATCGTTACTATAAATTTTGATGGATTCATTTTTTAATGAAAATTGTTCCTCTTCAAATAAAACATTTCCAACAAGTGTTGCATGCTCTAAACTGATGGCAATCCCTAAAGGTACCAAAATTCTCGTTCTGCCAATTCCTTTTCGCACAATAACGATATTATCATCCTTTGGTAACAATGTATTGCCAAGATCAATGATCGTATCCCCTGAAATTAAAGCAATATTGATGTCATCCCATTCATAAACATCATTACCAATACGTTGATTTCCAAATAATTGTTGTTTTTTTCGTTCATTATTATGTGTTTTTAATTGATCGGTTTGTACCATGATCATCTGTTTCTTTCGCCAAAAGGTATTTTTTGTTAGATCAATCCCAGAAATTTCAACCCCTTTTAGTCCGATAAACAAGATCGCAAATACTGCCATCAACCATAGTGCAGGGCTATTGACTAAACTAAAGAAAACGATCAAACTCCCTATAATCAATTGAAAATTTCGAAATCCAGATCGTGGATATTTTCTTAATGCTAAATATATGTTCAATGCACCAAACAATACGAGAAGAAGTAATTCTACGTTGTTCACAATTTGCCAAACTGCAAATAGTAATAATAAAGCCTCGACTACGATAAAAAAACGCCAAGAACTATTCATCTTTATTCTCCTTTCATGCACATTCTCATTCTATCATAGCTATTTTTTTAGAAATATACTATAGGACTTGAGATGTAAAGTTTGTCCTAAGTCAAATGGTTCTGGACACTCATTCCTTAGAAAAATAAATAAGCCGAAGAATCCCAAAAATCGGAGAAACGATTTTCTGATTCTTCGGCTTATTGCTCAAAGTTGTAGATGTCACAACTTCATTTTTGTTCAAGTATTTCTTATGCTTGCTCTACTTTAACGATTTTAACTAACATATCGCCACCAGGGGTAGCAATCGTTACTTCATCATTGACTAATTTACCAATCAAAGCTTGAGCAATTGGTGAATCATTAGAAATTTTACCAGAAAATGGATCAGCTTCTGCACTTCCTACGATTGTGTATTCTTCTTCTTCACCATCCGGTAATTCAATAAATGTCACTGTCTTACCAATTGATACTTCATCTGCATCAACACCGTCATTGTCAATGATTTGAGCAAAACGAATCATATTTTCGATTGTTGTGATTCGACCTTCAACAAACGCTTGTTCATCTTTAGCAGATTCATACTCTGAGTTTTCAGATAGATCACCAAATCCACGAGCGATTTTAATGCGTTCAATGATTTCTCCGCGTTTAACTGTTTTTAATTGTTCTAATTCTTCTTCTAGTTTGGCTTTGCCTTCTAGAGTCATCGGGTAAACTTTCTCAACCATGTATAACGTCTCCTTCTTGATCTATGGAATACCGCAAAAAGTAATCTTTTGAGGAATATAATCCAAAAAAGATTACCACGCTTTTCCTAAAATGTAAATGTTTTTCTATTTTAAATAAATAGTCGATGATACAAATACTATTCTACGAATTATTGACATATTTATCAACTAATTCCAAATGTTCTTCGTAAGTTTTTGCAAAATAAACATCGCCTTTTTTGATATCTGCCACAAAATAGTAGTAATCATTTTGAGTCGGCTCTAATACGGCTTCGATAGCTGCTTCACTAGGGTTATCAAATGGTCCAGGACCATAACCTGTGTTCGTATATAGATTATATGGAGAGTCAACAGCCGTATCTTTATAAGATACCGTTTCTTTGTGTTCTCCCAAGGCATATAAAACAGAGATATCTGATTGTAAAGGCATATCTGCCTTGATACGGTTGAAAAATACTTGGGCGATGTTTTTACGATCGTTTTCTTTAATCCCTTCTTTTTCAACTAATGAAGCCAACGTCAAGACTTCTTGAACCGTCATATTTTTTTGTTTGATGGTTGTAAAATAAGGCTGTAACACGCTATTTGTTTTGTTTACCATCTGAACGACTAAATCTTTCAACGACATTTTTTTGTAGTAATCATAAGTGGCCGGGAACAAATAACCTTCTAAGCGATATTTGACATTTTGAGCTTTGCTCGCACTGTCCAATAAATCTGGGAATTTTTTATAAAGCTCATTGAAAAACGTTTCATCTTTCATCAAATCTAAAAATTCTTGTTTATCTTTTCCAGTGACTTTCGCTACTCTAGCAGCGATTTGTTCAATGTCGTATCCTTCCGGTATCACGACTTTGCCATCTGCTACTTTAGTTGGCTCTGAGGTGCCACCTTCTTGCAATTGTTTTCCGATCTCATCCAAAGTCATATTTGGTGCCATTTGATAATATCCAGCTTGAAAGCCAGTCATATTTTTAAATTTAGTATAGTAATTGAACACGATGCCGCTTTTAATCACTTGATCTTGTTCGAGTATCTCACCTATTTGTTTATTTGATGAACCGCTAGGTATTTCAATTTGAACAAGTTGATCATTTTTAGGATCCAATGGTTTCAACCCGCTATCCACATAGCGGTAAATGGTAAATCCAAGGACGCCTCCAATGATTAGCAACGTCAAAACGATCACTAAAATGATTTTACCAACGATTTTTTCTTCTTTTTTTCGCAAATTTTTTCTCTGATTAATGACTGCATTCTTTTCAGCAGATTGGTCTGATCTGTTTGTTTTCTCTTCTGGACGTTGTTTGTTTTCTGACAAAACAACTCCTCCTTACTATCAACTTCGTAACTTCATCTATTATACATGATATTTTGATTGACGTGAATTAATTTATTTAAATATTCTATCAAAATTGTAAGTAGTAAATCAAATAAAAACAGATTAAAATTAATATCAATAAATACAATAGTTATTTTAACTATTAGCGAAAATGAAAGGACCTTATGACACAATGATAAAAAAAGGCAAACATGCAAAAAAAGGGTCATTTCCTTTTTTCTCTATCATTCTAGTATTGCTCAGTATCAGCGTACTTTCCACCGGTATGATTATAGGATGGAGTATTTATACGAAAGAACAAGCTAAAAATGATTCCGATTCACTAAAACCTAAACAGACATTATCGCTTACACCTGAAGAAAAAAAATTATCAGAAAAAATCAACCACCTGTTAATTAAACATGATTACATTGGCTCAATTTATGTAAAGAAAAATAATCATGTGATTTTTGAGCGTGGCTATGGTTATGCAAACAAAGAAAATGATCAGTTAAACCGCCCTTATCTTTACTATCAAATTGGCTCGATTCAAAAAGCGATGACAGCTCTGTTAATTCTCAAACAAGTAGAATTAGGACACCTTTCTTTGAATACGAAATTGGCTAAGTTTTATCCTCAAATTCCGAATAGTCAAAAGATTTCCATTGAAGATCTACTTTATATGAGATCTGGGTTGAAACCTACAGCTAAACCTACTACCCCATTATCAGATACAGAAGTCGTTCAATTTGCGGTTCAACATCTAAAATTAGTTGACTACCATACTTATCGTTATGAACCATTAAACTTTACAATTTTAGCGGGTATTTTAATCAACTTAACTCACCAACCTTATGAAAAATTAGTAGAGAATGAGATTATCAAACCTTTGGATTTGAAACAGACCGCTTTTTATGATCAAGTCAAAAACTCTCCGCATCATGCCCTTTCCTATCAGATGTCTGCTAGTGATGATTACTGGAAGCCATTAACTGAATCGCAAACAGCGATCCATAATGAATTAGGGACTGGAAATATCAGTATGTCGGTGCTTGATTTAAATACGTTTTTCACTAAAGTTTTATCAGGTAAAATGATCCCACAGAAATTACTTTTTACATTATGGAAACCCAGTCCTACTGGCCACCCATATCGTGGTGGTGTCTATTGTGGTAATGATTATGTTTTGGCACAAGGAAACATCAATCGTTTCCATTCAGTCGCTGTTTTCAAACGTGATTTGAAAGATGCGGTTGTCATGGAAAGCAACGACCAATCAGATAAAAAAATAAAATTAACTGCTCTAGACTTGCGAAATCGAATTTATAATTTAATTGAAGGGTCCAAGATATTAGAAGAAAATTAATCCTGAAAACGAAAAAGATTATCGTCCCAAAAATTAAGTACGTCATAGTTCAAAAATTTTTTTATTAAAAAAATCGCCATGTAAAAGTTAGAATGTTATCTGACTTTTGCATGGCGACTGTATTTAGCCGACTATCATAGTTCTATTTCTCAAAGTTTAAGATTTCGTTCCATCCACTTTTCAAGTGTACGAATAAGAACTGTCGACTCTTATTATTCACTATATTTCAGTTTTTAAATAGCTTTTCATACCACTTAATACATCATAATTTGGTAGATAACCAATAGACTGAATCTTAGAAATATCTGCTAATGAATCGTGAATATCTCCTGAACGTTCTGGCTGATATTCTAAAGCTAATTCCGTCTCTAAAATTTGATCAATCGTCTGGATCAATGTTAATAATGTAGTTGCTTTTCCCGTTCCGACATTAAATTGTTGGCCTAAAGCCGATTCTTTGTTAGCTACCAGAAGTAAAGCTTGGATCACATCATCGATATAGACAAAGTCTCTTGATTGGCTACCGTCTCCATATAAAGTAAATGACGTTTTTTCTCCCGCTAATTGTTTTTTATAACGATCAACTAAGATTGAAATCACACCACTGTAAGGTGAATTTGGGTTTTGGTTTGGTCCGTAAACATTGAAGAAACGAACTGCACTTCCTGGAACATCATATAAATGACAGTAATCCAAAACATATTGTTCAGCTGCAAACTTATCGATTGCATAAGGGGTTAATGGACGAATAATGGATTCCTCTTTTTTTGGTAAAGTTGGTTCATCCCCATAAACTGCTGCTGAAGAACTAAATACGATTCGTTTTAAGTTTGGTTGATATTTCCGGATCAATTCTAACAGCATCAGCACACTTTCAAAATTAACTCGATGTGTTTCTACTGGCCGGGCAACCGAATCTGCCACACTAGCAACTGCCGCTAAATGGAAAATGTAGTCAAATTGATTGGCACGGATGATTTCTTCCATCAATACTGAATCCGCTACATCACCTTCGATGAACGTGATGTTTCTATCCATCTCAAGATTTTCTACTTTTCCCATTGATAAATCATCAACAACAATCACTACATTTTCTTTACCTAAGTGATTGGCTAAGGTAGAACCGATAAAACCAGCCCCACCGGTAATCAATATTTTTTCCACTATTTTCACTCCAATTATTGATTTACATAAAAGATAAGTTTAGTGTAACACGTTTATTCTGAGAATACTATCTTATATATATGCCCTAAATAGAGCGATCATAGACTAAATGTTTCCTTTCCAATAGTTATCTCCTGTCTAACAAGAAAACCATGCCATGCATAAAATATTCTAATAGTAGATAATATTTTTCTTATTTAAACGCTGCTTCTTTGTTATTGCCTTGGCAGAAGTTGGTCAAGGATGTATTTCTCTATCACCTTTTGCAAGAATAAGGGACTGTGACAAGTCTTTTGTCACAGTCCCTCACTGTCTTCTTTATATTAATGATCTTTGACTAAGTATCGCAAATCTTTTAAGTCGCTCAAAAAACCACGATGGACAATCACTAAATAAATGATATATATCACAATATAGGCAACCATACTCATATAAGTGCCATCAAACCAAAGATTACTAAAAATGAATAATAAAGTTAGACAGGTTTCTAAAAACATTTTAGCACCAATTTTAATATTCATATCTCTACACAAGAAAAATTCAGCTAAATTACAACGGAATGCTAAACTAGCAAGTATTAATCCGACAGTTAAGTTTAAATTCCCTATGATGAAAATGACGAATAAAGAAAGAAGTAAGGATAAGGTCAACGTCAAGACGTTTACCATTAGAATCGTTTTTTCTTTACGCAATGTCTTCAAATAGGTATTGATTAATAAGGACATTCTTCCTTCATAGATAACGATTGGAAATAAGATCCCCATGAATCTTAAACTAACTTCATATTCAGGTAGCCACATGCCTAAAACGATTTTTGCTGGAATATAAAAAATCAAAATAGCATACGTCAAAGGAACAAATACACCTCTTAGTGTTTGAAACAAAGAAGAGAGACGATCTCGATTTGTTCTTCTTAAAAGCGGGAACATGACGATCCCCACCGCATTGATAAAGGTCAAAAACATATTAGAGATACTTAAAGTAAAAGATAATTTACCAAAAGTCTGGATTGACCATTGTTGTTGAACAAAGAAACGGATCGTACCCATAATTAACATACTGGCAATACTACTCAACATTAATTTGCTACCAATATTAATGTTATCTAAGATTTCAGGTACTAGTTCTTTTAGACCAATCATTTTAACTTGTAGCATATCTTTTATTCGGGTCATTCCCCAAATTGTAATCACTAATTTTGAAATGATATCCATAATGATCAACCAGTAAAATTCCCGCCCACCTGTGGCAAAATATATACCGATTAAGACAACATATAAATAGCGATCATTTCTTGATAACTGGGCATACTCTTTAATCCTATTTGTTGATTGGAAAATATAGAGAATAAATGTTTTAACGATAGTCACTACAGAAACAACAGCTGTCAAAATCAAGATCAGTGCTTGGTATTCTCCAGGCATAAAGAAGTAAGCCCATAAAATAACGAAAATCGAAACAAAAAATTCAAATATCGCTAAATACCAAAACTGCGATCCTAAAGAACGTTTATCAATGTCTTTGTAGTCTTCTCCACCGATTTTCAAGTAAATACCATCAATCCAACCAAAATGTAAGAATCCTACATAAGAAGAATAAAAGACATAGAGTTGCCAATAACTATATTCAGTCACTCCTAATAATTTTGGAACAAATAAATTTAAAAGGACAGAAATACCTAATGTAGCAAAGTTAGCTGCTACGGTATAATATAGATTTTTTGCGACAGCTTTTGCTTTATGGTTCATGCTGATACCTCACTTTCCTGACTTATATTTTATAAGATGATAGATATCAGTACCAAAATAAAATTTACGCTTATAGCGGAAGAAAGAAGCAAGAATTGTTGATAACTGTTCCTTTTCTAATATAGCAATACGCATTTCTAGTTCATCAATCATTGACAAGAGCATTTTTTGTTTCTTCTCAAAATCATCTATATCAGTTAAATTAGCTAAATAGTTATTGGCTGCATGTACACGTTGCAATCTTCGCCGTAACGTATTTAGTCTTTTTTGGTAGGCTGTTACTTTGTTTGCTTGGTCAATTTCTTTTTTAAAAGAGCTTTGACCATGTTTACGCCATTCAATCAACGGTTTTCTTAAGAGAAATAACCCATTGCTTAAAACAGCACTTCCCCACATGGACATATCATGGACTGCATTCTCCATTCTTGAAGCATAAAGCATCACATTCGCAATAAAGCTTTGGCGAATAGCATAGACACAGCCTGGACGTCTTAGGAATAAGTTGTTTTCATTAAAAACCACTCGTTCTTCTGATTGTCCCTCTATTTTTTCTGTATCAACCCGTTTTAACTCTTCTGCTAAACCACCTGGCTCTACTAATTCATGATAATCTGATACTAAAACTTGAACTTGTTGATTCGCAAAAGTACGACTCATTTCTTCAATCTTTTTTTCGTGCCAAATATCATCTTGGTCACAAGTAAACACAACATCTTTACTTGCTAAATCCAGCAGTTTAAAAAAGTTTTTTCGCCATCCAACGTTTTCTTCATTAACAATCAATTGCCAGGTAGCCTGTAACTGATTTTCTTCAATGAATCTTCGTACAATATTGACTGTCTGATCAGTTGAACAATCATCTTTTATGATAACTTCATCAATTTTTTGAGATTGATTTTTCAAAGAATTGAGCTGTTCTATAATATTTTTTTCGCCATTATATGTAGCCATTACAACAGTTGTTTGCAGTTTTTCACGCATTTACTTCACTCCTTCTAAGATATAGTATTAAAGATGCTACTTTGTTGTTTCGTCTTACTTTTTGTAACCATTTCGAGAGGCTATTTTTCGTAAAAGTTATACGGATGGTGTGTCACGCGTTCATTTTCCGGTGGCATTGTCATGTAATCTCCGTAACGCAATGTAAGAAAATCTCCTCTATTTTTGATAGCCATTACTTTGTGTCCTTCAAATTCGACGTCTTCATATTCAGTAAACCATTGCGTTGGAAAAACACCCCAATCAATATGAATCCATTCTAAATAACCACATGTGTCCGTATCTCCAAATCGGATTTTTTTAGCAGCTTCTTGGTATTTTTTTTGCCAATAGACATTATCGCCGATTTTCAATAATTTTTTATGATGAGGATAACGCACTACTAATTTTACGACTGCTTTCAAAAAATCAAAGCTTCGAGCATAAGCTAATCCCAAAGTGTCCATTAAGTTTAGACGATAATTCTCTGTTGTCTCTCTTAGAGCTTGACGTTCTGTAGCAGAATCTGGAATGCCGTCAATAGGAAAAATATCAACAAAAACGCCTAAATCAGGTTCTTCCCCACTAAAAAACTGCTTTGTTTTAGCTACAGTTTTTGGGTCAATCACTTTTGCAAATGGATATCTAAAATTTTCTCTTGTTTCAAAGGACAACAACTTGTAATTTGTATCATTTTTTAAGATCAAAAGCAATTCTTCATAATCTGGTCGGGGCATCACGATATCAATATCATCATCCCAAGGGATAAAACCTTGATGGCGTTCAACACCAATCAGACTTCCATAAAATATGGTATATTTTAGGTTGTTTTCACGACAGATTTTATCAATATAAACTAAAATATCAACTGCTTTTTTTTGTACCTCTGCCATTGTTAATTCTCTCATAAGAAGTCTCCTATATCCAATTAAATTTTTTACTAAAGAACGGGAATATTTATTTGCCTTTGATCATCAAATTGACCAATAATAGAAAATATCCTTGCATCCTTTGTTTCTCTGCAAGGATTTTTCCTATTACCTTAATTATTTTTCCAGTCTGTTCAATTGTTTTTGTTGATCGAAATCATATTGCAGTTTTCCTAAATACAACCAGAAAATAAATGTTGCAGAACGTCTAGTTAGTATAATTTCAGTAATCAATAAACTAGAGACTAAGATGATCAACACAATTTGATTATCTATCAGAAATTCTAGATAATTTTTTTGCTTTGTAGCAAATAGAATCCGCAAAGACTGCCACATTTTTGATAGTAAAAACAGGACAAAAACAATTGTTCCAGAGATACCAGTTGCTGCTAATAGATAGAAAAAGGCACTGTGAGGTGTTTGCCCCGTTTTAGCAATATGAGTCTCTGGGATTTTAGCTTTGGCAATTGCCACAAAACCTTTTGGTGTTGTTCCGAAAATGGGTTCAAGTCGCATCAATTCAGTTGCACTTTTCCATAAAGCAAAACGACTGTTAGAAATATCTTTATTTTCAACAACATCCGGTCTTTCGGTAGTGACCAATTTTTCGTCAGGAATTTTTTTCTCTGAATCTTTTTCAAAAAAGTCAACGACCTTAGGACTTGTGATTTCCACACGGTTTGCTACATTGACGTAACCTGTTTTCATCAATGATACGCCACCAAAAACAACGGCTGAACTAATCGCAGCTAGGACTGTTGCTCCTACTACTTTCAATACTAACGATTGATTTTTTTTCGACTGATAAAATAAGTAAAAGAAGAAAACACCAAAAAAGGCCGCAACTACCAATTGGATCATACCAGATCTTGAACCTGAGAGAGAAATATAGCTAAATTGAACAAACATAACAAAAATAGAAAGAACTTTCACCCATAGCTTTTGATTAAAAATAGCTTTTCTAAGGGCAAAAATAATACAAACCAATGAAATAGTTGTCGCATAGTTTGGATCAACAAAAATCCCATAAAGACGATTTTCAAAAAAACCGATTCGCATGCCATAATACAATGATTTAACTGGCGTAGAAAAACTTACACGAGCAAAAAACAAATAAAGAGAAAATAGGACAAGTGCAGACCAAACAACTAAAAGAATCGTTTCAAACACAGTAAATAGTTTTTTGTTATTTTCTCTTCCCACTTCAAATACACAAAAGAAAAAGATACATTGCCAAATAATCAGTTTGATGTTTTCCGTGAAAGCATATTCTCGATTCAACAATGTACTGATTGCTAGAATCACTATAAAAACAATTAACCAATATTCAATTTTTATTTTCTTTTTTTCAAGAATCATTGGTAAAAAGTGGCTAAGGAAAATGACTCCTGATAATAACATGATAATCATCGAAAAGATGGAATCGATTTTTGGTGGTAGTGTGGAATAAACACTAACCATCCGACAGATTAAGACAAGCTCAAAAAAAACAATATAGGGCAATGCTATTTTTTGTCCTATACTATGGAATTGCTTTGAAAATTTAGTAAACATTTTATCCTCCATTAGTATAAAAGATCAATCACCGTAACGGTTAATCTTTAGTTTTAGTTATATGTTTCCTTCTAAATTCTACTGGAAACTTATATAAATGTAAGCTAATCATTAAGAGTAATGTAGAAAACTTACGACTCTTGGTAAATATCTCATTCTCCATAATGAATCGAAAGTTATGTCTTAAATAACTTACGATTTCTTTTGTTTCCGGACGATCCGTTACGTTTGCTACTATAATCTTATCGAGAACTAAAAAGTTAGCAAAACAAACACGTTGATGTGCTGCTTTTTTGATTTCTTGACTTCGGTCTTTGAGCTTTATTTCATTGTTTTCCCAAGCTTCAATAAATTCAAATTGTTTTTCTGAAAAACTTTCTGTATTGATACTTCCAAGACGATGATAATAATAGTACTTTTGTTCAGAATCAATGGCTACTTTGTGGCATTGATTCAATAAATCTACAATAATAAAAGAATCTTCATGATATTTCCCCTCTGGATAGCGGATAGTTGAAAACAGTTCTCGCTTATAGAGTTTGTTCACTGCATGAACAGAGATGATATTTCCTTGTAAAATTAATAATAACGCTTCTTCAGCGGTTACTGTTTTTTTGATTGTGGGTTTGATTATCGGATCTTTTCCCTCGTAGACATCATAAATACCACAGATCGATAAGTCTGCCTCTTCCTTGATGATTGCTTTATATAAAAGTTCATACATATCTTCTGCGATATAGTCGTCACTGTCAACAAAGCCCAAATATTTTCCTTTGGCTACTTCGATTCCCGCGTTTCTTGCGCTACTCAATCCACCATTTTGTTTGTGGACGACCCGTACACGAGCATCCTTCTTTGCATAGTCATCACAAATACGTCCACTATTATCAGGTGAACCGTCATCCACTAAAATCAGTTCAAAATCGGAAAAAGTCTGAGCAAGAATGGAATCTACACATTTTTTTAAATATTTTTCAACTTTATAAACAGGTACGATGATACTAATTTCACACATGTATTTCATCCTTAACTAACTGTACTGTATGCTTCAGTGATTCTTCTAGACTAAAGATCGGGAACCAGCCAGTATCTTTAATTTTTTCATTATTTAAAATAGCCGTATTTGCTTTAGAAAAGCCTTGTTGTTCAATTGCATCAGGTAATTCAAAAATGACTTGCTTCCCACTAATTTCAGCAAGTTTTTGAGCAAGCTCTTTTAGATGCAAATCAAAACTGTCATTAGAGATGTTATAAGCTTCTCCATTCTGACCGTGAATAAGGAGATGAAGCATCGCTGAAACAGCATCACCTACATAAATATAGGAAAAATACTGGTTTCCTTCACTCTTTAATACAATATCTTCTTCATGCACTGCATTCAAGATAAATTGAGAAGAAGCCTTAGAGTCAGATAACAACATCGTTGGGCCAAATGTACGGCATAATCTTGGGATCACAATATCTAATTGATGCTTCGCAATATATGCCTGACAAAGGGACTCACTGACTCTCTTACCTTCCGGATAGCCGGCACGTAAAGTATTGCAATCAATATAACCACAATAATCTTCCGAAAACTTTTCAACGTCTCCACGATTTTCGCCATAGATCTCTACAGTTGAAAGGAAAAGCACTCTTTTCGGTTCTGTTGCTACAGCATGTTTCAATACTTGTTCTGTACCAGCAAGATTCGTCATAATCGTGCCAATTGGATCGGTTGCATAAGCTTTTGGATGGGTATTGCTTGCACCGTGGATGATATAGTCAGCCTTAATAGAAAAAGGCAACGGATCTGTCACGTCTCCTTCGATGATCTCAAAATTTTGATCAGAGATATACGGAGAGAATCGTTCTTCCAATCTTTGACGATTTCTTCCCATTGCATATACTTTAATATTAACCCCTAAATACTGGTTTGCTAACATTAACGTATCGACTAAAAAAGAACCAATCATACCTGAGGCACCAATCATGAGTAAAGATTGACCATCCAAATTTTTTAAATCAGGAGTATGTTCGACTACCTTCAGCAAATCATCTTTATATAGTGGATTATTTATTAAAGACATCCTCTTCACCTAATCTTTCATTTTTAAATATGCTTTGAAAAGCTCTAAATCATCGGTTGTGGTCAATTTGATATTTTTATCAGAACCAGCCGCAAAATACAAGGTTTCACCTAAGTCCACCATCATCGTATTGGTATAAGATGAGTCTGTCATCCCAATATTTTCTTTGACCGCCCGATTATAAGCAGATAGTAATTTACCATATTGATATGCTTGTGGTGTTGAAACACGTCGTAACGTATTACGATCCACATATTGTTGTGTCGTTTCTTCGGTTTTCTTAATAAAAATCTGTTCATTATACGGTAATGAAGTCACACCATTTCCATATTCCTTACATTTCACAATCACATCTGATAGGACGAGTTCATCCACCAATGGACGGATACCGTCATGAATGATAATTGTGTCATCATCTTCTGAATAATCTTTTAAAAATTGTACACCGTTATTGATTGATTCTTGTCCTTTAGATCCGCCAGTAATCACCCATTGGACTTTACTGATATTGAACTCTTTGATATAAGCCCACATGGTTTCTTCCCAACCTGATTTACATACAACAAGAATTCGATCAATCTGTGGATGGTGTTGGAATGACTCCAATGTATAAATAATGATGGGCTTCCCCTCGATATTAATAAATTGTTTTGGTATATCCTGCCCCATTCGTTTGCCAACGCCACCGGCAATAATTATAGCTGTAATCATATGAGATAAATTCCTTTCTTTTATGTGTATTTATACTAAATAGGTATTGAAAACTTGCCTATTATTTCACTATCCGTTCAATAAAAACCATATTTAACCTTTTACATTTTCTCACAACTGCCAATAACTTTCAATGTTTTCCACTGAGCCTCGGTGAAATATAAGTATTATACAAAAAAACAACACATCAAAAGAATGATAGAACATTCGATTGATGTGTTGATTTATTTATTTTTAGTTTACTTTTTGAACATACTTTTTATTTGCAGTCACATAACCATCAGCTGTTTTTAATCGTGGAAGTCCTGATGGGGTATATTCGATTGATTGGATCTCTACGATCGTTCCTTTGCTAATTGCTGCTCCTTTTTGCGTAAAACTGAGATCTTTATAGTAGTAATCATTCATCAACAGTTGAACTCTTTTAGGATTCGTCACAAAATAATTATCATTTGCATTCGCAGCAGCTGTAACATACCCTTTATTAGCTGTAACATATCCCTTATTGGTTTTTAATCGTGGGATTCCGCCAGCTGTATACTCGATACCTAAGACATCGATCACCGTACCTTTCGCAATTGCGGTACTTGGTTGTTTAAAGTCTATGTCAGAATAATAGCGATCATCCCTCAACATAACAATTTTTCTTGGATTTTCGATAAAGTAATTATCACTGTCACTCACTAATTGTGTTACATAACCTCTATTTGCTGTCAAATAGCCTTTTGCCGTTTTTAACCGTGGGATTCCACCACTTGTAAATACCACATTTTGCACTTCAATCAATTCATTTTTAGAGACTGCCTCCCCTTTTTGACTGAAATTGACATCATGATAATACGTATCATTTGTCTTCATGACCACATATCCTGGATTACTATAATAATAGTTTGAGATATTATCTGGCACTTCTTGCACATACTCTTTATTAGCCGTCAAATAGCCATCGGGCGTAAGCAATCGCGGTACTTGACCTTCACGATATACGACACCTGTAACAGAGACAAGCGACCCTTTCGTCACTGCTTTTCCTTTATGGAGAAAGTCTGTGTCTCGATAGTAAGTATCATTGGCTTTCATGACGATTCGAACAGGGTTTTTCGTATAGTAATTATCAATTGGTGCTACAGTTGCGATCACGTAGTCTCTATTTGCTGTATAAAAGCCTTTATTTGTTTTTAATCGAGGTATTCCACTCTTTGTTTTTTCAATTCCCGTTACTTTGATGACCGTACCAGCTGAGACTGATTCTCCTGGTTTTGTAAACTCGACATCTTGGTAAAAACGATCATTTGTCTGAGCAATGACTTGTCCTGGATTTGTCATATAGTACATATCAGAGATATCACGATACTGTTCGACCAAATTTTTATTCGCAGTCAAATAGCCATTTTTTGTTTTTAAACGGAAAATACCAGAGTCCGTGTAAGCTAAGCTTTCTACTTCCACCACTGTACCTTTCGTGACTTTATTCAAACGTTGGGTAAAAGCTGTATCTGCATAAAAATAATCATCGGTCTTCAAACGAACTTTTTTAGGATTCGTTGTAAAATAAGAATCAATATTGCTTTGAGCCGCTACAACATATGATTTATTTGCTGTTAAATAGCCGTGATCTGTAAATAAGCGCGGAATCCCACTAGCGGTTGTTTGAATACTTTTCACAGTAACTAAAGTATTTTCCTTAACAGTCATTCCAGGACTGGTAAAATTCACATCATTGTAAAAACAATCATCCTTCTTGACGATGACTCTTCCAGGATTGGTCGTATAGTAATTATTTAGATCAGGTCCGGTTCCTGTATTTGGTCTTCCAAAAAAGGAACTGTAAATCATCGACATGTCAAAAGGACGAGATTGATAATTTGCCAAACCTGGGAAAAACATTTGAGACGACCACTGCCAAGCACCATAATCATTGTTCCACTGCATCGATTGTGTTGGTGTATAAGGATATTGTGCGACCCATATACGTTCTTTATTAAAGGGAGTTGGATTGATGTACCCACTATCTAGCCAACCTCTACTAAGATATAGTGCAGCATTAGAATATCCAAGATTTTTTAGTTGTTGATTGAAAGCCAAAGCATTTTTTTGTGTATCACGTCCTTCGGAAATCAAGTGCGGATCTTCTGCATCATCAAACATGATCGTATTTTTGGGCAAACCTAATTTTGACGCTGCTTGTGCAAAATATTTTGCCTCTGCCTGAGCTGTTTGAACAGATGTATACACGCTGTAATGATAAGCAGACACACTGAGCCCCGCAGCTTTAGCATTGTTGATTTGGCTTTGCGCATACGGGTTAGTATATGATGTTCCTTCGGTGAGCTTGACGGTTACTCCCGTTACCCCGTAACTTTTGATTTTTTGATACTCAGCAACAGAGATTGTCCCATTCCAACTAGCGACATCAATGAAGTCTTTTCTTGGTAAATTGGGATTATCTGCATATACATTATCAGGATACATCATTCTCGACATAATCCCATACTGATTTCCAGACGGTTGCATGGCATAAGTACCTTTTTTATGATTTGTCCCTCTTTTCCCGAGTTCAGCATCTTCTCTTGGATCAACTTGATTGGCATCTGTCTGGTCCTGGGTAGAATCACTCGTAGAATTGGCGGTCTCGGAACCCGAAGTGCTGGTACTTTCTTGAGTGGGGATTGTCGAGCTGCTGGTCATACTGGATTCTGTCGAAGAAGTCTCAGCCGTAGATGTTTCCGTAGTTGTCGAACTATCCGATTGTTTTGTATCGTTAGTTGTGGTAAGTGTTGCTGAATCAGACGAGTCGTTCATTTGCTTTTCTTCAGTTCCCACTTCATTCATAGCCTTCTGTTCTTGACTAGATTGAGAAGTTTTAGCTATATTTTCAATTGCATAAGTATTGGAAATAGAGCTATTTAATATTAATGTACATAAAAGTACACCAGAAAAAATCCGTTTCATCTCTTTTCTCCTTCATACTGTATCGTTTACTTTGTAAGCTTTTTTAGTATCAACAAGAACAGCTTCATGATGAGGCTGTTGTTCTTCTTCAGGGGGCAATTGCATGTAGTCACCAAAGACCTGTTTCAAATAGCGGTCATACCCAACAGGAATTGGCATTTTTGTCTCTTCAAAGGGAACAACAATCGCTGATTTAAAATCTTCCAAATGGTAAATATTTCCCATATATTTAGGTCCGACACATAATTCTGTGACATAAGGTGTCGATCCGAATGAGTACTTACTCATTTGTTTTTCTGCAAAACGCCAAATCTTATAGCGGATTTTGGGCGAAGAGAACGTACTTAAAAGCACCTTGCTACCTGTTGCCATCATTCCCCCATGTTTTTCGGGCACAACCTGAGAACAAAACAATGCATAAACGAGCGCCCACATTTTTTGGATTTTCCGTTGCGCACTTTTTTCAGGCGCACCGTCCAAAGGAAAAATATCAATCGGTATACCATGAGGAATAGCCATTCCTTCTTGATACGTTTTGACAAATGTGGTATTTGCATCTCGAATGGTCATAAATGAATTATGATCATTGTAATTCTCAGAAGCAACCAATAGCGGATAGCGTTCAACATCAGCATATTTTGGCCATAGTTCTTTTATTTTTTCATAATCTTGTCTAGGCATAAAAAAATCCAAGTCATCATCCCAAGGAATAAAACCTTGATGACGGATAGAGCCAATACAGCCACCGCCACAAAAATAACAAAGTAGGTCGTGTTTATTACAAAAATCGACAAAATATTGAGCGATTTCTAACACTACCTGCTGGACATTTCTTAATTCAGGATCATTACTATACATACTTACAGCTCCCTCTATTTTTATTTTATCATAACTATTTTTTTATCCGAAATAGAATCTGTCTAAATTTGCAAAAAAAGAGTGTGGGTCAAAAGGAAAACCTAAAGACCCAAACTCGAATAAATAGTGTGTTAGGATAAACTTTTATCCTAACACTTTTATAAATGTGAGAATAAAGCCATGACAGCTGTCACTGCTTTTTTATTTCGATTGAAAAGCAAATGATATCACCCTGCTATTCCGGTCGCTTATTTAATACACTCGTTTTAGTGTTGCCATCAATCCTGGCATCTTTATTTCAACAAAACTTCCGATGCGTACAGCAGTTAAAAAGAATGAACAAGGCAGGTTATACAATTGCTTCGTTACTTTTTTTACTGTAGAGTCGGTGCAAGCAATTTTTTTCGCCTCAACAATAGTTGGATCCGTTAATATTTGCTTTGCTTCAGCTTTTTTTTCTTTTGCTGTCCGTGTCGAAGTGCCATAGATAGAAAAGATGACCGACGTCGTTCCTTTTAAATGGAGAGCTGCCATTCCTGGCTTATCGACTTCATTCGTCACTTCATTTGCTAATTGGTAGAACTCTTTGAAGGTACTAAATTTATTGGGACGGTACTGATTCGTGATTCCTTTGCCACCTTCAAATTCATAGATATAAGAAATTTTCGGGTTCATCAGGACATTTTGACAATATTTATAATAATGCAAATTAAAAATACGGTCTTCACAGCTATTGTATCCTTTAAAAAGAAGCTGATTCTGTTTTAAAATATCCCTTCGATAACATTTATTCCAAACTACATACATCAACTGATCGTTCATTAATCGATACATGTCTTTTATAAAACTATCATGACTTTGATAATGATGCTCCGTCACTAAATTTTCTTTTTCTGAAATAATCTGTTCTCCGTCCATCGTTCGAAAGATAAACGAACTAACGATCAAATCGGTGTCTGGATGTTTAGCTAAAAGATTGTCATAATCAGATAAAACTTCTTTTTTCGGCGTATCATCCGCATCAAAAAATAAGATGTAAGCTCCTTGGGCTTGCATAATCCCTTCATTTCTTGCTAAACCAGGCCCTTGATTAGCCGTTGTGATCAGTCGAAATTTAGGGTCGTTCTCAATAAGTCTCGTAATGATTGCTTCCGTTTGATCTGTCGAACCATCATTGATTAACAAAACTTCATAATCAGTAAAATCAAATTCTTTTAAAGATGCGATCGTACGAGCAATCGTGCTTTCAGCATTATAAATGGGTATGACGATACTAAATTTTGGGTTACTCATTTTTCACTACCTCTCAACTAGCGAAAGATTTTCTCTTTTGGAAAAGCAATCTCTGCCAATGAATGAACATTCTCATCTTCTTCCAAGCCTTGAGAAGACATCTTATCAAAAAGAATTTTAATGGTTTGTAATAATATTTTTAAATCGAGCAATAAAGAATATTTCTTGATGTAAAGTAAATCAAACCGTAATTTACTGTTGTAATCTGATACGTATTTCCCATAAACTTGCGCATAACCCGTTATCCCAGCACGTACATTGTGTCTCAAATAGTAATAAGGATTTTCCGCATTGAATTGATCAACAAAGAAAGGACGTTCTGGTCGAGGACCAACGATCGACATGTCTCCCTTTAATACATTAAAGATTTGTGGTAATTCATCAAAACGAACTGCTCGGATAAATTTACCCACTGGAGTGACACGAGCATCGTTGCTCTTAGCCAAAACAGGTCCTGATTTGGCTTCTGCAGTCGCAGTCATCGAGCGAAATTTATAGATTGAAAATTCTTTTTGATTTTTAGTGATCCGAATTTGTTTATAAATAACCGGACCCGGTGAAGTAACTTTTACTAAAATAGCAGTTAATAACATGAAAGGTGAGGCTATGATCAGTAAAATCAACGAAACGATAATATCAAACAACCGCTTGAATAATTCATATTCTGGTGGAATCCTGAAGCCTGAAGCTTCAATAATACTTTCATCTTCAAAGTTCATGATGTTTGGATTGATCATCGTTAAGTTTTCAAATGTCGTATTGAGAAATAATTTCTTCTCATTTTTTGTCACTAGTTGATAGATTTTTACTTTTTCTGCTTCTTCAATATGTGAAGCCAGATAGACGATATCCATTTGATCAATCATTTTTTTCACATTTTCATAGTAGTGATCGATGACAACCGCTTCTACTTTATGCTTATTATTTTTTTTAGAACTGAAATTTTGTATGGCCGGTGCCACATCTTTTTCTGATCCAACGATCACGACTTTCTTATCACGACTGACTTTCAAGTACAACTTATAGATTAATATTCTGTAAAGACTCAATAAAATGGTCGCTAGCACAAATGACAGTAAAATTACGCCTCGTGGGAAAGCAAACCAGCGTCCAGCAAAGGTGACGACCATGATCCCCAATGTCATTAAGACTTGACCAATAACCGTGACAAACACGATATCGCTGACCGTTCGATTATAAAAAACATATACGCCCAATAAGATATTCAAGGCAATAAATATAACAGAAATAAAGATTGCTGAATGTTGAAAAGTTTCAAAATTCCGCATGGGTATTTCCCCATGAAATTTCAGTAAGAAACTGCTATATATGGCTACATTGTACATCAAAACATCCATTAAAATAATGAATATTCGTCTTGCAGCACTCCATTCCCCATTTTTATTCATATATACACTCCTAATCACAAAATAATGCACCTATTATCTTACCATAGCAGGGTTTAAAAGCCTAGTGAATAAACAAATTGTAACAGAATTACAAAAAACTACTGCTCTACAATTATAACGCTTGCTTTTAATATCTCATTTTACGAAAAAAAACTACCATGCTTTCTTAACTGATTGCATGATAGTTTCTATTTTCATTTCTTAATTAATCTGGTCTTAATGAAAAATCTCCAATTCCTTCTTTTGTCAGATTATCGTTATAAAAAGGATCATGGTTGATATATCCTGGCCATTTCACTTGCATTTTCTTTATCTCACCTGCAAAACGTTTTTGCTTCTCAGGCGTATCTTCATAGCCTCTTGATTTTGATTCAAAATGATAAAGTTCAACTTGATGGGCATAAACGTTATATCGACCTAGCTCATAAATTTTCAGGCATAAATCCACATCATTGAAAGCCACGGCTAATGTTTCATCAAAGCCATGGACCGCATGAAAATCACTGGCTTTGACCATCATACAGGCAGCTGTTACCGCTAAGTAATTGACATCGATGACTAACCGACCAAAGTAACCACAGTGTGTTTGGTCATAGTTGTTCAACGCATGACCAGCAACGCCACCAATACCAACTAACACACCAGCATGTTGTGTCGTATCATCTGGATAGTAAAGTTTGGCACCGACACAGCCAATTCGATCAAATTGCGCATAGGCAACCATATTGGTCATCCACTCAGGCTCAATAACTTCCGTATCATTGTTTAAGAACAATAAATATTTGCCACTTGCTTTTTCTGCCGCTAGATTGTTGATCCTAGAATAATTGAAAGGTATATCAATCAATTCCACTATAAAACGTTCGTTTAGTCGTTGCTGGTATTCCTTAAATAGTTCCTGCATCTTAGGATCGGTACTACCGTTATCAGCAACAATGATCTCATAGTTGGAATAGGTTGTTTTTTCAATAATTGAGTCGATACATAGTTTTAAGTCATCATATCCGTTTTTAGTGGGAATAATGACACTAACTAAGTCTTCTTGCAGCACTTCATAATTGACCTCATAGAAACCAGAGATTCGTCCAGGACGAACTTTTCCTTTAATTCCTCTACGATCGAGTGCATCAGTCAATGCCTTGACTCCAGAATCATAAATATAGCTCTTCGCTTCACCATTGCTGGCAGTAGATCCTGGAATCGTGCGCCAGTGATACAGTACTTTATCAATGTGATAAATGTGATCAGCTGGGATCTGCTCAGTGATTCGTAGTACCAAGTCATAATCTTGAGAACCTTCATATCCTTTTCTAAATCCACCGATTTCTTTAACTAAGCTGGTACGATAAACCCCTAAATGTGAAATATAATTATTGCCCATTAAAGTATCTGGTGACCAATCCGCTTTAAAATGAGGATCAAAACGCTGACCTTCTGCATCGATCTTATCTTCATCGCTATAAATGACATCAAGTTCAGGACGCTGATTCAAGACGCTTGCGACTTCAAACAACGCATAGGGCGGTAGTTCATCATCATTATCTAACAACGCTATGAACTCTCCTGTTGCCATTTCCAAAGCAGAATTGGTCGCTAGACTGATATGCCCATTTTTTTCTCTAAAAACGACTTTGATTCGTTGATCTTTAGCTTGATACTTTTCTAAACATTTTCTGATTTTAGGATCAGTTGATGCATCATCACTGATACATAGTTCCCAGTGATCATACGTTTGTTTTAAAACAGAATCAATACATTTTTCCAGCCATTTGATTTCGACATTGTAGACTGGCATAAGTACTGAGATTAAGGGACGATATTCAAATCCTTTAGCATCTTGACGTTGCTTTTGGAGATCAAACTGTTCATGACGTTTGATCCATTCAGTATAATCAACAGAAGCTGGTTTCATTTCAAACTTGACACGTCGAATCGCTTTTTTCACTCCGTGTGTTCGTGCATAATTGAATCCTTTTTGAAGCAATCTTTTTTTCTTTTCCCAGTTTGTTTCAAGGCCATCGTCATACGGATAACGACCATTCAATTTCACCGCAATCCCATTTTGATGGGATTTTGTTTGGAAATCTAAAATCGCTTTACCTTTCATTCTTCCAGATAATCGGATGTTGAAACCACTCGGTGTTTTCACATCCAAATTGTATAAATGATTGATATCCAAACGAACAACATTGGTGACTTCGGCAGATACTTTGTCCTTATCGACTTTAATGATCGGAATTTCTTTCGTCACCTCATCAACCGCCCAGCCAACAATCAATAAATCCCCAGTTGCTCTTTCACGAGTAATTCGGTCTATAAATACAGCAATCTCTTTTTTTTGCACGAGCTTTTGTTCTCCTTTATTAAAAATAAGTTCGTTCTTATATCTCGATAAACCAGGATTCGCCATTTTCAGCAACAGCTTCAATTAAAAAAGATTTTTCTCGTTCACATCTTATTTGCAATTCAAAACCAGCTTTTGTTCCCACTGGCAATTGTTCCGCCTCATTTACTTCTGGCCGTTCAAACTGCAAGGCTTGAAAAAATGGTGCTTGGTTCACAGATAACTTATAGGATAACGGCTGACGTTGTGCGTTAGAAATTCCCCAACCATTGATTGTCAAAATTTTCGTTTCTGGGTCCCAATGCTTACTATCCACACATAGAGAAATCGCCTTTGCTTGAATTTTCTTTGCTGTTTCTTTCGATCGAAGCTTGCGGTTTCTTGGTTTAATCGCGAATTCTTCCTCAGTTATCAGTTTACAATAACGGTCAGTCGTCATCTGTAATTCGTTAGCTAATTTTTCATTTGTTAATCGCACTTGTTCATTTTCTTTTTTCAGCGAAGTGATTTGTGCCATTAGACGTTGCTCGATCTGCGCTAAAGGTTTGACTGCCTCAAGTAGTTCTTTCATGGTTTGTGTCAATTCCCCGATAAACCGATAATGACAATGGATCGTCAATTCTTGACCTGCGACATCAAATAGAGTAAATTGTGGCGTTACTTCACCATCAAATAAATAGCAATCATTTTGTGTTTTGATTACTGCATTAGATTGGATGAAATCAATTTTGTTCCCCGCCAACTCCCCGCTAAATTCGATAAAACTTGGTTGATCAGCAAATTTAAAAATGACCGATTCGACATCCCCGGCAATTGGAAAAGTCAATGTTTGGTTTTCTCCCGTATAATTGTTGAAAGGATATTTTTGGGAGACTTCTTTGTTTGCAGTCTTTTGGATCACTTCCACCATTCGAACAAAATTCGAATTTTGTGGTTGTGAGATGTGACTATTCTCAGTGTGTTTTTTCAAAGAAAAGAAGTATTGATAAACTTCTCCGAAAGGTCGCATTTTGAACTCATAGCGAACTGCTTCGGGTAATTCTTCATAAGTTGAATTTAATTCTGTGTCTCCGACAGCTAAGTAAAGGTAATCCTCAATATTAATAGATAAACCAGCTTTTTCAAACACTTTTTTAAAACCTTCGTGTGTGTAAAAAGAATTATGTGTTTCATCTAATAAGCCATAAGAAGCCCATGGCAACTCATTGTTGAATAAATGGATCAGCACAGAATTATGGACTAAATTCGGAAATGTGATTAAAATTTCTCCGTCTTCATTGAGAAATTCTCTCACTTTTTTTAATGTTTCAGCTGGGTTCACTAAATGTTCTAAAACATCGGCAAAAAGGATATAATCAAAGGTTTGCCCTGCATAATAGTTTGCCCACTCAAAACTTTCAATATCTCCATAAAAACCATCTTGTGAAAATTCACTGACAAAATCGAATAATTCTTTATCTAATTCGACGATACTTACTTGACAATTTTTGGCTCCGATTAAATGTTTAGTCAATCGGCCGTTTCCCGGTCCAAATTCCAAGACTTTGCTGCCTGGTTTAATTTGGGCAGCAATTTTCCCTACACTACTTTGTTCATCTAAGTCCATTTCAAAATCATACTTCATCGGCTAGATAACCTTCTTCCCATTTATGGTCTAAGACCACGATTCCTTCCCCAATATATGAGCCATTAACAAATAAGTTCATATATTTTGTTTTGTAAACTAAAGGTACGGTGGCATTTTCTTCAAAAATTGCCACATCAAAATAATATTCACCAGCTAGCAGGCCTAGTTTTTCATATTCTAAATAGAAAACATTTTTGCCTTTTTTCCAAGGGATTTTGATGCCGTCCAACAGTGTATTTAAACCACAAACGTAAAAATTATCGACGGTCCGTAAGGCAATCCCTAAAACAGGATTCTTGATCGAATCATCTTTTACTTCATAGGTTACTTTGACATACAGTGTTTCGCCTTGATCAAGCACGTCAACAGGATTTTTTTCTTTATCCAATAATTCCGCACTCAGTACATCAACGATGTCAGGCGCTGCAAAACGTTCCATTTGATTTTTATTTCGATCAACTGTTTTGACTGATTTTTTCTTTAAAAAGTTTTCATAGTTTGTTGTGACATCCATGGTATCCCCATATTCAACTACTTCACCATTTTTTAGCCAATAGGATCGATCACAAAAACGGCGGATCGAACTGATGTCATGGGAGACGAATAAGATCGTTTTACCTGAGTTCTTGATTTCAGTAAATTTCTCCATACATTTCAACTGGAACTCAAGGTCCCCTACAGCTAAAGCCTCATCGACAATCAAGATATCTGGATTGACATTAATAGCTACCGCAAAGGCTAAACGAACAAACATCCCACTGGAATATGTTTTTACTGGTTGGTAAATATGTTCGCCGATATCAGCAAATTCAATGATGTCTCCGACCATTCCATCGATTTCTTCACGAGAAAAACCTAACACCATGCCATTCAAATAAATATTGTCATAGCCAGAATATTCGGGGTTGAACCCAGAACCTAGTTCTAATAGTGCAGATATTTTTCCTTCAATCTCCATTGTTCCAGATGTGGGCGTCAAAACGCCAGTAATGATTTTGAGCATGGTAGATTTTCCTGAACCATTTTCTCCGACAAAGCCGATCATTTCCCCTTTTTTAATTTCCACATTGATATTTTTCAACGCATAAAAAACGTCATGGTAAGATTTTTTAAAGGGATTCAATGCTTCACGAAAACGGTCAGATGGTTTTGCGTACATATTATAAGATTTTGTAATGTTTTTTAATTTAATCGCATATTCAGTCATATTCATACTCCTTACAGCACATCTGAAAAATGTGGTTTCAATCTACGGAACACAGCAGATCCAATAACGAAGATAGCTAGCGTAAATACCCAGAAATAGAGAGTATACATTCCGTGTTGCCAGAACCAAGCTTGTCCTAAGAAAGACTCACGATATCCTTGCACGACATAATAAAGTGGGTTTAGTTTTAAGATTTGAACGATCACTGGATTGAACTGACTTGGACTCCATAGGATCGGCAATGTCCACATAACCAACTGTAGGACAATCGTGATTAATTGCATGATGTCTGGTAGAAATGGTTGAATTGATGCTGTCAACCATGTTAAGCCGGTTAAAAAAGCACACATACAGAATAAATAATAAATCAGTTGGAGCGTCATCCAAGTTGGATAGATTCCATGTCCAATAACCACCACTAAACCAACGAAAATAAAGAAAAGATGTGCATATAGATTCGATAAAATTTTCGTAGTTGGTAAAATGCGGATATTAAATACAACTTTTTTTACTAAATAAGTGTATTCTCTGAAAACTAACGTCGTTGATGTAAACGCGTCAGAAAAAAAGAACCATGGGATCATTCCCGTAATCAAATAAACAATAAAAGGATATTTTCCATCTGTCATCGCTGCCTTTAATCCAAAACCAAAGACCAACCAATAAATCAATACGGTAAAGACAGGATTAATGAATGCCCATAAAATTCCCAAAAAAGAGCCCGCATAGCGAGACTTAAAGTCATTCACTGAAAACTGAAGCAAGAGCTTTCTATTCTGGTAGATATCCTTCATAAATAAAAACAGATCTTTAAACATTTGTGTTCCTCCAAGCAAATTCTGTTAATTACAGTCATGTGCCATTTTACCACACTTTTACTCACGGACTGTGATATTCTTAGTTTCTTAATTTTCTATTAAGCAACTTTACGCTAACATTTTTATTTTACATAAGAAATAATTTAATTGCAATGAAGCAAAAAGCTAGCTGACCCAAGAATAACTTGTTTCAACTAGCTCTTATCTAAATATTTAATGTCGGCGTGCCACTCTTGATAGAGAGCCGTCTGTCGTTTCCCTCGTTTGTTGATTCGCTATTTTCCGCTTGTTTGCAACGTTTTTTAAATCATCATATCGGTGACTTGCCATTCCCAATAACAGATAGATGATAGGTACCCACGGAAAAGAAGTTAAAGTATCTTCCATAAAGGATTGGATCATCACTGCAAAGAATGCCCATAAAAAGGTTACTTGTCCATTTGATAAATCTGCTTTTAAGGTCAATCGACCTACATAGATTAAGACTAGTACCCCTGCGATAATGACACCCAGCAATCCATATAGATTTAAAAATGAATTATAACTATTGTGATTTCCTAAAAATTGATTTCCACGTTGAAAAATGAACGGTTTCATTCCAACCCAGACTTGTTCGCTTTTTTCTGAAATAGTCTCATAGAATTTCAACCAAATTTCTTCACGACCAGTAAAGAGATTTAGATGCTCGGAATGAGCTGCTAAGTAAGAAACTGGCAACGCAAAAATCGTGACAATCATGTAGGCTAAAAATGGCGCTCGTATTATTTTGAACAATTGTTTTGGCCAAATATCCAGTAAAACAAATACGATCATCGCAACTAAAGCACCTTTTGATTGACAGACCCAGATACCAATAATCCCAGCAATCACACTCGGAAATCCAACGAATACCCGAACATACCAGCGCTCAAATGAACTGGCAAACCCACTGATCAGTAAGGAGAGGGTCATTAAAGTACTACCAATCGTATTCGTGTTGATCCAAATATCGGAAACTTTATTATCAGGCAACCAAATACTTTCACCATCAGGAATTTTTATTTCAGTAAAAATGCGGTATAACGTAATGCCAAGAAAGACATAACATACTAAAATAAAAATCGAACGATCTAACTTATCAAACTGAATCCATTTAACCGTCAAACAAAAGACTATGATTAGCGGGATCAAAAGATCTACATTCATAGAACTTGCTCTTACTTCACGGAAATGATCAAACAGAAAATAAATAAGCATTGCCGCTGCTAAAAAAATAAAGTCAGCTCTTCGTCCTTTATATACGTTTAAAATAAATAAAATGACAATGCCAAACGTAACAAATTGCGCACTGTTGTCATATAAAAAAAGCGCTTGAGCATTGCCTAGGCCTGCTGTCCATACAAAATAAATAGCAGAAAGAAATAGAATCAGTAATCCAACACTCATTTTATTTATTAATTTTCCAATAACCGTCTGAATAATCTCCATCCTCCTTTCATACTGTTTTATTATACTGTTTTTTAAAAACAAACGGCAATGCTATTTTTAGATTAATTGATAAAAAACTCACTTTTAGTGCTTCATCCAGTCTTTTTAAAAGAAAAAACATGGAACCTAAAAATAGGTACTGAGCAATTTCAGAAGAAGCAGTAAAGAAATTTACTTCCTTACACTCCCATATCAATTACTCAATACCTAATAATTACTTTCTCAACCGCCTGTATACGACCATTCATCTACTTGGTTATCCGTATTATTCACAGCATTATTGGCTGTAGATGGATCGTTTTCAGGATAGGTTACTTCAAAAATCATATAACCATCTTTATCAGGACCGTATAGTTGAGTGAATTGTGCTTGGTACAATTGATTATAATCAGTTAACGGGCGTTTGCTGACCACGTATTTGATTCCAAGCTTTTCAGCATCTTTAAAGTTGAGGGTCACAGAAAACATATCTGGACGATCTAAAACAAATGAAGTTTTTTCTTTAGCAATAAAGGCACGTGTGTGGGCATATCGATTATAATATTTTTCATATTTTTTATCTGGATCAATTTTAGCCCATGCCTTCATGTCTGGATAAAAGCGTACCGAATTAAAAGCTTTTACGCCTAATGTTGGTGTAAAGTTATACAGCTCATCTTCTGTTAACCATACTTGTTGTGGATCTGCCTGATCAATTGCTTTTATCTCTTTTGCCAGAGTCTTTTCAAAGATCGCACCAGTTCCTTCTACAACTGGGTTCACAAAGAAACCTGAAGCTACAATCAAAGCGATAAACGAAACATAGAACAATCGACAACGTCGGAACAGAATAAATGCCAGGATTAACGTACCAACAATCACGATCATGGTAATCTCAAATTCGGTAAAGTATTTTGTCATTTTGGAATTGACCAAAGCATACGTAAAGATTCCCGCGTTCGCCAACAATAGGAAAAATTTATACCATGTTGGGATCACATCTTCTTGCCAAATATAGGCAATAAACCATATGGTTAAGAGGCAAGCTGCAAAACTAAAGGTTAAGATTGCTCTAAAAGGTGGCACGTAAGATAATAAAGTGAGTTCAGCGAGCCATCTTGGTAATCCTAAAGTAATCCAATAAATTGAAAACAGACAAAAGAGCATTAAAATCCGACCAAACAGTTTTTGTTCACTATTTTTTTTACCAAATAAAACAAATGGGCTTGCTAAAAAGACAGTCGGGAAGAAATGATAAAACAGAGCAACTTCAGAATTATTAGAAAAATTGATATCTTTAAACGAAATTTTCCAGTTTGTCAGAAAATAAAAGAACTCTCCTAAATGCCATTTTCCTCCTGTACTTACTCGTTTTCCTGGATATAAGGTATTTAAAGAAGCCAGTAACGCATCTTTAGAGGTTAACCAAAAGTGGATCAGTACGCCACCTATAAATAATATTGCCCCAATGATCAGTACTGCATCAAACCAATCCCAAGTGATTCGCTTCCCATAATAGAGCAATAACCCAACAAAATAAAAGACAAGAAAATAAGCAAGCATAACTTGATGGGCTGGATAAATCACCAGGATAAAACCTAGACCAAATATGACGATCAAACTCATCATCATTGCTCGTACCCATTTTTTTTGATGTTGGTAAAAATAATGATAAAAAGCAACCATTAGTCCTAATGTGAAGAAAATCAGATCTCCCACGTGTTGCATGAACCACCACTGGACTGCTGGTGAGAAAGTTAAGGCAAAGGCGCCTACGAGTGATAAAGCTTTTTTTCTTTTTGTCAAAATCATTAAAACTTCATACCCCAATAAAACCATGACCACTAATTTCATTGCCCAATAAAACGAAAGCCCACGATCTCTTCCCAAGAAAAAGAATCCCCAATTGAATGGTTTACCAATAACTGTGATATCTTTAACAGGAGAATTATAAGCAATGATCATATTTTGTCCATTTAAGGAAAAATCGGGATTTACTAAAGGATAGTCATTTTCAGCTTGTGAAAGATAAAAAGGTGTTTGCACGAGCCATTCATCTGAACGAACTTCCCTATTTTGCCCGAAGATGACATCAGTTTTCTTTCCGTCATCTCGTTGCGATACATATTTATCCCATACACCCAATGAACTACCATTCAAATTAAACGTTACAATAACTACAATGACTAGCAATCCGATGAGGTAACGAAGTTTTAGAAAGACATCAAGAACAGAATGATCTGTGCGCTCAGGCTTCACGGCTGTTCGTTGCGCGCGTCTTGTTTGTTTTTCCATGCGATTCTCCAATTTCTAGTTTGTTCTTTTTTTTACGGAAAAACAAGTTTGCTATTTCAAACTTTCAGCTGCTTCCAACATTTTTGCTAATGCTTCTTGCCATGTCGGAATGACAAAGCCTAGATCTTCTGCTTTCTTTAGACTCATCACAGAATATTGTGGGCGAACTGCTTTTTGTGGATACTCTGCTGAAGTGACTGGTGCTACTTCGACATCCGTATCTTTTAAGATTTCTTTGGCAAATTCATACCATGAACAGCTATTTTCATTGGATAACTGATATACGCCATAAGGTGCTTGTTTTTCAATCACATATACCATAAATTCAGCAAGTGTTCGAGTCCAAGTTGGGCGACCATATTGATCATTGACAATAGTTAAACGATCATGCGTTTCGGCTAAACGTTGCATTGTAAAGACAAAATTATGTCCATAAACACCAAATACCCATGAAGTACGGATAATATAATAGTCTTCTAAGATTTCTTGAACCGCTTGTTCCCCTAATAATTTTGTGCGACCATACTCATTCAATGGGTTAGTTGGATCGTCTTCGAGGTATTCTTGGTCTTTCTTTTTGCCATCAAAGACATAATCCGTACTGATATATACTAATTTAGCATTCACTGCTTTTGCAGCCAATGCCACATTTTTAGTTCCATCAACGTTAATCTTCTCATCTAATTCTTTGCCTTCTTCTTCTGCTTTATCAACGGCTGTATACGCTGCACAATGAAAAATAATTTCTGGCTTTAAGTTTGTAATATACTCCATTGTTTTTTCTGCATCAGTAATATCCAGCTCAGCAGCATCAGTTGACACATAAGCCATTCCTTTTTCATCTAATAAATGGCGTAATTCCGTTCCAAGTTGACCATTTCCTCCGGTTAATAAGAACATTCTGATCTCTCCTCTTTTTTGTTTTAAAAAGGGGTCTGCAACATCTGTCACAGCTCCCCTTACAATTGCCAATAAACAATTCCTATTTTTATACTAATTTTTTTCTGCACGTTTTACAACTTCATGCGTGTCTTTTTTACCCGAATTTTTTGAGAGTTCATTAAATCCGGCTTATCATCATTTATTGACCATTTTTGGCGTAGGCTGCTTCCACAGCTTCTTTTTCTTTCTTCCACCAATCTTGGTGTTCTTCATACCATTTGATTGTATCAGCTAAACCATCACGGAAGTTGGTAAATTCAGGTTGCCAACCTAGCTCCTCACGTAACCTTGTCGAATCAATTGCATAACGTAAATCATGTCCTGCACGATCGTTGACATGGTCGTAAGCATCTTTGGGTTGTCCCATAAGTTCCAAAATCAATTCCATGACTGTTTTGTTATCTTCTTCCCCATCGGCACCGATCAAATAAGTTTCACCGATTTTTCCTTTAGTCAAAATCAACCAAACCGCAGATGAATGATCATTCGTATGGATCCAATCGCGAACGTTTTTTCCTTCACCATATAGTTTTGGACGTATACCACTTAAGATATTAGTAACTTGACGAGGAATAAATTTTTCAATATGTTGATACGGTCCATAGTTGTTTGAACAATTTGAGATCGTTGCTTGCAACCCAAATGAACGAACCCAAGCTTTCACTAATAAATCAGAGCCCGCTTTAGTTGAAGAATATGGACTTGATGGATTATAAGGTGTTTCAGCTGTAAATTTTTCCCCTTCGCCTTCTCCATGACCTGGTAAATCTTCACGTAAAGGTAAATCCCCATACACTTCATCGGTGGATACATGATGGTAACGAACATTGTATTTACGACAAGCTTCTAACAGGGTGTACGTACCAATAATATTGGTTTGGACAAAAGGAAATGGATCTTTTAGCGAATTATCGTTATGAGATTCTGCTGCATAGTGGACTACGGCGTCTGCTTCTTTGACTAAACGATCCACTAATCCTGCATCCGCAACATCACCAACGACCAATTCTACACGGTCACTAGGTAGCCCTGCTAAGTTCTCTTTATTCCCAGCATAAGTCAATTTATCTAACACCGTAACATGAACCTCTGGATGATGATTGACCACATAGTGGACGAAATTTGAGCCGATAAATCCGGCACCACCAGTAACAATGATATTTTTCATATAAAAATTCTCCTTGCAATCCTAAATTTCACCATAAACAAATGGATTTTCTGCTTCAAACTCTTTTAAAGTTGGATGATGCTGATCCTTTTCAGACATAATCGCTTTGGAAAGATCGATAGGCCAATCAATCGCTAAGTCTGGATCATCAAAGGCAATCCCACCATCAGCTTGTGCATTGTAGTAATTATCACATTTGTAAAGAAAATTGACATTTGGTGTCAATGTCACAAATCCATGAGCATAACCTTTAGGCACCAAAAGTTGTCGATGGTTGTGTTCAGATAAGATAAAGCCTTCCCATTTACCATAGGTTGGACTTCCTTTACGAATATCGACAATCACATCTAAAACAGCACCAGAAGTTACCCGAATCAATTTCGTTTGTGCTGCTTCTCCTTTTTGGAAATGCAGTCCGCGGATAACACCAGCTTCTGCCGATAATGAATGATTATCTTGAACAAAATCAAAATCTAAACCATGTTCAACAAATTTTGCTTTGGAATAACTTTCGGTAAAAAAGCCACGATGATCACCAAAAACATCCATTTCAATGATCTTCACATCTGTTAAATTAGTATCAGTTACTTTCATTACTTCAGACTCCCTTAATTGTTGGCCAACTGTAAAAGATATTGACCATATTGATTTTTTTTCAACGGTTGAGCTAATGCAAGTAATTGCTCTTTAGTGATATATCCCATTCGGTAGGCGATTTCTTCTAAGCAAGCTACCTTGAGATTTTGACGTTTTTCAATCGTTTCAATAAATGTGGATGCCTCTAGAAGAGATTCATGCGTGCCAGTGTCTAACCAAGCAAAACCTCTACCCATCAATTCAACAGATAGTTTTCCTTTTTCTAGATAGACTTTGTTTACATCAGTGATCTCTAATTCACCACGTTCAGAAGGTTTGATGTTTTTCGCAATCGAAATAACATCATTATCATAAAAATATAACCCTGTTACTGCATAATTTGATTTTGGTAGCGCAGGTTTTTCTTCGATTGACAGAGCCCGCATCTTTTCATCAAATTCTACAACACCAAAACGTTCTGGATCATTAACGTGGTAACCAAACACTGTTGCTCCAGTATCTTTAGAAGCAGCGCGTTGAAGCATTTTAGATAAGCCACCACCGTAATAGATGTTATCTCCTAAAACTAAGCACACACTATCATCACCGATAAATTCTTCACCGATAATAAAAGCCTGTGCTAGCCCATCTGGACTTTCTTGCACTGCATACTCAATTTGTAATCCTAACTCTGCCCCATTACCAAACAGTTCTTTAAATCTTGGTGTATCTTGAGGAGTAGAGATGATCAGGATTTCTTTGATACCCGCTAGCATTAGTGTAGACATTGGATAGTAGATCATTGGTTTATCGTAGACTGGCATCAACTGTTTTGAAGTTGCCTTAGTTAGAGGGTATAAGCGTGTACCACTTCCCCCAGCAAGAATGATTCCCTTCATGAGTATAAATTCTCCTTTTCAATTTAAAATTCACCTTGTTATTATCTCATCAAACTTGTTATTTGTCATGGAATTATTAACGATTTAACTATCTTTTATTAATTCCAAACCATTTTCTCTTCACAAGCGCCTTGATCAGATTCAACCGCCAGGTAATTTTTTGGGTTAGTTTAGTGTTTGTTTTGATTTCACTCACATTAAAATCATGTCTACGATAAAGTGTCAATGTTTCTCTAATAAACCCAACACGAGTTCCACCTAACATTCCAATCCACATATCATGCATTGGTACTTCAGAAGGAATTGGAACTATTTCTTTCTTTAATGAAGATCGAAAAGCCATACCGGCACCGATATAATTACTCCGAATCAAATTATTGAGCCAGCCTGTTCGGGAATGCCGATAGGAAAAATACGACGCGTGTATCTCATTGAGTTGACCATCCACAATCACTAGATCACTCACTACTACTAATTGTTGCGGATTTTCTTCAAAATATGCGGTAATCTTAGCCACCTTATTAGGTAGCCATACATCATCTTGGTCTGCTAAAAAAATGATGTCACCTTTAGATTGTTGAATGGCATGGTTGAAGTTGGCAATGACACCTTTCCTTGGTCCTTCAACAAATTTGATTCGATTGTCTAGTTGCGTGTATTCCTTTATAATTTGACAAGTTTCATCTGTCGATCCATCATCTGAAATAATCAATTCATCCTCAAGTGTCAGTTGGTTTAAAATACTATCCAATTGTTCTCTTAAATATCTGCCACCATTAAAGGTAGCCATACAAACTGATCGCACAAATTCACACCCTTCAGTTTTCAGTAAATGATTGTAATGTCAAACGCCATATTTTACGATTTCTGACTGTTAAAAATTGTTTTACTGTACGTAACAATAATTGTTTTCGATGACGCGGTAACATTTCTTTATCATAATTTTGATAAAAAGTTTTTTCAGCTTTCAGTATCGACTGATACCTTGTAACAGAAACTTTCTGATAATCAAGAACTGAAAGATCATGTTCCATTTTTTCAGGTAAGATAAAAACCGTCTTTTTGAACTGATAGATCGTCCAAAAAAGCCAATGATCCAAGAAATCAAGGGGAAAATCTAAATTAAAACCACCAATTTCCTTTAAAAATTTGATAGAAAAAACAGCGCCCGAATTAATCGCCATGATTCGTCTTTGACTGAGCTGTGATCGCTCAACCTTTTCAACTTGACGATTGATATAGCGATCCGCAAAAACAGGCGATATTTGGTTGCTTCCAGCATAAACCAACGGAACTGCTGCAACCAATTCATCTGTCCAATCAATCGTTAAAAGCGTATCAAAATACGTTGCAGTCAATTGACTATCATGATCGAGTGTAACGAAATAGCGAATATTCTGCTGCGCATGATTCAACGCATAATTATAAGCCGTAGCCAGACCAGGATTTGATGGATCATGATAGTAGCTTATATCTTTGTCTTGTTCTAATAATGGCTCCAATTGCTTAACGGGACTATTATCATAAACAACCAGTTGAATCTTCTTCTCTTTGACAGCTTTCATGAGCAGATCAAAAGAAGGCGATTGACTAAAACGCTGCTGGTATAATACGATAACGACTACTATTTTGGGTATGGTCAAAAGAAAGTCCACCCCCACTTATTGAAAAATTTCACCATTGACTGTAAAAAGATACGAAAAAGTTTAAAATTGCGATGAGCGCCTTTTCCATATAAATGAACAATCGTATATAACGGCGTATAAAGGAGTTTTTCTCCTGCTTTTTCAAAAGTTAAGCAAAGATCATTATCTTCAAAATACATAAAATAGCGATTGTCAAACCCGTTGACTTTTTTAAATTTATTGACATCAACAACCATAAAACTACCAGAGATCATACGCACGTAGCTATTGGTTGTTTCTGACAAATCATGGCATTCGAATTTTGCTAAACGTTGAGCAAACAACTGCTTGACAAAACGAGCCGGAATAAACCGCAATACATAATCGAATACATCTAATTTTTGGCGAATCAAATGTTGTGTCGTACCATCTTCATTCAATATTTTAGGTGCTAACATGGCACATTCTGGATGTTCCTGCAAAAGTTTGACCAAGTCAACGACTGTCTGCTGATCCACCAGAATATCTGGGTTAAAGATCACAGCATAAGAAAAGTCACTCGTTAATAAATTATGGTTATGTCCATAACCAAATCCTTTATTTTCCTGATTAAAATAGATTTTGACAAACGGATACTTTAGATATTCTTTCAATCGTTCTTGGTAGTCAATCGACGAAGCATTATCGAAAATCAAGATCTCAACCATGGCTTGGTCATTTATGCTGGCTAGAAGCGTATCTAACGTTTGAAAAATCTTTTGACTATTAGCCGTTACGATGCTAATTAAAATCGGTTGTTTTTGATTTATTTTCATTAGTGTCTAGTCCATTTCCTTTTATATTTCTGTATGACTTGTGTTCGATATTCTTTATTGCCTAAAAAACGTAAAGTTTTAAGAATGTACTGATGCTTCTCGTTGATCAATCCAATCAACTCAAACAATAAAATAGCCGCAAATAGCATCGAAACGATCAAAACAATCGAACCGAGACGCCCAGTATAGTTCATGATCATGGCAGTAAATGAAAACATCAATGCCATAGCATAAATGGTCAAAACTGCTCCTTTATGCGTAAAACCTAGACTCAATAATCGATGATGTAGGTGTTTTTTATCTGCTGTAGAAAAAGAGACACGGTTCGCTTTTCTGCGAATAATCGCAAAAAATGTATCTGTTACTGGAACGCCCATCACAATCAATAATGAGATAGAAGAAACAAATGTTACATTCTTCAGACCTTGTAGAGAAAGAACAGCCATCATAAATCCTAAGAACAATGCCCCAGTGTCTCCTAAGTAAATTTTGGCAGGATAAAAATTATAAGGAAAAAAGCCAATAATGCTTGCCACTAAACAGAATATGACGATTGGTATGTATACTGTAGAAGCATGTAGGAAAAAATATCCGATAATACCAATTGTAATCAACCCGATCAACGAGATTCCGGTTGCCAAGCCGTCTAATCCATCAATCAAATTAATTGCATTAGTGATACCGAAAATCCAAAAAATGGTCACAGGAAAACTCAGCCAACCCAATTCGATATAACCAAAAAAGGGCAATGTTACTGAATCAATGTGAATATCTGCCACAAAATAGACGATCAACGCTGCTAATAAGATCCCGACGGACTTTTGTTTAGGCGTCAACTCGTATTTATCATCCAGTACTCCCGTTAGAATGATCACTAAGGAAGCTAGTAAAATAGGAATGATATAAAATTTGGGAATGATGTCACGAAAAAACAATAAGGTGGATACGACAAATGAAATAAAAATGGGTAGTCCCCCAGCTGAAGGCATAGGTATTTCATTAATACGTCGCGCATTCGGTTTATCCACCATTCCGGTTTGGACAGAAATAATTTTAAATATGGGCGTTAGTACTAAAGATAACAAGATTGTTAAAAAAAATTTGACAACCATACTAAATGAAACAAGCATATTGGCACCTACTTTAATTAAGAGTCTAGAATTATTATAAAACACTCAAGCAATAAAAACTCGCAGTTCTATTTTTTTTTATGAGAAAATTTATTTTTGAAACGAATCCACCATTTATTTGTAGAAACTCGTCTTTTCTTAATTTCGTTACCTGTTATGTATTCTTGCACAACAGCATTGATGATTCCGCCAAATATAATGATTGTAGCAGCAAAATTGAGCCATAGCATCAAGACGATGAAACTCCCGATGATTTGGTATCCACTGACTCTTGTTGCAAAGTATTTTGCGTAGATTCCAAACACCTGAGATAGCAACATCCAGCCGACAGTAGCAAAAATCGTTCCCGGAATCACTGCTTTTAGTTTTAATTGCGCATTCGGTACTATCACATAAATCAAAAACATAATGATAAATAAGACAACTAAGGTAATCGGCCATTTCAAAGTTTGGAACTGGATGATCACATTGCCAGAAAAATTAAAAATCGGTTGGAGCGCTTCAAGTATCATTTGACCCAGTCCTAAAAAAATCGTTACTCCACTAATCGCAATCATAAAAAGCAAAATCACTACTAATGAAAAGAAACGGACGATCAAAAAATTCTTTCTATTTTCTACACCATAAGCCTTATTCATGGCAATTTGTAAAGCGTTGATACTTTGACTGGCAGACCACAAAGCAGCTAAAGCAGATAACGACAACAAGCCACCGGAACTTTGCGTTAACAAATTTCGAATTGCAGGACCGATAAACTGATAGACCGTCTCAGGGATGATTTGCCGCACATAAGTCAATACTGTCTCTTGATCGATTTTTAGAAATGGCAAAATATTACCAAACGCAATAATTAGGGGAAATAAAGACAATAATAAATAATACGCCACAACAACTGACGTGGTACCCATTTCTGAATCAGTGATCCGTTTTTTTGTTGTTGCAATAAAACGCATTAAATTTTCGTTTTGCTTTATTTTCCCTAATAATTTCATCAAATTCTCCTTATTGATCTAGCTTCTCAATACGTACCTTCTTCACCTTGAGAAGTTAAGATTCTTGGTCCATCTTTCGTAATTGCCAGTGTATGTTCATATTGGCAAGACAAGCCACCATCTCTTGTATAAGCAGTCCAGCCATTTGGATCCATTTTCATTTTCCAAGTTCCAGTATTAACCATTGGCTCAATGGTAATAACCATCCCTTCTTTTAACCGTAGACCTTTTCCTGCTTCACCATAATGAGGGACAGCAGGTTCTTCATGGATCGTTGGACCCACACCATGACCAATAAAGTCACGGACAACCGCTAAGTTTTCACTTTCAACATAAGTTTGGATAGCATGACCAATGTCGCCAATTCGGTTCCCAACTTGCGCTTGTTCGATTCCTAGATACAAAGCTTTTTTTGTCACTTCCATCAAGCGGTCAATTTCCGGCGTTGACTCTCCCACTACATAAGCCCAACAAGAATCAGAAATGCCGCCTTTTAAATCGATACACATATCCACTTTCACTAAATCGCCATTTTTCAGGGGTTTTTTACGTGGAAATCCATGACAAATTTCGTCATTGATGCTAATACAAGTCGCATACTCATAGCCTTCAAATCCAATTTGAGCCGCAATCCCACCATGGCTTTCAATATAGTTACGAACAAAAACTTCAATATCCCAACTCGTCACGCCTGGTTTGATAAAATCTCGCAGATTTTTATGTACATCCGCTAACAACGCGCCAGACTCAGCCATTGTTTCAATTTCTCGTGCTGATTTCAATGTAATCATATTTTCGTCTCCTTTTTACAAATCTTCCTCATTTTACCATAGTGTCCGGTCGTTCGCCAAATCAGATTCTCTTCACATGACTTGTTTTCTTTTAGTAAAGGTTTTGGTATAATCTGTAAATGTTAGAGGATCATATATCAATAAGTAGGAGGCAACCCATGGCTTTAGCAAAAATCGTTTACGCAAGTATGACTGGCAATACAGAAGAAATTGCTGATATCGTAGCAGAAGCTTTTGAAAATTTAGATATTGATGTTGAAATCAATGAGTGTACTCAAGTGGATGCAGATGAATTTGAGGATGCAGATATTTGTGTCGTCGCAACTTATACATACGATGATGGTGACTTACCAGATGAGATCGTAGACTTATATGAAGATTTACAAGAACTTGACTTGTCTGGAAAAATCTATGGCGTTTGTGGTTCTGGAGACACTTTTTATGATGAATTTTGTAAGTCCGTAGATGACTTCGATGCTGCCTTTGCGAAAACAGGAGCAGTCAAAGGAACAGAAAATGTTAAAGTTGATTTAAACGCTGAAGAAGAAGACATCGAAAAACTCGAAGCATTTGCTAAGGCGCTTGTTTCAAAATTATAGGCCAAAGCAGTCAGCTCACAGCTGAGAACTTTTGGCAAAACTTCAATTATTTGATAAAAAGAACGTGTGACGCTAACTCTCTCCAGCATCACACGTTCTTTTTATCATGTTTTTAGAAGCTTTTTTAATTTCAAAAAATCAATGTGTATGTTTGAGAAAGACTTTCGAGAAATACTACAAGTAGTTTTTTTAATTCACTTGGATCGTTTCTTTCGTATTTAGCGTCGCATTGATGCTATCTTGGATCATTTTTTCAATTTGTTCCTTGGTCGGATGAATGATACTTGAAGACATCAGTGCTGCTAATCCTGTGGCGATGATCCAAATTGTGTTATGCAAAGACTCAATTTGTTCCGCAGATAGATCAGCATACTCTGGATCTTTCTTGACCGTCTCGACAAAATAATTATAAGAGAAGTTTTGCATCTCCCTTCCCCCACCATATTCTTCTAAGTACAGAGAACTGTATAATTTTTTCTCTCGATTGGCAAAATCAATATAGTTTACAGCTAAATCGATAATGGTATTTCCTGTATGTACAACTGGGAACACTTCATGCTTCAAGTACTCGTAAATCTGAGCAAATAAGGCTTGCTTCAGATCATCCATGTTTTTGAACTCAAGATAAATCGGTTGAGTCGAACAATTCATTTTATTTGCAATATTCCTTGCCGTAAATTTTGAAAATCCTTCTGTGGTAGCCACTTCAAAAGCGGCTGCCAAAATCTGATCTTTTGTGATCGTCTTTTTTCTTGCCATAATTTTTTAATCTCCTTGAAATTATTTATAACGCTTCCACCATTGATTAATTTAATTGTAACATGATTATTTTGTTATGCACAACTTGTTTTTTTATTTTTAAAAAATTACTTTAAAAACAATCAATTTTATAAATTCAAGACATCATTTAGAAGAACATCCATTTTTTTATTTTACGATTCTGGCAGATTGTCTCTAAAAGAATTAAATGTTATCATACAAATAGCTATTGGATGAAACATTAGGAGGAAATGGATTATGTTAGAAAATTTTAATGAGAACCTCGAAAAATATGCACGATTAATTGTTGAAACCGGCGTAAACGTCGAAAAAGACCATACAGTTGTTTTACAAATCAACGTCGATCAAGCCCCATTAGCTCGCTTGATCACCAAAGAAGCCTATCGTTTAGGTGCAGCTGAAGTGATCGTACAATGGACGGACGACGTGATCCAAAAAGAATTTCTTTCTTACGCTGCACAAGACCGTCTTGAAACTGTTCCACAATATAAAATTGATCAGACTGATGATTGGATCGCTAAAGGTGCTAGCCGAATCAGTGTTGTATCTGCCGATCCAGATGCTTTTGGTGGCGTAGATGGAAAACGAATCGCTACGTATCAAACTGCCGCTGGCAAAGCAATGATGAATCTAAGAAAAGCGACCCAAGCAAATAAAGTAAGCTGGACTGTAGTCGCTGCGGCTGGTAAACAATGGGCAGCTAAAGTTTTCCCAGATTTACCAGAAGAAGAACAACTGGATGCGTTATGGGATCAAATTTTTAAAACAACTCGTATTTACGAAGAAGATCCTGTACAGGCTTGGAAAGAACATGATGAAAAATTAGCAAAAAAAGCCGATGAATTAAATCAAGAACAGTTTACTGCCCTGCACTATACTGCCCCTGGCACAGATATCGTCATTGGCCTACCAAAAAATCACCTTTGGGAAGGCGCAGGAAGTTACAACTCCCGTGGAGAAAAATTCATGGCAAATATGCCTACTGAAGAAGTGTTTACTGCACCTGATTACCGACGGATCGATGGTTATATCTCTAGTACAAAACCATTGAGCTATGCAGGTACGATCATCTCAGGGATGAAGTTTACTTTTGAAGCTGGAAAAGTCATTGATTTTTCTGCTGAACAAGGTCAAGAAGTATTGGAAACCTTGCTCAACACTGATGAAGGCGCACGCTCATTAGGAGAAGTAGCGCTCGTTCCCGATCCTTCGCCAATTTCTCAATCGGGTATTATCTTTTACAATACGTTATTTGACGAAAACGCGTCGAATCACTTAGCTCTAGGATCTGCATATGCCTTTAGTGTCGAAGGTGGTACTGAAATGACCGATGAAGAACTTGTGCAAGCTGGTCTTAACCGTAGTCAAACCCATGTTGATTTTATGGTTGGTTCTGACCAAATGAATATTGACGGTATCCGTGAAGACGGTTCTACTGTTCCAGTATTTAGAAATGGTGACTGGGCTTAATCTGATAAAACGATACAAAAAAAGAGGAGAAATCTTAAACGACCTCCAAAAGTTAGATTTTTGGTCTAACTTTTTGGGGTACTACAGACTTCTTCTCTTTTTTGTGATGATTATTTCTATTACAGACAACACTTTTCCCCGCTACTCACTGAAAGATGGTCGAATAAGCAATTTTTTGATCCTGTTGTTCAAGTTTTTTATAAAAATTATTTATACTATCTATCACGAAATTCTATTAATACATTTTCTGTTTTTTGATAAGATTGACAAAAACAACATTTATTATTAAAAATTAGAAAAAATGATGGAGAGATAGTATGCCTTTTATTGTTTATTTTTTTGTCTTACTATTAACACTTTATATCCCTCTGCCGACTGTATTATTATTTTTTCATCGTTTAGCTAACCAACATAATATGCTCACGACTATTCACAAATTCATTTTGCTATTTTTGGTTTGTTTAGATTATCGGTTCAGTTTCTACTGTATTTATCAATGTAAAATAAAGAAACAATACTACTTGTACCTTATCTTGATTAATATTATCGAATTAGGCATCCATTTTTATTTACTGGTCAAATACCAAACAGTTTGCTTAACTATCATCACTTTGAGCCAGTTATTATTGCTTATTTGTATGTTTACTTTTCCTTTATCAAAAAAATTTAGAAAAGCTGTCTTTCATTCACCAGAAAAATCGAATGTAGCGTAGAAAACTATCTTGGTCCCACACAAACAAAAAAACCTGAACCACAACGGTTACAGGTTTTTAACGTTCCTGACTGGAATTGAACCAGCGACCTATCGCTTAGGAGGCGATTGCTCTATCCTACTGAGCTACAGGAACAAGTTCTCAATAGTATTATTTTAGCTTGTTTAGGAATCACATGCAAGCTTCTCTTAGAAAAATCATTTTTCTTCCTAAGCAAAACGTTTCCACTAGCTTTTGACGAGTGATAAAATAGAATTATCCAACAAGTGATGAGGGAGGTTTTATTTATGAATGACAAACCAAAAGAAGAAATATACGCTGAACGCTTTGATGCTTCTAAACAAGAACGAGAACAACTATCAAAAGAAGCCATTAAACAGCATGAAGATGAAAAACCTCAGAAAAAAGAAAGTCGCAAATTCAAGTTTACTAAAAAAGAAGATTTGCTGTAGAGAAATGAGATAAATCAGTGGCAAAAAAGCAATCTGATTTTCAGAATGATATCGAAAAAATTTCAAAATAGCTTTTTATACGATAACGCCCTCCAAGAATTCGTCGAAAACCTTGGAGGGCGTTATATGTGTTAAACAACAAACATTTTACGTTCATTTTAAAAATAATCATTTAGAATAGGTTGCTGACTTGGAAAGCATGGCGCCATTTCTAATAGAGCTTCAGTTGACAATTGGATGTGATTGTAAAAAACAAGTTCTTCCATCTGACGATACCCCATTAATAATTGAGTCATGCGTTGAATGGTTCCACTGATGGTTGGTAATTTTGTTTCTGTTACTTTTTCAATTTTCACCCCTGCATTTGATACAGTGATCTCAAAGATCCCTTCATTCCACTGTGCGTAAGGATCTTCTGTTACCTCTAAAGCAAAAGTGAGCGCTTGTTTTTTGAAAGGATAGTCTTTCAAAAACAACTCAAGATCAACAATTCTGCCCATCATATATGGCGTGATCGTCATTTGTGCAAAAGGATTTTTAAGCAAATAATTTTGATCACTACCTGAATAACCACAAGCATAGTCAAAAGAAGCAAACGCCCCACTATGGGAACTAACAAACCTCACTAATCCTTGAAAGGCTTCATGACTCAAATAGCCCCATTCCACTACTACAAATGTTGGTGCCGTTAACTGGTAAACCACATATCCCGCTGCTTGACCAGATTCATCGTAATACAGCGCATAATGATTTTCTGTCTTTTGCTTAAACTTATAAGTATACCACCAGTCTTCTCTACTTAATCCACCACGTTGATTTGCTGGCATTTGTTTATAAATCATTTCTATGACTTCTTTTACTTGTTCAAAAGTCACTCGTTTCATTTTGCCAGCCGTCTTTTTCACGTTCGGTACATCTCGACTATCCAATTGATAATTGATTTTATCAAACAATTGCTCATAACCGTAGCGACGATAAAATGGGTAAGAAAATGGAGCAAGATAAGAAAGACTTACTTTTCTTTCACGGCAATCTTTTAAGATTTTTTCCATGATTTGATTGATCCCACCTTGTCCCCTAGCTTCAGGATAAGATGCTACATAACCGATTCCTGCCATTAAATACTGCTGCCCATAAAATTCAACAGAAAAAGGCGTCGCCATTACTTGGCTAGTGAGTTGCTCTTCCTCGTCAAAAAAACCATAATTCCATGAATTTTCAACGATCAGTTTGAATCGTTCACGTCTTGCAGGTGTATCCTGCGCATTAAATGCATAGGTTGCTAGTTCAAACATCGCTTCTTGATAAGCAACACCAAGTTCTTTTACTTCATTTGCCATTTTTGTTACCCCTTCCATCAAAAACAATAAAAAATTGTGTCAAGTTCAGTGATCCAACCATAGTCACTTTATCAAAATAAAAATGTTATTTCAATAAATCACTATTTAGCTGGATCAACTGCTTCTTGCCACAATTAGTTTTTTACTAGTAAGTTTCTTCGATCATTACTAACATTTTTTTGAAGCGACGTTTTTTAAAATACATCAACATCGTTCCTAAAATCATATCATTTAATTTTTGTAGCATCCCATATGATTGCATTTGTTCCTTATAACGTACTTCACAGGTTTTATCGTCTAACGGTTTGATTTGATAATGGACGACATAATCATTTTTTGTGGTAGATGTTCGAAATTTATACGACTGATTTTCAATAACTTCCTCGATCTTGATGCGAGCGCGGCTATTTTGTGAGAATTGTTTGACGTATTCAAGGTTTTTAAGTTGTTTACGAGTAACCGATTTTCCAGTCGCTTTACGTACATCAAAAAGGACAGAGTCCATCACTTTATCATAGAAAAAGGATGCTGGAATATTTAAAGTTTTAACGATTTCCATTAGCTATTTTTCCCCTTTGCTTCTTCTCTTTTTTTCCCTTTTAAAAAGAAATGTATACCTAAACCTGCCAGAAATAGTCCTGTAGCCATACTATACAAATCATAGTTTTGCGAACTAGGATTTAAACAATACAATACGATCAGTGAACCAATACTACATAAAAATAAGCCGTTTTTCATCATTTTGAACCCTTCCTATCTTACAACCAGTTAAACTGCTGTTGCTTGAAAATATAAAACAGTGCCCCATGGTTGTGCTTTGATTAATGCTTTTGCTTTTTGTGCTGCTGCTTCTTTATCTTGTGCGCTCGTCTCAAAAAACAATTTGATCCCTTGTTTTTCTTTAAATGTATATGAAAAGCCATCTTCATTGTAACCTTCTAATAACTCTTTGATAGCATCTTGTTGCATGGCACTTGCGATTGAAATCATTTTAGTTCCTCCTAGATTATTGTTTAGAGAGCAGAAGCAAAAAATGCTTCTGCTCATTGATTTTTATTGTTCGCCTGCTGCTGGATCCATCTTATTCGCTGAGATAACGAACGGTGCCCAGATCAAGAAAGTCACGATCATACATACTAATGTCACGATTGGCGCACGCCAGTCTGCTCCGGTAGCTAGGAACGAGAGTAAGAATGGTGGAACAACCCATGTGACTTGTTGCGATACTGGGGCGACCAAACCAAAGTAAGTTGCTCCCCAACCTATAGCTGTTGCAACAACAGGTGCTAATAAGAATGGGATGAACATGATAGCGTTCAATACAATCGGCAAACCAAACATAACTGGTTCATTGATGTTGAAAATACCAGGTCCGATCGACAATTTAGCAACTGTTAAATAATCAGCACGTTTAGAAAGGAGTAAAATAGCAATCAATAGAACGATCGTACCACCAGAACCCCCGAACCAAGCGAAGGCATCAAAGGATCCACGAACCCACATATAAGCCTTACCATCTTCAATTGCATCTAAGACTGCAGGTGTTCCTGTTTTGCCATTGTAACCTTTTTGGAAAATATCGATATTGATCAATTGTGCTTGACCCCAAATTCCTTCTAAAACTGGAGCTAATACGTTTGGTCCATGAATACCAAAGAACCAGAAGATCTGAACAAAGACCGTAACGATCAAAACAGCACCGATCCCTTGAGATAATCCCAAGAAAGGTTCAGCGATATATTTTTGAACTAAATCAATGATCAATTGTCCGTCAGCGATACGGCCAACGATATAATTAATAATAGCAATGACATATAAAGCGATCGTTGCTGGCAGAATTGCGGCAAAAGCCTTCGATACTGCTGGTGGTACAGAATCTGGCATTTTGATCGTAATGTTGGCTAACATTAATTTACAGAAAATAATGACAGAAATAGCACCCATGATCATGACTGTGAAATAAGAGTTTCCATTTAAATGATCAAGTTTTAGCCAACCCCAAAGACCAACAGATAAATTTCCATCCGCGATCGTTGCCCCTAATTCTGTTCCATTGATGGCATCAACGATATTTTGCGGAACATTCACGTTCAAAGCGGCTGACAATGAAGGACCAAAAGAAATTCCTTGGATCAAAGTTGCCAGACCAACGATCCCTCCGGCTAGGTCATTGACCCCATAAGCTCTCGCAAGATTGTATCCCCAAGAAAAGGCAAAAATCAAGCCGGCAATTGCTAAAGTTCCATTCCATACAAATCCATTAATTCCAATAATAACATTTAATACTGCAAAAATTCCTTTGTCCGCTGCTAAACTATCTGCATACGTACTATTAAATTGCTGTGGTAAATCTCGAATAATTGCATTGATCATTACAGCGACTGATCCCGCCATTGTTGCAGGTAAAGTACCGATAAAAGCGTCACGCAAAGCAACTAAATGTTTCTGCGCGCCAATTTTTGCGGCAACCGGAAGGATGTATTTCTCCATCCAACTTGTTAATCCGTTCATTTTTATATCCTCCTATAAGTTGTTTATATAAAGAATTGCTTCCTCATACCAAATTAAAAAAATCCGTTCAAAATTTTTTCTTCTTCCGTTCAAAAAAGAAGGTTCTATTTTCGTTCATCTGTCTTTATTCGACATTGATTCTTCGGTAAAGTTCAATAAGTTCTTCTGCTAAATCAGTAAAAGCAATCGACGTCATTAAATGGTCTTGACTGTGTACGGTCAATAACGTGACCTGAACATGGTTTCCTTGTGCTTCTTGTGTCAACATTTGCGTCTGTGAATGATGGGCTTGGACTAATGATTCCTTTGCATCCATTATTTTTTGATCCGCTAACTCGAAATTACCTTTTTTAGCCGCAGAAATCGCTTCCATTGCATCGCTCTTGGCATTACCACCAAACATGATGAGTCCCATGATGGCTTCGAGATTTTGTTGATCTTCCACATTTTTTCCTCCATTTCCTATAGATTTATTGCATCAAATTTTCGGCTTGTTCTAGTACTTTTGCACCATTCATCATGCCGTAATCTTGCATATTGATTACATCTAGCGGAATCCCTTTCGGTGCTAATTTTTGCTCAAATTGAGCTTTCATAAACCGAACTTGAGGTCCTAAAAGTAAGACATCGACATTTTTTGCTTCAAGATTATTATCAGCATCTGAAGCTGAAACAGCAAAAATATCTGCCTCCATTCCCTTTTCTTCTGCAGCTTTTTGCATTTTCGTAACTAGCAAACTTGTACTCATCCCCGCAGAGCATACTAACATAATCGTTTTTTTCGCCATTTTCTCCACTCCTTTTAATTTGTTTTACACATTTTTATAATGCAAGAAGCATGCCAAACAAAAAAAGAACCAAAATAGCGTTTTCATAGCCTTTGGTCCTTCTTTTCTGTGCGCACACTGGTGATATCTGTGTAAAAAAATAGATTAGTGTGTTTTATTTTTTAATTTTATTTTCAATAAACATTTGCGTTAAGAAGGCAATTTCATTTTCTGGGATATTCACCTGATATTTCCGTTCCAATCCAATAAGATTCGTTCGAACGATGTCCATTTCTAAACGATAAATTTTTGAGAAAGTAGACAGATTCTCAAATTCTCGGGTCTTCTCATGCTTGATCAGTCCATCCAGTAAAAAGGCTAAATGAATCACGATCCCAATATCTACTCCTGGCTCTACTATAATTGAGAGATCCGTTTGGATTTGCTGGATGTTTTTTTGTAAAGAATGGATCAAAAGCTCTACCGAAGAAATCGAATTTAAAGAATCTTTTAATGAATCAACGATTTTGGCAGTTGGAACTTCATCATCAGCGATCCGCTTGAGCATATTCAATTTCTCATCGTTGAAGACATCATACGCTGAGAAAAACGGAATATTTTGGTAATCCACATCTACCGTGCCCGCAATGGCTTTGATCTCATATTCTTCTAATAATGCATCAATGTGTCGCTTAAATGATTCTCGTTCTAAAAACTGCATTTGGATCACTTCGACCTTTTTCTGGTCGATTACAGGAACAATCCGCTGGTATAATTTAGCTGCTACACCTTCCCCAGTAAAACAAGTAACGATCACCGCTTTTTTACGTTCATAGGTCTCAGTTTGTTCTTCTTTGAATTGGTCCTTGACGATCGTTTCAAAGGAAATCTGGATACTTTGATAGATATCTTCCAAGCTCCGACCAACATTCGCCATCCGTAATGCCTCAATCACGATCATCGTACTACTCATTGTAATTGCTTTCGTTTTGATTCCAGTCTCTTCAAAAATCAAGTCACCAAAGGTATTTAAAGAACCCATATCCGTCAGTAAGATCAATCCATTCGTCAGACTTGACTGACGATTTTGAACATAAGCCAGCACTTCTTCATACATCGTTTGGACTTCCATGGCTAACGGCATATTAAATGCTGTACCTAATTTCGTTCCTAATAATTCTTGCGCCATTTCCAACATACTTGAGGCGGTTTGTCTGCCGTGCATCAAAACTAAGACCTCAACTTTATTTTCTTTTACTGGTTCACTTTCGCCAAGATTAATGGAAAGAAACATACTGATAAAACCAATTTCGTCAAACGGAATTTCAATTTGTTGTTCTTCTTCAATGATCGTAGATAAATCAATGGCTACTTGAAATTCCTTTTTAAAATTTTTTCGTACGTTGTTGAGATCAGGATGAACAATCATGTGTCCTTCTTTGACCCGATCCAATGTACTTTGCAAATGAAGGGCAAAGGCAAATCGAGCTTTTTCATTGTAGATTCGATCCAATCTAGCTTCTGCAACATCGTATAACTCGTTGGTTAACCGCCAAATATCATCTGGCAACAGATCTTTTGGAATTGTACTCTTTGTCAACTCTTTGACATAAGTTTGGAAATAAGCATCCACATCTTTCGAGATCAAAGTTTCTAAATCAATACTTTCGACACCCGTTTCTGATAAAGAAAGCATTTTTTCTTCGATATCATTATAGACCTGCATGTTTCGTTCTGGATCTTGTGACCAAACAACATCAGCAAAACCAGGCTCAAAAGTCAGGTATTGACTCTTACTATCCATAAAGCGATCCAAACGTTCAGGTACTTCTTTGATTTTCAACAACCCTTTTTGTACTTGGAGAGACAGTTCTTCTTTACGAATGATCAGTTTTTCTTCATCATGTGTCCGATAATGTAAAAATGACTTCGCACACACTAATTTCAAATCACGCTTGACTTGTCCGATATTTCCTTCTGCATCATAAAGCATAAATGCCAAAATGGCTTCTTTTTCGATATCTATACGTTGATTCAAACGATTGGCTTCTTGTTTGATAAATAAAGAAATGATTTCATAACGTTCATCTAATGAACGAGAAGCCAGATTTGGTAATGTGATTGCCATAGGAATTCGGCGATTAAAGGTTGTCAAAAAACTTTCGGATGACTCGGTGGTTGCTCCAATGATCTGAACAGATGCTTCATGGACGTGGGCGCTTTCTCCCAACGGACGATAGACCCCTTTATCAATAAAAGTAAACAACATTTCTTGTCCTTCTGGTGGTAAACGATGAATTTCATCAAGAAACAAGATCCCACCATTCGCTTTCGCAATCAACCCTTGACTATCTTGCGATGCCCCAGTATAAGCTCCTTTTTTGATCCCAAAAATATGTCCAAACAGTAACTGTGGATTCTGCGCATAATCCGCACAGTTAAATGAAACAAAAGGTGCATCTTCTGAGAGCATTTCAGAATCAATCGCAAAATGATACATACATTCTGCAAACATCGATTTACCCGTTCCTGTCTCACCAAAAATGATTGTATGCAATCCTCGAGGAGGATATAATATGGCTGCCTTAGCTTGCTGGATGCTTACTTTCAAAGAATCATTTTCACCAACTAGTGTATCAAACGTCACTTGGGTCGATGCATCAACGTGAACTTTGTCAGAGGCTGTTTTTTGCGGAGGCAATGAATAGACGACTGGTCTGCCGGAACTTTTGATAATATAGCGGTCTTTATAGAGATCGCTGAGATATCGACTTGCATTACTTCGATCGATTTTTAGATGTTTTGCCACATCACTTGCCGTCAATCCTTGCTGTTTCTCATGCAATAGATCCAATATTTCTTCTTGTCTTTCGTTCATACAATCCCCCACTATCCTCAAATAACGCTGATTGCGTTTTCAATATAATAACACAAAAAGGCGCTTATTTGCGCCTTGCTCCTTTATTTTTCTGCTTTTTTTGTTTGTTTTTAAGCTTTTTCTTTGGCGTACTATTTTTTTCAACTTGTTCTTTTTTCGAAGGACCAAATGGAGCAGTTTTTTTTGTGTTTTTGTCATTGGCTTCTTCTTTTTGTGAGAGTTCATTTTGTGGCAATTCTTTGACTAATTGTCCACCATGAAGAAAAATCTCTTCCATATCAATCGCCATATGACGTGTTAATTTTTTCAACTCTTTAACTGTATGATCTTGCACGAACGTGATCACGGTTCCGTCTTTCCCCATCCGTCCGGTTCGCCCTGAACGATGCAGATAAGCTTCTTCCGTTAAGGGAATTTCGGCATTCACAACATAAGGTAATTGTTCGATATCTAATCCTCTGGCTGCTACGTCAGTCGTGAACAACATCGTGATTTTTTTATTCTTGAATTGATCAAGTGCTGCTTTACGTAACAATTTATTTTGATCGGAAGCTAAGCTGCCAACTGAAACACCACGAAATTGTAATTTTTCTTCCATTGTCCCTAATTCATTGAGTTGGTTGAAAAAGACTAGTCCATGAAAATCTGTGACATAAGCAAGCCGTCTCAAATACTCTTCTTTTTTACGAGGTGGTATCCTTAAATAGTAATGTTGCTGACCTTTTCTAGAGTCATCGTCTTTTGTGACATCAACAACTGGGATGGAAGCCTTTGTGATTTCTTCAATTTTACTGATTGAGCGATCAGCTGTTGCTGAGAAGAATACTAATTGATAGTCCACAGGGGCTTGTCGCAAAATTTGTTCCACTAATGAACGATTCCCCTCATCAAACAATTGATCTGCTTCATCAAAAACAATCGTTTGCAACTGATGAGCTTTTAATTTTTTGGTCTTCATCAATTCCAACACCCGTCCAGGAGTTCCTACTAGCACTTCTGGTCGTTTTTTCAAACCTTCGATCTGCCTTTTGACGTTAGCTCCGCCCACAAGTGATTGGACTTTTAATGCCAATCCTTTTGACCACTCACGAGCCACTTCTGCGACTTGAATTGCTAATTCTTGTGAAGAAACAAGGATTAGTAAAGTACTTCCCCCCTCTTTAGGGACATTCAGCAGCAAAGGTAAAAGATAAGCTAATGTTTTGCCTGAGCCGGTTGGTGAAATACCAATAATTGATTCTTTTTCTTTAAGCGGTTGAAAAGCAGCCTGTTGGATCAGAGAGGGTATTTGAAATCCCTTGTCCTGCCATTTTTCTTGCCAAGCTTGTGGAAAGTTTTTTACAAATTCATTCATTTTAAAAATCGTCCTCATTATCGGCATCAAATTTGATGCCACCATTTATTCTAAGATCGTAAACTACTTGGTTCACATTGCGAGCAAGTTCGATCCATTCTTCATATCGTAATCCCCAAGCTGGATCGTTTGGATGATTGATCACATTGGCAAAATCAGCTGCCTCTTCTGCCATGGGATTTTCAGCTGCGGTAATTGCTAATGCATCAATTTCCTGATGTTCTCGATCATGGAACTCTGCCTTTTCAATCGCATTGACCCCATTCATGACTAATGTTCCTGAATTAAAGTAGATTTCTGAAGGTAAGTAAGAATCCCCGATTTTACCAGGTTGAATCGTGACATCAAAGGTCTCATAACGCAAGATCCCCCAACCTAATCCATCAACACCAGTTGAGATCTTTCGTGGGAAATAGTGAACTTCTGAAGGCATCCCAAACCATCCTATCGTAGCATAAACGAGATAAACGCCCAGATCCATCAGCGCACCACCAGAAAAACGGGTAGAGAAAATATTTGGTACTTCTCCTGCTAGTACTTGATCGTAACGAGAAGAATATTTCATATAACTAAAGTTGGCACCGAGGATCTCATCTTTCAATGGAAGATAGTCAGCAATTTTTTTGAATCCTGCTTCATGGATGTTTCGTGCAGCTTCAAAAAAATAAACATTTTTCTCATTCGCTAGATGAATGATTTCGTCCATTTCTTTAGGCGTACTAAATGCCGGTTTTTCAACAATGACATTTTTCCCTGCTAAAATGCCTTGTTTTGCTTGTTGAAAATGCAGGCTGTTAGGCGAAGCAATGTATACCGTATCAAGATGTTCCAGACCAAAAAAAGTTTCTAAATCTGTCGCATAGGCAATATCTCCCTCATACTTGGCGCCAAATTCTTGTGCTTTTTCTAAATGTCTCGAATAAACTGCTGTTAATTCATATTGTTTCGTGCTTAATGCTGCTTGCACAAATTGATGGGTGATCCAGTTGGTACCAATAATTCCTAAATTGATCATTTCATTTACCTTCTTTCTATTTATTCGGGTCTTCAAACGATGCCTCTACATCGAATGGTATGGCTTGTTTCAAATTGACACAATCCGCTGTTACCTGACAATTATAGGCTAAAACATTCACGCCGTTTAACTGTCCATAGCGTATGATATTGGCTAACTCCGGTTGCATTGCTTCGTTGATTGTTGCCAGATGAAGGTGTTCAAACTGTGCGATAAACAACACGTAAGTTTCATAGCCTTCCTGTCACGCTTCCACTAATTCTTTCACATGTTTTAAACCTCGTAACGTTGGCGCATCAGGAAACGCCCCAATTCCTTTATTTTCTAAAGTCATTCCCTTTACTTCGACGAACACTTTTTGTCCTGAATCTGTTTCTAAATAAATATCAAATATGGACTGTCGATAGCGGACTTCACGCTTGAACTTAACGATTTTTCCGATCAACGATGGCAACTGGATTGTTCCAGATAAAATTCCTTCTAATGCCAAACGGTTGGGAAGTTGACTATCGATATTGAACCAGTTATCCCCTTTTTTCACAGCAATTAAATCATAATCTGTTTTCCGTTTTAAACTAGGTGTATATGCAACCGCTACTTTCGCTCCTGGTAGAAGGACTTCTTTACCTCTTCCAGTGTTTTTCACATGGGCTACGATCACTTCTCCTTGTTGGTTCAAGCAATGAGCGATGAAACGATTCGGTCGTTCAATAAAAAAAGCGATTTCTACTTGCTGGTACTTCAAAAACGGTCACCTTTCTTCCTACTATGTATCCTACCATAATTTCACAAAAAACTCTTGAAAAACCAGTCGAAAGTCCTAGAGAAATCTTTATTTTTTTTAGGTACAATGAAACTGACAGAAAATGATCGTTGGAATTAAAAGAGGTTAGGAGTGACAATCGTATGATACGTAAAAAAACACTTTATGGAATCCTTGCATTTTTTGCTATTTTATTTGGAAAATTCTTTCTGAAAAAGAAACAGCCAACCACCAAAGACTTTGATCCAACGCAATATCATGGAACCTGGACCTTTATAGATAAAAATCAACAAAAACAACAACTACTGGTCACAGAAACGTTTGATTTATCTATCAACGGTCACTCCTTAGTAACGGAATTGGTCGAACTAACTCCACAGCAACTCGTCTTGCGAGATCAATATGGTTTTTATTTGATCCTATCATACAGTGATACGACCTTTTATGATGAATCATCCGATACTTCTTATACGTTGACAAAACAAAATAGTTCCTCAAAAGAGGGTGTGACAAGAGCGGCTAACTCTGAGAAATAAGCCGAAGAATTTCCAAAAATCTCCTCCTGTTTTTGGAATTCTTCGGCTTATTTTTGATAGAGCCACTTCTTGAACGACTTTTAGAGCAAGTCCTGTATCCCAAACTCTTTTCATTCCCTTCATCATTGATTTACCTTTCTGTATTTCTTCGTTTATTTTACGTTTTTTGTCTAGAAAAATAGTCATTTGATGTTTTTTTTGATAAACTTACTAATGATGGTTTCATACCATGAAAGGATGATTAAACATGACACCAAATCGAGAAGATTACTTGAAAATCATTTTGGAATTAGGCGGAGACACGACAAAAGTAAATAATAAACAAATCGTTTCCAGTCTTGCTGTGTCCCCAGCTTCTGTTAGCGAAATGATTTCCAAACTTGTGAAAGAACAACTCGTTGAGCATTCTCCTTATCAAGGAGTTCAACTTACGGAGACTGGCTTACAAAAGGCAAGTAGTTTGATTCGCAAACATCGTTTATGGGAAGTTTTTTTAGTCGAACATTTAGATTATAGCTGGAACGAAGTCCATGATGATGCTGAGGTGTTGGAACATGTGACTTCAGAACAACTTGCTGACCATTTAGAAGACTATTTGAATCATCCTATGCACTGTCCACATGGTGGAATTATTCCTAAAAAAGAACAAGTGGTTCATGAAGAACGTAGACAAACATTAGAGTCTTATCCAGTTGGTTCTAAAGTTCGCATCGCTCGAGTGTTGGATGAAAAAGAACTATTAGACTATCTTGTGACGATTGACTTAAACATTGATGAAGAATATGAGATTGTAGATGTTGCCGCTTATGAAGGACCGATCACAATCCAAAATCAACAAAAGAAAATCCCTGTCAGCTTTAAAGCAGCCAGTACGATTTTTGTCGACAAATTATAAAGGAGTACACCCATATGGCTAATGAAAAAAATGTCTTATTTACAATCTTTGGTGGTACAGGTGATTTAGCACAACGCAAATTGTATCCTTCCTTGTTCCGCCTTTATAAAAAAGGAAATCTAGGAAAACATTTTGCAGTAATCGGTACTGCTCGTAGACCTTGGAGCGATGAACATTATCGTGAAGTGGTCGCTTCGACGATCCAGTCCTTAAATCCGACTGAAGAAGAAGCAAAAGAATTTGCTAGTCATTTCTACTATCAATCACATGATGTAAATGATTCTACCCACTACAATACTTTAAAAGACCTAGCTGACCGCTTAGATGAAACCTACCAATTAGCTGGCAATCGCATCTATTATTTAGCCATGTCTCCAGAATTTTTCGGTACGATCGTTTCTCATCTTAAATCGCAACATATCGTTACTGAAAATGGTTATAATCGCTTGATCATCGAAAAACCATTTGGTTCAGATTATCAATCTGCATTCGAGCTGAATGAAAAGATCCGTCAAGTCTTCCCTGAACAAGATATTTTTAGGATTGATCATTATTTAGGTAAAGAAATGATCCAAAATATCTCAGCAATTCGTTTTGCTAATAACATTTTTGAATCACAATGGAACAATCGCTATATCGATAATATTCAGATTACATTCGGTGAAGCTTTAGGTGTTGAAGATCGTGGTGGCTACTATGATCACAGTGGTGCTTTAAAAGATATGGTCCAAAACCACATTCTACAAGTACTAGCACTTTTAGCGATGGAACCTCCTGTCGCCTTTTCTGAAAAAGAAATTCGTGCAGAAAAAATCAAGGCACTGAAAGCTGTGCGAATCTATGAAAAATCTGAAGCATTAAAAAACTTTATCCGTGGGCAATATGCACCTGGTGAGTTAGATGGTAATACATTTAAAGGCTATCGTGAAGAAGATAAAGTAGATCCTGAATCTACTACCGAAACTTTTGTAGCTGGGAAGTTTGTCATTGACAATTTCCGCTGGTCAGGTGTTCCCTTTTATGTGCGCACTGGGAAACGTTTGACAGAAAAAGGAACTCGGATCAATATCGTCTTTAAACAAGTCCCAGTCAATGTTTTTAAAACTTCGGTCGAAGATGAACCTTGTGAAGATAGGACATTACCACCAAATGTTTTAACGATTTATATCCAACCAACGGAAGGTTTCTCTTTAACATTAAATGGAAAAGAGGTTGGACAAGGGTTTAACACTGAATTTAGAAGATTAGAGTACCGCAATAGCGCTGAAATGGTTGAAAACAGTCCTGAAGCTTATGAGAAGCTGCTTTTAGATGCTTTAAAAGGTGATGGTACAAACTTTTCACATTGGGAAGAAGTTGCTCAATCTTGGCATATCGTCGATGTCATTCGTAAAGCTTGGGATCAAGTGGAACCTGACTTCCCTAATTATAAAGCTGGAACAATGGGACCAGAAGCTGCATTTGAATTGCTGGAAAAAGATGGGTTTGAATGGATCTGGCAACCAGATGGCTGGTACCGTGATCGTGGAAAGCTAGAAGACTAGCTGTGTGTAACGTTTAAAAGTAAAAATTTACTAACATTAGAGGGGGAAATCAATAATCATTGATTTCCCCCTCTTTCCTATATGTATTCGTTTAAATTTTTATTTTTACGTAGGAATAACTTACGGTGCAGCAAACGCTAAACACTTCCGATGTATTTCTTGAAAACTGTTATATCTTTTAAAAGAACGTTTGAACCTGAGCACTTCCAACTTTTTTATAGGAACATTCACAATAAAATTTCAAGGAAGCTCTCTATGTTTGAAACAATTATTACTTATTACCTTGGATTTCGTGCTTTGAATATAGAGTTTGATTAAGTCAAACTATAGCTAATATGAAAAATTAAATAAGGAAAGATTCTGAGTCAAAATAGATTATCTATATTTTAAGGGTAATAAATAAACAATTAATCAGGCGTTTAGAATCGTTTTTTCATTTAAATAGTATGCATTTTTCTAGTCTTCTAGCACATACTTGGGCAATAAAAATTATTAAAAAATTTCGAACAGAACATGTTCCGTTCGAATTATGTATACGGTCAATGAAGTTACTGATTATACCAATATTGATATCGATAATTTTGGTAAACAAACACTCTGCCATGTTTAAAGTTACTATCAGCAGAAATAATAGTGAATAATCCCGATAATAACCAACCTGCTCCTCCAGGTATTATTTTTCCTAATGCACCAATACCAAATGTTTTGATAGCATTTAATGTATTTTTAGTAAGATATACTTTAAAATTTCCTGAACTTATTTTACCTTCTATCTTATTTACGCCATTAGATCTAGGTACTTTCAATACTGGAATAGCTTGAGATTCTTTTACAGAGTTGTAAACATCAGCATCAGTAAATGTAATTGAGAAATCGTCACCAATCACTTCTACATCAACATTAGGATTTTGTTGGGCTTGTTTTAATAGTTCTGCTATTTTGTTTGAGTTTTTTCCATCTTTTATCTCCAATACATTCTCTGAAGCATCTACATTGAGTAGAGTTATAAAACAAGGAATTAATAATACTATCGAACAAAAATATACCCAGATTTTTCTTACTGCTTTTTTCATAAAAATTCCTCCTAAGTTAAATAAAGATAAGTAATGATAATAAACAAAAGCAAAAAGAAAATTACAATAAGTGGTTCCATCCAAACTTTATCTGATTTTATAAATATATTTTTTTTACTTTTCTTTATTCCCCAACCATATTCATTTGGAATAAATAGTTCTAAAGAAAAGCCAATTGCTAATAACACTATTGATAAATAAGTATGATTTTTAATTAATGAGTAAATAAATGTAAAATAAAGTAATAGCTGTATTACCTTAACAACCCTAACAGAATTAATTGTTCTCAACCTCAATATATTGGCACCTTTCTCAAGCTTAATAGCTATATTTATTTAATTATACTTATTTTTGTTGCTACTATGCTCTAAACAATAAACCAGTATATTGATAGTATGCACCAATGTGAGTACCATTTTTATACCGACCTGTCCAGTTTACATATCCTTGATATTTTTTCCCATTTTTGTATTTCACTTGCCAAATCTTTGTCATACTTGGAATCCAGCGACTTGTACCATGTGGCTTATTTTGCATATAGACATAATCGTTAAAATTCATCGTATCAACACCACGTTGTAGACTAATCTCTGTAATATTACTATGTAAATCAGTACTAGAATTATCGAAATAATTATTGCCAGTAAAGTAATTATTGTTTTCACTAGCAAAAATAGTTTCACCTAAAATACCCATTGAACAAGAAGCAAATACTACCAATGACACGAGTAAGTATTTTACTAAATTTTTTGACATAATTTTCACCTCCTTCTATAAATTTGTGAAATAGTCCACTAACCTAGTTTAACATTTAATTTTTTGTTAATTGCTTTTTTTCATAAAATGTTGTTTTGAACTCAAAACTGTTTAAAATTTAATTAGCTCCTTTTTCAATAGAATAAATGTTATTAGAGAATAAAAAAACATCAAAGCTAGTAACTCTTACTAACTTTGATGTTTTTTAGATAACTTTCCTTTAGTCACTAAACATGACCAAATTTTTATTCAAATCCTTCTGCCACTGCTTCTGGATAGTTTTCTTCAACGATGTGCGCACAGCGTCCACATAAGTGTGGTAATTTTTCATCAACGCCTACGTCTTTACGGATTTGACGACAACGATCGCATGTTTGTCCGTCAGCTTTTTCTACTAAAATGGCTACGTCATCAAATTTCACCGCAGCTTCTGGTACTTCTGCGTTAGCTGACATCACTTCATAGTAATCAGGTGACACGATCAACAATTGTGGAATATCCGCATCCACAGCTGTCAGCAATCCACGAACTTGTTCATTTGGATAGATCGTCAACTTCGCTTCCAAAGATTTACCGATCAATTTATTGTTTCGTGCTTCTTCTAAAGCTTTTAACACTTTATCACGGAAGTCCATAAATGCTGCCCAAGTATCCATCAATTCTTCTTGATTTGGATACTCTTGGTAACCTGGAAGTTCACTTAATTGAACAAACTCTTCTTCTTCTTTTAAGAAAGACCAAATTTCTTCTGCAGTATGTGGAATAATCGGTGTTAATAATTTTGTTAAAGCTACTGCTGTTTGATAAAACACAGTTTGCATGCAACGGCGTTGGTAATCATTTTCTGATTCGATATAAACAACATCTTTAGCAAAATCCAGATAGAACGCAGATAGATCTACTGTTAAAAAGTTCATTACGGTACGATAGATGTGCATGAAGTTATATTTCTCATATCCTTCTTCACGAATTTCTTTAATCACTTCGTTCAATCGGATAGTCATATATTTATCTACAGAACGTAATTCTTCAAATGAAATCGTATCTTTTTGTGGATCGAAGTCTTCAGTATTTGCAATCAAGAAGCGCATCGTATTTCTGATTTTGCGGTAAACTTCTGCTACTTGGCTTAAAATGTCCATGGATACACGTACATCTGCTTCATAATCCACACTAGCTACCCACAAACGTAAGATATCCGCACCAAATTGTTTGATCACTTTATCTGGCAAGATCGTGTTACCTAACGACTTACTCATCTTACGCCCTTCGCCATCCAGAGTGAACCCTTGAGAAAGGACAGATTTATACGGTGCAACCCCATTGATTGCCACACTTGTAGTAATACTTGAATTGAACCAGCCACGGTATTGATCAGAACCTTCTAGATACATATCAGCTGGGAATGATAGTTCTGGACGTTGACGCAAGACTGCTTCGTGAGAAGAACCTGAATCAAACCAAACATCCATGATATCTGTTTCTTTCGTAAACTGTCCATTCGGTGATCCTGGATGCGTAAAGCCTTCTGGAAGAAGATCTTTCGCTTCTTTCTCAAACCAAATGATTGAACCATGTTCAGCAAATAATTGCGCTACATGTTCAATCGTTTCCGGTGTAATGATTGCTTCCCCATTTTCAGCGTAAAAGATTGGCAATGGCACACCCCATGCACGTTGACGTGAAATAACCCAGTCGCCACGATCACGGATCATATTATAAAGACGTGTTTTCCCCCAAGGAATGATCCAATCTACTTTCTCTACTTCCTCTAAAATATTTTGTCGAAAATCGTCGATTGATGCAAACCATTGTGGTGTAGCACGATAAATCACAGGTTTTTTCGTACGCCAGTCATGAGGATAACTATGCGTAAAGAAGTCAAGTTTTAATAAAGCACCTTTTTCTTGTAACAAATCAGTAATCATTGGATTCGCTTTGTCGTAAAAGACCCCTTCAAATCCTGGTGCTTCTTCTGTATAAACCCCTTTTGAATCTACTGGAGAAACTACTGGCAATTTATATCTGTTTCCTGCAATATAGTCATCTTCCCCGTGACCTGGTGCTGTATGGACTAATCCAGTACCAGCGTCTAAAGTTACATGGTCACCTAAGATGACTAATGATTCCCGCTCATAAAACGGATGCCAAGCAGTCATGTATTCCATTTCCTGACCAGCAATCTCTTTCAACACCTGAACATCAGACCAACCGATTTCAGTTTGAACTTTTTCTAATAAATCTTTTGCAACGACAAATTTACGTCCATCTGCTTCGATTAAAACGTACGTATAAGTTGGATTTACTGCAATCCCTTGGTTTGCTGGTAATGTCCATGGCGTAGTTGTCCAAATAACGAAAGCTGTATCTTCATCTAACAACCCTTTGCCATCTTTCACATTGAAAGCCACAAAGATAGAAGGAGACTTCACATCTTTATATTCGATTTCTGCTTCAGCAAGTGAAGATTCACTTGACGGAGACCAATAGATTGGTTTCAATCCTTTATAGATATAGCCTTTTTCAGCCATTTTACCGAAAACACGGATTTGTGCCGCTTCGTAAGAAGGATCCAACGTGACATATGGATGCTCCCAATCGCCTGCCACTCCTAGTCGTTTGAAATCTTCTCGTTGTTTGTCGACTTGTGAAAGGGCATATTCACGACATTTTTCTAAGTACTCTGACATTGTCATTTCTTTTCGTTTGATCCCTTTATTGGCTAATACTTGTTCAATCGGTAAACCGTGAGTATCCCAACCTGGAACATAAGGTGCACGAAATCCTGACATTGATTTTGAACGGATAATGATATCTTTACTGATTTTATTTAATGAATGTCCTAAATGGATATTTCCATTTGCATAAGGAGGTCCATCATGTAAGATGAAACTTGGCTTTCCTTCATTTAATTCTTGTCTTTTTTGATAAATTTTATTTTCTTCCCATTCTTTTTGCCAATCCGCTTCACGATTAGGCAAATTACCACGCATTGGGAATTTTGTTTTACCTAGTTGTAAGGTTTCTTTCATTTTCATAAACCAGTTACGCTCCTTCTTTCATCATTTTAAAGAACACAAAAAAGCATGTTCATCCAAAGGGACGAACATGCCGTGGTACCACCCAAATTCAGTTACATGATCATGTAACTCTTAAAAACCAATAACGAGGTCAACCGTTGTTTCTTACTCCTATTTCAGAAACAATTTTCGTAGAGGATCTTTCACTTTGCAGGGTCTTGCCGAACTTCCACTATCATCGGCTCGCTGAAAAGAATGACAAAATGCTTTTCTGTTCTACTCTTCGTCATCACCAGGAATGATCGAAATATCGATCGCCTGTGTATCAAATGCAGTCATTGGTGCTTCCATGATGCCTGTGTCTGAGTTTACATCAGTTTGATTTTCATTGTCAAGTTGTTTTGCTAAAACTTCTTTGATCACTTCATGACTATCTGACACATAGCTTGAGAAAGGTTGTAAAATTTCATCCCATTCTGGACTTTTTACTTGTTCTAATTGAGATTCTAACATCAAGCTGATTCGTTGGTGGAAAACTCGTGTTTTTTTCTTTAAGTCTTCTGTTTCAACTGCTAGCTGTTTTGCTTTTTCAGTTGCATCTGTTAGGATTTGTCTTGCTTTTTCTTCCGCATCTGTCGTTAATTGGTGCGCACGTTTTTCAGCCGTAGCCACTAATTCATCCGCTTTGTTTTGAGCAGATGTCACGATTACTTCGGACTCTTTACTTGCACTTGTTTTAACTTTATCCGCTGTGTCTTGTGCCACGATGATTGACTGATTCAATGCATCTTTTAGTTCATTGAAATATTCTAATTTTTCTTCTGAATGTTTCACTGCTTTTTCAAGTTCACGGTTTCGTTGCGTGATTTCTTCATAGTCACGAACAACTAAATCTAAGAAATCATCTACTTCGTCTTGATTGTATCCCCGCATTTTTGTGGGGAATGTTTTGTTTTGGATATCTAATGGAGTTAAAGCCATGTGTAAACCACCTTTTTGTTTTATTTACGTAATACACCAAATAATACCCTGTATTTTTCTTTTTTGGTTTTTCCTTCAAGTTCTTGAATTTGGATTCGACCAAATCCTCTGATCGAAACGATATCTAATAACTCAAGTAAAAAATCAGGGCGTGTATTTTCTGTCCAATTTACTTTTACTTTTCCAGACTCAATCAGCTGCTTCGAACGCTGTCTGGAAATATTATAAATCTCCGAGATCACGCTGTCTAGTCTCAATGAAGTCACTGTACCTCTTTCTTGTGTCCAACCATCTTTTGGCACAAGTAATTCCGTATACTTGATTGGCTCCATCCGAACAGAGACTTTGCCGATTTTTGTTACTTGCGTTGCTACAAACTGTTCAACTTCTCTTGCAATGAACACTTGCCAGCGATCACCATCAGAAATGATATCACCAAAGTAAGCTCGTTTGATACCTGTACCAACCAATGTACCTAATACTTTTCCATGAGTCAAACTAGCAAACTTACTCGGATAATGGATTTCATAAAGTGACACCTCAAAATCTTCGTCAGTAGGCTCATAATAGTCAGGAAAAATCAAACATCGCTTCCGTTCTGCTTGCTCATAACCGCCATAAAATGAAAAGTGTAATTCACTATCTTGACGGATCAGCGTCTCTAGTATATAGGATTGTCTTGGATCAAGAAAGTCAGTAAGATAAGGTGCATATTGCCCTTGTACCTGTTCGATCCAATCACCTACTGAATCGATGAAAGAACGTTCATCTGCACGGAAATGCTGATAAACATTAGCATCCATATTTTCCCCTCCTATCAGCTACTCCTTTGATCGTTTTAATAAATTGCCATGACTATCCATAAAACGATATGTTGAAGACCTTGTACTGCTAAGTTTAAAATCAAGATCGCAGCTAGAATCGTAAAATCAATTCCACCAAATCGAAGTGGAAGCCGATCAAATAACTGGATATACGGTTCACAGATTTTTGCTAAAAAGCGACCAATCCCTGATTGATATCCTCCTGGAAACCAGGATAAAAGTGCATAAACCATTAACAAAAGACTGTAAAAGTAGGCTGCTCGTCCCAGCAGATTAAGTAATATAAAAATAATATAAATTGTCGTTCCTCCTCTTATAGGTCAAATAGGTTCACGTCTGCAAAAGATTGTGCTGTTGAACTATCGATTTCCATTCCAGTTGGCGTGCATAGAAAAATCTCGTCACCTACTCGCTTAATGTCACCATCTAATGCATAGACAGTGCCAGTTAAAAAATCAACGATTCTTCTCGCTTGTTTTTCTTCTACTAAATGGAAATTTACTAATGTTGCTTCACCAGCAATGATTCGTTTGGCAATAGCCATTGCTTCAGAATAAGCTCGTGGTTCCATGACCGTAATTTTTCCAGCTAAATTTGTTTTAGGTGTAAAAGAAGTTTTTGCTGTTTCTTCTTTACGTGTTTTTTTAGCTGGTGTTTGATGTAATTCAATCACTTTTTTTGTTTCATTTGCCGCTACACTTTCACGAGCAACAGGACGTGTTGTTTGTTGCGCACGTGGCTTTGAGACAGCTCTTGGCTGGCTCATTTGAGATTGTGTTGGCTGTATTGGTTTCTTTTTTGTTGTAGGCTGTGCTACAGCCGGCTTAGATGTTTCAGGATACTCCTCGTACTCTTCCTCATCAGCTAATCCGAAAAAATTAGCAATCGCACCTCTATTTAAAAGTGGCATTATTGTTCCTCCTCGTCTTTGAATAGCGCTGTTCCTACACGGATGAATGTGGCACCTTCTTCGATTGCCAGTTGAAAGTCCTGACTCATTCCCATGCTTAATTCCGTACATGGTGCATGCGAAAAACCTTTCGAATGAACAAGATCACGCAATTCTTTCAGCGTTCCAAATACTTTGCGAATTTGTTTAGCAGAAGCCTCTTTAGGTGCCATCGTCATTAAACCAACAACCTTTATTTTAGACAAAGCAACTAAAGATTCGATAAAAGGAACCAGCTCTTCTGGCGAAAAACCATGTTTGGATGCTTCACCAGATACATTCACTTCCACAAAACAATCGAGGGGTTTTGTTGCCCTTTTTTGTATTTCTTCTGCTAATTTCAAACTGTCTAATGCGTGAAAGCAATCAATTTCATTTATAATCAATTTTACCTTTCTACGCTGCAAATTACCAATTAAATGCCACTTTACATCAGGATAATTAACTAAATCTTGTTTTTTTTGTAACAATTTATCTACGCGGTTTTCTGCGCAGTTTTTTACACCCTGTTCAATCAATTTTTCTGCCGTAGCAGAATCCACTGATTTGGTGACAGCGACTAGTGTGACTTCTTTCGGATCACGATGAACAAGAGCACACGAGTCCTGAATCTCTTGCTCGATTTTTAGCAAGTTGTCAGCAATCATGTGCTCTTCCTCCTTTATTTTTTACGACGGAAAAATGGTGGTGTACTTAATTCATCGTCACCTTTTGCTTTTGTTTCTTCACGATTGAATGTATCAAATTCTTTTTTTTCGATAGGTTCAAAATTCGTTTCTTCAACTCTAGGACGGACATTTTGTTCACGTCTGATGTCCCAGTCACCAAAACTGCTATTTTCTTCTTCAGCAGAGATTGGTTTTGCTTGATCCATATCTAAAACTGTTTTTTGAGTAGATGATTGCATTTGTGTTTGTCTAGCCGGACGACTAGACTTGCGTTCCTTTTTTGATTCGTCGATACCCGTTGCAATAACCGTTACACGGATTTCATCGCCCATTTCTTCATTGATTGATGTACCTAGAATGATGTTAACATCGCCTGTAGCAGCATTTGCTACGATATCTGAAGCATCTTGAGCTTCAAATAAAGTCATGTCTAACCCACCAGTGATGTTAAGCAAGACTTGCTCAGCTCCATCGATTGATGTTTCAAGAAGTGGAGAAGAAATAGCTTTCTTCGTTGCTTCGATCACACGTTCTTCACCGCTTGCTACACCGATACCCATTAACGCTGTTCCTTGGTTTTCCATAACAGTTTTCACATCAGCAAAGTCAAGGTTAACGTAACCTGGGGCTGTAATCAAATCTGAGATCCCTTGAACCCCTTGACGTAATACATTATCAGCTTCACGGAAAGCTTCTAACATTGGTGTTTTCTTGTCAACTACTTCAAGAAGACGGTTGTTTGAGATAATCAATAATGTATCGACATTTTCTTTCAAACGTGCGATACCTTCAGCAGCAAATCTGCCACGTTTTGGTCCTTCAAAAGTGAATGGTCGAGTTACGACACCGACAGTTAAAGCACCAAGTTCTTTAGCAATTCCTGCTACGATTGGAGCAGCACCTGTACCAGTTCCGCCTCCCATACCTGCAGTAATGAAAATCATGTCAGCGCCATCTAAGGCTTCGCGTAAAGCTTGTTCACTTTCTTCGGCAGCTTTTTGACCAACTTCTGGTTGAGAGCCTGCACCTAGTCCGCGTGTATATTTAGGTCCTAATTGGATAACTGTTTCAGCTTTTGAATTTTTCAATGCTTGGACATCTGTGTTGGCAGTGATGAACTCAACACCTTTTACATTTTCTTCAATCATACGGTTAACAGCATTTCCACCGCCGCCACCGACACCGATGACTTTGATTACTGCGCCGTCATTGATATTATTATCAATTGAGAATTCCATATTTTATTCCTCCCAGGATGAATTAATCAAAAATTTTTGAAAAGAAACCTTTAATTTTAGTTGTTACATCTTCGTCTGATTTCTTTTGTTCAGGTTCGTCGTAGACCGTTTCTTCTGGAACATCATAGCTATCATTATCATATGATGTCACTTCTTGTTCTACAGTTGTGTGATGCGCGACCACTGTTTCACCTGTCACAGCAATTTTAGCCAATTGATAGACTTCACTCAAGTTAGCTGAGTAATCCACGATGCTGATTACATTAGTAAAGACTGGATTACGAAGTCCCATTTGGTTAGGTACATATAGCTTAACATTCACACCAAAAATCTCTTGTGCCAGATCAACAACACCTGGAAGGCTTGCAGCACCACCAGTTAGTACGATACCACCAGGTAACTCTAGTGCTTCGATTTGGTCTAACGCTTCTTTGGCTTTATTGAAAATCTGTTCCATACGGGCTGAAATCACTTCTGATAAATAGCGTTCATCCACTTTGACAGGTTCAGATTGACCGATCACATCTACTGGAAACTCTTCATTTGCAGAAGTACGTTCTGGATAAGCATCCCCATAATTGATTTTTAACGCTTCAGCATTATTGAATGACGTATTCAACACAATCGAGATATCTTTTGTGACGAACTCGCCACCTTCTTGATCTAGACTAGTGAACTTCAATTGTTTGTCATGCATAACAGCTGTTGTCGTTTGTCCACCGCCCATATCAATCACGATCGTTCCAAAATCTTTTTCTCCATCTGAAAGGATTGTTTCTGTTAAAGCTAATGGTGTAATGACTAATTCATTGACAACCAATCCTGCATTTTCTACACATTTACGGATATTATGAACAATCGTCTTTGGCCCAGTAAATAACAAGCCATACATTTCTAATCTGACACCGATCATTCCACGAGGATCTTTGATTCCTTCGAATCCATCAACGGTAAAGTCTTGTGGCAAAATTGATACGATTTGACGTTCAGGAGGAATTGAACGAACAAGGGCAGCTGAAGCCACGTTTCTGACATCTTCATCGGTGATTTCTTTCGAATCCCCGTTTACTGCAATCATTCCTTGGCAATTTTCCACTTCAAGCAAGTTTGCTGGTAGACCAACACTAACCCCTTTGATCTGTATCCCTGCTTTTTCTTCTGCTTGTCTTACTGCTCGTTGTATCGCTTGGACCGTTTTATCGATATCAACGATAATGCCGCGGTTAATCCCTTCTGATTTTGCGTTTCCTACTCCAATAATATTCATTTGGCTGTCGATATATTCAGCCACGACAACTTTGACAGATGTCGTTCCAATATCAAGGCCTACATACATTCCTGTTTTTGCCATGAACGGGATTCCCTCCTACTTACTATTCCATATACAAGCGAACAACTAACGTCCGTTTTTAAATATACTTTAATAGATATATTCACTGCCTTCAATTCTACCATAAATTACCGGTTTTTAGAAAGTAGATTATCACTTTTTAAAGCTGTTTTATTAATTTTCGGTTAAATCTGAAGACGATGAACTTGAATTGTCATCGATTTGGCTAGATTCACTTGTATTCTCTGACTGACCTGCTTGATTTGACTCAACTGATTCCGAAGATTGGTCTGACTGATCACTTGATGCTCCCGATTGTCCTGTGAGATTTTCGGTAGAACTTGTCTGCACAGATGGATCTGTTGCTCCGCCATTCTCCTTCTTGCTTTCACTGTAAGGATAAGAGAAAATCCCTACCTCCATATCAATGACGCCCTTTTCCTTCATCTCTTTAGCGACTTGTGGATAATATTTCATTTGACTGGCTAGATTTTGAATATTGACGATCACTTGGTTCCCATCATTCATATTTAGTTGGATCAAATTTTTATTGCTCTCTTTTGGTGTATATTTGATTTCTGAAATTGCTTTTTGTAATTCTGAAGTTAATTGATTATATTCTTTAACCAATTGACTAATTTTGGCGTTATCTGTGAAATTCTCTAGAATTGGTAAATTCTTAGTCGGATTTGCTACTTTTTCCTTTAAGACTTTCCCATTTTCGATTACAGGAAAATATTCGCCGTCCTTCATCACTAAAGCAATCTCTTTGTATTCTTTGATAGCCAACTCAAAAGTATTGATTGACTTAAAATGCAATTGTGCGCTCTCTACTCTTGGTTGTTCTTTTTTCAATGTATCAAGATATTGGTTTTTATGGAAATACTGACTCCAAACATTTCCATCAATTGCCAAATGAGAGTCGGCAATGGCTGTTTGACTCGTAATCATTTGGTTCCCTGAAACTGTTATCCCTTGCAGTCGACTATAAGGGGAAACATAATAAATCAAAAAAATCAGTGGGATCGTTAGGATTGAAATAATAAAAGTCAGTCTTCGATAAAGAACTTTATTTCGTTGATTTTTCAGATTCGGTAGCCGATTTAAAAAAGAGCCATTATAAGGACTACCAATTTTTGGTTGTTCAATTTTTTCAAATGGCTCAGAGTCTCCTTTTTTCATTGGATCAGAAGCGGTTGCTTCTTGCTTCTCACCTTCCGCTGAGTCTGCTTCTTTAGTAGCGGAAGTGGATGCTGCCGGCTCATTTGTATTTTCATTTTTTTCTTCTTTTTGCTCTTCTTTTTGTTCTTCCTTTTTTTCGTGTTCTGCCAAATATTTCCGGTTGGCCTTTTGCCAAGGAGTTAGATTTTGTTCACCCTCAGATTCATTTGGCAGCTTGTCTGGCTTTTTTTTCTTACTCACTAAGACCACACCACCTTTATTTTTGAATTAATGATTTTACTAGCTCGTACATTCTTTCTGATGCGTCTGGGATTCCTTGCTGTTTAGAAGCTAAAGACATTTGTTTTTGTAATTGATCATTAGTCATGATCTCTTCAATCGCTTGTTTTAGGGAACGTCCATCTAATTCGTCATCTTTGATCATCTTCGCTGCATTGTTTTTGACTAAGCTCATTGCATTTTTTGTCTGATGGTCATTCGTCACATAAGGACTTGGAATTAGAATAGCTGGCAAACCTAAAGCTGTTAATTCAGCAATCGAAGTCGCACCTGCTCTACCAACCAATAGATCGCTTGATGCCATTACTTCTGCCATTTTATTGATATAAGGCTGTATGCTGACATTGGCACAAGCAGGAACTTTCGTTTGGATATCTTTATAATAGCGTTCGCCTGAGGCATACAGAACCTGGTATTCCTGATCGAACGACATTAAAAATTCTGTCACTGCCTGATTGATTTTTAAAGCCCCTTGACTACCACCAAAAATCAAGACTGTTTTTTTCTCTGGATCAAGTCCATAAGTGGCTAAAATTTTCGATTTATCCATATCCGCCACTTCTTGCGCCCGAGGATTACCGATCAAAGACGATTTTTCTGCAGGAAAAAATGGAGCAGCATCTTCAAAAGAAAGTGCGATTCGATCCACATAGCGACTTAAAAATTTATTGGTGATGCCAGGCACACTATTTTGTTCATGGATGATCGTAGGAATCGCTAACTTAGATGCCGCATAGACTACTGCACCCGACACGTAGCCCCCAGTCCCAATCACCACATCTGGTTTAAATTCTTTTAAAATTTTTTTTGCTTCTCGAATACTTTTTAAAAAAAGTTGGATAGTCTTCAGATTATGTAGCGAAAGTTTCCGCTGAAATCCTTGTATTTCTAGCGTACGAAAAGGCATCCCGGTCTCAGGAACAATCTTATTTTCTAAGCCTCTTTGCGCTCCAACGTACATAAACTCAGTATTCGGCTCTTTTGTTTTTACATAATTGACGAAGGCTAGTGCTGGATAAATATGCCCGCCAGTTCCGCCACCAGTAACCAAAATTTTCATTCATTCTCGCTCGTTTCTACTTTTGTATAGTTAGTTTATTGACAGCTTCCATAAACCGTTCGCCTCTAATTTCAAAATTAGGGTATTGATCCCAACTTGCATTTGCTGGGGACAATAAGATCGAATCACCCTCTTCACTCAATTCAAGGGCGATCGGTACAGCGGCTTCTGCGTTTTCAGCTGCCTTGATCACAGGGATACCTGCTTTCTTGCCGGCATCCGCTAATCTATTTTGAGTTTCCCCAAAAGTGATCAACGCTTTGATGCCTTTTAAAGCTGGTATCAACTCATCAAATGAATTTCCCCGATCCAGACCTCCAGCGATTAATACTAATTGATCTAACTGAAAACCACTTAATGCCATTTTAGTAGCTAAAATATTAGTTGCTTTTGAATCGTTATAAAACTTCCTTCCTTGGAAATCCCCCACATACTGTGTACGATGCGGTACTCCATGGAAATGGTGTAAAGCATTTTTGATCGCTTCATTTGAGATACCATATAATTTAGCAACTGAGATGGCAGCTAGTGCATTCTCAACATTGTGTGAACCAGGAACACCCAATTCTGTAATATCCATGATTTTTTCTTGGTTATAGTAGATACTGCCATCTAAAGAATAGGCACCTTTAGGTAGTTTTTGTTCCGTGGCAAAAGGTAACACCGTTGCTTTAGTCTTTTTACTGAGTTCTCTTAGCTCTTCTTGATTCCAATTCAAGATCAAATAATCTTTCTCTGTCATATTCTGTTGTAAATGCCATTTTGCTTTTACATATTCTTTTCTCGTTTTGTGGTAATCGATATGAGCCTCATAAATATTGGTTACTACTGCTACATGGGGACGAAAATCAGTGATTCCCATCAATTGGAAACTAGATAGTTCCATAACGATTTTATCGTCAGCTGTTGCTTCTTGCGCCACACTACTAGCTGGATAACCGATATTCCCGGCTAGGCGAGCTGTTCCTGGCAAATCACCAGCGTTCAATAACAAGCCTGTCATAGTTGTTGTTGTTGTTTTACCATTTGTTCCTGTAATCCCAATAATCGGACATTCCGCTACCTCGTAAGCTAATTCCACTTCCGTAATTACCGGAATACCCAGTTCTTGTGCTTTTTGAACAAATGGATGACTATACGGAATCCCCGGATTTTTCACCATCAAAGAAAATTCTTCATCCAATAATTCAATCGGATGGCTTCCAGCAATCACTTTGACTCCCAGTGATAGCAACTCTTGTGCTTCTGGATTTTCATCAAACGGCTTTCCGTCATTAACAGTGACAAGTGCGCCCAACTCATGTAACAGTTTGGCCGCACTAAATCCACTTTTCGCTAATCCAAGAACAAGGACTTTTTTGTTTTCATATGTTGAAATTTTTTTCATTTCCTGTCATCTCCTACCAAATGAACCATAGTGTTATTAAAGAAGTTACAATACTTACTAACCAAAAAATGATGTCGATCTTCCATTCCGACCAACCACACATTTCAAAATGATGATGGATAGGAGACATTTTGAAGATACGTTTTCCTGTTAATTTGAAAGAAGTAACTTGAAGCATTACACTTGCTGTCTCCATAACATAAATCAAACCAACTAATAACAATGTCCACTCTTGGTTTAGCATAATAGAAATTGCTGCCAATAATCCACCTAATGCCAGAGAACCAACATCGCCCATGAATATTTTGGCTGGTTTACGATTATAAGCAAAAAAGCCAAGTAACCCACCAAGCACACTTAAACAAATAACTAAGACATCATATTGTTGCTGATGCCAAGCAATGATCCCGTACGTTGCAAAAGAGATCGTTCCTAGTCCAGCAACTAATCCGTCAATCCCATCTGTCAGATTAACCGCGTTTGAAAAACCAACAAGCCAGAAAATAGCAAATACCCCATAGAATAGTCCAAGTGGCAACTCTATTCCAAAGAAATTTAACGTACCAGGATAGCCTTCTGAACGATAGACAAGATAAAAAATGATCCCGCCAATGATCTGCCCTAGCAGTTTTTGTTTAGAGTTTAGCCCCATGTTTCGTTTTTTAAAGATTTTAATGAAATCATCTAAAAATCCGATCACACCATATAAGGCTAAAACAAATAGTAGGATGAAAAGAGTAGGCGTCAACTGATTTTGCCAAGCGCCAACCCAAATTCCGGTTAATATTGCTGCAACTAAAAACACCAATCCACCCATCGTTGGAGTTCCGGCTTTTACATTATGCCATTTTGGTCCTTCTTCACGAATCGCCTGCCCTTGTTTTTTCATTTGAAAATACCCAATAAATAGTGGCATTGCTGCAATAGTCATTGCACAACTACTAACGATAGGAATCAATGCTTGTGTCCACTCCATACTCTTTTTCTCTCCCAATTCTATTCTTATTCTTCTAATGTAAAACTTAATTTTTTATCAGTGATTTTTTCATAGGGTGCTAAACTTTGCTCCTTACAGTAACCATCGCCATGGAAGGTGACTTCAACCCCTAAGATTTTCCCTAACTTCATAATATCTGCTTTGGACCAATCGGTGACATCAGGCATTAGCTTTTCTCCGCCTGTATACAAGATCAGTTTTTCGCCAGAAATCAATTGATCACCATTTGCAGTAGATTGTTTCTTCACTTTTTTCCCATCACCTACAACGATAGGTTGCAATCCACTTTTCTGTGCATCTGCTGCGGCAACGTCAGCACTTAGATTACGGTAATCTGCTACAGTGATTTTTTCTGTTTTTGCTTCTGGTGAATTTTCTTCTTCACTTTCTTGGAAGTCCATCGCACGTTTCATCAATGGATTAGCGATTTTAGCTAAAGCCATTCGATCGTAAGTCTTAGGATGTTTCATCGTAATGTATAAAACATACTCTGGATCTTCAGATGGAACCATTTCGACGATGGAATATAAGTATGCTGTATCACCAGTTTGGTACCCACCTTTATCAGAAGCAATCTGTGCCGTACCAGTTTTAGCTGAAACATTATAACCCGGCACACTATATACCCCATATGCACTACCATAATTTTCGCTTTCAACTACGTCACGCATATATTCTCGTACTTTTTCGGTCGTTTCTTTTGAAAATGGTTGCCCTAATACTTCCGTTTGCGTTGTACGCTCTTCATTCGTTGCAGGATCTACAACTTTACTGATGTAGCGTGGTTGGATCATCGTTCCATTATTTGCGACGGAAGTGAAAGCTTTCATCATTTGGAAATTTGTAACACCAATCGCTTGCCCATAAGAACTCATTGCGCGGTCAACGATATTTTCTGTTGGCAAAGCACCATTTACTTCATCATCTAAACCTGAATGAGTACTTTGACCAAAACCTAATTTTTGTAGGTAGTTGTACCAAGTACCGCCCATTCGTTGCTCCAGCATTACCATCCCAACATTACTTGACCAAGATAACGCTTGTCGCATCGTAAGAACTCCTTTTGCTCCAAAATCGTGGTCGTTGATCGTCGCGTCAGCAACTTTTATTTTCCCAGATTGATACGTTTCATTCTCATTGAATTTTCCTTCTTGGATCGCTGCTGCAGTCGTGAAGACTTTCATAGTTGAACCAGGCTCATAGCTATCTTGCACTAAGAAATTACGCCAAACAGCATCCTTGCCGGTTAAGCCTTCCATCGTTTCAGGATTAAAAGTAGGTCGTTGACCCATTGCTAGAATTTCTCCAGTTTTCGCTTTCATCAACATGGCTGTTAATTCTTCTGGCTGGTATTCTTCATTCACTTGATCCATAAGCGTTTCAAGATAACTTTGTAAACGACTATCCAACGTCGTATAGATATCTTGTCCGTCAACTGCTTTCACTTCTTCTGCCACTGTTCCTGGTAGAGGATTTTGGTAGTTGTCTTTTTGGTAAACGATCTTCCCATTTTTACCACTTAAAATATCATTATAAGCAGCTTCTAGTCCGAGCTTTCCAACTAAGCCATTTTCATTTTTATCTGGAACAGCATAGCCGATAAAGTGGGAAGCAAATTCGCCGTTAGGATACATCCGTGCGGGATGATCTTCAAAATACAGACCGACTACTCCTGCTTTCTTCATATCGTCTTCTATATTCTGTTTGGTCTCTTGACTGATATTTTTTCCATAAGAACCAAATTCAACTTGATATAGATTATTTTTGGCGCCATCTTTTAAGATTTGTAAGGCATCGTTCTTTTCTATAGAGAGATTTTTATTTAGTATCTCGGCGATTTTGTCAAAGTTCTTTTCTTCGGCATACAATTTTTTGTCACCAGAAGTATAAGTTTTTGAAAGGATTGCTTTGATTGAGTAAGAAGTGGCATCTTCTGCCAAAGCGACCCCATTCCGATCATAGATCGTTCCTCGTTTTGCTTTTACGACCTCGCTCCCTTTGTAAAGTTGTTCGGTCTTTTCTGCCAAAGAGGTTCCTGCCACGTGACCACCGATCACGATATAAGAAAAACGAACGGCAAATAAAAAGAACAATCCAATACTCGTAGCAAATAAAATGATACCTACTTTTTTGCGATTGTTCGTCGGATTTAGATTTTTCTTTTCCATAAACCGCCGGAATTTATTTTTAAGACTCATTTACTTCACTTTCCTTAAATTGTCGTCATTGATTGACAACCCTTTTTCTTCTGCGATTTTTTTGATTCGTTCAGTACGTGATAATTCATTTTTTTCCTGTACTAAACTAGTTTTTTCTTGGTTTTTTTGAGTGATCTCTGTTTGAATCGTTGTGATTGCTTTTTCGACACCACTGATATTTGTTCGTAACATGACTGTTAAGACACATAGTGCGATCACTGAAAAAATAATACTTACTACTGCTAATTTTTCTAAAACAGAAATATGTTTTAGGCGTTTAGCCGGTGATTGAGGGCGTACGATTTCTTGATTTGAATCTGGCAATTGTTGTTCTGGTTGATCAACCACTTCTGGTAAATCATATGGATATTCTTGGACTTTTTTTAATTCTGCCATTACGCTACTCCTCTTTCACTCGTATTTTTTCAGCAATCCGTAATTTTGCACTACGTGATCGATTATTTTCACTTAGTTCTTCTTCTGATGGAAGAATCGGTTTTCGATTAATCAACTTCAGCTCTGGCTGAAATTCTTCAGGAACAACCGGTAATCCGGGTGGTAAATCTTGAACGGTACTGTATTCTTTGAACATACTTTTGACAATTCGATCTTCTAATGAATGGAAGGTGATCACACTGATTCTTCCATTGATTTTTAATAGCCGAATCGCCTGTTCTAATGAAGCTTCTTCTGCACCTAATTCATCATTTACTGCAATTCTTATTGCTTGGAAAATTCGTTTAGCTGGGTGTCCACCTTTTCTTCTTGCTGGTGCAGGAATCACATCTTTAATGATTTCTACTAATTCACCAGTTGTTTGGATCGGATGGATTTTTCTTACTCGTTCAATTTCTCGAGCAATTTGTTTAGAAAATTTTTCTTCGCCATAACGAAAGAAGATTTTTACTAATTCATTATAGGAATACTCATTAACAACGTCATACGCTGACAGAGGTGCTGATTGATCCATACGCATATCCAAAGGAGCATCCTGATGATAACTAAAACCTCGTTCAGCTTCATCTAATTGTGGAGAAGATACGCCTAAATCATACAAAATACCATCAACTTGAGGAACATGCTCTTTTATCTTTGCTTCTAATTCACGAAAATTCGCTTTGATAAAAGTAACCATACCTTTTTCAATGTATGGGGCTAACCGTACTTTTGCATGATCGATTGCTTTTTGATCCTGATCGAATGCATAAAGGTGCCCGTTTGTATTTAATTGGCTCAAAAGATATTCACTATGTCCGGCACCGCCTAGTGTACAGTCTACATAAATGCCATCTGGTTTGATGTTCAAGCCATCTACCGTTTCTTTCAACATGACTGTATAGTGTTGAAATGTCTCAGTCATTAGTCAGCCTCTTCCTATTCTTATAGTCCAAAATCAATCATATTTTCAGCAATTTCATCAAAGTTTTCTGCTGCCACTTCAGAAAATTCTTGCCATCGTGCCTCATCCCAAATCTCGATTCGATTGGATACACCAATGACAACACATTCTTTCGTTAAAGCAGCGTAGTTTCTTAATGTACTGGGAATGTTGATCCGTCCTTGTTTGTCTAATTCACATTCAGTGGCCGCCGAGTAAAAAAAACGCACAAAAGTTCGAGCATCTTTTTTCGCTAAAGGCATGTCGTTCAGTTTTGTTTCTAAATTCGCCCATTCTTTCATTGGATAGCCAAAAAGACAGCCATCTAATCCACGAGTGAGAACGAATTGTTCACCTAACTCTTCACGAAGTTTTGAAGGTACGATCATACGACCTTTTGTATCAATATTATGCCGAAATTCGCCCATGAACATTGAAACTACCCCCATCTCTCCACTAACTAAAATTAGTCTACCACAATCCCCCACTTTCTACCACCTTTTATGGGAAATCAGAGAATAACTTTTTTATTAGTAAAAAAAATTTTAAGAATCAAGCTGTAAAAAGTCTTTAAAAAGTCTTTTTACAGCTTGATTGGCTTTTTATCAAAGATACGAGAGAAGATTTAAGACGATTAAAACGACATAAAAACCACTTGTTAACAAGAAAGCTAAACGCCAAGTCATTTTAAGATAACGTGAATAGATAATTTCATCATAGTAATATGCCTGGAATACAGCGATACAAATCGCCATCAACAAAAGTGAAATCATAAAGAAAGGCAGGAAGGAAACTGTCGCAGAATTGCGTGACAATGCATGCATCCCTCCCCATAAAAAAGGCACGGCAAGATCAGGCGCTTTGATTTTAAAACGACGATCTAATGAAAAAATTTTCACTAAAAAATTACAGCCAAACAACACGATGGCTGGAAAGATATACCAAAATAAAACAAGTGGCGTAAAAGTGCCCATCTAACAAAACTCCCTTTCATAGTTGGTTCAAGTATACCTGATGTATTTTACACAACTATTTCATTTATTTTAAATTTATAAAGTTTTCTACTATTTTTACTTCTTAGATAAAAATCTAATCCAAATTGTATGAGTCCACTCCTTTAATACTACCTTTTTCCTGTTCCTAGCCAATCCCATTTTCCAAGCTCTTTCACTGTGTTCTATTCTGATATTCGTTATAATAGATGAAAGAGCGTATTAGGAGGTTCAAAAATGATCAAGTATTTTTCTATCGAGGATCGACAATTGGTCAATACTCAAAAAGAAACAGCAGATACGATTTGGTATTGCGTCGAACGTCCAAGTGAAGATGAAATCCAGCAAATCACACACCAATTTCAAATTCCGTCTGATTACATTACTTCTATTTTAGACGATGCTGAAAATTCACGAGAAGAAGAATTTAATCAGACCAAATTAACAAAACCAGCGTTATTATTATTGCAATACCCGTTTCCAAAAACAAGCCCAAGTGGCTATTTTCAAGTAGATACTTACCCTTTTTCTATTATTGTGACACCTAAAAAAAAGCTTATCACAATTACGAATCATGAACCACTCTTTTTGAAAAAAGTATTTAGTCAAGCTTTTACTGAAAATGATTTACCAGCCAACTTAAATATCTTCATGCAATTATTGTGGCAAATTACTTTTTCCTACAATACTTATCTCAGCACCTTACAATCACAATGCGATGTCTTGGAAAAACAATTGCGTGTCTCAACAGAAAATAGTCAACTGTATCAAATCATGGATATCCAAAAAAGCTTGGTTTATTTCAAAGAAGCAACCACGGCTAACTTGACCACTTTAAAAACCTTAGTAAAAAACAAAACGATTCAAGAAAACCACGCTTTAAAAAACCATCTCCATGATGTGATTATTGAAACAGAACAATCACGCACTACCGCTCGAATTCAATTAAAACTAGTTGAACAAATGAATCAAACCTTTTCAGCGATTGTTTCTAATAATCTAAACAATATTATGAAAATTTTAACTTCTCTAACGATCATCTTAACGATCCCGACCATCATTGGTAGTCTATATGGAATGAATATCAAGCTTCCTATTGCAGGAAGGGACGATGCGTTTTTATGGATTATTCTACTGATGATTTTTATCAGTATCGCTACTGCTTATTATTTAAAAAAGGGAAAGTTTTTGTAACCGTCCCCTTGTGAAGAAAAGTAAAAGGAGTTAAACTAAAGACAACTAAAAAATTTCGAGGTAAAAATTATGCGCGAGAATAAACAAACAAGTACTTTTTCAAAAATCACTAAATTCGTTGTTTGGACCATGTTGATCTTAACGATTGGTTCAGTTGTCTTGACTGCAGTTATGAGTGTCATGTAAGAATGGCTTAAAAACCAACAAGTCCCGCACTTCCCAAAAAGAAGTGCGGGACTTGTTTTTTACCTTGCTAGGAAAGAATGTTCGCTTGCTAATGGTTCGTTTTTTATAAGAAAGCCAAGTGTCGTTTTAGTTGCTGCCATACAAGTAGCATCTCTGAGTCAAATAACTGTTCATTCTAAGATATCCTCTTCTCTTAGACTGCTCAGGCTTCTACCTATTTTTCTATTTACTTGCTAAGCGTAATAATTCTTTGGCATGCTCGACTGTTAGTGGGGTAATTTCGCTTCCAGCTAACATTCGGGCAATTTCGGTCTCTCGTTGTGTGGGTTGTAGTTCGGTAACCGATGTTTGGGTACGCCCATTAATGACTTCTTTTTGAATATAGTATTGAAAATCGGCAACTGCAGCGACTTGCGGTAGATGGGTGATACACAAAACTTGTGAGTGACATGAGATCTGTGAGATCTTATCCGCAATCGCTTGGGCAACTCGACCGCTTACTCCTGTATCCACTTCATCAAAAATGATACTAGTCACACCTTGTTCTGAAGAAAAAATAGTTTTTAACGCCAACAACATACGTGATAGTTCCCCACCTGAGGCAACTTTTACTAATGGCTTCAATGGTTCTCCAGGATTTGTGGTTATGTAAAATTCCACTTGGTCCAATCCATTAGCATCTAATTGTCCATTTTTTTCAGATGAAAAACGGACTTCAAACTCCGTGTTTTCCATATATAGACTTTTTAATTCCGTTAAGATTGATTTTTCTAGTTCTTTAGCGATTTTTTTTCTTGTTTTATGCAGTGCTAATGCTTGTTCTTGCAAGAACGTTTCTTTTTTAGTTAATTCCAGTTGCATTTTTTCTAGTTGACCTTCTGAGAAATCAGAAGAATCCAGTTCTTTAGTGATTTCTTCGTAATAATCAAGGATTGCTTCCACTGACTCCCCATATTTGCGTTTCAACTGACGAATCAATTCAAGCCGTTGATTGACTTCTTCTAATCGGTTTTCATCCAATTCCAGCAGATCGATTTGGCGACTCATGTCACCAATGGCATCTTGAAGTAAATAATAAGCACTTTGAACATTCTCAACGATTGCTTCATATTCATTATCTAGATGAGCAATGCTTTGTAGTTCAGAAACAGCTAAACCAACGTTATCCACACTACTGGGTTCTCCCGCACTCAATGCACTATAACCACTAGCAAAACTATCCACGATCTTTTGATAATTGCTTAATTTTTCTCTTTCCTCGCTTAACTGTTCCTCTTCGCCAACTTGTAAATCAGCTGCTGCGATTTCTTCTTGTTGAAAATGAAGCATGTCGATCCGTTGAACAAATGATTTTTCATTTTGTTGGACTTTCCGCATTTTTCGTTCGAGCTCACGATAGATAGCATACTCTTTTTGATATTTTTTCTTTTGTTGTTGAAAAGTACGATCACCAAAACGATCCAATAAATTTAAATGGGCTTCTGGTTGTAATAGCTCCTGGTGTTCATTTTGTCCTTGAATATCAACTAGATAACTTCCGATCCTTCTAAGGTTTGCCAGCGTAACAATATGTCCATTGACTCGGCAGACATTTTTACCCGTTAATGCCATATCACGACGAACAATCAAGTTATCACCATCTGATTCGATGCCAAGTTCTTCCATCAATTCAGTAAATCCTTCTTGACTTGGCCATTCAAACAACCCTTCTAAGATACACTTATCGGCTCCTTGGCGAATATAATCACTGGAGCCTCTACCACCAGCCAGTAATCCAAGGGCATCAATGATAATCGATTTACCTGCCCCGGTCTCGCCAGTTAGAGCTGTCATTCCTTTATGGAAAGACAAATGCAATTCCGGAATAATCGCAAAATTAGTAATACTGATCTCTTGTAACAAGGCAACCACTCCTCAACTCAAAGGTAATGTAAAAAATCCATTTTCAATGCAACTGCATCTTCTTCTGTTCGTGTGATCATCAACACATTATCGTCATCATTAATGATGGAAAACAATTCTTTTTTATATCGTTTATCAATTAAATTAGCCGCAGCAGAAGCGTTGCCTGGTAAAGTTTTTAAAATGACAAATTTTTCCATTTGATCAACAGCCACAAATGCATCTTTCAATAACTTTTCTAATTTCGTACTAACGTCTTCAGTAGTTTCTGCAGGAAGACTATAGCGATAACCTCCATCAGCTGCAGGAACTTTGATGAGTTTGAGTTCTTTGATATCTCTGGAAATCGTTGCCTGCGTCACTGAAATCCCTTTGTTTTTCAGGATCTCCACAAATTCTTCTTGTTTTCTGATATCATTTTCATTTAGTAGCCGGGTAATCAAACGATGCCGATCTTTTTTTCGCATACGTTCTTCGCTCCTTTACGTATTCTTCCTTACTATGATAGCTTATTTCAAACGCTTAATAAAGAAGAATCCGCTGTCTTCTTTATTGCTTGCCCGTCATTATTTGTGGTTAAACTGGTTGTGGGCTTCTTGGACGATCTTTTCGGGCGCCACATCTGGAGATAACGTTCCTTGATCAGAAACTTTTTTCAAATGGGCTAAAAATTCAATGTTCCCCTCTCCACCGGTTATTGGCGAATAACTTAAATCTAATACATCATACCCATGCATCGCAGCAAAGTGTAAAATATCCTCAATCACTTGTACATGTGTTTGAGGGTCACGAACGATCCCATTCTTGCCAACTGCTTCTTTCCCCGCTTCAAATTGTGGTTTGATCAAAGCAATCACTTCGCCACCGTCAACTAAAATTTCGTGTAATGGCACTAACATCAAACGTAAAGAAATGAATGATACATCGATGACGGCAATCTCTGGGGTTCCTTCTTGAAAATCTTCTGGTTTGGCATAACGAAAATTCGCTCTTTCCATTACTACAACTCGTTCATCTTGTCTGATTTTCCAAGCTAATTGATTATACCCAACATCCAGAGCATAACTCATTTTTGCACCATTTTGTAAAGCCGCATCGGTAAAACCACCCGTTGATGCTCCAATATCCAATAATATTTTACCTTCTACAGATAAATCAAAGACCTTTAGTGCCTTTTCTAATTTCAATCCTCCACGAGAAACATAAGGTAATTTTTTGCCTTTGATCTGTAATTCACTACTTACAGGGATTTTTTCCCCTGGCTTATCGAAACGTTCATTTTTTTCGTTATAGATCAAACCAGCCATAACTGAACGTTTGGCTTGCTCTCTCGTTTCAAACAAGCCTTGTTTGACTGCTAAAACGTCTACGCGTTCTTTTTCCATTTTTTTCTCCATTTCTATACACTGAATTGCTGAACTAATTGACGTAAAAGTTGCCCATCAAATGAACACACCGTTTGTTCTAACTGATCAATCATTCGATTCGCCGCATCAATCTCATTTTCAAGTGCGCTTTTTGTTTCTTCGATACCTAATAAACCTGGATAGGTCGTTTTTTCCATTTTAGCATCTTTACCAGCTGTTTTACCTAATACTTCAGTCGTGCTAACCACATCGAGCAGATCATCACGAATTTGAAAAGCAAGGCCTAGATGACTGGCTAATTTTTGTAGGCTAGCTAAAACTTCCTCCGGTTGGTTTGCTAATACTCCTCCCGCTAATAAAGCGTAGTGCATCAAGCGACCAGTTTTTCTTTCGTGGATAAACATTAATTCCTCTAATGTTAATTGTTTTGTTTCTCCCTCGATATCCGCTGCTTGACCAGCAACCATCCCTTGGGTACCAGCATTGATTGCTAATTGTTGCAGCAGTAAAAGTTTTGGTGAGTTCGCTAAATGAGCCATACTGATGAGTTGAAAGGCACCTGTCAATAACCCATCTCCTGCTAAAATAGCCAGTGCTTCCCCGTAGACTTTATGGTTTGTTGGTTTCCCGCGGCGTAGATCATCATTGTCCATTGCCGGAAGATCATCGTGAATCAACGAATACGTGTGGATCATTTCCAAAGCAGCTGCTACTTGATAAGTTGTTGTATTGATCGATTCGCCAAACGCAGCTACTGTACTAAGTAAAAGCAAAGGACGAATCCGTTTGCCTCCAGCGCGAACGGAATAAAGCATACTTTCTTTCAACTGTTCATCAGAAGTGTAGTCATTTAGAAAAGAAACAATTTCTTCTTCTACAGAAGATAGATGGATCGTTGAAAAATCAGCCAACTTCATTATGCTTCCTCATTTCCTTCAAAAGTAACTTCTTCATTTGCCTCTGACATCATTTTCGTCAAGGTTTTTTCAGCTTTAGTTAAAGTATCTTGGCAATGCTTACTTAATTCCATTCCTCGTTTAAAAGCATCTAAAGCAGATTCTAAAGGTACATCACCTTGTTCTAATTCCATGACAATTTTTTCTAATTCTTGTAATGATTCCTCAAATGTCGGATTTTCCATATTGATCATTCTCCTTCTTCTACTTCTTGTACCGTAGCATTCACTTGTCCGTCTTGGTAATGGATCGTGATCGTATCCTCAGGCTTCATCTCTGTCACACTTTTCACGACACGCCCTTCGATTGTTGTGTAATTGTATCCTCGCCCCATGATTTTCAACGGACTAAGCAAATCTAATGATTGAATCGCTTGTTGGAAACGTTGCTGCTGGCTCTGCATATATTGCTCCATTTTTTCAGCTAACCGCTTCTCTAAGTAGTCTGTTTCTTGCTTGGCAGATTTCACTCGATAAGTCGGTGCAACTTGTGCCAACTGATGGTTCAAGCGAACCGTTTGTTTTTCTTTCAAATGATAAATTTGTTGTGTCGCTTGGAACAAGCGCTGTTTGAACTGATCAAGCTTAATTGTTTGTCCTTCATACAGACGTTCCGGTTGACGGAGAACATATGATTGTTTTGCTCGTTCAAAACGTTCTTGTTTGCGTTGAATTTGACGCAAAAAGGCCTGTTCAAGCCTTGCTTGCCGTTCTTTCAGCTTCAACAATACTTCAGATAAAACAGGAACAGCTAATTCAGCTGCCGCCGTTGGTGTGGCTGCTCGTACATCTGCTGCTAAATCAGCAATAGTAGTATCCGTCTCATGTCCAACTGAAGAAATCACAGGTGTTCGTGCCTCAAAAATGGCACGTGCTACTCTTTCTTCATTAAATGGCCACAAGTCTTCAATCGATCCGCCGCCACGTCCAATGATCATCGTGTCGAAATCTCCCAGTTCTTCAACACGACGGATATTTTCAACGATATTGTCAGCTGCTTGATTTCCTTGCACCACCGTTGGGAATAGGACGAGTTGGGCGATGGGGTAACGTCTTTTGACAGTTGTGATGATATCTCGGATAACTGCACCACTTGGACTGGTCAAAACTGCAATTCTTTTTGGAAAACGTGGAAGAGCTTGCTTATGTTCCGGCTTAAAAAGACCTTCTTTTCGCAATTTTTCTTTTCGTTCTTCTAATTCTTGATATAGCGCTCCTACACCATCAGGTTCCATGTGTTCAACGTAAATCTGATAAGAACCAGAAGCTTCATAAAGAGAAATCCGTCCGACAACTAATACTTTCATCCCTTCTTTAGGTTGAAAACGTAATTTTTGAAATGCACCTTTGAACATGATTGCTGAGATTTTCGCATGGTCATCTTTTAAACTAAAATATTGATGTGCATTTGCTCTCAAACGAAAATTCGAGATTTCACCTGTTAAATAGACCCTTTCAAGATAAGGGTCTACATCAAATTTCCTTTTTAAATACTTGGTTAATGTGGTTACTGTTAAATATTCTTGTGTCATCTACTCACCTGCTTCAGCAGCCAGCACGGTTTGATACATCAGCATCGTAATCGTCATAGGTCCTACTCCTTTAGGGACTGGAGTGATATAGCTTGCTAAAGGTTCTACTTCATCAAATTTTACATCACCGATCAATTTCCCATGCTCATCACGATTCATACCAACATCGATCACCACTGCGCCTGGTTTGATAAATTCCTTAGTAACAAAATGGCCTCGCCCAATCGCTACGACTAAAATATCAGCTTCTTTTGCAAGTTCAGCAAGGTTAGCCGTTTTTGAATGAGCAATCGTTACTGTAGCATCTGCCATCAATAATAATTGTGCCATTGGTTTCCCTACAATATTGCTACGTCCGATTACCAGTGCCCGCTTCCCTGCCAAATCGATATCATAAGCTGCGAACATTTTCATGATGCCATATGGCGTACAAGGAATCTTATCCGGGTTACCAGCTAATAATCGTCCTAAATTCATTGGATGAAAACCATCTACATCTTTTTTAGGATCAATTGCTAATAAGACTTTTTCTTCATCAATGTGTTTTGGCAATGGCAACTGAACAAGAATCCCGTGAAAATTTGGGTCTTGATTATATTTTTCGATTTCAGCTAACAACGTTTCTTCAGAGATCGTGCTTGGGTAACGTTCAACTTTTGAATGGATCCCGATTGATTTTGCGGAACGCTCTTTATTACGTACATAAACCTGACTGGCTGGATTTTCTCCTACTAATAAAACGACCAATCCGGGGGAGATCGATTTTGTTTTTAATTCGCTCACTTTTATCGCAATCTCTGCTTGCATTTTTTCAGCTAGTTCTTTTCCATTAATCAATTCTGCCATACGATCACTCCCAGATTTTTTGTGCTTTCATTCTACCATAGATAAACAAGCTTTTAGAACCCGTTTCCTTGTTTTCATAGAAAAAAGCTGGGACTATGCCCCAGCTTCAATCTCTTTTAAAACATTAGATAATACACCGTTGACAAACTTACGTGATTGATCATCACTAAAAGTTTTGGCTAATTCAATGGCTTCATTCAATGCGACTGCGGATGGTACATCTTCAATGTACTTCATTTCAAAGATGGCGATACGCAAGATGATCAAATCCATCTTAGAGATACGATTGATGCGCCAGTTTCCTTTGAGGTGCTTCTCAATGGTTTGGTCTAATTCGCCTTTTTTCGCACACACACCGCCAACCAATGTATCTAAATAAACAGGAACAAACTCTGACTCCTCTTCATTGATCATTTCTTTGTGATCCAACTCAATTGCATGGAAAATTGCGTCTTCTTTGGTCAAATCAGCATTAAAATCTAATGGAAATAATGCTTGTAAAGCCATTTCACGAATTTCGTGTCTTGATAATTCTTTATTCATTTTCTTCCTCTTCGTCTTCAAAAAGTTCTTCAATTGCTGGTTGTTCTAGTTTTTCCGGTACGACTGCTACCACATGAACATTGACTTCTGCTAAAGCAATGTCTGTCATGAAAAGAACTTGCTGATTCACGCGTTCTTGCATTTCCATCGCTACTCTGGGAACAGAAACCCCATATTCTAAATAGCAATAAAGATCTACTTTTAACCCATCTTCATCATTTACTAAATAGACACCTTTACCATGCGCTGCACGCCCTAATAATTCCGTTACGTTGCTGGCAAATGTTCCACGCATTCCATAAACGCCTTCTACTTTTGAAGCAGCGATACCAATAATCACTTCAATGACTTCTGGCGCAATGACAATTTCACCAAGCTCTTGAGTCGCATTCAAAACTAAATTTTTGTCCTCTGCCATTTTATCTATTCCTCCTTTTGCCTCTACACAGATTGTTGCCTACGAATGAACCGTTCTTTCACTTATTCTTCATTCGAAACGTATAAAGGTAAACTGTTCACTTGCCTATTTGAGAGTCTTTTTCTCAAACAAATTACGCTTTGTTTTCAAAGCTTGCTGTCTTCTATAGTGTATCATTAAATCAAGTGATTTTCTATAACAAAGTCTGAGTGAATGATGCTTTAGGCTACGCTTATTATAAAATGATCAACTCTTTTGGTGAATGCGTCAACACGCGATTTCCATTAGAAGTAATCAATAAATCATCTTCGATTCTAACGCCACCGATACCTGGTAAGTAAATGCCTGGTTCGTCGGTAATAATATTTCCTGGAACAAACTGTTTCTCAGCTCGAACTGAAACATTGGGTCCTTCATGGATCTCTAAGCCAATTCCATGTCCTGTTGAGTGTCCAAAAGCTTCGCCATAACCATGTTTCGTAATGTAATCTCTAGCTACAGCATCTAGTTGCTTACCGGTAACTCCTGGTTTAGCTACTTCCAGAACTGCTAGCTGGGCTTCAAGAACGATTTGATAAATTTCTTTTAATTGTTCTCCTGGGTCACCAATCGCAAATGTTCGTGTCATATCAGAAACATAACCTTCATAGTAGCATCCAAAATCTATTGTGATCAAATCGCCTTGTTCAATGATTTTTTTGCTAGCAACTCCATGCGGCATAGCTGAGCGTAAACCACTAGCAACGATTGTTTCAAAAGAAACACCTGACGCTCCAAGTGAACGCATATAAAAATCTAATTGGTTGGCAACTTCGATCTCTGTCATTCCCGGTTGAATCATCTTGAGAATATGGTCATATGCCAAATCTGCAATACTACAAGCTTTTTCAATAATCGCAATTTCTTCTTCGTCTTTGATTTCTCGAAGTTCTTCAATCATGCCCGAAATAGGAATCAGTTGCGCATCAATGATCTCTTCTAATACCGAATATTCTAAGAAGGAAACAGTTGTTTCTTCAAAACCAAGTTCACGTAGTCCTTCTTTTTGAACTAAGTCAGCTACTTCTTCAAAAATCGGTCCTACATTTTTGATGATCTCAAATCCTTGAGCTTGAGCTGCTGCTTGCTCGGTATAACGAAAGTCAGTAATAAAAAAGGCTTTTTCTAATGTGATGACCGCTAAGCCTGTCGTACCAGTAAAATTAGTCAAATAACGAAGATTATATGGACTAGTGATCAAAAATGAATCTAAATTTTCTTCTTGCATTTTTTTACGCAATTTTTCTACTCGTAGCATCATAAATGAAATTCCTTCTTTCTTTGCTCTCTTTTTTCTATTATAGCAAATTTTCTTTCTGACACAGCAGATAAAACAAATTTTCTTAATAAACTTAGTAAAACAAAAATAGTTAAGACAAATCAGTTTCAGATTTGCCTTAACTATTTACTTCTATCTGCAAAACTATTGGCTAAGCGTTAATCTATTTGATTATGATCGTTTCCCAAAAAAGAATGAAACAACTGCCACTAAAATAACTGCGCCTAAAATTGATGGAATAAGTGCCATACCAGCTGCATGTGGTCCCCAGTTACCAAAAATTGCTTGACCGATACTTGAACCAATCAATCCAGCAATGATATTTGTGATACAACCCATAGAATTTCCTTTACTGGTAATTGCTCCAGCAATGGCTCCGATGACTGCACCAACGATTAAAGTCCATATCCAACCCATACTAATAACCTCCTTCTTTACAGTTTCATTCTAGCATAGGAAAATTATTAGGAGCAAATGATTGAACCAGTGTTGAAGCTGACCTAGATAATGACACCGCACACAAAAGAAAAAGCGAAACACAAAACAAAACACGAATGACATGCTGCGAAGAGCATCCATTCGTGTTTTTCTACTTGCGTTTGAAGATACTTTTGACACCACGTTTCACTACATCAAAAAAGCTCAAGGATTGAACCATACGACTAGGATCTACGTATTTTCTGATAGCGCGAAGTACTTTTTTGGGTTCTTTAGAAGAAAATGTATATGTACCATTTTTCTTTGTTTGAATGGCATAGCGCGGAATCCATTTTCCTTTGAACATAACGGATGCGATGACGTAATCAATCTCTTCCCAAGGGATTTGAACAAATTTCCGAGTGTCTCTCGCATGATAAAATTCGAATCCTCGGTCTCCAATCATGATTTTCCCATAATCAGTCAAACCAGTAAACGCAGTGGCATCAATTACCAAATCAACTTTTGTATTGATTGATTGAACCATTTAATCACTCCTATTATTTTATCTATCTAGTATACTATCGTTTCAATGTTGAAATCTCAAGCAGCATCTACTTTTTGATAAAAAAAGCTCGGGGCTACGCCCGAGCTAGATTCTTATTATAAAAGACCAACAACATGGCCAACTACACCGACAACGAATAGACCTAAGATAATGACAATTGGAGAAACTTTTTTCTTCAATAACCACATGCATAGTAATGTCAATGCTAAAGCAGCTAACCCTGGGATCAATTGATCTAAGTTATCTTGTAAAGTTGTTACTTTTTCAGGACTAAGTGCTAGACCACTGTTTACTTGTTCAAAAGCACTCTTGATTCCTTCGCCACCAGCAGGTAATTTATCCCACTCAATGTAAGCACCTTTATCTAACTTAACAGTTGATACAACTGGCAAGAATTTAATCGATACCCACCGCTGTACTAAGGCGGCTAATACGAACATCCCTAAGATAGATGCACCTTTTGTTACGTCTTGCAATAATCCACCAGATAAATCATCTGTGATTTTAGAACCAGCTTTGTAACCAAATTCTTGTGTATACCACATGAATGACCAACGAATAATGTTCCAACCTAAGAAGAAGATGATTGGTCCAAGAATATTACCACCCATTGCTAGAGAAGCACCAAGAGCTCCTAACATCGGACGAACAGTAAACCAGAATACTGGGTCACCGACACCAGCAAGAGGTCCCATCATACCAACTTTAACCCCTTGGATCGCTACATCGTCAACTGGAGCGCCATTTGCGCGTTCTTCTTCTAATGCTAGCGTAACACCCAAGATAGGTGAAGCAATATATGGATGTGTGTTGAAAAATTCTAAGTGACGTTTAAGAGCTGCTGTGCGCTCTTCTTTCGTTTTGTATAATTTTTTGATTGCTGGGATCATTGAGAAAGCCCAACCACCATTTTGCATACGTTCATAGTTCCATGAACCTTGAATGAAGGTAGAACGCCATGCAACAGCTAAACGGTCTCTTTTAGATAAAGTAATTTTTTCTTCTGCCATTTTTATTTTCCTCCTTCAAGATTAATAGTCATTCAAAATGTCGCCTAGAGGGTCACCTGAGTTGCTTCCTCCGCCACCATTTGAAGAGCCTCCCATTTTAGAAAGGTTCAAATAGATAAGAGCTAAAGCAACACCTAAAGCACCTAGGGCAATCAATGTTAATTGAGTAATTGCAGCTACAACAAAACCGATAACGAAGAATGGCCATACTTCTTTAGTTGCCATCATGTTGATTACTAATGCGTAACCTACAGCAACAACCATTCCCCCACCAATAGCCATACCGTCTGTTAACCATGCAGGCATTGATTCTAAGAAAGATTGAACAGTTTGAGCTGGGATGAATAATAATGCTCCAGCAGGAATTGCAATACGGATACCTTGTAAACATACTGCAATGATGTGCCACATTTCAACTTTGCGGATGTTACCTTCTTCAGCAGCAGCATCCATCAAGTGAACGATAGGAACAGCGATTGTACGTACGATCATTGTTAAGAACAAACCAGCAACAGCAAGTGGTACTGCGATAGCAATAGCTGATGGAACGCCTCGAACACCTTGACCACCTAATACTAAAATAATTGCAGATGCAACTGATGCCAATGCAGCATCTGGTGCTACAGCAGCTCCGATATTTGCCCAGCCAAGAGCGATCATTTGAAGAGTACCACCTAATACGATACCTGCTTCAAGGTTACCTGTTACTAAACCTATTAATGTACATGCCACTAGAGGTTGATGAAATTGGAATTCATCCAGAATCCCTTCCATCCCTGCTAGAAAGGCAACGAATACGACTAAAATCATTGAAATAATAGACATGATAAGCCTCCTATAAATATTAGTTTTTTGAATTATGCTTTAGATAATTCAGACTTAGCTTTTTTAAGAATTTCGTCCATATTGTCGCGAGAGTCATTTGGTACTTTACGTACATCAAATTTAACTCCTTTGCTTTCTAGTTTTTCAAATGCCTCTACGTCTTCAGGGCCCATTGATAAAACTTTACTTACGACAACTTTCCCAACTGAGTGGGCCATTGAACCTACGTTTAATTCTTGGATGTCAACGCCGCCTTCAACAGCTGTCAACACGTCTTCAGGATTTTCAAACAATAGCAAAGCTTTTGTATTCCCAAATCTTGGATCTTTAGCAACTTCGATCATTTTAGAAATTGGGATAACGTTTGCTTTAACCCCTGGAGGAGCAGCTTGTTCGATCAATTTCTTACGTAAATCATCTTTTGATACAGCATCTGAAACAACGATGATCCGATTTGGTTGAACAGCTTTTGTCCATGCAGTAGCAACTTGACCATGTAATAAACGTGAGTCAACACGTGCTAAAACATATTTAATCTTACCGTCGCCAACTACTGTTCCTTCAGGTAATGCACCTTTAGGTTGTCCATCAGAAACTTCTGCTTTTGGTGCTTCTTGTGGTTCAAGCTCTTCTGGCTTCACTTTCACACCATCTTTTGCTGTTTCAATGATATGTGCTGCAATTTCTTGAGCAGATTCCATTGAAAAACGTGACGCATAAGCTTCGATCAACATAGGCAAGTTCAAACCACTAACAATTGCCCATTTGTCTTTGTGTTCTTCAAACAATGTGTTTGATTGATTGAACGGTGTTCCGCCCCATAAATCAACTAAGAACAATACTTCGTCTTGATTATCAAAAGAAGCAACAGCCTCTTCTAATTTGGCTCTCAAGTCATCTGGACCTTCGCTTGGTTTTAAAATGACTGCTTTGACGTTTTCTTGTTCGCCAAAAATCATTGAACCTGATTGCAAGATACCTTCAGCAAATTGTCCATGACTTGCAAGGATAATCCCTACCATATTTATACCTCCTACTTCTTTTTGTTGTAACAAATCAAATATTAAAATAATTGCTAACCATTACAACAGATGAATTTGACCATTTTCCAACAACAATATTATGCCTTTTTGGCTTTTGCTAGTAATTCCATCAAAAGGATCTTTCTATCTGCGGGTACTTTGCGAATTTCTAATTCTACACCTTGCTGATTCAAGAATTGGAACGATGCAATATCTTTATGGTCGACTGACACAAAATTTGTAATCATCGTCTTCCCCTCAGAAAAACTCATCCCACCGATATTCAATGAATCCAGCTGTACACCACTTAAGACAATTTTCTCAACGTCTTGAGGATTAGTGAATAAAAGCATCACTTTCGTCGTTGCTAGTAAACCGCTTTGATAAACTTGAATCATTTTTTTCACCGTGATCACATTTGCGATGATTCCCGGTGGAGCAGCTTCTTTTAAAAGAAACTTTCTCAATTTATCTTGGGCTACTAAATCACTAATAACAATGATGCGTTCCACGCCGGTCAATTTTGACCAGACCGTTGCAACTTGTCCATGGATCAAACGATCATCTATACGCGCTAACCGAATATCCATCAGCAAATCTCCTTTTGTTAAACTACTTCACAGAAACCCCTCTCATTTTCTGTGTGTATAACCATCTATTGGCACATTTATATAAAAGCAAGAACCGTGCCAACTTTTTATTAATACACTAAAGGGTTTTAAGGCGTTTCGAAGCAATACACAAAAAAGATACACTAATAACAGTGTATCTTTTTTGTGTATTTTTCATTTAGTGTATTCATTTTTTGCCAATTCATTACGAATCAGCTTGAATGAATAATAAACTTCAGATGAAGGTGTTTCAAATCTGATGGTCTTTTCCAACGGGGATAACAATTGTTGGATAGACGAAAACAATGGATCTTCCATCGCTTTTTCCAGTTCGTCTGATTCAACATTCAATGGCTCGTTTAATAAAATCCGTTCAATCATCCCCACTGTGTGTAAAACTAAATTGATTTTAAAACTATATCCATGATTCTCAATCGATAGCTTCTCAGACACTTGATCACTAAAATTCCATAAAGGATCAATCAATTTGGTTCCATTGATAAATGTAAAATTTTGTTCAATAAATTTCACACAAGTCTGTTTTGCAGTTTCTTCACTCAATGGCACTTCTTCTGTTTCATCTAATTCTGCCTCAAGTAATAATTGATCTAAAATCAACTCGATATTTTGATCGATAAACCGCTCCAATGGAATAAATGGCGCAGCAATCTGCGGATCTGTAATTCCAGTAGTCGCAATGACTTGGTAATTTTCAATTAATTTAGGCAATTCTTTTTCCAATTCTAAAACAGAGAGTGCCAAAACAGTCAACTCGACATCTTGCCGTTTACTTACAGAACGTTCGATCAATTCTTTGATTCGTTGTGCGGTTCCTTCACCAGATGCACAAATAGCTAAGATGGCTTTTTTTCTGAGTGCGGTCGGTTCAGGTGTTTTTTCCATCGAAATTTCTGCATAACCACGGAAATTTTTCAAGGAATCGTATAACATATCTAAATCCGTACCTAACACAGAAACTTTGCGAACCGTCTCTAATACCAAAGAGGTCGTCACCATGTCAACTGTCCGCACAGGAATTCCTGTATCTCGCTGAATCTGAGAATTAAATGAAGCAAGCGAACCCATATCCACTAATAAGATCGTTCCACTGCCTTCATCCACCTCTTGCACCATTCGTTCGATCCGACTAAGCGCCGTTTTAGGATCCATATCCAATGGCATATCGACCGCTCGTACATTGTCTGCATCTAATAATTGTTGGACCACTTGAACCATGCTGCTTGCTGTACTATTACCATGTGCTGCCACGACTACCCCAATACGACCGCTTGCTTGATTTGCCCTTAGCGACACAAGCAAGACAGTGAGATAGTAATCTTCGCTATCTGGAATCGTTACTTGGAAATACTCCTCAATATACTTTCTAACTTCTTTCGCTACTTCATATTCCACTGGAAAATCAATTGCCATTTCACGTATATTATCATTCGTATGGCGCTCTTCACCGATATTGATTCTTTTTAAAAAAGAACTGATATGCAGACTCATTGCGTAGATAAAATTTTGCTGAAACTCATATGGCAAGGCATTTTTTACCATTATATATATTTGATTGGTGACTTCGATGATTTTAGGATCAACAAACTCAGCTAGTTTATTATCAGCATTGAACGAGAATCCATGATCCTTGTAAAAAGATTTCAAATGGATGTTGATATCCGTTGAAATAAAATGATTGATGGCTTCTTGATCTAATCCGTCAGACTTTAATAGTGCTGCTTTGTCCCCAATAATGTCATAAAGGTTATAGGGTAGTTCATAAGAATCAGATTGAATCTTCATGATTGTGTCGTTAGGGTACACCGTAATTTTAGGCTCCAATAGCTTCGATAGTTCGGACATCGCTACTCGATTACTTGCTAATTGGATCAATCCACTTCTAATCCCTTCCGTCAAATCATCGATCGTAATCGAGATTTCTGGAGAATTGATATGATTTAAAAAACCACGAGCGCAAATCAATTGGATATTCGATTTCAACTGACCGATGTTCCCATAGGTTACACTACCGATCAACGCTTTAACAACATCTTCAGTTAGCGAAATTTGCCGCTGGATACGGTTAGCTTCATGGGCGATCATGATTTTAACCAGGTCGATTTTTTCATTTGCAGGGCGTTTTTCAAAAGATGGCAACTTGATATTGATCGGTATTCTTCGAACAAAGGTCTCTAATAGAGAAGAACCAGGGTCCTCAGTTGTTGCACCCACGATCCGAACATTTGCTTCATGAGATTTTGTTGTTTCTCCTAATCGACTATAGGTACCATGATCCATGAAGTAAAAGATCATTTCTTGCCCTTCAGGTGGTAACCGGTGAATTTCATCTAGGAACAACATTCCTCCATCTGCTTGGTCAATGATTCCGGTTTTTTCCTCTTCTGCTCCAGTAAAAGCACCTTTGACATACCCAAACAAGTGACTCATCAATAATTCCGGGTTATTAGCGTAGTCGGCACAGTTAAAGACGATCAACTCGTTGTCTTCACTAATGACGTGATTGGCTTTGGCAAAATGAAACATCGCATGTGCAAAGTAGGTTTTCCCCGATCCAGTTGGTCCAGTGATCAAACAATTCAGACCTCTCGGCGGATATAAAATGGCGGCTTTCGCTTGCTCAACCGAGTTTTTCATACTCCCATTTGCACCAATGATCTTAGCAAAAATATCTTTCGTATCAATCTGAATCCTTGCTTTTTCTACTGGTACTCTTTCTTCTTTATAGCTTATGACATGTTTGGCGGTCGGTTGTTCATAGGCAACATTTTTTTGATATATGTAACGTACAGGTCGTCCATCGGTTTTCAACAATTTTCCTTCACGTACCAACTGATTCAAATCTTTACTACTATTGGTCCGTTGGATTCCTAAAACCTCAGCTATCTCTTTCGTTGTGACCCCTTGATCATATTCAATCGGTTTTAGATGAGCCGTTTTTTCTTTGACATACGTATAAATTCGATCAATGCGCTTCGCCATTTGGTTTCGCCCCTTTTTCATTAACTGGCTTCAAAACATAATACTATAAATTTAATTCCATTTCGTCAACTATTTACAGTAAATATCTCTTATTAAAAGAAGTATTGACTGGATCAGCTACTCTTTGTCTCATTAGAATAATCCAAAAGCGTCCCCTTCAACTTAAAGCTTTTCTTTAAAATGATCGGATCGAAGTGCTTGCGCCGATAAAACATTTTATCTATTGTAATGAAACACAGACAAAAAAGCTCTCCTCTTAATCAACAAGAGAGAACTTTTTTCATTGAGTTTAGTTCATTGTTTATTCAATTTATTCTGTTTATTGAGCGCTCGGATAAACAATCACTTCCAATCCAATATTTTCTAGTGAACTTTTATTAACTCCGATCGTATAACCGAAACACTTGTCTTCTATAATAATACGCTCATCATACCATCTAATTATTCTTCATTTTTACTATCAAGTATGGTCAAAGTACGGTCATAAAAAAAGCTTTTAAAATACCCATTTCCTTTTACCAAATTATCTGTTTTTTCAGGAACATTAAAATAGAGAATTTTGTTTAACGGCTTATGAACCCACTCCATTCTGCACAAAAAGAAAATACATATAGTTACTATTAGAATCGTAATACTCTGCGGTACACCAAAACTTTTAATAAACAAATCCAAATGAAGTTTATCATTCACTATTCTGACGATAGGTATATGCAACATATATATGATCAAGGATAATTCTCCAAAACTCGTAATAAACAGTCGTTTATTACTTATCAAAGCAACCAAACTACTGATTATAAGGAAGACTGCAATATAGTAAATAAATCGGAAAAAACCACCATAAAGACCTACTAATTCGCTTACATTCGCATAAGCATTTCTACCGGTCAAAAATCCCATCGTCAGTGAGGTGCCATATAACTTAAAATAAACGACAAAAAAACTTCCTGACAAAAGGAACAACGCGCACAACTTGATCTTAAAATTGTTTAGATAATTTGACATTTTTTGATAATCAATTAAGTATCCAGCATAAAAAAATGGAAAGAAAGTTAAGATTCTTGAAGAACATAGAAAATCTCCCAAATTTGCATCATATCCTGCCAAACAACCAATTACAACAGCTATGCCTAGCACCCAGTATTTGTCATATCCATCAATAACCATGCTGATTAATTGAAAAGCAAAAATAGCAAAACAATACCACGGCAGTCCGCTTTCTGTTAAAAAGGAAAAGCTTAAAGAACCTGAAGAGAGAAAAGTGCTAATCAAAAATATAATTTTTAAAATGAAAAACCATTTGAGATATCTAAAACTTTTACGGAAATCCTTGTTACGAATTGTATTCTTGCTGAATAGACCAGAAACAAAGATGAATGCTGGCATATGAAACATATATATCCAATAGTTAATTTTCATTAACAAGTCGCTCTTTTGATTCGCCCGATCAATTAAATGACCTACTACAACCAGGAAAATTAATAAAGCCTTTAAATTGTCCCATTTATACAAACGCTTTGAAACGTTATTTAAATTCATTTTTTCATTCATCACTCCTTTTTAAATCTCAGTATACAATACAACATTCACAAATAGTAGTGATTTTTTCTACTCATATGTTGTTATACTTCAAATGAGAAACGTTTTTTATTTTTTTCAAACCGATCATTTAGAATGACGTTCGTTTTTTAATATGTAATTTCCATTTTAACTAATGATAAGCACAGGATTTTGAATAAAAAAATAAAGAATGGTATTGATTTTTATGTTTAAGCACCTTTTTTGTCAACCGTTTTCATTAAAAGTCATAAAAAAAGCTCTATCCTTTACGTAATAAGGGATAGAGCAAACTGTTCATTAAGCTTCTTGAGCTACTGGATAAACAGACACTTGTTTTTTGTCGCGGCCTTTACGTTCGAAACGTACTACTCCGTCAACTTTAGCAAATAAAGTGTCGTCTCCACCAATACCCACGTTCACACCTGGATAAATTTTTGTACCGCGTTGACGGTAAAGAATTGATCCACCTGTAACTGTTTGTCCGTCAGCGCGTTTAGCACCTAAACGTTTTGATTCTGAGTCGCGTCCGTTAGATGTAGAACCGCCACCTTTTTTGTGGGCAAAGAATTGTAGATTCATTGATAACAACATGGTCTGCACCTCCTATTTATCATTAATTGTTTTAATTTGGATATATTCTGAATTTTCAGCTTCTATCGATTGTAATCCCAACAAGAGATTTTCTAATAGAATCTCGGCAATATTGTTTTGCTCTTGTGTCAATCCTGAAGTGACTTCGGTATATAAATAACCGCCCTCTTCTTCATTCATTTCGACAATTGGTTCAAAACCAGCTAATGAGGCAATCCCATTGACAGTACTGATCGCTAATGCAGAAACTCCTGCACAGACGATATCACTCCCATAAGGACCAGCATCAGCATGCCCTGTCAAAGTAAATGAAACGATTTGACCAGCGTCATTACGTTTAAATGTTCCTTTGATCATTATTCAGGCCTTCTTTCTCAAGCGCTAATTAAGCGTTGATCGCGTCGATAACCACTTTTGTGTATGGTTGACGGTGACCTTGTTTACGGTGTGAATGTTTTTTAGGTTTGTATTTGAAAGTAACGACTTTCTTTTGTTTGCCGTGTTTTTCAACAGTACCTTCAACAGTTGCACCAGAAATAATTGGAGCGCCTACTTTTGTAGTTTCGCCACCTACTAAGATAACTTCGTCAAAAACAACTTTTTCACCTGCTTCAACGTCAAGTTTTTCAACGTAGATTGCTTGTCCAACTTCAACTTTTACTTGTTTACCACCAGTTTTAATAATTGCGTACATGCTATAAAGCACCTCCTTATAATAGACTTAGACTCGCCATCCAGAGTGACAGTTACCTGTACTTACAAACTCGTTCTGTGCGGTTGTAGCTGTGGAGTCCACAATTACAACAGTACTAGATTACCAGAAACCAGCGCATTCGTCAACTCTAGATTCTAGAACTTTTCTTAAGTCAATCAATCGCAATTTTCACTTTTGCTAATTATAATGTTAGTGAAGACGAAGGAGGTAAACGAATGAACTATCCTGATGAATTGGTTCAAGAAGCAACGATTCGTATGCAAGGTCGTGCGGTAGAAGGTTTCGTTGCTGGTCAAGGCCCACTCCACCCAAAACTCATGCTGGTAGGTGAAGCTCCTGGCAAAACAGAAATCGATAATCATATTCCTTTTAGCGGACAAGCAGGCAAAGAACTAATGCAAACTCTTGCTCTAGCTGGTTTGACAAGAGAAGATGTTTATATTACTAGTGCAGTCAGAAGTCGACCTTATCGGACAGTCCAACGACTCAATAAACGAACTCAGCAAGCAGAAACTGTTTATCCGAATCGGACACCAACGAAAGCGGAAGTATTCGCTCATGCGCCGATCCTAGATTATGAAATCGAACATGTCGAGCCCCATTTGATTGCTACATTAGGCAATATCGGTTTGCAACGGTTATTAGGTTCTGCTTATACGATCTCTAAAAATCATGGTCAGCTTTATACTGGGCCTATTTTAAAACTGAATCAACAAAAAGATGCTTACGAGTGGAGTGATAAAAGCTACCAGATCCTCCCGCTTTTCCATCCTGCAGCTATTTTTTACAATCGAACATTAGCTGACGTGATCCGCAAAGACTGGCTTACCTTAGCAAACTATCTCGAGAAAGATCCTAGCAATCAATAGCCACAGCTTCCATAGTAAAAAATCCCGAAACAGAAAAAAGCTGTTTCGGGATTTTTGAATTTTTATAGCTTATTTTAATTAAACACTACAAAAAAACACTTTGTTTGCCCTGCTTCTCAAAAACATTTCTCCTGCTCATGACTGATTACGTATATTGTTCATGCAGCGCTGAGAGTGCATGCGCTACTGTTTGGTGTTGCTCAAAGCCAGCTTTTTGCCATAAATGCTGTAGTTGTTTTTCTACTTCTGGTTGTAGCGAGGTGTAAATAATCGTTTGTTCTCGCATTTCAGCTTTTTCTTGAAACTCATCAAAAACAGCCCGGGCAGTTAAATCAATACTTGGAACACCACGCATAGAAAAAATGATCCCCTCTTTTTGATTTAAATCGGCTAATGTATTTTTTAATTTTTCAGCAGACATAAAAAAGAGTGGTCCGCTAATATAGACAACTGTCCAATTATCTAATTTTTTCGTTTCTGGCAAATCCATTCGTTCCCAATCGATTGTTTCAACCGAGATCGTGATTGCCGCACTTTTGATCACAAAGAAAATACAGCCACCGATAATGCCGATGACGATCGCAATACTTAAGTCAAAAATCACGGTACATCCCATAGTAATCAAAAATAATAAGATGCCAGACCAATATCTCTTAGTGAACAAGACGTTGATCGTTTCCCATTCATTCATGCGCCAAGCAGTAACAATCAACACTCCTGCCAAAGCTGGCATAGGAATGTTTGACATAATTGGTGCAAAAATAATCATAGATAAAAACAAAACCAAAGCATGAATGATACCAGCTAAACGAGTCTGTGCCCCTGATTTAATTGCCACACTTGTTCGGGCAATCGCAGCTGTCGCTGGAATGCCTCCAAAAAATGGTAAAACTAGATTTCCGATTCCTTGCGCAACAAGTTCTTGGTTGCTGTCCAATGGTTTGTTTGCCATTCGTCCCGCAGAAGCACCACAGAGCAAACTTTCCACCATGCCAAGCAAGGCAATGCTAATCGCTGGCACCATCACTTCTTTTAAAGAATCAAGATGAAAGGCTGCAAACGTTAAGCGATCGCTACTAATCAACGTCTGTGGAATTTTTCCCACGGTTGCTATCGGCAAGTGAAACAAGAACATCGCAACCGTTGCAAGAATAATTGCCATCAAAGAACTTGGTATAGTTTGAGCCCATTTTTTGGGGTAGATAATCATTCCGATGATCACTAATAATCCCATAATAAAGGAGGAAAAATTTATCGAAAAGCCAAAGGTCTGATAGCTGAGAAACTTCTCAATCACATTTGCACCTTCTGAATGGACACCAAACAAGTTATCCACTTGACCCAAGGCAATGATAATAGCAATTCCCGAAGTAAATCCAGTAATCACTGGAGCTGGAATAAAAGAGGTCAATGTTCCTAATCTAAAAATGCCTGCCACTAGCAATAATAGTCCTGCTAAAAATGTCGCCAGTAACACCCCAGACATCCCTTGAGTAGCTGCAATCGACATCAAGATCGCAGCCATTGCGCCTGTTGGTCCTGAAATTTGATAAAAACCACCTGACAAGCCACCAATAATAAGTCCAGCAATAACCGCTGTAATTAATCCTGCCGCAGCATTTGCACCACTGGACACGCCAAACGCCAACGCTAAAGGTAAAGCTACTGCAGCTACAGTAATACCAGCTAATAAATCTTTTTGGAATTTTTGACGATCATATCCGTCAAATTCTTCATTTAGTAAAAAAATATACTTTTTGAACAACCTAGAGACTCCTTTTTTATAAAAATTTTACGAAACACGCAACTACTAGAATAGCATATTTTTCTAACTCATGTCAGCTTTTTCACAAAGTTATAGGCGTTTTCATGAAAATTTTTATAAAATAAGATTAACTCAAATCAAAAGAGTCAGTAATCCAATGATTGCCAGACCACCTTGTTTCAAAATAATTAGTTTGTCACTAGTGATACTACCGTAAGCTGCGACCAATACAATATAAACCAATAACAAACTTGCTATTTCTTTTGGTGCAGACGAAATATAAGTGGCATACAATAAAGCAATACCTAACAATCCATTATAAACACCTTGATTTTTAAATAACGTTTGTACCGACGAATTACTTAATTCTTTTTGACTCATTTTAAATACTCTGCCAGTTGCTTTAGAAGTTGTAGCAAAGGTTTCTAAATACATGATATAAAAAAATTCAATTGCGACTAATGTAATGATAATTTGTGAAATAATCGACATATTTTCTCCCCCTATTCATTTCTGCCTATCGGCTTAGAATAAGTATAGCCGAACCGTTCAAAAATAAAAAAACAAACACTTGTAGCGATTATATTATAAGAACCTTGGATCCCCTGATACCAAACATCATCCACCTATAGAGGATGGACTGATTTCTGCTTAAACGAAGTTAAAATACACGAATGTATGAATTTGTAGAGTAAAAATTTTACCTACTCCTTTTACCTAGAAAAGCATCCAATATTCTTTTTTTAACACATACCTAGGACGTAGAAAATCCTACCTGATTAGACTGCGTATCATAAGAATACTTGCTACGTAATCATTTGGCACAAATTTGGCACAAGAACAAAGAAAAACCGGTAGAAACGAAAGTTTCTACCGGTTTTGGTTTTTTTTACGTCACAGGAGGGATTCGAACCCCCGACCGTCCGCTTAGAAGGCGGATGCTCTATCCAGCTGAGCTACTATGACAGCTTTTTCGGAACAAAAATAATTATATAGAATCATTTTGGTTCTGTCAATATTAAATAGTTATTTTATCAATAAAAAAGATTGCTCAATAGAAAGCGTTCCTCTTTTACCTAGTGTCCGACAAAAAGCAAGCTTTTTGTCGTAACAAGGTAAATACTCTTAAGGTAGATGAATTTGCTCTTTTTCTTTAGTTATCAAGATCACACCATCACCTAGCGGCACTAATGTGGAAGTCAAGTCTGGATGGGTCATGACGACCTGTAAAAATTCATTTAATTTACGATGAATGGCACGTTTGCCTCTAGGAATCTCTTCATCAGGCAATAAAATCGTTCCGCCTTGAAAAATATCATCAACCATCAATACGCCACCTTTTTTTAGCAGACGTAAACATTCTGGTAAAAACTCAATATATTTCGATTTGGCACTGTCCATAAAAATAAAATCATAAGGCCCAGTTAGTTCTGGTAAAATATCAGCCGCTTGTCCTTCTAGTAAAGTAACTTTTTCGGTTAAGCCAAGTCTTTCATAAGTTGCCTTGGCCTTTTTGATCATAACATCAAAACGATCGATCGTCGTGACGTGACCTTTTTCACTGATTAATTGAGCCATCAAACTAGAAGAAAAACCAATAGCTGCACCAATTTCTAAAACATTCTTTGGTTTTAATTGCCCTAATAAAAACTGCATGAATACGACTGTTTCATGGGGAATGATCGGTACTTCCGCTAAATGGGCTTCTTCTTCAATCAAACCAAGCTCTCCAGACAATTTTTTCTGTTTTGTCCGCATAAAATCAACTAACTCTTCTTTTACTACCGGACGATGCATCATTTCATTACGCATAATCTGCCTCCTCTTCCAAATTATTATACGAAGAACCTGACAAATCCACAAGTTGCAAACAAGTTTACACTCACTTTCCTTTTCGTTGGCTATGAGTAAAAAACCGATTGAAACTTTTCTTTTTTTCAAATTCATCTAGCATATTCCAAGCTGTAATACCGGTCAAACAAAAGGCGATGGTAAAAAATAGCCAGCGCATCCAAGTAAATGCTGATTTTGATAAAAGAATGCCAATATAGGGAATCTGAAAAATGGGCGTTCCAATGATGTATCTTCTCCCCACTACACCAGATTCGGTCTGCGTGGAACTATCTGCTTTAGTATAAAAGTCTTGATGGTCTTTTTCCACTGCGATCACTCGTCGGGTGGTTATTTGCTCTCCTGAGTTTTCATAATACGTAATCACGTCACCAACCAACAATTCTTCTGGTTTCTTCGGACGTACATAGATCAAACTTCCTTGGCTATAGTAAGGACTCATACCACGATCTTCAATAATATGGGTTGATAGACCAGCTATTTTAGGAAGTAAAATAATGCTCAAAATGATCGCTAAAATAACAATCAGTGTAATTGAACTAATATAGGTTATTTTTTTATAAAATGGCACTAGTTTCCACTCCCTTTACTCATTTCTTATTTCCCATCATATAATAACGATTTAATTTTATCAATTTTAACTCTATTTCTTCTACAACGAATTGAAAGAATTTTAAAAAAAATCTAAAAAATAACTCTGGTTATCTAACTTTATGCAGGTTTATGATTGACTAGAAAACAAAAAACGTTTACCCTAAAAAAAATGTTACTTTTAGAAAGGACACATTATGAACTTTTTTAATAACATTAAATATTTTAAAAAAGCGAACTCATTAAAGATAAAATGGTTTTTCACTATTCTATTATCAACGTTATTTTTAATGATAACAGTATATTTCTTTTATTATATTTTTACTCCTTCTGATAGTGGAAAGGTCAAAGAAATAAAAAATTCATGGGAATTTTACTTAAAAAATGAACCTGATTTTCGTTTTGATAGTCATTATATTAGTTACCTTCCAACAGTTGAAAGAAATGAAACTTTTGTGATGGAAACTATATTAAAAGAAGAGATGGATGATTCGAACTTAGTGATTCGTGGAAACAACCAATGGATAAAAGTTTATTTAAATGATCAACTTTTATATGATCGAACAAATGAACAAGACCAACTTCATCCTGGTTTATCTTTGGCAGTTATTGATCTGCCTACACATTATGCTGGTGAACACTTAAAAATCGAAGTTACTTCACCATATGAAAACTATTCGGGTATTCCACCAAAAGTTTATGTTGGAAATACGGGACCAATCATCAGCTTTATTTTTTCCCAATCTGTTCCTCAAGTAGTTACCATGATCATTGCCATCTTTTTAGGAATTGGGATATTGGTGTACGCCATTTTTAAGCTTTACAAAAAAAAGACACTAGATATTTCACTGATCATTCTCAGTTGTTTTGCGTTAGTCTTAGGGTTTGAATCAATCTCTGAAGATATATTAAGCGGCATCCTTTTTGAACCAATCGTCCATTCGATTTTATCTGATACATTTACTATTTTAACTTCAGTATTTCTGGTATTGTATTATTTATCCCGAATGAAACATTATCAAAAAATATATGGTCTCTTTTGTTTTCTACAAGTCTCCATCCAAATAGGTGTCCTTATTTATTCATTGATGACAGTAGGAGAATTAACTGAACTAATGCCCATTGTTAATGCGGTTAGTGTAATCAGTACATTAGTTACTTCGCTTGTCTGTGTTGGGGAAGCCTATCGGAATAATCGTTTTTTCATTGCTTGTACACCGTGGATTGTGCTGATTGCCATTTTCCATTGTATGCTTTATATCCAACCATCATTAGGTATTTATAATGCAAATATTAATTGGTCTACTATTCTATTTATGATTATTCTGATTATTATCATTTGTTATAATATTATCGAGTACATCATCAGCTTTGATAAGCATCAGCGAACTGTTAATTTCTTGAAAACAAAATCGGATTTACTTGAACAGCATTATGATCAGCTACGTGATCACATTCAAGAAATCAGTACATTAAGAACTGAGTTTATCCAAACTATGGAAAACTTAGAACACTTGGTCAAGGAAGAAGAAACCGATGAAGTACAAAATTATGTGCAAACTATCTTAACTAATGCTCGAAATTTTGAATTTATTTTCTCTTACTCCTCTCACCAACTCACTAATCTTATTTTAGCTCGTTATCAAGAAATTGCATCAAAGCGAAATATCAAAGTGAAGTTTCAAGCCGAACTACCAGAAGTATTGACCGTCAATGATGATGACTTGACCCAAATACTGATTCATGTCTTAGAACATTCTTTTAGAGAAACACATGCCATTGAAGATCCAATGCATCGAAAAATTTATTTATCGATGCAGGAAAAAGAAAATCAACTATTGATTCGTTGTGAACATAGCGCAAACTATGAAACAAATCTCTTTTCACAAGGAATTACAGAAAACTTTGCTGAACAAGAACAGTTTGATTTAAAAATAATCCAAGATGTGGCGGAACGTTATGCAGGAACGTTGACTCAGGAAAAAGATAGTCAGGTAGATCGTTTAATCATCCAATTGACTAAAACAAATCCCAAGAAAAGCATATAATGTCTTTGGTAGATTGGAAAATTGATTCATTGAATGAAGGTTTGAGCGGACAAAATAATATTCGTTCTCTTTCTCAAAAAAAGATAAAAAACAGGGAACACCAATCATTGGTGTTCCCTGTTTTTGACTAATGACTAACATTCGATCAATATAAAAGAGCAAGAAAATCTTCAGCTTCGATTGCACCAAAATACTTTTTGATATCAATCGTTTTTACTACATCACTTAAAACTGATTTATCATATCTTTGTCCAATCAGTTTTTCTTCGACGTCCTTTATCTCTCCTAACCCAAAGAAGTCACCAAATATTTTCACATCATCAATCAAACCATGTGACACATTCAGATGGACTTCGATCGAACCAATCGGATACCGCTTTTGTCTCGAAAAGTTAAAATCAGGTGATTTCCCATAATTCCAATCCCAATTACGATAATAGCGATCAGAGATTTCGTTGATTTTGATCCAGTCTTTGTCTGTTAGCTGATACGTATTAACCTCTGCCAGCGTTGCTACTCCGAATATTTTTAATAGAATTTCATCACGAAATTCTTCTGTTAACATCTCTTGTTTTTCTTTAGGTAAAAATGGTTTGATATTGGTCACACGAGAACGAATCGATTTGATCCCTTTGGACTCGATTTTATCTTTTTTTACTTTTAACGCATTGACCACTTCATTGATGTCAGAATCAAACATGATAGTTCCATGGGCAAACATTCGACCATTCGTTGCATACATTGCATTACCAGAGAATTTCATACCATCAATCACTAAATCATTTCGGCCTTTTAATTCCGCTCCAGATACCCCTAATTCGTGAAGAGCTTGAATAATTGGCTTAGTAACTTTAGCAAAATCACGGAAAGAATCGCCATCATCAGGCATGATAAAACTAAAGTTTAAATTTCCAAAGTCGTGATAGACGGCTCCACCGCCACTTAAACGACGAACGACATGGATGCCCTGTTGTTCAACGTAATCTCGATTGATTTCTTCGATCGTGTTTTGATTACGCCCAATAATGATAGATGGTTCATTGATATAAAACAATAAAATCGGTTCATCAACAGGCATTTCTTGGAGTAAAAATTGTTCAATTGCTAGATTGATACGTGGATCATGCTTGTCATTCGGTACAAAAATCATTGTCTTCCTCCTAGATATCAAATACTTTATCGACTTTTGCTAGTGCTACTTCTACTGTATCACCCGCAGCTTGTTGCGCTTCGTTCTGTAATTGTGTAAGATCCCCAAATTGAGGTAAATGGGTCAATACTAGCTTTTTGACTTTTGCTGCTTTCGCAAGTTCCCCCGCTTCTTTTGACGTAAAGTGCGCTTTGTGTCGTTCATTACCAGCAAACAGATAAGTATCTGCTAGAAATAAGTCTGCATTTTCAGCAAATTCTACAAAACTTTCCAAATAGCCGGAATCACCTGTAAAAACAAAGACTTTGCCAGTCGCTTCTTCGACGATCCGCATGGCATAGCACACCACTGGATGGATGGTTTCCATAAACGTGATTAAAAAAGGACCTACTTTCAATTCTTCTGCCTCAAAATAGCCACGTCCTTCTGACACGTTCGGCATTGTTAACTCATCAAAATGAAAAGTATCTTTAGTATGACCATAGATTGGCAAGATAGCTCCTGGTTCTTTTTCAGGATGTAGTTGCCAATAATATTGCAATACACCTAGATCAGCGATGTGATCATGATGGTAATGGCTCAAGATAACCGCATCAAGTTCTAACGGTTCAAGATGCTCTTGTAATTTTATCAAGGTGGCGCTACCAGCATCGATCAGTAGGTTAAAGCCAGCTGACTGCAATAAATAGCTAGTCGTTCCTTGATTTTTATATGGATAGGCGCCTAAGCAACCTAATACAGTTAATTTCATGATCGTTCTCCTTTCAGAATCAATGTAATAGAATCCTGTTTTTTCTGTGAAACCTCTCTCATGTTTTATGAAAAATAAGTAGCTGGGGGTTCTTTTTCAAGTCTTGCTTGCTCGTAAAAACCTGCAATGGTCACATTGACATAGGCGATAACCCACAATAAACCAAAGAACAAGGCTAGGGCTCCAACAAGGTACCACCCGATAAATGAAAGTTGTAATAGGATATAAGTACCTAAACGATCTTTTAATAAATACCACGCGTATTGCAAACACTGGATGATTGAAAGTTCTGGGTAATCAAATTTAGTCCAAGCCGCAAATTGAAACAATCCGCCTACAATACTCATCAACAAAAGAGAAACAAAGGTCATGAGCAGGGTGGTCAAAACGTAACTAATGTCCAAAGCATTCCCTGATAACACATCTGTTGAAATTGTGTTTGAATTAAATAGTAATTGTGTATAAGTATTGACACCACCAATCAAAAAACCTGGTAATAAAACAAGGGCATTAATGATCCAATTGATCACAACATTGATCAAATTAATCACTAAAATAGGTCCAAAATATTTTTTTTGAAAGACGGCAAACAATAAATTACTTTTTGCTCTGCCGCCGCGAACGACTACCAGCGCAATGTAATATAAGGCATATGAAAAAGCAAATAAAAGGAAATTCTCTAGTAAAAAGCTAACTATTTGTTGTTGCGTGCTATCTACGAAAAAAAATCCCTCAAAAAACATTTGGATCAAACCCGCAACAAACATCGAAAGAAAGACTAGCCAAGCATTGATTCCCCATTGTTGCGCAAGGCTAGCTCGAGCTTTTTTGCGATAATCTGAAAGTGATAACTTTGTTTCCATTAATCATAACTCCTAATCTTTTCAACTGTTTTGTGGTCTAATCGCTTCACTAATTCCGTCACTAATTTCACAGTATTCAAATAATCATCTTCATGGATCACTGAAGTATGTGAATGCAAATACCGCACCGGAACAGTAATCGCCACAGACGGTACCCCATCTCTTGTCAAATGCATCTGTCCTGCGTCTGTCCCACCACCAGTAATGACGGTGTATTGGAATGGTATATCCATTTCTTCCGCCACATCAATCACAAAATTCAACAGTTTTTTATGTGGAATCATTGAAGCATCAAAAATCAAGATTTGTGGACCTTTCCCCAAAATCGAATCCGCTTCTTTTGGCGTCATCCCCGGTGTATCTCCAGCTGTTCCTGTATCTAAAGCAAAGGCGATATCTGGATTCACTAAGTGTGTACTTGTGCGTGCCCCTCTAAGGCCAACTTCTTCTTGCACATCGCTCCCTGCGAATAAAACATTGGGATGTCCTTCTTTTGCTAAATTCTCAAGAACTCGTAATGAAACAGCTGTACCGATGCGATTGTCCCAAGCCTTAGCTAGTAAAAATTTACCGCCATTCAACCGTTTATACTCAATATATGGGGTTACCATATCGCCAGGGCGAATACCCCATTCTTTTGCTTCTTTATCGCTTGTCGCTCCAATATCAATAAACATATCCTTGATATCATACGGTTTATTTCTTACTTGTGGGGTTAAAACATGTGGCGGTTTCGAACCAATCACGCCATGGATCACTTTCCCAGCTTGCGTTTTGATTTCCACTTGTTGGGCTAACATCACTTGTCCCCACCAACCACCTAATGTTTGAAATTCCAAAAAACCTTTATCAGTGATCTTAGTCACCATAAATCCCACTTCATCCATATGACCGGAAATAAAAATCTTAGGTCCACCACCAGAACCATGTTTGGCGATAATACTACCTAAACCATCATAAAAAATATCTTCCGCAAAGTCTTTTGCATACTTTTTATAGACTTGTCTCACTTCTTCTTCATTGCCTGGTACTCCTTTGGCTGAAGTCAGATCAATCAATAACTGTTCTTCTTTTTTATCCAAAACGTCTCCCTCATTTCTCGTATTGATAGCTAGATTATACCATTTATTAGGTGTGCTTTTCAGCAGAACGATTTTTTCAGTTAGAAAAAAGCCAGGATTCCTCGAAAGTTTACCGAATAACTTTCAATAATCCTGGCTTTTTTGCATAATGCATACGATAGCAATCGCTATTTTCTCTTAAATGGACTGACAGCAGTAAACGAGCGTTTCTTTTATGCACTTCGTGTTCGAAACTCCATTACTGTTGGTTTTCTTTTAAATCATTTGGTGAATGTTTTTGCCAGTCTTTACTATAAAATGATGGATCCAATTGATAGTGACTTGGTTGTTGTTGGTTTTCTAAAAACGGTCTAATCCGTTGATCTGTTGCTAGCCACCCTTTCCAACCTAAATGAATGGTGTCTTCCATGAAATAAGGTTGATCAGCCATTTTTGTAAAATCTGCGATCCGATCAAAGCCTTGACTCTGCAATTGAAATTTGATTTTCTTTGCAAATCCTTGAAGCATTTCTTGAGATAACCCAGTATAATCACTCCATTTTTGATTCACAGGTGGAATGATGAATAATGCTTCTGCCTGTTCTTGGGCTAATTGCTGTAGGACTAATTGAAAATCTGAAAATTCAGGTGAAAAACGATAATCCCAATTTTTTTGAGAATTTTTCAGCTCTTTTAAGTGGTGACGAATGCGCTCTTTATAAAAATCATTTTTTAACTCAAAAGAATTGTCGCTTGTACTTTTTCTCCCAATATTTTCCGCTAGGTTTTCCAGAACTTTTTCTTGATAATTAGCAGGCAACGGCTTCATTGCCTGATCAATTTTGTCTTGTTTACTTTTCAGACCAATATTGCTGAACATTTCATCTTCTCTTTTTAAAATATTCCAGTTCAAGCGCAATTGATTTCGTTTTTCAACAGAAGGAAGTTGACCTTTTTTGATCATTTGTAACATTTCCGTCAATTTTTCATCTTTTTTAACGATAGAAAAATGTAAAAGTCTTCTAGCTAAATAACGATCAGCAGGAGTGATTTTTTTCAATGAGAACAGCCAGTCAAGGGTTTGTAACTGTGAATAATACGTATCAAAATAATCTTTTTTTACGCCATCTTTGACAAACCATTGTGGAGAAATGATAAAAACGATTTTCTTATTTTTCAAATCATCTCCTGCAGAGCGCATCATCATATACTGACTTAATGATTGTGTCCCAGGTGCCCCTAATAAGAAGGGACGATAATCACGATGGTATTTCTCCGCCAAGACGGATGGGTGAAACGGACTGATCCGACTGAGTTCACTTGAACCAAAAAAAGGAACATATTTTTTTTCAGCTAAGGCTTCGTTTTTGATGGTATCTCCTTTTAACACATTTTCGGACATGGATGTAGAAGCTTTTTTTATGACTGTTGGGTCGGTTAGATCCACACGATACGAAGAAGTGAAAAAAACTGCTATCAATCCAAAGGCTAAAAGGATTGGACCGAAAATAGCAAATAATTTCTTTTTCATTCTCATCCCTTCAATTCTTGTACTTGTGCAATGATTTTATTCGGTGTGCCCCACTGTTCACGATCAAATTCAGAAACAGGGACTTGAACATCTAATTGTCCATCTAATTCGACTAATAATTGAACAGAAGCAAGTGAATCCAGCAATCCTTCACCAAACAAATCAAGCTCTCGATTTTCTCTTATTTCATCTGTTCCTGTAATGTCTTCTAAAATAGTTAAAATTTGTTCTTCCATAATATAATCTCTCCTTAAATAATCATAATGTAAAATAAATCATTTTTAAGTCTTAGATAATCATCTGCTTTACTTAAACAAAAGTTGGTCTAAAAAGCCCGAAAATATCAATAAACTAAAACAAACTGCTTGGAAAGTCATAAAGACAGCAAAAGCGTGAGTAAACCAATTGGATGGTAGTTGTTTTTTATGTTTTTTCTTGAATCGTAGCCAAACGTCGGTTAAGCAAATCAAAGTAGCATGATACAACCCATACACGATGTAATACCAAGTTAGACCATGCCAGATTCCCATCAATAGGAATAATGCATAATAACCAATATTCGAGGTTACAATTTTACTTTTGAACCATTTTTTCTTCATCAAGAAAAACATCAAGCGCATATAAACATAATCTCGAAACCAAAATGATAACGTCATGTGCCAACGATTCCAAAATTCTTTGATATTCCAAGACAAGAATGGTTTGTTAAAGTTGATTGGTGTTTGGTACCCCATCAAGTAACTCGTTCCCACCGCAAACAAACTATAGCCTGCAAAGTCAAAAAACAGATATAAACTATACACATAGGTATATCCTACTAATGACCAAGAAAAACCACCATGTTGCAAGGCAGCTTTGGAAACGATTGGTAACAACACTTGACCCAAATAATAGCCAATAATAAATTTGTATAAAAAACCTAGAAAAATATTTTGGATCCCTTTTTCTAATAATGTCAGATATTTCTCAGTTGCAGGCGGCTGACATTGATCCTTTTCAAATCTTCTATAGCGATCGATTGGTCCAGATGAAATCGTTGGAAAAAAGAGTAAAAATTGAATATAACGAAAAGGCTGATAGTTCTTGATCAATCCATCCCTAATTTCCATGATCATCTGAACAGATTTAAAGGTTAGATAGGAGATCCCTAGAAAAGCTAGAAAAGATTCTTTCCCATGAGCAAAAAACGGTGTGACTTTTGTTAAAAATAATGGGAAAATCGCTAGGATCACCGCTAAGTAAAACCAAATACCTTGATTTTTCTTTTGACGGTAAACGAAGTAAGCCCAAACTAATAATGTCTGCCAAACAACATATGCAATCAAGGCTACACCTTGTTGCCAATAGACACCACCAAAACTGATGAATAAGAAAAGCAGGGTGATGAGTGTTTGATAAATTGGCAATCTTTTCCCTCGAATCAACAATGATAGCACGATCGGTACTAAACCGATGATTAACAGCAGAAAATAATAAGGTTCTGCGTACGGGATCATATGTGGAAAGGTCATTGAGGATTCACCTCAGCTATTAATTTTTTCCGATCGATTTTCCCGTTCACCGTTTGTGGTAAAAGATCAATGTAATTGATTTTTTGAGGGATCATGTAATCCATGACCGAATGTGCCAATTTTTCCTTAATTGATTTAGAGAGTTTAAAACTTGGTTCTGGCGAATTTTCTTCTAATACAATAAAAGCAACTAGTTGTTGAACTTTAGTTCCTTGGTATTTTGGAACAACTATCGCTTGTTTAATCCGTTCATCTAACAAAAGCCCGTGTTCGATATCTCCTAATTCGATACGATACCCATGAAGTTTTATCTGTTGATCCATTCGTCCCTCATAGAACAAAAGACCTTCCTCATTAAGAAACCCAGCATCGCCAGTATGATAACTTTGTTGATCCTGTTTCTTGAAAAAAGCAGCTTTGGTTTTTTCTGGATTATTCAGATACCCCTTGGAGACACTAGGACCCAAGATAATAATTTCGCCTGTTTGATTGACCGGTTGCACTTTTTGATCATTCACAATCTGAACCTCGGTATCTTCTTTGATATAACCAATCGGTAAACGTTCATAGCGATCTAAAATACCTTGAGTGATTTGGATACTTGAAATAGCAACCGTGGCTTCCGTTGGTCCATACGTATTATAAATACGGGCTTCAGGGAATCGTTTTAATAATTCTTGCGCTGTTTTTTTGGTTAATTCTTCCCCACAGAACAAGAAAGTGGCTAGATCTGGTACATGTTCCGCATCAAAAGTGGGTTCCATCAAACAGATATCGATAAATGAAGGAGTTGATACCCAGACATCTAATTTCAACTTTGCTAAAGTAGAAAATAATTGTCTAAAGTCTTGAATAACCGCTTTTTCTAAGGGTTTTAACATTCCTCCTGTCACAAGTGCTGGATAAATCGAAAAAACAGATAAGTCAAACGAAAATGGTGCTTGTGCTAAGAAACGTAGACCCTGTTCAAGATGAAATTCCTGGATCGTCCAACGAACAAAGCTCAATAAGTTATCATGACTGATTTGCACACCCTTGGGCTCACCTGTAGTACCAGAGGTAAAAATAATGTAATAATTTTCGTCACCTTTAACTGGATGTGTTGCTTCGTATTGACTCTCTTTTTTCGTGATGGTTGCTAATTCTTCCCGAGAAATCACTGGGATACCATCTGTTTCCATCTGCCAGTCACCGACACTAATGATCAAAGCTGGTTTTGCTACTCGAAGAATTGATTCAATTCGCTCATTCGGCGTATGTTCTTCAATCGGAAGATAGGCATGACCAGCTTTGGTGGCACCCAGAAAAGAAACGATCATTTCAAACTCTAGATTTCCAAAAACCACGATTGGTCCCTGTTTCTGTAGATTTCTGTCTAAATAAGCTGCTAAAGCATCGGACTTTCTTTTTAGCTCCCCATAGGTATGCTCTGTGGTTTCTGTCTGATAAACGACCCGATCTGGTTCCGTTTGACCAAAAAAATCAATTGATTCAACGATTGTTTGAATATCCATCGTCTTCCTCCTAAAATTCATTATAGATAAAAGATCCGCCTTGGACATTTTTATAATGGTACAAATAAATCAACATAAAAATAATTGCACTATACAATAATGTTCGTACCACAAACGTGCCCCAGTACCTAAATTGAGGATTATTCCACCAATTTTTCAATTTATATTTCCCTCCTAATCGAATCTCAAAACAATTTTACCCATTCTTTTTAAAAAACAACATTTGTTTTCCTAACAGTAATCGCTTTTCTGCTAACAATTTTGTCACAATTTAGATTAACTACAAAAAGACGGTTATTATAATATAAGCATCACCTCAAATAAATAAAGATTTTTTTAAAAAAAACTAAAAAGACTTAAACGATCTATGTAACCAATCGTTTAAGCCTTTCTTCATTCAAATTAAAAAAACAGAGTACTAACCTTTTGATCATTTAAATATAGCTTGATTTATTCCTCAATAATCCTGCAATATAAGACACTTGTGATGTAATAAAACAAGATATAGATCAAGACAAGTGAGCCACAAATCAGATATGCTAACCCATAATTTGCTGTATCGACATATTGAGTAAATACTTCAATGGCAAAAAAGGTATGCATACTCCCCAAAATAATTGGTGGGAAAAACATGATCGCATTTTGCCCAAAGATGACTCGCTTCACTTTTTTTCGAGAAATCCCTAATTTCGTTAATAATTGATAATTCTCTCGTTCTTCTTCTGCTTCTGCTAATTGACGAACCATCAGCATGCTTCCAGTCGTGACAATAACAATTATTCCAATAAAGATCGAAACATACGACATTAAACCAATTCCTTGTTCAACTGTCCGTTTAAATGGGAAACGTGCAGAAAAGTTAAGACGTGAATCTTCATTATTATATTCATCAGAAGATTGATCTGAAGCTGCTTTTTCTTGGTGCGATTCATTTTTATGAATCGTTCCAGTTATGGCCTCTCCTTTGATCTCATAATCATAATAAATGATGTTCTCATAACTTGTAGGAATCTCTTTGGAAATACGTTCAATGATTTTTTCCTGATCTCCCCCTTGCACATTCCAATTGACCACTTGATAGTTTAGTCCAGATGCCTTAGCAAAATAATCATCACTGACAACGAGTGTCAGACCGAAATACCTCAACGAACCATCTCCTAAAAAATTAGGTAAGGTTGCTTGAATATCTAAAGTTTGATCGGGCAAGTAGAATGTTGAATCATACATTGAAAAATTTCTAAAGATGTTTTTCATACTATCTAATACCACAGTGCTGTTATCCGATGTTAAATCAATTTTAGGCATTTTAGGATTGAATTGTCGAAAGGCATGATATTCTTTTTCTGGAATCAAATTTACCAATTGAAATACTTTTTCCTCAGAAATCCCGTCTAACTTATCATTATAGTAACTTCCAATTACTTTGTAATTGATCATCATTTCTTTTGTGATCGTTTGCCCTTCACTTGCAAGAAGCGGTCGCAGCTTGTCGGCTGTTGCCTTATCCATTTGATAAGATACCGGTGAGACCATCTCCACATTTCGAGACATGATGACAGTCGCACTCATCATTGCGCCAATCATCGTTAAAGCTAGAGCCATGATCAGTGTGATCAACGAATTGATCCGCCAGCTTTTCAGCAGATGGATCTGCGTATTGCCGATCAGCAAGAAGTTGATCCCTCGATACTTAATTCGAGAACGACTCACCAAATCGATTAACACACGTAGGGAAAAACAAAAGAACAGATATGTCCCGATCACACAAAACAGCAGGATCAGAACAAATAATAAGAAAGGAAAGCGAAGATCTTGCGTAAAAATAAAAAGTTTAGCAGCAAATTCCCGATAGTGGACCGCAAAGAAATAACCACTAGAGATCAACAACAAACCCAGTGTTCCTAAAAAACGATGGCGTGTCCGAACTCTTAACTTGCTACTTTCCAAATGATCGTATTCGCCAAAATTTCGAATCGTCGGATAGCGCCAGATTTTCCATAATGAATACAAAGAAACAACAGATAAAATCAAAAAAAACAACAGAAAGGTTTCAAAAATCGATGGCACGGAAATGAAGAAAAGACTCGTGATTTGCAAGTTCATCATGCGAATCAAGATCATAGAAAATAATTTTGAGAAAATGATTCCTAAAATAATCCCTGCTGTACAGGCGAATAATCCAATAGCCATTGTTTCCAATACATAGATCAGTGAGATTTGGGTTTTCTTCACACCAAACAACTGATAGATCCCAATCTCTCTTTGTCTGCGGTTAAAGAAAAAACGATTTGCACTAATAACAAAAAAAAGTAATACGATTAAGATAATCCAACTACCAATACCAAAAAAAACATTGAATAAAGAATCTTGCTGTGTCCTTCGGTTCAATAATTGATCATAAGAAATCGTACTAAAAGAATAGTAGATCATCGTTGATAACGTTAGACTAAAAAAGTAAACGAGATACCCTCTTGACTGTCGCAGAAAACTTTTCGCAGCCAACTTATAAAGCATTGAGTTTTCCACCTCCCCCAATGGTCGCCTGCATATCAATCACCCGTTCAAAAAATTCGTTTCTTGAACCTCTGCGAACTACTTCAGAGAAAATCACCCCATCTTTGATAAATAAAATCCGATCACAATAACTGGCTGTATACGGATCATGTGTTACTAATAAGATAGTTGATTTTTCTACTCGGTTCATCGTTGTTAAATAATTTAGTAACTCGGTGGCTGATTTCGAGTCCAGAGACCCGGTTGGCTCATCAGCAAAAATGACTTGTGGTTGAATAACTAATGCTCTAGCAGCCGCAATCCGTTGTCTCTGACCAACTGATAATTCATCTGGATAACGTTTTAAGATTTCTTCGATCCCTAATAATTGAGCAACATGCAACACACTTTTTTCCATCTCTTCTTTCGAGATTCGTTCCACCGCTAATGGTAGTAAGATATTGTCCTTCGCATTCAATGTATCGATCAAATTAAATTCTTGAAAAATAAATCCTAATTTTTTGCGACGGAAGTCACTCAATTCATTATTTTTCATTTTAGTGATCTCATTTCCTTGGATCAACACACTTCCCATCGGTGGTAGATTGATCGTCGAAAGAATATTCATCAAAGTCGTCTTTCCAGCACCACTCGGACCCATGATGCCAACAAATTCTCCTTTTTCTACTGTAAAAGAGATATTATCAAGTACTTTTACCGGCGAAAGCTTATTTCCATAGCTTTTACTTACATGTTTTACCTCGATCATTTTATCCATGGCTTTCCTCCTTGGGTTTTGCTTACTCGCCACACTGACACACTTACCAGCATATTAGCATATTCTTTGGTTTTTTTCTCTGATCTTTACAGCATTTGAGCATTTCTTTTTAGATTTTTATCATTTCACAGACATAACCTTTTTTTAAAAAAATTTTTATTCATCTATTTTATTCACGAAAGTGGTATATTCAAAATAAAAATCCTATAAACTTACGTTTTCACTTTTTTTCACAAAGAAATATATACAACATATAGTATAGTTGTCGTTTATACACCTGTTTGCATACTATATATAGCTAGTATTTAGTTGCTCCTTCGTGGATTTTGTTTTATGATAGACAAGAAGAATTTAGCAGGAGTTGAATAAAATGAGTGTACAAATTGAAGAAAAAGTAACAGATCCCCTTCATTCAGAAGTATCAAACATAACAATCATTAAACGAGATGGTCGACGTGTCGAATTTGATGAAACAAAAATCAATGAGGCTTTAGTCAAAGCTGAAAAGAAAATTCATGGCTCATTGTCTCCACTTACTTATGAAAAAATTCAAACGATCGTGGATTTAGTCGTTCAAGAAATCAAACGACGCTTTACCGACAACGTTAAAATATATGAGATCCAAAATATCGTTGAACACATTCTTTTAGAAAAAAACGAATATGAATTAGCAGAAGAATATATCAATTACCGCACAAAACGTGATTTTGCCAGAAGCAAAGCGACAGATATCAATTTTTCGATCAAAAAATTGATCAATAAAGACCAAACAGTTGTCAATGAGAATGCAAATAAAGATAGTAATGTCTTCAATACTCAAAGAGATTTAACCGCTGGTATCGTTGGAAAATCCATTGGTTTGAAAATGTTGCCCCCACATATCGCAAATGCGCATCAAAAAGGCGACATCCATTACCATGATTTAGATTATCATCCATACACACCAATGACAAACTGTTGTTTGATCGATTTCAAAGGAATGTTGAACAACGGATTCAAAATTGGAAATGCTGAAGTGGAATCACCAAAATCAATTCAAACTGCTACTGCTCAAATTTCACAGATTATTGCAAATGTAGCTTCCAGTCAATATGGTGGTTGTTCTGCTGACCGAACAGATGAATTACTTGCTCCTTTCGCTGAACTGAATTATCAAAAACATTTAGCGGATGCAGAAGAATGGATCGAAACACCTGAACGTCGAGTAGAGTATGCGAAATCAAAAACCAAAAAAGATATTTTTGATGCGATGCAAAGTCTAGAATATGAAATCAATACTCTTTTTACTTCAAATGGTCAAACACCATTTACTTCTCTTGGCTTTGGTTTAGGAAAAAACTGGTTTGAGCGAGAAATTCAAAAAGCAATCTTACAAAATCGGATCAATGGCTTAGGCAGCGAAAAGCGGACAGCTATCTTCCCTAAATTGATTTTCACATTAAAAGATGGCATAAACTTGAACCCAACTGATCCTAATTATGACATTAAACAATTAGCTTTGGAATGTGCAACTAAGCGGATGTATCCTGATATTTTAAACTACGACAAAATCGTTGAATTAACCGGTAGTTTCAAAGTACCTATGGGTTGTCGTTCATTTTTACAAGGTTGGAAAGATGAAAATGGCCAAGAAGTGAACGTTGGTCGAATGAATCTTGGTGTGGTCACACTAAACTTACCTCGTATTGCCATCGAAGCGAAAGGCGATCAGGAAAAATTCTGGCAAATCCTCTCTGAGCGCTTAGCCATCATGAAAGATGCTTTAGTTTATCGTGTCGATCGTTGTAAAGAAGCGATCCCTGCTAACGCACCAATCTTATATATGTATGGTGCATTCGGTAAACGTCTCTCAAAAACAGATGCTGTCGATGAATTATTCAAAAATCGTCGTGCAACGGTTTCTTTAGGTTATATCGGTCTTTACGAAGTGGCTTCTGCTTTTTATGGTGGGGAATGGGAAAACAATCCCGAAGCAAAAGATTTTACCCTTGATATCGTGAAGGAATTAAAAGCCAAAGCAGATGCTTGGGGTGACGAATATGGATATCATTTCAGCGTTTACTCTACACCTAGTGAGAGCCTAACTGATCGTTTCTGCCGTTTAGATACAGAAAAATTTGGCGAAGTCGAAAACATCACTGATAAAGAATATTACACGAATAGTTTCCATTATGACGTTCGTAAAAACCCAACTCCGTTTGAAAAACTAGATTTTGAAAAAGATTATCCGAAGTATTGTTCTGGTGGTTTTATCCATTACTGTGAGTACCCAATGCTTCAACAAAACCCGAAAGCATTAGAAGCCGTTTGGGATTATGCTTACGATAAAGTTGGCTATTTAGGAACGAATACACCAATTGATCATTGCTACAAATGTGGCTTTGAAGGTGACTTCAAACCAACCGAACGTGGCTTTGAATGTCCCGAATGCGGCAATCATGATCCAAAAACTTGTGACGTCGTTAAAAGAACCTGTGGCTATTTAGGTAACCCGCAAGCACGTCCAATGGTTCACGGTCGTCACAAAGAGATCTCTTCACGTGTCAAACATATGAAGTAATCTTTCTCTACTATTTCGTTCTAATTTACTCTAAGAAAAAAGATAGAGCGATCAGTTATTCCTTAGAAAACAATCCCCTTTCACAGCGTGACTACGATAAATCGAACGGTGTGTGAACCGTGACCGTTCGATTTATTTGCATTTTTTTGAGGCTAGTCCATTATCTTTTCTGAGACTGCTTGCTGTGAAACTGGTTTGAGTTTTAAGTAAATTTTTCATACTTTGATGTTAGAAAGAAGTTTTTTTATGCGAAATCCTAAACCTAAAGAATGGCTGGCACAAGATTACAGCCAAAATTACATTGCTGATTACAAACCATTTAACTTTGTGGATGGCGAAGGCGTAAGAAATAGTCTTTATGTGAGTGGCTGCTTATTTGCTTGTGAAGGATGTTTCAATAAAGCAGCGCAAAACTTCCGCTATGGTAAACCTTTCACACCAGAGCTGGAAGAACAAATCATCACCGATCTCCGCCATGATTACGTTCAAGGACTGACCCTTTTAGGCGGGGAACCTTTTCTAAACACGGACGTCTGTCTCCAAGTCGTTGAGCGTATCCGACAAGAATTTGGTCAGACCAAAGATATCTGGTCGTGGACCGGTTATACTTTTGACGAACTACTTCAAGACTCCGAAGACAAGTTAGCTCTTTTAGCAAAAATCGATATCTTAGTTGATGGACGTTTTGAACTAAGTAAAAAGGATTTAAAACTACAGTTTCGCGGTAGTAGTAATCAACGCATCATCGATGTCAAAAAATCGCTAGCCGAAAATAGAGTAGTGATTTGGGAAAAATGCAGCGATGCTACAGAATCGTATGAACAAATCAAAAAACAGGAGTTCATTTAGGTCCTCCCACTCCTTATTGAATAAAAAACAGTAGAAACGTATGTTGATTTCCAACACGTTTTCTACTGTTTTTTCATTCCCACAAAGGTAACACAATATTCTCATAAGTCATGGGATCTAAATTCGTTAACGTGATCCCCAAGAGACGTATGCCTTGTTCAATCCCTAAAATTTCTTCCCAAATCAAACTTGCTTGATAAAAGAGCGCTTCTTTCTTATAGATATACTCAGGTAAAGTGACTCTTTTAGTGACTGTCGTATAATCCGTATATCTCACTTTTAGCACTACGGTTTTTCCATGTTTTTGGACTCTTTTCAACGACTCTTCGACTTTCTCAGCTAATTGTCGTAATTGTGCTAATACCGCTTCTTCCGTTTGTAGTGGTTGACCATAAGTATGCTCTTTTCCTACAGATTTTCTTTCTCTTGTCACATTGACTGGTGCATCATGGACACCTCTTACTTTTCGATAAAGGGAATAACCCATCTTTCCAAATTGTTGGATCAACATCATCTCTGTACAATTATAAAGATCTTCTCCAGTGAAAATACCAAGTTCATGCATCTTAGGGACGGTTTTTTTTCCTACCCCATGAAATTTATCAATAGGTAGTGCCTTTAGGAACGTCAATGCGTCTTGAGGTGCAACGATAGTAATGCCTTTAGGTTTTTGAAAATCTGAGGCTAATTTCGCTAAAAACTTATTATAGCTCACACCTGCCGAGCAGGTCAGTTTTACCTCTTCCCAAATGTCTCTTTGGATCAAACGAGCAATTTTGATTGCTGATTTACAATTGCGTTTATTGTTCGTCACATCAAGATAGGCTTCATCAATACTGACAGGCTCAACGATATCCGTATATCGGTAAAAAATCTCACGAACAATTTGTGAGATCTCACTATATTTTTGATGATCGCCTGGTTTAAAAATGGCTTGCGGACATAATTCATATGCTTTTTGCGCACTCATCGCTGAATGGATGCCATACTTTCTTGCTTCATAATTCGCTGTAGTAACCACTCCTCGACCACCAGTGTCACTCGGATGTCTGGCAATAACTAAGGGTTTCCCTCTAAATTCTGGATGATCCCGTTCTTCGACAGAGGCAAAAAAAGCATCCATATCGATATGAATGATTTTTCTAGATGTATCATTATGTAAAGGAAACTGTAATTCCATCTCACTCACCCCTATCATGATTATATAGGAACTTTTGTTCGGTGACAAGAAGATGGTTACCCACCGAACGGACCACAAAAAAGAGCCGAAATTTCACAAAAACTGAGACATCAATTTCGGAAATCACGACTTCTAAAATGATCATTCATCACTTGAGACTGTTTAGTAAACCAACCAGGTCATCTGAATCATTCGTTACTCAGTTTCTTCAGTCGCTTGCAAGGATGCATCAGAATGAAGAAAATAAATCAACGTTTGTAATTCATTCGTTAAGTCAACATTTTGAATCAACACGTCTGCTGGCGCATTTAATCGAGCAGAAGTAAAATTCAAGATACCTTTAATGCCCGCTTCAGTCAACCGATTAACTACTTCTTGTGCTCGCTCAGCTGGTATCGTCAATATTGCTACTTCGATTTGTTGGATCTTGATTTGCTCAAACATATCTTCCATAGGGTAAACGGGAATCCCATCCACGATCCGTCCAACGATTGCTTCGTTGACATCAAATGCACAACTTACACGGATACTGTTACTTTGATGGAATTTATATTTTAAAAGGGCACTTCCCAAATTACCGACACCGATCAACGCCACATTAGTCAATTGATCATCATTCAATGTTTTTGCGAAAAAATGCATGAGGTCTTCAACATCGTAGCCATAGCCTCGTTTTCCTAATTCTCCAAAATATGAAAAATCACGGCGAATCGTTGCACTGTCAACTTGAACAGCCTCACTTAATTCAGTTGATGATACTTTTTTCTTACCAGCATTATTTAAGATTCGTAAATAACGGTAATACAAAGGTAGCCGTTTGGCTGTTGCCTTTGGAATAACATGATCTTTCACTTAATTACCTCCACTTTTACTTTAAGTTTACTTTGATTTATCCATCATATCAGTATATATAGGAAAAAATCAATTTGATTGCTTGGATATTGTGAAATTTTATTCTTTATTCATTTTTTTATCATTTCTTTGAACCTCGCAGTATCAAGGAATTTATGGTAGACTACTAGTTGAAAAAGAGATTTATTCTTAGAGAATTCACAAAGTAGAAAAGAGGATTCCATGATATTATTACAAGCCAATCAAATTGCTCGTCACTTCGGTGCAGAGATCTTATTTGAGAATATCCATTTAGAAATCAGCACAGGGGCTCGGATCGCATTAGTCGGCCGTAACGGAGCAGGAAAATCAACACTTTTGAAGATCCTTGCTGGAATCGAACGCCCCGATGAAGGAACAATTGCTAAAAATAAAGCTGCTACTTTAGGCTATCTGGCACAAGATACTGGGTTAGATTCAGCAGAAACAGTCTGGAATGAAATGCTTAAATCATTCGAAACAATCCGTCAAATGGAAAATCGAATGCGCGAACTTGAAATCTTGATTAGTGAAGGAACACCTGATACACCTTCCTATGAGTCACTTTTGAAAGAATACGATAAATTACAACACGATTTTTCAGATAGAAACGGTTATGGCTACGAAAATGAAATACGCTCTGTTTTGCATGGCTTTAAATTTGATCCGTCTTTTTATGATCAAAAAATCAATGAATTGTCTGGCGGACAACGCACTCGCTTAGCGTTAGCAAGAATGTTGCTCCAACATCCAGATATATTGATTTTAGACGAACCAACCAACCATTTAGATATTGAGACTCTCTCTTGGTTAGAAGGCTACCTGCAAAGTTATACTGGTGCCTTACTGATCGTCTCCCATGACCGATATTTCTTAGATAAAGTCGCAACAGAAGTTTACGAATTAAGTCGAAAAAAAATGCGCCACTATAAAGGGAATTATTCGAAGTATCTTGACATGAAAGCTGAACAATTAGCAACTGAATGGAAAGCTTATGAAAAACAACAAACTGAGATCCATAAATTGGAAGATTTTGTCGCACGCAACTTGGTACGCGCTTCTACGACGAAAAGAGCCCAAAGTCGCAGAAAAGTCCTTGAGAAAATGGATCGGATTGACCGTCCTCAAGGAGACGAAAAACAAGCTCACTTTCTTTTCAATGTAGCAAAGCCATCAGGAAATGTTGTATTACAAATTGAAGATGCTGCGATTGGTTATCATAATGAAGTTTTGTCTGAACCGATCAATCTTGATATTCGGCGTCAAGAAGCCATTGCACTGGTCGGCCCCAATGGTATTGGTAAATCCACGCTTTTAAAATCGATCATCCATCAGTTGCCTTTTATCCGTGGAAAAGAACATTTAGGAACCAACGTGACGATCGGCTATTACGATCAAGGTCAAGCAGACTTACACACCAACAAAACAATTTTAGCTGAATTATGGGATGAACATCCAACGACTCCCGAAAAAGAAATTCGTAGCGTTTTGGGTGCCTTTCTATTTTCTGGTGAAGATGTAGAAAAGACCATCCCCTTGCTAAGCGGTGGTGAAAAAGCCCGAGTCGCCCTTGCAAAACTCGCAATGAATCAAGAAAACTTTTTGATTTTAGACGAACCAACCAACCATCTAGACATTGACAATAAAGAAGTATTAGAAAATGCCTTGATTGATTATGATGGTACTTTGTTGTTTGTCTCTCATGACCGTTATTTCATCAATCGGATTGCCACAAAAGTCATCGAATTATCGGAAAACGGTAGTAAAGTTTATTTAGGTGACTATGATTATTATTTAGAAAAGAAACAAGAAGAAGCGGAGATAGCAGAGCTGTTAGCTGAAAAAACATCAGAAGAAGAGCATATTTCTACGAACAAGAAAACCTATTTCCAAAGTAAAGAGCAACAAAAGCTGATACGTAGTTTACAACGTAAAATCACTCAAATTGAAGAAGAATTAGCTATTTTAGATGAACAGATCGAGTCACTAGAACAGCAAATGGTGTCCCCAGAGAATTTGGATGACCATCTCAAATTAAATGAATTGAATCAAACACTCGAAGCAACTCGCCAATCTCAAGAAACGAAACTTTCTGAATGGGAAGATTTGAGTATTGAGCTTGAAGAATATGAAAATGAATAAAAACAGATAAATGAATATTCATTTCTGCACTAGAAACGCTCTCAAAACAGTACCCGCTGTTTAGAGGGCGTTTCACTTATCACAACGCACACTATCAAAGCAATCTCAAAGTGCTTGTTTATTCTCTACCTAAATTTTCTTGAACTTTTGTCTCACTAGATTGTGCCTTTGTTTCGATTAAACTGGGTTCCTTTATTTTATCAGTTATACTTTCCATCGTTTGGCATCCATTCGTTTGATTTTTTTGTTTTGTCTGACTCTCCATCTGATCCCTCCCCTTATTCAATGAGAAATCATTGATCTTCTTTGTTACTTGAAAATCAATTACCACTTTGTTTCTTTGACAGCCTTTAGGATTTATTCGCCCGAACATTTCTTGATAAGCTTGTTGATTTAGCCGATAATTAGTAATTTTCCCTCCCAAACACCGCGATAAAATTTCACTTTTTATCTTTATATCCTTCGCTAGTTCTTCTTTGATTTCCTTTAAATTTCCTTTCTCGAACATTGTATCCAACTTATATTCCTGTAATTTTGCTTCATTTATTTGTAGCCAGATATTTAAATAATCTGTTAGATAAATCTTTTCTTGACTATGGACTTGTATTTCTTTATGAAAGGCTTCAGTATGAGATTCATAACTGGTATCACCACTATTTACTTCTTCTGCTTTTTTTTCTAGTGCATACAAGCGGATTATAGCTTCAGCCGGCGAATAACGTTCTTTCGGTTCATGAATTTTTTTATTTAGCTTAAGTAGCATTTCATTGACTTCTTTATCTTGATTATTTGCATCTCTATTATTTGAAAATTTTTTTCTAAGCCATTGAGTCAATCTCATTCTAAACACTCCTATCTATCGCTCTTTTACAAGAATTATATCTGTTATTCTTTTTATTAATAGGTCACTTTATTCCTTTCAACCTAAAAAAAACGACTATTACTAAAAGAGAGACTGAGCAAAAATTTTCTCAGTCTCCTCTATTCATTTCCTACTCATTCATACTAGCTGAACCGAAATTCTGTTTGTTTAAGATACTTGATTGAATTCTTGATTTTTCAGTTCATACACCACATCGCAGCCTTTAGCGACATCCTGTTCGTGGGTGACTAAAATAATACATTTCTTTTGCTCATGTGCAATCTCTTGGAAAAGTTTAACGATCTCGCTGGAAGTTGCTTCATCCAAGTTTCCAGTCGGTTCATCCGCAACGATTAGATCGTGTTCACAGCATAGGGCTCTAGTGATTGCTACTCGTTGTTGCTGACCACCAGATAGCATCGTAACTTTTTTATCTGCTAAATCCTTAGTGATTCCGACTTTTTCCAAGTTCGCTAAGGCGTAGGCTTTTTTATCTGTCTGTTGGCTTTGAGCAATCTCCATCGCTGTTACCACATTGTCTACTGCCGATAAATACGGCAGTAGATTATAGGCTTGGAATACAATTGATACATCTTTACGACGATATTCCCGCAATCCAATTTTTTTCAACGATTTGTCGTCATAGAGAATTTCTCCGCTTTTTGGTGTATCTAGTCCTGCGATCAGGGATAAAAAAGTCGTTTTCCCTGAACCGCTCGTACCTAAAATTGCATACATTTTGCCTTTTTCAAAAGTTAAATTAACGTTTTCGAATAATCGTCGGTTGTCTTCATACCAGTAGCCTAAATCTTTTGTTGATAGTGTCATTAAAAATTCCTCCTTTAATTAGGAAATCAATATTTTCTTCGGATTCAGTCGTAGAATTCCTGCTGATGAAAGGACAATTGAGAATAAACTAATCCCCAGCCCAATTCCTGCAAGACTTAAAATTTCGGTTGGCTGCATTGAGATATTTAGTTCTTGAATTTCTTTTGATTGTGTAAATGGATTGCTTCCCATTTGACCACCACTAGGACTACCGTTTCCGCCACCAGGTGCTTGTCCTTGGTTACCTTGATTTGGACCGCCGTTTTCTGCCGTATTCGCTTCTTGTCCATCTGCATTTTGCGAAGTTGTTTGCTGACTCAACAACTGATTGCCGACTGCATTGCCAACAACATTCCCGCTAAGTACAGCGATCCCTAAAGCGAAGATCATGCAGACAAAAATCTCAACGAAAAATTGTGAAATAACTTTGACCCGTGATTCACCTAATGAAAGTAATACACCGATCTCATATTTACGTTCACGAATCGACAGCATAATAATCAATGTCAAAATAATGACTCCGGCTACTGCTACTAAAATCACGATATTCTTCGCAAAGCTTGATACATTATTCAATGGCTGAAGCATTTGCTGATACATTTGATCATTGGTTTCTAAGCTGAATGTATCCGTATCGATCAATTTATTCGCCGCTTCTACAAAGCTGTCCATGTCTTTGGGATCATCTAAGTTATAAACTGCCGAATCGATCGTTTTTCCTTTCGATCCAGTTAAGGTGTTAACCAGTGTATAAGAAGAAAAAATGGTGTTTGCTGGATTCATAAAGTTGAAGCGAGCACTCATACTGTTGCCAGAATCACTTGTTTTGTAAATACCTTTAATAGTAACTTCAACATCTTTATCATCGGTATCTTTAATCTTAAATTTGTCCCCGACACTTAGATCGTTCGCTTCCGCTAAACTTTGCTCGATCAGTACATTATTAGTCCCTTCATCATCCGAAGTGATTGCCTTGCCTTCAACTAGGCTAGCTGTTCCTGATGAAAAATCACTGTAAGAATTACTTTCGGAAACACCTTTAATTTGGAAATCCCCTTGACTCATCCCACCAGGTGCTTTCTGTCCACCAAATCCAACAGCTTGTTCATCCGAAGATTCCTCTTCACTGTCACTATCACTCGAGATCGGTGTAATCCCTGTGCCTTTATCCGCTGAAGTACTTGCTTCAAATGAATACGATTTAACATTCGCTAATTCTGCGATTTTTTTTGCATCACTCAAGTTGACGGGTGTCTGTTCAAAGCTACCTGGATCTGGACGACTGCTTTCATCATCTGAATCTGAATTTGACTGCTGTTTGAACATTGCCTCTCGGTTCGTTGATAAGGTGACGGTCGCCCCGACACTTTTTTTCGCATTCGTGGTCGCCAGTTCAGCGCCGCTGCGGATTGTTAACCCCGCTAATACAAAAATTAATATGGCGGAAAAGACGGTGATCATAATGATGCTGCGTCCTTTTTTGGCCCAATGGCTTTGAATCGCCCGTTTGATATAATTCATTTTGGTTCCTCCTTCATTTGTCTGTTTATAGAATAGGCAAATTGGCTTAACCGAAGCTTAAACGAGATAAAAAAGTTTTTAAGGTTGTTTTAGGAAAGCGTGGTAAACTGAGTAAGTAATAGATGATAAAGGAGAAAATCAATGATAAACCTTTTAATAGTAGAAGATGAAGCGACACTTTCAGATAATATAAAAGAAATCTTGTCGGATTTAGGTGAGATCACACAGATCTATGATGGGGAAGAAGGCTTATTTGAAGCAGAAACTGGTGTTTATGATCTAATATTGCTGGACCTGATGCTGCCAGGGAAAAACGGCTACGAAATCTTAGCAGAATTACGAAAAAAAAATATCCAAACCCCTGTGCTGATTCTAACTGCCAAAGATGGCCTAGAAGACAAAATCAATGGATTTCAAAAAGGTGCAGACGATTATTTGACGAAACCTTTTTATCGTGAAGAACTGATTATGCGTGTAAAAGCGTTATTGAAGCGTTCGTTAGGATTGTTTTCTGAGAATCAAATCGTCTATAAAAATATTACCTGCAACCTTGCGACGAAAGAAGTAACCATCGACGATGAGATCCTATCAATTCAAGGAAAAGAATTTGATCTCTTGATTTATTTCATCCAAAATAAGGGCGTGATTTTAACAAAGGAGCAAATCTTCGATCGGATTTGGGGATTTGATTCCGATACGACCATTACAGTTGTAGAAGTATATATGAGTCACTTAAGAAAACATTTGAAGCCGTCAGGTGCAGATCAGTTCTTTAAAACACTGAGAAATGTCGGCTACATCTTACAAAAGGATTAATGCTATGAATACCGAAATATCAAGAAAACAACGACTAAAATTTTTCTTCTTAAATGTAGCCGCTTTTGCAGGTATCTTCCTATTATTAGGATTTATAACTCTACAGCTGTTGCAAAGCTCGGCCTACCGCCAAACAGACCTGTCACTAACTCAAATGGCGGAAAATGAACATCTTATTCAGATGGAAATCAACCGGTACCAACAAAGCAATCCCTTTCTGGCACAAATGCCGGGCGATCAGCTGAGAGAGAATGGACCAGAAGGCAATAATCAGTTCAATACTCAGATCATTTTATGGTCAAAAGAAGGAACGATTCTCAACAAAGACACGATTGGTGGACGGTTCACTGAACTAGAAAATTTAACCTTAGATAAGAAAAATCTCGATTCTGTTCAAGCATTAAGTTTAAAAAATGCAGGCTATTCTAGCCAAAAACTTTCCTTTCATTCGTATACAATCAAAGCAGATAAAGGAGGAGACATCGCCTATATTCAATTTTTAGCCAATACCAATCAAATCGCAGACTCCATGAAAACCTTCAAGACAACACTGATTATCTGTATGGTCGTTTTTTGGCTGATTTCGATTGGAATAAGCTTTTACATTTCAAAAATGAATATGCAACCCATCATGCTCTCATGGCGCAAACAACAGGAATTTGTTGAAAATGCCTCTCACGAATTACGCACGCCACTAGCAATCATTCAAAACAGCCTGCAGCAATTGTTCACCCGACCCAATCACACCATCTTGGAAGAGTCTGAACCAATTGCCCAAGCCCTGAATGAAACACGGCGAATGAAAAGCCTGACTGAAGACCTGCTAACCTTGGCACGCAGTGATTCCAATCAGTTGCTTCTGCAGAAAGAATCAGTTAATCCCAAAGAATTTATTCGTCAATTAGCCCAGCCCTTCCAGGAAATCGCAGAAATAAACGATCAATATTTTGTCTTGGAAAACTTTGCCGATCAACCAGTGATAGTCGACGAAAAACGTATCCACCAAGTTCTAGTTATTCTGCTGGACAATGCGCTAAAATACACAGAAGCTAAAGAAAAAATCGTCCTGCAATCTGAAATCTCCAACGATAATTGGCTGATTGAAGTCAAAAACAACGGGCCATCTATCAGCGATGAAGACAAAAGACGAATTTTTGAACGCTTCTACCGCGAAGACCGCTCTCGTTCTAAAGAAACTGGTGGCTATGGTCTTGGTCTCGCAATTGCCAAACAGATCATCACTCAGCATAAAGGCAAACTGTTCGTAAGAGACTGGGAACCTAGAGGAGTCATTTTTCAAATACAATTGCCAATGAAATAGATGACAAAACGACTAAAATTGCGATCAGATGACAGAGTTTTTATACCTGTTTATAATTCCTTCTCTTTTATTTCTATACTTTGTGTGACTGAGCCAAAACTTGTCTCAGTCTCTTCTAGTATCTCTAAAAACGAATAAACGGTGAAAAAAAAACACCTTGAAATCCTTTAGAATTAGTTTAACGAACCAATTCATAGGAGGATTCAAGATGTCTGATACTCAGTTTATCAAACATATCCTAAACATTCTAAACCTGATTATCTATTTCGCGGAAAATTGTTTAACCAAATAAAAAGAACAGAAAAAAGTATTTCTTCTTTCTCCTAGATTCTTCGCATTCTTTCAGTAAGATAAAAGGATTCAGCTTTTTAACACTTAGGCAATTTGAACCTTATCAACTTTAAATTGTTCTTCCACGTATTTGGCATAGGTTTTGTGTTTTTGAACAAGCTCAGCGTGTTTTCCTGAACCTGTTACTTTTCCTTTTTCGATAAAGTAGATTTTATCAGCATCCACGATCGTTGATAGACGATGTGCGATCACTAATGTTGTCCGACCTTTCATCAGATTTGTCAAGGCTTGTTGGACTTTTGCTTCTGATTCAGAATCAAGACTTGCTGTTGCTTCATCCAACATCAAGACCTTTGGATCTCTTAAGAACGCTCGAGCGATTGCCAGTCGTTGCCGTTGGCCTCCAGAAATTTTCGTACCACGCTCGCCCACTTCCGTATCTAAACCATTGGGCATCTCTTCCACAAATTGACGTGCATAGGCTAATTCTAACACTTCCCAAAGCTGCTCATCTGTGTAAGTATCCGCTAATCCATAAGTTAAATTATAACGGATCGTTCCTGCCATAATAGCAGAATCTTGGGAAACATAGCCAATTTGACTACGATAATTGGACAACTTGATCTTTTGGATCTCCGTTGTGCCAAATTTGATCGTACCTGCTGTTGGCTCATAAAAACGTTCTAATAAACTGAATGTAGTCGATTTCCCTCCACCAGAAGGACCCGCAAAAGCAATGATCTCGTTAGGTTTAGCTTCAAAAGACACATTCGTTAAAATCGGTTCCTCAGGTGCATCACTATAAGCAAAGTCCACGTTAGAAACACACAATGTTTTGTTCGATAAATCCACTTCTTCACCAGATTCAAAATCTTCAGGTACTTCATTCAATAATTCTTGTACACGGCGTGTCGAACCAGCAGCTTTTGCCATTTCAGAAAACAACGTGGCAATCGTTGGCATCGCGCCGATCAGATTGAAGAGATACATGAGAAAACTCATCAATACCCCGATCGTCATCGCACCAATCGCAATACGATGCATTCCATAAGCTAGCAAACCAAAGACCATACTCATAAAAACCATCATCATGATTGGTTGCATTGCAGCATCAAAGACTGCTTCTTTTTTACCAACGCGAAACAAACGATCGACTTCATTTGCTGCCCGTTCTTGTGCTTGTTGTTCGGCATTCGACGTTTTTACTAAACGAATTTCAGACAACGTTTCTGTTGCGATTCCATTGAAATGACTCATAGCATCTTGACGGATATGACTGATCTTTGAACCAAAGGTCATCACAGGAATCATCAATAGGATAACGACGGGAACAGCAATAACCATGGCTAGCGACATATGCCAGTCCATTCGGATCATCATATAAACAGTCCCGATTACGGTAATGATGCTCGCAATCGTTTGTGGAAACGTCACAGCCAACAGTTGTTTTACCTGGGTCGTATCATTCGTTACTCGGCTGGACATCTCACCCGCCTTCACCGAATCAAAATAGGTGACTTTCAGTATCGTTAATTTATTCCATAAACGTTTTCGCATATTTTGAATGACGTTTTCGCCAAAAATTCCTAAAACCGTCCCACCAATCGCTGAAATTACAGCTGAAAAAACGAACATCCCCACGACTCTTCCTAATAAAGCATAATCGATCCCCTCTTGAAAATGATTAACTAAATTAGCCGCCAATTTAGGAACATAAACTTGCACAGCTGATGAACCTGCTAATAAGATCATGCCCATCGCCAGTAAGGGATAGCGCGGTTTTGTTTGTTTGATTAAACTAAGAAATTCTTTCAAAGAAAATCTTGTGTTCATTTGTTTCATCGAGATACTAACGGGTCTTCCGCCTCCACCTTGTGCCATTATTTTCTACGTCCTTTCTTCCATCCTTCAAAGCCACCGTAATGTCTATCAAATCGTCCATCGAAGGCATCTCGATCAAAGCCACCTCGACCAAAACCACCGAACCCACTGCGATCCATCATCTGTTCACGTGCTCTGCCAAAATGCGCACTCATCTTATTGAATCGTTCCCAGCGTTGATCATCGCCGAAAACTTCAGCTAATTTTTCTTGAAATTCAGGACGATTGATATTTTCATTCATTCGTTCAAGGTAGGTATTCAATTGTGCTAACTCTTCTTCTGCAAAACCTTTAAATAAGACATCTTTTAACGTTGTACTGATTGAACCACGCTCTTGCAGACTTTCTCGACCTTTATCAGTAATCTTAACCAAAGTCACTCGGGAATCCGTTGCTGATTTTTCCCGCATGACCGTCCCAGCCTCTTCTAATTTTTTGATGATTTGTGTCACACTAGACGGTTTAATATCTAGCACTTCAGCTAACCGTCCTGCCGTCACATCGTCCTCAGCCACTAATATTTTTAATGTTTCAAAAGCATTGTCTGTCTTTTCTTCCACTTGATAGGCAAAAATCAAAAACGGTTGGTGCGCAATTTCTAACAGATTTTCTAAGATTTCATGATGATTCATAAGATGACCTCCAAAATATTTACTTAGTTTATATCGATATCAACAAAGTAAATGATAAACTATTTATTTTGTTTGTCAACAAATAAACTAATTAAATAGTTAAAAAAATAGTTAGCCAAAAAAATCTAAAATTGACTAACACTAGATAAGTGAGTTGGTTTGTTTTTTTCAATACACATTATCCCTTCTATTTTTTTATTTTCAAACAAAAAAATAGACTCAGTTCTACTTGAATTTTCAAGAAAATAACTAAGTCTATATGCTATAATCATTTGTGACAGTAAAGTTTAATGACGGTGGCTTTCCATTCTGAAAGCGAGGTGGTGCTTATGCACATAATCTCACACTTTAGAGAAAGGAGATGCCTTTTTGTCCGCATACGAGACAATTCAAACCATTCTTGGGTTTGGTATGTTTACCATTTCTTTGATTGGCTTGGTTGTATCTATGCTTAAACATGACAAAAAGAAATAGCCGTCACTTTAGCGAGCAGACTGGCTATTTCTTTTTGAAATATTTAGTTTAATTGCCACCGTCTTTAGCGGTGCTGTCAAAAGGGAACTGTTGACGCAGTTCCTTTTTTCATGTTTATTATAGCATACCTCTATTCTTCTATTCAATAAAAAACAAAAGAACGGTTATTTTTTTAAAGCAATGATCACTAAGTCTATAGGCTTCGATCCTTTGTGACAATATAGTTTAACAACGGTGGCTTTCCATTCTGAAAGCGAGGTGGTGCTTATGCACATAATCTCACACTTTAGAGAAAGGAGATGCCTTTTTGTCCGCATACGAGACAATTCAAACCATTCTTGGGTTTGGTATGTTTACCATTTCTTTGATTGGCTTGGTTGTATCTATGCTTAAACATGACAAAAAGAAATAGCCGTCACTTTAGCGAGACGACTGGCTATTTCTTTTTGAAATACCATTAAATTCGCCACCGTCTTTAGCGGTGCTGTCAAAAGGGAACTGTTGACGCAGTTCCTTTTGCACGATTATTATAGCATGCCTCTATTCTTCTGTTCAATGTTAATTTCTAGCATCTTGATTAAAGATTAAAATTGACTTCTATCAATTCATATAAACACCAAAAATTCTGATATCAAGGCATTTTTAAGTAAATAGCTTACTAGCAAACCCTAACTGATCACAGTAGTACGATAGTCAAAGAGGATATTTTTAACTAAATTGATTTATTGTATAGTGTGATAGAGGGAACTAGTTCTACTTACTTATGCAATAAAACATAGCTAAAGAGTTTTATTTGAAAAAAATATATTGACATTTTATACTTGAATTATCAAATAAAAAGGACGTGAAGATAAATGTCAAATTTAGAACATAAAGAAGAAAAAACTTTAGACAAAATTATTGCTACGGTTAATAAACTGGATAAAGAATTAGACGAACTTGATACGTTATCTGAAAATCCAGAAAAAAAACATAACCTAAAAAAATGGTTAGTTGAACGAAAAGCGATTCATGAAATTAAAAAAATCCTTCATGAAGCTGGTAAATATGAGAAATATGATGAAAAAGAACTTGATAAAGAATTTAAAGAAATTAATGATTTATTACAATAATTGATTTATACGACTCATTTTGAGTCGTTTTTTATTTATAATAAAGCATTCCTTTCAAGAAGATAAAACAAATGAGAGTCATTGTTTAAGTTTAGTTTGTATATAAAGTCTATAGCTATTTTTAAATTCAATATCTGCTATTTTCATTACTTTTTTCATTGCTTCATCTGAAGAGCCAAAATGGTACCTGTTCTTTTCGAATCCATCTTCAACTATCGTGTATCGTTCTTGGTCATAACAAATAAATACATAGCGATCTTTTTTGAATGTAAGAATTTTTAAAGCGAAACAGTTCTTTGACTTAAATGTTTTTTTCAAATATTGTTTTAATTGCTTTTTATAAATCATGTTCATTTTACGGCACTTCTACTTTCTTCATCGACTAGCCATTGATTTTTGTTGAATCGATTAACCAACTTATTTACTTCCTTATCAAATAAAAATTTTTTCAACGTTCGACTAATATAAAAAACTTGCACCTTTTTGCCATCTATTCTAAAAGCAATTCGAAAATCTTCCTTTCCTAAATGGATTTTCATTTCATAAATAGAGTATTTTGCAGATGAATGGACAGGTTTGATGCGATAAAAATTATGTGTCAAATACTCATTCACTTTATATACGATTATTTCTTGGTATTTTTTTGATTGATTCTCAGAAAATACATCGGAAAATTCCTTGCTGAACTCTACAGAGTACATAACTATACCTTCTTTGTTAGATGATTTATGTAAAGGATAGGATAGAATACAAATACAATAGAATGTCTCATACATCACAATATAATTATAGTTGATAAAACAACCTATTTCTATTCATATTCATTATATCAACTATAAAAAATAGCCACCAAAAGGCGACTGAAAAATAGGCTTTTATTTGTAAGTTACCTTACAGGCATTAGACTAATCCAACCAATGCCTATCAAAAACATATCATACTTGATGCACCACTATTTCATCTATTTTTTCTGGTAGAAAAGATAAAATAACACAAAAAAAGCGCCTAAAAAGACGCTTTTGGTAGAAAATTGGAAAACTGAGTGTCAGAAAGTACGTGAAATAGGCTATTTTAAGCTTGATTTTTCCCCAATTTTATTGAGTCTTACCAGCTTTTCCGATACATCTTGAACTCTAAGAACAAGTCGTTATAGATTCCTAAAAATTTAGGTCCAAGGTCTTCATAAACTTCTAGATGAGAGATGGTTTCATCAGAGGGATAGAATTGTTCATCTTGGGAAATTTCTTTTGGTAAAAGAGCTTTCGCTTTTTTGTTAGGTGTTGAGTAGCCAATGTATTCAGCATTTTGGGCAGCATTTTCTGGTTTCAACATAAAGTTGATGAAATCATACGCGCCTTCTTTGTTCTTGGCTGTTTTCGGCATCACAATATTATCAAACCATAAATTCGAACCTTCTGAAGGGATCACATAATGAAGATGTTCATTTTCAGACATCATATCTGCTGCTTCTCCAGAAAAAGTTACTGCGACGGATGCTTCTTCATTGATCATATACATTTTGATTTCATCAGCTACGATCGCTTTGACATTAGGGGTTAGTTTGTTCAGTTTATCTGCAGCTGCATTCAATTGATCCATCTCTTTGCTGTTCAACGAATAGCCCAAACTGTTCAACGATAGCCCCATCACTTCTCTGGCACCATCGATCAACATCAAACTATCTCTTAATTTCGGTTTCCAAAGATCATTCCAGTGCTGGATTTCCTCTTTATTGAAAACTTTATCATTATATACGATCCCCAAAGTTCCCCAAAAGTATGGAATCGAATAGGTGTTTTGGGGATCAAAGTCTAAATCCAAAAAACGCTCATCAATGTTCGCTAATCCTTTGATCTTGGAATGGTCTAAAGGAAGCACTAATTTTTCTTTGATCATCTTTTGGATCATGTATTCACTAGGAATGGCTATATCATAATTTGTGCCACCTTGTTGGATCTTAGTAAACATGGCTTCATTGGAATCAAACGTTTCATAATTGACCTTATACCCATATTCTTTTTCAAATTTTGTGATCAAGCTAGGATCAACGTAATCGCCCCAATTATAGATCGTAACGATTTTTGCTCCACTCATTCCACTTGCTTGTTCTAATTGCCGTACACCAAAGAGCAAGATCAAGATGATCACAACGATACCCACAAACAGTGATTGTAATTTTTTCATCGTAAGCGTGCGACCTCCTCACGTCCTCGGCGATTTTTCCTCAGTTTTTTGGAACGATTTTCTTTACTAATGAAATAATAACCGATCACTAAAACCATCGAAAATAGGAACACTAATGCACTTAACGCATTGATTTCTAAACTGATTCCTTGACGAGCACGAGAATAGATTTCTACTGACAACGTAGTGAATCCATTCCCTGTCACGAAAAAGGTCACCGCAAAATCGTCTAATGAATAAGTAAATGCCATAAAGTAGCCTGCAATGATGCCAGGAGACAAGAAAGGTAAAATAATATTTTTTACGACTTGAAAATTATTTGCACCTAGATCTCTAGCGGCATCAACCATCGAATCATTCATTTCTTGTAATTTAGGTAATACCATCAATACAACGATTGGGATACTAAAGGCAATATGAGAAAGCAAAACACTTTGGAAACCTAATCCAAAGCCTAAAAAAGTAAAGAAAATCAAGAAACTGGCACCAATAATTACATCTGGTGAAACTAATAAAATATTATTCATACTTAGTAATGTCGTTCTTGCTTGACGTTTTTTAGTATAGTAAATCCCCATTGCCCCAAACGTTCCGATAATCGTTGCAATCAGTGCCGATAAAAAGGCTAACATAAAGGTGTTCAATACAATAATGATCAATCGTGTATCTTCAAAAACTGCCTGATAATGGTCCCAAGTAAAACCGGTAAAGTTGTTCATGGTACCACCGTCATTAAAGGAGTAGAAAATCAAATAAAAGATAGGCAAATATAATAGTAGAAAAACAATAAAGAGGTAAAGGTAAGACCACTTAAATTTTTTCATCATGCGCGGCCTCCCTTCTTCTTCTCACCCGTCAGCAACATCACAATAAACATTGCAATAATCAAAATAACCCCGATCGTCGAACCCATCCCCCAATTTTGAGTCACGAGAAAATGTTGTTCAATTGCTGTTCCTAAAGTGATCACACGATTTCCACCAATCAGTCGTGTCAACATGAACAATGACAGTGAAGGAATAAACACTGCTTGAATCCCACTTTTTACACCATTCAATGACAATGGGAATACTACTCGGCGAAATGTTTCAAAATTATTAGCTCCTAGATCACGGCTAGCACTGATCAATGACGGATTCATTTCTTCCAATGCATTGAATATCGGCATAATCATAAATGGAATCTCGATATAAGTTGCCACAAATAAAAAACTAAAATCGGTAAACAAAATTTGTCTTGGAGCAATTCCTAAAAATTCAAAAAATTGATTCACACTTCCATGGATACTAAAAATACCAATAAACGCATAAGCTTTTAGTAATAAATTCACCCATGTTGGTAAGATGATCAGCATCAACCACAACTGTTTATGTTTTAATTTAGTTAAAAAATAAGCAGTCGGATAGCTGATGATCAATGTAAAAAAGGTGATCAAAAAGGCATACCAAACAGAATTTAACGCCATGAAAAGATTCGTTCTAGACGTCAAAAAAGTAGCATAATTATTTAAAGTAAAGTGTCCATTCATATCAAAAAAAGATTGGTAAATGATCATCAAAACTGGTGCGATCACGAATAGACCAAGCCAGAGTACATAAGGAACAGAGTAGATTCTACGCATTGCTTTCATTGACTATTCCTCCTTACTCTTCATAACTATCAAGTCGTGCATCAAATTCTTCTTCTGATTCATTAAAACGCATGACATGGATATCTTCTGGATCAAAGGCTAGACCAACTTTGCTACCCTCTTTTGCTTTTTTCGTTGAATGAACCGTCCATTCATTTTGTTGCTCATCGTAACAGACAATTTCATAGTGGACCCCACGAAACAGTTGCGTATCAACAGTCACAACCAGTTTTCCCTTATCAGGGGTAGTAATCGTTAAATCTTCAGGGCGCAAGACGACTTCAACTGGTTCATTGGGACGCATTCCACCATCAACACATTCAAATCGTTTGCCAACAAACTCTACAAGATTATCGTCGATCATCACACCATCAACGATATTGCTTTCACCCACAAAATCAGCCACAAAATGATTGATCGGTTCATCGTAAATATCGACAGGTGTTCCACTCTGCACGATTTTTCCTTTATTCATGACAAAGATTTCATCGCTCATTGCTAAAGCTTCTTCTTGGTCATGTGTAACAAAAATAAATGTAATTCCCAAACGTTGTTGCAGCTCTCTTAATTCATACTGCATATCCGTTCGCAGCTTTAGATCCAGCGCAGACAGAGGTTCATCTAACAACAATACTTTAGGTTCATTAACGATAGCCCGCGCGATAGCCACACGTTGTCTTTGTCCACCAGACATTTCGCTAATTTCTCGATTTTCGTACCCAGGAAGTTGCACCATGCGAAGTGCATCTTTGACTTTTTTCTCAATATCGACTTTATTCATTTTTTTGATTTTCAATCCAAAAGCGACATTGTCGAATACATTCATATGAGGAAATAAGGCGTAATCTTGGAAAACCGTATTTACTTGCCGTTTATTAGCTGGCACATCATTTAATCGTTTTCCCTCAAAATACATTTCGCCTTCAGTAGCATCTGTGAAACCAGCAATAATTCGTAAAATCGTTGTTTTTCCACAACCCGAAGGACCTAATAAGGTATAAAATTTCCCTTGTTCGATCTCAAAACTCACTTTTTTCAAAATCGTTTCATCATCATAGCGTTTGACCACCTGATCAAATGAAATAATTGGTTTTCCCACTTTTTAACCCCCTAAAATTACAAGTACGATTCAGTAGCGACAATCAATGCCCTCGTACGTTTTGATTGATGATTCTTCAATTGGTGGTGCTTTGTTGCTTGGTAATAGATCGATTGACCCGCTTTGGCAATATATCGTTCTTCACCTAAGCTTAACTCTAATTCCCCCTCTAACACAAAAATAAACGTTTCTGATAAAGAAGGTTCAAATAATTTATACTCTCCTGCTTCATTGAATGTCAGTAAAACAGGTTCCATTTCTTTTTCATTCGAATCAGAGACCAACCATTCAAGTTGATAACCATTTTCTTCATCTAAATAAACGGTATGATCTTCTTTAGAATAAACAACTTGTAGATTCACTGTTTCTTGATGAAAAAATTCTTCAGGGGAAACACCTAATACTTCAAGAATCGAAAAAAATGTTTCCATGGATGGCGAACTCAAGTCACGTTCTAATTGAGAGATATAGCCTTTTGATAAATCCGTACGTTCACCTAATTCTTCTTGTGTCAAATTTTTCTGGATACGTAAATTTCTTAACTTCTCACCTATTTCCATCTCATTCCTCCTCCATGAAGTTTTCTAATAGTAAACATCAAGTTTACTCTCACTCGTACTAGTATACAAATTTTGATTAAAAAAACAACCCTTTTTATTTTAAATTTCACGAAAAACATCTTTTTTTTTTGAAAGAATAAGTTTCACTTTTTTTAGTCACTAATCATCAGCGAATCACCATAAAATAGATTGATTTATGGTATGATAAAAGAAAAATTTTGAGAGGAGTTCTGTTTTTACATGAATAAATTTAAAGCGTTTCAAGTAAATAATGTTCCGCATTTTCATACTTCGATCATTGACCAGGAAATGCCTCTTTTATCAGCGAACGAAGTGTTGGTCAAAGTTGCTTATTCTGATGTTAACTATAAAGATGCACTAGCTAGTAGTGAATCTGGTGGTGTCATCCGCTCTTATCCTATGACACCTGGGATTGATCTTTCAGGAACCGTTGTCGAAAGTCGAGATGAACGTTTCAAAACAGATGATTCTGTTCTCCTAACTGGTTATGGCTTGGGCGTCACTCAACCTGGAGGCTATAGCCAGTACCAGAAAGTTTCTGGTGATTGGTTGATCCCACTTCCGAAAACCTTGTCACTTCGTCAGGCAATGGTATTAGGAACTGCTGGCTTTACTGCACTTTTATGTGTGAACGCCCTCATAACAAAAGGGATGAAGACGAGTGACCGTATTGTTGTAACCGGAGCATCTGGCGGAGTAGGCAGTACCGCTGTGGCAATTTTAAAAAAATTGGGTTTTACTTCGATTATCGCTCTTTCACGCAAAAAAGAATCGGTGGAATGGCTGAAAAAATTAGGAGCGAATGAAGTCCTATCCCCAAATGAATTTCTTCCTGAAAAGACAAAACCTTTAGGAAAGCAACAAATCGATTATGTCATTGATACGGTTGGTGGTGACTTATTGACCCAACTCCTTCCTTTGATCGCCTATGATGGTGCTGCGGCATTATGTGGAAATGCTGGAGGAATCCAATTGACCACTACTGTATTACCGTTCATTTTGCGCAATATCCAGTTGATCGGTATCGATTCAGTCAATGTTCCGCATGAAAAACGTTTCTCCTTATGGCAACAATTAGCTGATCTTGCTATTGCTGATGATCTTTTCGTTAAAGAAATCGCCTTGGAGGAATTGCCCGAAGTGATTCAACGATTGTTAGCTGGGCAACATCAGGGAAGGACACTAGTTAATGTAGGTGAAATGAAATGAAGATATTAATTACGGCTGGTGGCACAAGCGAAAAAATTGATCAAGTTCGTTCAATCACAAATCATTCGACTGGGCAGTTAGGTAAAAAGATTGCTGAAACATTGGTAGCTGATTCAACAGTAATGATCGACTATGTCACGACAAACAGTGCTGTCAAGCCAACGTCACAGGACAATATTTGCTTTCATCTAATCGAGTCCACTCAAGATTTATTTGAAACTTTGGAAAGATTACTGACCAGTGACTCTTATGATGCCATCATCCATAGTATGGCAGTGAGCGATTTCACTCCTGCTTTTAGCCTATCTGAAGAACAATTGGCACAGAGCATTGACCAAACACCGCTAACGCCAGAACACCTTTCTTCATGGTTCCGAGACCATGAAATAAATCCTAATAAAGCTGAAAAAATCTCTTCTGACACAGAACACTTGTTAATTGCCTTGAAAAAAACGCCTAAGATCATCAGCTATCTAAGAAAATGGCAACCAGAAGCAACCATCATCGGCTTTAAGTTATTAGTCGATGTTTCAAAAACAGAACTTTTAGCAGTCGCCAAAAAAAGCATCATGAAGAATCAGGTAGACTACATCCTCGCGAATGATCTGACACAAATCGACGGAACAAACCATCACGGCTATCTATTAGGGGCAGACGGCACAATCAAAGAAGCACAATCCAAGGAAGAAATTGCTAAATTATTAGCATCGGTTATAATAGAACCAGTTTCCTTTAACCAATGAAACGCTGAAAAAAATTCTCTGATTTATTTCTTAAAACACAAAAGTTAAGCTTGATTTTAGCAGGGAATGAAAGGAGTAAACAATTATGAAAAAAATTCTATTGGGGGTTACTGGCAGTATCTCTGCTTATAAAAGTGCGGATATTACCAATCAACTCGTGAAACTTGGCTACCAAGTAGACGTAATCATGACAGAAAGCAGCACTCACTTCATCACGCCACTTACGTTACAATCCTTATCAAAACGTGCCGTCCATACCGATGTCATGCAAGAAAAAGAACCTTCAGTGATTAATCACATCGAACTGGCAAAACAAGCAGACTTGTTCTTGATTGCTCCTGCTACGGCTAATATTATCGGTAAATTAGCAAATGGATTAGCAGATGATCTGCTCTCAACAGTTGCAATGGCACTCCCTGCAGATACTCCGAAGTTGATTGCTCCTGCAATGAATACAAATATGTATCAACATCCGCTCAATCAAAGGAATTTAAATACGTTAAAATCAATCGGCTATCAAGAAATCGAGCCAAGAGAGTCGTTGTTGGCTTGTGGTGATTTTGGCAAAGGTGCTTTAGCTGATACCCAAATAATCATTGATCAAACGGTACAACTGATTAATGAAAGAAACGCTTAATATAAAAGGAGTCATTATGAAAAACACACGTACTTTTGCTTTGACTGCTATGTTTTTAGCAATCATGATTTTATTAGCGGTCACACCGCTTGGGTTTATTCCTATTGGTCCAATCAACGCTACGACCATGCATATCCCAGTGATCATTGCATCAATCGTTTTAGGCCCACGTTTAGGTGGCTTTCTAGGAGGGACATTCGGCTTGATTAGTATGATTCGTAGTACGGTCATTCAAACGCCTTTATCATTCGTCTTCTCCCCATTCATCCCAGTGATTGGCACAGACCACGGAAGTTTGAAAGCATTATTGATTGCTTTTATTCCAAGGATATTGATTGGTGTTGTTCCCTACTTTGTCTATAAAGGAATACTACGGCTAAGTAAAAACAAGTTTCAAGGTGTTTCTTTGTTTCTAGCAGGCTTAGCTGGTTCTTTCGTGAATACGATCCTAGTGATGAATATGATCTATTTCTTATTCCAACAAGATTATGCTCAAGTGGTCGGAAAAAGTATCCATGCGTTATATACTGCTATTTTAGCTGTTATCTTTACGAGTGGTGTTCCAGAAGGAATCATCGCTGGAATTGCTACAGTCGCTGTTGGTAGTGTCTTGCTTCGTTTGATGCATGCGACACCCCAACCTAAATAAGACAATTAGCTGATAGCGAACATGATCTTCTTTGAATCAAAACATCCATCCCAATTTTTGTTGAAATTGGTAGATGGATGTTTTTTACTTAAAAATCATCAATAGTATGAAAGCTTCTACTCCTTGGAGCAAGCCTGAATTTGTCCCATCTAAGTTCCCCATGCTGTTTATTATCCTATCCACGGCGTTCTCAGAGCTGACCTTCGGAAATAAGCCTGAATTTTTCAAAATATGTGAAGTTATTTTAAAAAATTCTTTCTTATTGTCTTCGGAGCTATCGATGCTTTCATAACCTCTTTCTCGCATTTTTTTTGTTTAGTGTTATGATTGATAGTGATTATTATAAGAAAGGATGATTAAAATGAAAATTTTTGTTGTAGGTGCTAATGGCCAAATTGGTCGGCATTTAATCAAAGACCTTGCAACTACTAGACATCAAGTGACAGCAGGTGTACGCGAGGTTGCAACACAATCTTTAGTAAAAAAAGATAATGTCACTTATGTTTCTTTCGATCTTACTTGGACAATTGAAGAAATGGCAGATGCTTTTAAAGGTTGTGATCTCGTTATTTTTGTTGCGGGTTCGCAAGGGAAAAACTTATTGCAGATCGACTTAGACGGTGCGATCAAGACAATGATAGCGGCCGAATCAGCACATGTTTCTCGCTACTTTATGATTAGTGCTGTTTTTGCCGAGGATCGCAGTAAATGGCCAGATTCTATGATTGATTACTACATTACGAAACATTATGCTGATGAGTGGCTGAAACAACAAACAACTTTAGATTATGTAATCATCCAGCCAGTGTCATTGACAAATGAAGAAGTCACTACAGTCCAACTGGCAAAACCAACAGAAGCCACTGCTAAAACCGTCTCTCGTCAAACAGTAGCTGCTGTTTTGACAGCTTTAGTGGAACAACCAACTATAACTAAAACAACGCTAGTACTATCTGAAGGAACGCAGGAAATTTCAACTGCGTTGCAGCAAATAGTCGAGGAGGAATAAGAAATGCGAGCCATCACGATCAAACATCCCGGTTCTGCCGAAGTACTACAAGAGATCGATGCACCAAAACCAATAGCGAAAAAAGGACAATTACTCATAAAAGTTCACACAGCGGCAATCAATCGAACGGACATCATGCGGCGAGAAACAACGAATCAACAGACTCCTTACCCAATTCTTGGCGTAGAAGTAGCTGGAGAAGTTGTTGAAAACCGAAGTGATAACCCAGCTTTTGTACCAGGTACAAGAGTATGTGGGTTAGTCAATTTAGGCGGTTATGCCGAGTACGCAGTGATGCCAGCTGACCGTGCAATTTTACTGCCCGATACATTGGATAATATTGCAGCGGCTGGTATTGCAGAAGTTTTTCTAACAGCTTACCAAACACTCTATTGGCTAGGAAATTTACAAGAAGGTGAAACTGTTTTGATCCACGCTGGAGCGAGCGGTGTGGGAACGGCAGCCATCCAACTAGCAAAACAACTTACTAAGGCAACCGTCATCGTCACTGCTGGTTCATCAGAAAAACTAGCTTTTTGTCAAAAACTTGGTGCAGATGAACAGATCAATTACAAAACACAGGATTTTTCAACCGAAGTAGCAAGAATCACCAATGGAAAAGGTGTCGACGTGATCTTAGATTTCATCGGAGCTTCTTATTGGGAGAAAAATTTAGCTTCTATTGCTATTGATGGACGTTGGGTATTGATCGGAATGTTAGGTGGAACAATTGTACCAGAGATTGATTTAGCTACCTTGATCACCAAACGAATCCAATTGATCGGCACTTTGTTGACTCCTCGAAGTGATCAGTACAAAGCTCAATTGACTCAAGAATTTATGCAAGTAGTTGGACCTTATCTAGCTGACCAACGAGTCAAACCAATTATTGATCGTACCTTTACATTGGCGCAAGTCCAAGAAGCTCATGAATATATGGAAGCGAATAAGAATATCGGAAAGATTATTTTGACGATAACAGAATAACCAACTTTTAAATGCAAATAGCAATCAAAAAAAAGCCGTAGAATTTCAAAAATAGGAGCAACTATTTTTGGATTCTACGGCTTTTTTTATTTAGCTAGTTTATTATGACTGCTTTATTTCTTTCTGTTTAATAGATGCAACTAATTGATTTTCCTTTTTTATTCGTAGATAGAGACAGAGACTATAAGGAAGAATAAAAATAATGAGTGTCACATAAGCGTGAAAAAGAAGCACGACTCCAATCAATTCAGGTAAAATATTTAAAAAATAATTGGGGTGCTTGACCCGTTGGAACAACCAATGTTCAATCAATTGATGATCTGGTTCAAAGATCAATTTCACTGACCAATATTTTCCTAATAATTTCATGACCCAAAAGAGCATGATAAACGAAAATAGGATGATACAAAATCCAATCCAGCTGACCCAATTAATTTGTGTTTTTTGAATGCTTCCCTCAAAGAAAGCAGAAAAATAAAACAGCGTATGTAAGATAGCTAACCATTTTGTAGTTGTTTTTCCATACTCAATCGCTCCTTCATGTAATAATTGGTTCGCATGCTTACTTGAAATTTTTAATACATACAATCGTACGAATGCGATTATCAAAAAGAAATAATATAATTGTTGACTCATTCGTTTCACTCGTTTCTATTTTTATTTATTATCATCTGGAACGACCTGCAAAAGTCACTTATTTTCTATCAAATAATCATTTATTCAAAGTAAAGGAGTAGAACCATGATCGCATGTTCTTCACAGTTTGATAAAAGTATAGGAGAAAACTAACTTTTGACATGCTAGTTTTCTCCTAATTGACCGTCCATTTACTTTATATTTACGTTCTTAATTTTCACTGACGAATTTTGCTGCCTGTTGTCCAGCTTGTCGTCCAAAGATAATAATTTCAGCAACCGAATTACCACCAATCCGATTGTTCCCGTGTAGCCCCCCAGTTACTTCACCAGCAGCATACAAACCAGTGATCGGTTGATTTTCTTTATTCAACACTTCTGTCTTCGTATTGATTTTCACGCCACCCATTGTGTAGTGGATACCTGGTGCAATTTTGATCGCATAGTATTTGGGTTCTGTCAGTCCATTGTCCATCGCTGTCGTCCGATTAAAAGCGTCATCCTTTTGAGCATCGACTGCTTTATTCCAGGATTCAAGTGTTTGAGCCAAATTGTCTGCAGGCACATTTACTTTTTCAGCTAATTCTGCCAGATCATCTCCTGAAGTCACGTAACCCTTTTGCTCATAGAAATCAATTGCTTTTGCTCGATCTCTTACTCCTTGATCAAAAATCAAATAAGCAGATTTTTCCGGTAAAGCTGTAATAGCTGCGGAAACTTTGTCTCTTGTATCTAATTCATTCACAAATCGTTGTCCTTCTTGGTTGACTAAAATAGCCCCCTCACCTCGAACAGCTTCACCAATCAAGACGCCTTCATCTTGTTGGACTGTTGGATGTATCTGGATTTTATCCATGTCAACCGTTTGACCACCTAATTTTTCAATCATCGTGATTCCATCACCGGTTGAGCCTACTTGGTTAGTAGTGACATAGCCTGCTAAATCAGGACGGTATTTTTCAATCACTTCTTGATTGGCACCATACCCGCCAGTTGTCACTACAATTGCGTTCCCTTTGATTTCCTTTGGCTCTTCGCCTTGGACTTGTACAGTCACCTCATTGACTTTACCACTATTTTCTTTGATATCAGTTACATCTGTATTCACAAAAATAGGAATTTTACGTTCATGTACATTTTTTAACAATCCGTCAACTAAGTACCCACCGATAGCTGAGCCATCTGAAGGTCGGTGGGTTCTTTTTTCACTCATTCCCCCAGTAATTGTTAAATTATCCAATTTGATTCCATTTTGATCCAACCAATCAATCGCAGCGGCTGAATGATCAACGAAGTAGTGGAGTAATTCTTGATCATTGGTGCCGCCTCCGCCTTTTAATGTTTCTTCGTAGAACGCTTCATTGGAGTCATTGATTCCGTCAGCTTGTTGGAATTTAGTGGCTGATGCATTCATTCCACTTGAAGATTTTAAGGTATTCCCACCTGCTACTGGCATTTTTTCAAAGATGACTGGGTTCAATCCAGCATCTTTTGCTTCAATCGCTGCTGTCATCCCTGCTCCACCTGCACCAACAATGATAATATCATAAGAATCTTTCATTTCAGATGGGTTGGTATACGTTTGTTCCGATGCACCTGAAGATACCTCTGTTTTTTCAGATGATTTCGTGCTTGTCGTCGTTTTTTCTTTTGAATCTGCACTACAAGCTCCCATTGTTAAAACTGATGTAAAAACCACCAAACTTTTTAGCACTTTTTTCATTATTTTCCTCCTAAATTTTAGTACTCCTTTATTTTAAGTGAAAAAATTCACAATCCCAACTATTTTTTTATTCTTTTTATCAATAAACAATGACTTTTTCATCTAGCATCTCTAGATAACTACTTTTGCTATTTTTTGTTGGCTGTTTTCTTATTCATTTAGGCGTTTTGGTACAAATAATTTTGGTTTGCGCTTTTACCCTAGTATAATCTTTACTATAGATAAAGGAGTTATTTTATGAACTATCTGAAAATGTTTTTTATGAATGGTACCAAAACCGCTGGAAGAATTACCCATGCGTTTTATATTCTTCTACGGGTCATCGTTACAGTAATGTTAGTCGATCAAATTTTTCAGCAAAACATGGGAAATACTTTTCTCTTATTGCTAACTCTAGTTTTATTTGAAATTCCTTATCTTCTAGAAAAAATGTTAAAGATCGAAATCCCGAATATGTTAGAAATCATTATTATTTCATTTATTTTTAGTTCAACTGTTTTAGGAGAATTAAGTGACTTCTACGGGTATTTCTCAATGTGGGATACTATCTTACATGCTTTAACTGGTTTTTTAGCTGGTGGGGTTGGTTTTTCACTTGTCTACTTACTGAACAAAAACACGAAAACAATGAATCTAACACCATTATTGTTAGCTATCGTTTCATTTTGTTTTTCAATGACAGTCGGTGTGATGTGGGAATTTGTTGAATTTTCAGCTGATCATATATTTCAACTGGACATGCAAAAAGATAGCCTTGTCCAACAAATCAATAGTGTGGAGTTAAGTAAAGATGGCAATACTGTCCACTCGATCCCTAATATCGAGCAAACCATCGTGGAATATAAAGATTCAGCTGGAAATACAGAAAAATATGTGATTTCTGGTGGTTATCTTGACATAGGAATTATTGACACGATGAAAGACCTATTCGTCAATTTTATTGGAGCCTTGACGTTTAGTATCTTTGGATATCTTTATAGTCAGAATGATTATCGGAAGTTTACTTTTATCCGTAACTTCATCCCCAGAAAAAAGAGAGAATCACGAACTGAAAGAAGAAAAGCACCTTCGAAATAAACAAAATTTTATTATCAATTATTCTTTATGTGATTCTATCGATAACTTTAGAAACTAGTATAAGAAAAATTGTCTACTATTAAAAGCCTGGGGCAAGGACGTCCTAGGCTTTTTTGATGGGTATAAAAACAAATAAAGTGTGTTCAGGAATTGTACTACTTACACTTATTAAAGAGATCAGATAAACCAGCTAGCAGTGGTTTCACGCTTCAGGGGATATTTATTGAAAAAATGGTCCAAAAGTGATGGGTGTCGAAGCTAATCCTCGACCTAATTCTTGTTCAAATCGCCCTATCGTAGAAATTTTTAAATAAAAAGCTGCGACTGGTGGTGTCAATTGACTCTTGATCGCTAAAGGGCGTAGTTGATATTCCAGATCTTTCATTACTCTTGGAAAATATTCTTGCTTTTCTAGTTTGTTTTTAGCCTCGATTAATGATACTCTTTCCCTTTCTTTGACTTCTTTATTAAGAATCAAGTCATATAATTCTACTATAATTTGATTGATTTCTTCTGTTTTCTTCATGATATCGCTCCCTTTAATATCATTTGGCACATCTTTCTCAAAGCTTTAATAAATATTAAATGTATTATAGTCTAGATTTACCTCTTCAGGTCATTCATTTCCTAAATAACTGTTTTCCATTCATAATTGTATCCTATAATTATATATACATTCTTACATTTCAGCCTAAACCTATTTGAAATGAAACCAGTAGATCGGAAAAAAGAAAGCCGAAATAACCATGATCACAGAAAATAGCTGATTCTACTTTCCATTATCACGGTTATTCAACAAAAAGAATGTTAGTCTTTTTTAGCTTTTATATTCAATTTTTCCAAAGTGTCCATTGCTAAGGGATACTCGCTATTCGGACGTCCATCAAAATTCTCAGCGATAATCGTAAACCCTAGCTTTTGGTATAGTTGAATGGCAGGATGACTCCAAGTTTGCGTATGCAGATACACTGGTCCATGAGATGCCAGCTTTTGGAAAATACGCAGTACTTCGATCGTTAATGCTTTGGCAATCCCTTTTCCTTGATGCCTCGGATCTACTGCCAGCCAATGAAAAAGCGGATAGCTTCCATCCTTCCGTTTTTTGAACCAAGCGGTACAAGTCGCGATTTTTTCACCTGTATCAGTTACAACGAAAAGCATTCGTTGCTGAAGTTCTTCTTGATAAGGTAAAAAAGCTCTCTGAAAGTAAGCAAGTGCTTCTGTTTCTGTTGCGAACTCTCCGACTGATTGTTCGATTCTTGCCCATTCGGTTTCATCGCCTAGACGGTAGTACTCAAAATGATACCCAGTCGCTAAAGATTGCGTAGGGAGACTGTCACTTAATGGACGAGTCATCCAAATCTCGGCATAAGGAACATGTTTATCTAGCATAAGCTAACTTCCTTTCTAAACAGAATAGCTCTTTCTATCTGTTTTATCACAAAAGTTTGAACATCTCACTGTAGTCATTGATGGCTAGTTCATTCAACTAGCAATGGTTACATGCTTGCATCCACTGTTTTTGCTTCGCCAATGATCCGTACTTCTGTTTCCAAAGACACATCAAATTTTTCTTTGATCACTTCTTGGATATGCGCGATCAATTCTGTATAATCCGTAGCGGTCGCATGATCAATATTGACAATAAAGCCAGCATGTTTTTCAGAGATTTGAGCGCCACCCCATTTTAAGCCTTGTAATCCAGCTTCTTGGATCAATTGACCAGTAAAATGCCCCACAGGACGTTTGAATACACTCCCACAAGAAGGATATTCCAATGGTTGTTTCGATTGACGTAATTCAGTCAGCTCGTCCATCCGCCCTTTGATTACTTCATGCTCTCCTGCAGTTAATTGGAAACGTGCTTCTAAAACGACTGCATCCATTTCTTGGATTTTACTATGTCGATAAGAAAACGCCATTTCTTCGTTGGTTAGAGTTTTCAACGTACCATCTGCTAATAAAACATCCACTTCTGCTAATACGTCTTTGATTTCACCGCCATAGGCACCTGCATTCATATAAACAGCGCCTCCGATACTTCCAGGAATGCCACAAGCAAACTCAAACCCGGTTAAAGAAGTATCTAACGCCGCATAGGTCGTATCGATCAATTTTGCTCCAGCTTCAGCTGTGACCATCGTCCCAGAAACTCGGATTTGTTTCATCTCAGTCAACATGATCACCATGCCACGAATCCCACCATCTTGAACAATCAAATTACTGGCATTACCTAAAACCATCCAAGGTACATCATGGGTTCGGCAATAATCCACTACTTCTTTTACTTCATTTTGTGTTTTTGGGAAAACGAGAACATCCGCTGGACCGCCCGTTTTGGTAAACGTGTAATTCATCAATGGTTCATCAAACAATAGATTGAGTGCTGGTAAATTTTTAACTAAGTCTTCTTTATTCACTGAGGATTTTCCTTTCTATATCAAACATCCCCATTATTCTATCACGCTTAAAACAAACTTGCCAGTTTCCCTCACATTTGTTGTCTTGTATGTTTGCGTAGCATTTCTTCACAAAGTGCATGACTTTGCATGATCCCTTGTTGCTTCAATCCTTCCATTGAAGGTTTTTCTTTGCTGATCTCTGCGAAAAATGTTTGAACCATTGGCTCAAAACCGCGTTTGACTAACGTACTTTCCCAATCGCCAAATTTTTCTATTTCGATACCAGATGCTCGTTGGATCGTCATATCCGTTAATTCCGCCACTTCATAAGTACCACTTTTACTAGTGATCTGATAGTTCTCGCTATTTGCTCCACTTAAAAGATCCATTGTTAAAATTGCTGTTTGATGGGCTGTTTCCAATTGTAAAACCGCAAATTCCAAAAATTCTTTTGTTTCACGGATCTGATATTTCGTACGCAAGATCGGTTCGTCCAAAAGATATACCGCCGTATCAACAAGATGTAAAAACAAATCATAGATCACAAATTCCGTTGTTTCCTGAGCTGCAATTCGATTTTTTTGTAACTGGATTAGCCGCTTCTCGGGGACTTGTTTCAAACGTTCGACCATTGGAGCAAAACGTCGATTGAATCCAACCATTAAGACAACTTGATTTTTATCTGCCAGTTCTTGTAATTCGTTGATTTCATTAAGGTCAACACTGAGTGGTTTATCGATATACACATGCACCTGATTTTCAAGACATTTTTTGGCTAATTCATAATGTACCTTTGTGGCTGCATGAATCATACAAGCCTTGATATCCTGAGACAGTAGTTCATCAATTGATTCATATAGATGGTCAAATCCATACATTTCATGGATTCGTTTTTTCGTTTCTTTGTTTCTAGTCGCAAAGTAGAAATCAATCTTTCCTTGATTTTTTGCATAAGTAGGTAAATACGCTTTTTCTGCAATATTACCCACACCAATCACACCAATTCGCATGTTCGTTCCTCCAATCCATTCATTACTCTTATCTTACACTATTTTTTAGTAAAATAAGGTACAATAGAACCACAAATGCTAATCTAAGATCCAAAAGAAAGGATGCGTATTTAATTGAAATTTATCTCCTGGAATGTGAATGGCCTACGTGCAATCGTCAATAAAAATTTTTTAGACGTCTTTCATGAATTAGATGCCGACTTTTTCTGTCTTCAAGAAACCAAACTACAAGCCGGTCAAATCGAATTAGACTTACCTGGCTATCATCAATATTGGAATTATGCAGAAAGAAAAGGCTATTCAGGCACAGCGATCTTTGCCAAAGAACCCGCACTAAATGTCTCTTATGGAATGGGCATTGATTTACATGATCAAGAAGGACGTTTGATCACACTTGAATACCCTGAATTCTTTCTAGTTACTTGTTATACACCTAATTCCCAAAATGAATTAAAACGCTTGGACTACCGTTTACAATGGGAAGAAGCCTTTTACCATTACTTAGAAGAACTAAAAAAACAAAAACCAGTCATTGTGTGTGGCGACTTAAACGTTGCCCACCAGGAAATTGATTTGAAAAATTGGAAAACCAATCAAAAAAATGCTGGCTTTACGATGGAAGAACGAACTGCCTTCTCACACTTGTTAGCAAATGGCTTTATTGATACCTTCCGCTATTTCTATCCTGAACAAACTGGTATTTATTCTTGGTGGAGTTATCGTTTCAATGCTAGAAAAAACAACGCAGGTTGGCGTATCGACTATTTCTTAACTAGTGACGAGTTGAAGTCACGCTTGGTGGATGCAAAAATCCATACCTCGATTATGGGAAGCGATCATTGTCCCGTAGAACTAGACTTGAAATAATCTCATTGTTAGCCATCGTCATCCTAGGCAGGGCTGAATATTTTTATTAAAAAGAATGAAGAAAGATCAGCAAAGATGCTTCTTTTTTGAGCGTGGTCTTTCTTCATTTGATTGATTTTTTTTACATATCCATCACTTTCTTTTCTTCACTTTTTATGTTAGTGTTTATTTTTTAAGGAGGTTTTATGCACATGAATTTTGTTGCAATGGACTTTGAAACAGCCAACCATCAATCCCACAGTGCTTGTTCATTAGCATTGGTTATGGTCCAAAATAGCCAAATTGTTGATGAATATTACACACTCATCCAGCCAGAAACACCTTTTTTCTGGAGAAATGTTCAAATTCACGGTATTCATCAAGAAGATGTTCGTACCGCACCCAAATTTCCTGAAGTTTGGCAAACGATTCAACATTATTTCCAAAAAAACCGCTTAGTCGTCGCTCATAACGCAGCTTTTGATACGAAAGTTCTAGCTGGTTGTTTAGATTATTACAATTTGCTCCAACCTCATTATTTATCTTTATGTACGGTAAAAACCAGTCGTCGTTTATTTCCAGAGATGCCAAATCATCGATTGAATACTGTCTGTGAAAATTTAAATATCACTTTAGCGAATCACCATGATGCATTAGAAGACAGTCGTGCCTGTGCAGAGATTTTACTTTATCAAGAAAAACACTTTGGAACAGATCCTTTGAAAAAATTAGTTACCCTAAAATGAGCTACTAAAAAACAGGTAGACAAAAAATCCATGGTTGCTTTTTACAGGTAACCATGGATTTTTTGATCGCCTTTTTTAACCTTTTCAAGAACCTTTATCCCCTTCATTCCAACCATTCACCAATTTTTTCTGATTATTTGAAAAGATGTCCTCCTAAATCTAAGATCAGTCAATCAATAAAGACATCCTATAGACATCCAAAAAGTCCCCATCATCTGTTCGGGCCCCTCTTTTCATAAGCGCTTCGATTTCAAAACCCATTTTTTGATACAAGTGAACCGCTCGTTCATTTCGAGTTTGCACATCTAGTTCTAGTCTAAAAAGTACACCATTTTCTTTCACACAAATCAATACTTCTTCAAGCAACATCGTTCCTAAGCCAAAACCCCAATAGTCCTTTAAGATGCTGATTCCAACCTCTCCCACATGAGAGATGCGGTATTGTTCGCCTGCTTTAACAGAAACAACCCCGATGATTTTTTGACCCATACAAGCTAAGAGTAAAAGATTATTGTTGCTGTCTTGTAGATATTCGATGGATAAAGCTAAGGCTTCAGGTGTTAGCTCCATTCCTTGTTCATCCATAACCAAAAAGTCAGTCTCTTCCTCTACTTGTTGCATCATTGCTAATAATTCACTGGCATCATTTGGCTGAGCTTCTCGAATGGTCAATGAGATCTCTTCACTCATTGTTTTGTCTCCATTTTTCCACGATCCGCTGTTTGAAAGCTTCACTTTGCTCCCCATATGCTTGCAATTTCACATATCTATATTCTAAATCTGTATCACTTTTTTCTAAAATCAGTTCCAAATAGTCTTCTGGTAAGGCTTCTTCTAAAAGATTCCCCCATTCAATGACAGATAAACCCTCTCCTTCAAAATACTCATCTAAACCAAGATCCGCGCCGCTAGCTGCTACACGATAAATATCCATATGATAAAGCGGCAATCTACCTTGATCATATTCCCGAATAATTGTATAAGTGGGGCTCTTGATCATTTGTTCGATTCCTAATCCGCGAGCAATCCCTTTGGTCAGCGTTGTTTTTCCGGCTCCTAAGTCACCAGTTAATACTAAATTATCCCCAGGCAGTGCCACTTCACCGATGACTTTTGCCAATTCTTCTGTCTTATCTAAACCACTTAATTCAATCATTCTAACTTACTCCTTCATCTAGCCTTTTGTGACAGTATATCGTGGATGGAAAATTTTTTAAAGCAAAAAAAAGCTTGGGACAAAGGTCGTCCCGAGCTTTTTCAGACGTGTCAAAATGAATAAATGTTTTTCAATCATCAGCTCCTTGCAATAAGTCTAAATTTTTCAAAACATGAGAACTGTTTCAAAAAAATCAGCGCTTATACGTTCGGAGCCGATCGCTTCTTTCACGAACTCTTATTCATTTAGTCTTAGATCTTAATCTAATAATGTTTGGGCTGCAGTAATGATTGCTAATTTATACACATCTTCTTCGTTTGCTCCACGAGATAAATCAGAAACTGGCTTATTCAATCCTTGTAAGATCGGTCCGATCGCTTCAAAGTTACCAAAACGTTGAGCAATTTTGTAACCAATGTTTCCAGATTGCAATTCTGGGAAAACAAAGACAGTTGCTTGTCCAGCTACATCAGAATCAGGTGCTTTTAGTTGAGCCACTGAAGGAACATAAGAAGCATCAAATTGTAATTCGCCATCAATTACATATTGAGGCGCTAATTTTTTAGCAATTTTAGTTGCTTCGACCACTTTATCCACTTCTGGTGCTTTCGCAGATCCTTTAGTTGAAAAACTCATTAATGCTACTTTAGGATCAATATCGAATAATTCAGCAGTCTTTGCTGATTCTACAGCGATTTCTGCTAATTCTTGGGCATTGGGATTGACATTGATAGCACAATCTGAAAAGACATATTTTTCTTGGTCACGTCCACGTACCATGATCATCGCACCACTTGTTCGGCTGACGCCTGGTTTTGTTTTGATGATTTGTAACGCTGGACGAACAGTATCTCCAGTTGAGTGAATCGCACCAGAAACCATCCCGTCAGCAATTCCCATATATGTCAACATCGTACCAAAGTAATTGACATCTTTTAAGATGCTTTCTGCTTGTTCCTTGGATGCCTTTCCATTACGACGTTCCACAAAAGCTTCAACCATTTCATCCCATTTATCATAACGATTTGGATCAATGATCGTAAAACTTGAAGTTTTAATTCCACGAGCATGAGCAGCAGCTGTGATTTCTTCTTCGCTACCAATCAAAATAGGTTCCACTAATTCTTCCGCTTTCAAACGAGCTGCTGCACCTAAAATTCTTGCATCAGTTGCTTCAGGAAAAACGATTTTAATGCTGCGACGTACAATTTTGAATCTCAAACTATCAAACAATTCCACAAGATGACCTCCAGATATTTTCTATGTATCCATCATACACTATTCCCAAAAAAAAGAACAGTTTATTTTATCTGTATCAGTCAAAAAACCATTAGTAATGAAGTCTTTCACATAACATACAATCTGACATATAACAGGAAAACGCTGTCTTACTACACTGTTTCAGGTAATTGCCAATCGATCGGTGTTTCCCCTAATGCCATCAGTGCATCATTGGTCTTAGAAAAAGGTTTAGAGCCTAGGAATCCTCGATGAGCTGATAATGGACTAGGATGAGCAGATGTTAAAATGATATGCCGACTTTTATCAATCATTTTCATTTTTTCTTGAGCCGGTTTCCCCCATAAAATAAAAACGATTGGTTTTTCTCGTTCGTTTAATTTTTCAATGATTTTATCCGTCAGTATTTCCCAACCTTTGCCACGATGTGAGTAAGCTTGACCTTCTCGGACCGTTAGTACCGTATTTAATAGTAAAACGCCTTGCTTAGCCCAAGAAACTAAATTGCCATGTTTGACCAGCGAAATACCTAAATCACTTTGCAATTCTTTATAGATATTGTTTAATGATGGTGGAATTTTAACCCCTGGTTGCACAGAAAAAGATAAGCCATGTGCTTGATTGACACCATGGTAAGGGTCTTGACCTAAAATCACAACCTTTACTTTTTCGTAAGGAGTCAATTCCAACGCTTCATAAATATGATACATATCTGGATGAATTTTCTGAGTCGTATATTCTTTTTTTAAAAAGTTTCTTAACTTTTGGTAGTATTCTTTTTCAAACTCATCTGTTAAAATCGTTTGCCAACTGTTATGAATGATTTCTTTCAATCGTTCCACCTCCAACAATCAGGATAACTCACAAATTCTTTCTTAACAAGGGGCAATCTTCGCACGCAGTGTCATCTGGATATGGTAAACTAAGAAGAAGAGAAAGAAAGGAACGATGAGAGTTATGATCAAATTAATCGCATCAGATATGGACGGTACTTTATTAGATGCCCATATGAGTATATCACCCGAAAATGCCGAAGCGATCCGCTTTTCCAATGATGCAGGGATTGAATTTATGGTTGCGACTGGTCGCAATTATCAAGAAGCACGTGCGGCTTTAGATGAAGTTGGCATTGATTGTGCCATGATTACGCTAAATGGTGCGCAAGTTTTCGACAAAACAGGAAACTCCTTGTTCACTGTTCCAATACCGACTCTAAAAACTGCAACTGTCTTAGATATCCTTGATCAAAATGAGATTTATTATGAAGTATCGACCAATCGAGGGCTTTATTCTGAAAGCCAAGCCAAAAGAATTGAAAGCTTTGCCTCAATGATCGGTAGTCATCTCCCCCATTTAACATATAAAATGGCGATTGCGATGGCTTCAGCCAACCTTGAACTTTTGCATATCAATTATGTTGATAGTATTCGTGACTTGCTCCAAGACGAAACATTAGAGGTATTAAAAGTGATTTGTTTCCATACGGAAGGTCCGCGAGTATTGGGTCCAGTTGGAAAAGAAATCAGTGAACTGGGTGACTTAGCTGTTACTTCGTCTGGTCAAAACAATATCGAGGTCAATCACAAAAATGCCCAAAAAGGAATTGCTGTGGCTCATGTCGCACATGACCGAGGAATCGAATTAGACGATGTCATGGCGATTGGGGATAATTTTAATGACGTTAGTATGTTACAAGTGGCTGGTGTTAGTTTTGCGATGGGAAATGCTGAAATCGAAGTCAAAGATTACGCAAAATTTGTCACTGATACTAACCTGGAGTCTGGGGTCGGCAAGGCAATCTTACGGGCAATTTCCGAAAATCTATAATTTTCGAGAAAAGAGGGAGAAAGATGTCAGAATTTTTCATTCAAGAAAAGCATCTCAGTCGTGTCACGAGGACTGTTGTTAAAAATGAATCTGGTAAATCCATCTTCTTAATGGTTGGTCGTTGGGGAACAAAAGGAGATGCTTTGTCTCTTTATGCAATGAACGGAAATCTTGTGGCACATATTAAACAAACGAGTCTAACTTTCGGAACCCGTTTTGAACTTTATAAGGATTTTAAAAAAGTGGGAACGATGCAAAAAATCTTTAACTGGCCCGGGGATTTTTACTATGTACGTCGTCTTCATTGGACAGTTCAAGGAGATATCTATAACCATCAATATCAAATCCATCATTTTAATCAACGAATCATGAAAATGGATAAAGCAACGCTTTTTTCTGGAGATTATTATGTACTTGATATTCCAATGGAAGAAAATGCGCCTATCTGTATCTGTATCGCAGCTGTATTAGACTACTGGTTATATCGTAAAAACCATGACAAAGATACACCTCTTTCTTACCGATTAGACACAAATTAACTTGCTCCTTCTTATAATCAGAATAACTTCAAGAAAAAATAAGCCATCCTCTAGGAAACAAGACCCGCTAGTCAGAGCAAACGAACTTAGCAGATACGCTTCATGTAGGAAGGCTTATTTTTAGTTGGCTCAGTCAAACACTTGATGAGCCTTTATTTATTCTTCTTATTTATGCTTCTTTCTTCTCATAAATCCCACAATAACAACTAACACAATAATCATTCCACCAACAATTGCTAACCATTTATTGGAAGCACTATTTGTTTTTGGCAAAACTTGCGAATCTTGATCTTGAAAATCCATTGACCGCGATTCATCGGTTACGTTAGTTGTTTCATTTGTAGAACTGTTAAACTCATTTCTATCTAAATCAGTACCCTTCCCTTGTTGTGGGATGGTGCTATTCATTCCATTTGATTGATTAGTTTTATCATTATTATTAGGATACACCTGATTGGTATCCTCTCCGCTCATACTTGGATCAATATGAAATGGAGTTGGCGTGTCAGTATCACTATTACCATTTGTTGGGTTGCTACTGCTGTCACCACTTGTTGGGTTAGTGCTACTGTCACTGCTTGTCATATCCGTACTGCTATCACTGCTTGTCGTGTCCGTACTGCTGTCACTGCTTGTGGTATCTGTACTGCTATCACTGCTTGTTGTGTCGGTACTGCTGTCACTGCTTGTCGTGTCTGTACTGCTATCACTGCTTGTGGTATCTGTACTGCTATCACTGCTTGTTGTGTCGGTACTGCTGTCACTGCTTGTCGTGTCCGTACTGCTGTCACTGCTTGTCGTGTCCGTACTGCTGTCACTGCTTGTCGTGTCCGTACTGCTGTCACTGCTTGTCGTGTCCGTACTGCTGTCACTGCTTGTCGTGTCCGTACTGCTATCGCTTGATCCAGAATTATCTGGATTATCAGCAAGGAAAATTTCGTTAGGGTCCCAACGATTGGTTGCTGCATTTAGCGTAACATTTTTTCCGATGATTGTTCCATCCATATTTTGATTGGCTGTGACATCTGCTCGTGGCGCAATAATGGTACCTTGAAAAGGTGCATTTATCGCCAAGTTCGTTACATTACTTGGGAAATTCCATGAAATATTTGCGTCAGAAAAATCTTCCGTTTCATGATTTGCTCGATTATTGTAATGAATTTGTGACTGGATCGTGAAATCAGCTGGTGCATTGATGACATTCATAACCAAAATTTTATTTTCAGAATTTACAATATTCAGTGGTGTATTCAATGATAACACTGAAGCATCCACATTGATGATTACAACATCTGAACTTCCCATTCCTGTTACATCAATCGTTCGATTATTCATATCAGGAAAATCACTTGAAAGATAGGTTTTAGCAGGAGTAATCGACATCAAACTTTCCGAAGCTCCTTCTAATTTTGCAAATTCCGTGTCAAAATCAATATAAGTATTCCCAGGGCGATCTTGATAAAGTTCTGAAGCAGATAAATGGTCGATCCTTGAGCCATTCACCACTGCCCGATCATTTTCGATCCCTGTACTAATTGAAGAACCTACAACAAATTTATTTACTCGGTTACTATCTCCCGAAGTTAAGGATGAGCCAATCAAAGAATCAGTTGCTTGAACATAGTTAATTTCTAGTTGGAGGTCACCTGTGATGATATCTGTCCCAAAATTATTGTTTGCATCTAGCTCTTTTGTTGCAACATTACCATTTGTATGCGCGTTTATCGTCGTTTTTTCTTTTGCGAATATATGGAATTGAGAAGCAATCCCTAATATTCCATAATCACCAGTTAAATCATCATAGATGCTACCAGAATCTTGAGGCGTATAAGTTTCCGCTATTGCAGGTAGAGCAACAAAGAGATTTAAAAATAATAGCATAACACCAAATATATTCCCAATTTTACTTCTTAACATTTCAACGGTCCTTTCCTGTCTCCAAGCCCAGTGACGAGCGATAGAGCATATTTTAATACTTAAAAAAAGACCCGTCATTACAGAATAATTGAAAATAAATGAAAAATATTTTCATAAAAAAGAGATTATAACAACTATCATTTAATATATACAACTGACAATGATGAAAACAAGACAAAAAAAGAGTGAAAATCCTTGTTTTCACTCAACATTTTGTTAAATAATAGTTACAACAATTTAAATGTTTTTATTAAAAAATAATAAGTTTGGTTTAATTAAGAAACCATTAAATTTCCTTTTGCATGTGATCATAGAGATGATCACTGATTTTCCTTTTGCCTACTACTTTAAATCCGTGACGTTCATACAATCTTTTAGCGTTAGGATTTTGTTCATCTACACTTAAACCAATAACATTTCGCCCATTTTTTTTAGCTAATTTAGGTAAAGCTTCAAGTAAGTGTGAACCTATTCCTTGTCCTCTAAAAGCTTCCGAAACGGAAATGGAATCCAAATACCATTCTTTAGGAAATGTTTCTTGATCTACAAATAATTGTTCCTTATCTGTAATTCCATGTTTTTCTAAAATTACTTCTAAGGGTTTATCGATAAATGGCTCTTCTTCATCTGTGTAGCCAAATGCTACACCAGCTATCTTGCCATCAATTTCTTCAACAATTCCTCTTGTATAACTGTAACGATAATCGGGATCCATAATGGCTTCTTCTAAGATTTCAATTGTTTTTTCTTTCCCATACTTTTGTAAAAAAGGTAATTCCATATCATTTAAAATAACTAAAATAAGCGGAGCAATCTCTTGAGCATCCTCTTTTTTTGCAAAACGAATCATTTCATTCTCTCCTTTTTTTCATTCTATCACTGAAAAATAAAGATCAAAAGAGTTATTTTAAATAATCCTCGATTTTTTGGGTAACAAAATAACCATGTGAAACGATGCGAGCAGCTTCTGTCCGGCAATAAGGACAAACGATCGGCATTTCTTTATCAACATGTTCAACTACATTGTTGACTTCTTCATAAGTAAACTTTTTCCCGCAATTTGGGCATTTCATCTTTTCCATAGCAATGACTTCCTTTCTTTTTTACACATTTAGCTTACTCTTATATTGTAAAAAAGAAAAATGATAGCTATTGATTTTTAGGCACGAATCAACAAAACAGATTCTTCATTATCCTCTGCTAATTTGATCTCATAGTATAATTTGTCGCTTTTCATTAGCAAAACCCAACTTCTTACTTTAGCATTGCGCTTTCCACTTTGTTTAACAGCTTCTTTCATTGCCTTTTGAGGAGATTTGCTTGAGTAGATCTTTTTGATGTCAAAGAATGGTTGGTTTTCGGCTAATTTACTCGAACGAACAGCTGGCTTTCCGGTTGTAGGATTGACAACAAGCGTTTGTTCAGAATCTACGAAAAGATATTGAAAGGTATTGTTTGTTTGTTGTTGGACATCCTCTTTTGGTACAAACTGAACCATTTGAACTTTTGTTTTATTTGTTTCTTTTTTAAAGATTCCGACTGCTTTTTTCAGTGAAATTTGATATTCTTGTTCACTAATATCATCATAACGAAACGTAGCAGTCAATAATCCTAACGAAGCCGTTAGCCCAATAAGTATGAGAATAGCTGACCCAAATAAAATTTTTTTCATCTTCATCAGTGTCTCCCTTTTCCTTTTTTTACTAGCATATCAAGATTTTTTATTAAAAAAAATCGAATGACAGAAAGAAAAAGTGACAATTTTGTTACTTATTCATGTAATTCTAACGGCAAGCCATCTGGATCAAAGAAAAAAGTCATTTTTTTCCCAGTAAATGTATCGATTCGAATTGGCTCAGTTTCGATCCCTTTTAAACGAAGCTCTTCAATGACAGATTCAATCTGTTCCACTTTAAAAGCCAGATGTCTTAATCCACATGCTTCTGGATAACTTGGACGTTTAGGCGCATTAGCTACCCCGAATATTTCTAATTCAGCTGTTCCAAGCTTTAAATCTAATTTATAATCTTCTCTTTCCGCGCGATAATTTTCACGGATTACTTCAAAGCCTAACTTATCAACGTAAAATTCCCGTGATTTTTGATAGTCAGATACAATAATTGCGACATGATGGATAGCAGATAAATTCATTTTTTTACTCCTTTAATCTTTTATTCTTTTTCATATTTTAACATTTTCTTTGGTCAAAAGTTTTTTATAAAGAAAAAAATGGAAAGTTCACCTACGTCGGTTGACTTCCCATTCTTTCATCAATTCAATGTAAAGTTTTCATGTTTCCAGAAAACAAAGCAAAAAGTATCATAACACATATTATTTTAAATTGAAAGACTAGAAATATTTTTTGAAAGTAATACAATAGGTTGTGTCAACAAATCGAACACATACTATATTTAGTGTTTAAAGGAGCTTTTATCAATGATAAATTATTTTCGCTTTTTAGCACACCAACTCAAAGGTTGGCCTCAACAAAATTACTATCTTTTCTTTTTTAGTCTTGGGTGTCAGATTATGACCCTTGTGAATAGCCCTATTACTTGGTTAGCGGTGATCACTTTTATCGGTACTACACTTGGTGTCTTGTGTATCTTATCAATCAATGCAGCGAAATCTGTTAATGGTATTTTAGGAATTTTATCAGCTATTTGTTTCATCATCGTTGGTTTTTCTGCTAAAAATTACTTGAGTATCGGCGAACAAATCGCCTATATGATCACCTTAGATATCCCTGTTTTATTAAGTAAAGAATGGAATCATAATATGGCAGCAAAAATCCGTAAGTTCAATGGAAAAACATGGTTAGTCGCAATTTTTGCTACGATCCTGGTTTATGCTATTTCAGGTTTCTTGATTGGGCGCTTAACAGACGATCCACGTCCTTGGATCGATGCTATTGCCTTTTCAATCAGTTTGACAGCTGGTGTGATCAGTTTCTTGCGTTACAATAACCAATATTATTGGTGGTTGGCTTCAGGATTAGCACAGATGGTTCTGTGGTACATCTCATTTAGACATGGTTCAGCTAGTTTAGCTATGTTTGTCAATAGTTCCGTTTACCTATTGAATGATGTCTTGGCTTTCACAGTTTCTCCTTGGTATAACCAAAAAGAACGTGAACGAATGCTAAAAATGGAAAAAGAATATGATCAAGAGCATGAAAAGAGTGTGCTGATTTAAGACCGTGCCATGATCATTTTGATCTGAATATAATCGACAGACTTCTGGTAAAGCATGTTTCGATGTTCCCTTTTTCTTGGTACTTATCTAAATAAGCTAGCTGCCGCCAACAATTGATTGGTGGTAGCTAGCTTATTTTTACCCTATCGACTTTCACAATAGTCTTTTTAATAATTGCTTAGTTTTTGAACTTTCTGTTTGCAAAACTTTTTCTAATTGTTGGAAATATTGTAACGCATGTTGTTGTTCTTTCGATAAGGAATAGTCATTTTCATTTAGTTCTGTTAAAATGGTCGTCACTTTTTTCGTTTTCAACTCAACAGCAATTTTATCCCATACTTCCTCGGTGACTACCTTTATCTGTGACACATTTTCGTTGGCTATCACTGTTTGCTTCATTTCTTTTTCTTTTCGTAAGACCTTCAAGAAACCATTTCTCATGACTCTAGGAATACTATCAAAGAAGCCTTCTGTGAAACCATAACGACAATATTGCTGCCAGATGAAAAGATACACCTCGGATTGGATAAATCGCTGCTTGCGTGCATATTCGGTCATTTTACTCTGTTGTTCTGGAGTTTGTTGGCGTCCAGTTGCTCTTAATTGCTGGATGAATGTTTCAAAGAAGGTCAATGATAGTTGTTCACCCCCGTCAACAGCGATCAACGCCCAGTCTTTTTGCAAAAAAGTTCGGTAATTCGTTAAAAAAGTCTCGACATCTTTCACTAATTCTTCTGAAAAATCTTCAAATAGTTCTTTCTTCCCACGAATTTTTTTAGGGGTTCCCTCTAATTGCGTTGCAATACGTGAGATCTCTTGTTTCAGCGCTTGATAATCAGCAAGATAAATTGGCATATCTGCTTCACGAAAATCCACAACCCTGGCAACTAGTTTTTGATCAGGCAAATAGGGATTTTTTAATTTTCGATTTTGGTAGAGCATAAAACAATATTCTTGCCATAAATCTTCTGGAAACGCCACGTTTTGCTGTTTCAGCCACAATAATTCGTCTAGTGCTAAATCGACTTTAGTCATCCCTTGATTGATAGATGTTGCGATTTGCGGGCTTACGTGTAAATGTTCAGCAAAGTGATTGATCCCTAAAGAAAGGCTCTTACCGGTCTTTGGTGAATGAACGATATATTGCACTTTTAATTCACGACCGCATTCGCAATATAATTTTTGTTGTCGCCGTTTGGTACGAAAAAAAGGATTGATTTTAAAATCGGAAAAGACCCAATCAGTCGCTGCTAAATAATTTTCTTCTATAAATTGGGAATTGATCAAGTAGCGTCGATGTTGATCAACTAATTGACGTTGTTTCGTCGTCAACTTTTCATAGATTTCCCAACGCTGATTACTTGTATACTGTTTTGATATCTTAATTGGATAGACTTGATTGATTTCTTTGGGATACCATTCTTTAAATACCTTTTGCCAGTCGTTCATTACTTATGTTTCCTTTCAAAAAAAGAATCGACTGGTCTGATTCGACCAGTCGACACAATGATTTGTTTTTCACTACATTATTTGTAAAAATTAGTGAGTTGTTCCTGCATTGCCAGCAATGTCATGATCATTTGTTACGGCTGCTTCTACTGCATAAGTCAAAGAAGCGGCAATATCATCTAATGACATTGATGGTGTGCCTACTGGACGATCAATCACTTGATCAGGTGAAAATGGCACATGGATAAATCCGCCACGAATCGTCGGGAATTTTGTCTCAATCAAGTGAAGCAAACGATACATGATGTCGTTGCAAACAAAGGTACCAGCTGTATACGAAATGTAAGCAGGTAATCCATGTTCATGGACATTTTTTGTCATTGCTTTAATCGGTAAAGAAGTGAAATAAGCAGCTGGTCCATCTGGTTCTAACGCTGTATCAAAAGGTTGGTTTCCTTCGTTGTCAGCAATTCTAGCTTCTGCTAAATTGATCGCTACTCGTTCGAATGAAACAGCTGAACGTCCACCAGCTTGTCCAACACAGATGACGATTTCCGGTTGATGTTCTTCGATTGCTTTTTCCACAACTTGGCTGCTTTTAGCAAAAACCGTTGGGACTTCCACTTTGATAATTTGTGCTCCAGCAATTTCATCAGGCATTTTTTTCACTGCTTCATAAGCAGGATTCACTTTATCTCCACCAAATGGATCAAAACCAGTTACTAGTACTTTCATTTTACATTCCTCCATTATTCTCAATATAAACTAACTATTATTATAGAGTTTTTTCTTATTTAAATAAAATCATATAAACGATTTGGAACACTAACATGAAGATCGCTACGAATAATTGGTTCTTGATTACGCCGTATTTGTCTTTCATCTCTAACATTGCCACAGGCACGACATTGAAGTTTGCAGCCATCGGTGTTAACAAGGTTCCACAGAACCCACAGGTCAGAGCAACCATTCCCACTAGTGCTGGATTTGCGCCGTGACTGAATACAAACGGTGCACCGATCCCTACAGTCATTACCGTAATCGCCGCAAAGGCGTTCCCCATGATCACCGTGAAGATAACCATACCCAATGCATAGATAATAATACCGACATTCACATTACCTTCGGGAACGATTTGCCCGACTGCATTAGAAATAACTGTCCCTACTCCTGCACTTGTAAAAACCGCTCCTAATGATGCCAAGAGCATTGGTAACATACTTAAAGGTCCTACTGTTCCTAGCATATCCGCAGCATCATCTAAGAAAGTAGTTGGTCGATTGTCTCGTGAGAAGAACATCATGATCACCATTGCGGCAAAAACACCGACACCAACACCAACTAATGCGCCAAGCTTAGTAAAGAGTGCGAACAAGATTGCAAAGATCCCAATACTCAATGCCGGAATAAAGATTTTCATTCCTAATTTATCAGACATTTTTTCCATGTATTGTTTAGAAGGTAAGCGACTTTCTCCTTTGCTGACTTTCTTGGCAATCGCTGGAACTGTCATGGCAAAAATCAAAAGACCGTTGACGATCGCAGGTAACCATCTTCCACCAGCAATTACGATTCCTAATACTGTCCAGAAAAAAGCAGAACCGTATCGATGAGGATTCGTTTTATCGTTAATATTTCTGATTCCTGTATAAATCAGAACTAACCCCATGATGATATATAATATTTCTAATAATTTATCCCCTAATAAAATTTCAGGATCTGTAAAAAAGCTCATATTATTGCCCCTTTCCTGAATAATATTTTTTCGCTAATTTTTTCTCTCTTAAGTAGAAATAAATACTTGCAACAATCAGTGCAACGACAGCAACTGGTACTTCAACCAAAGCAAGTTGTCCTAGTGTCACTTCATAACCCAGACCTTTTAAAGTCGATTGAACTAACAACGCACCTGCTCCACCAACGAATAATACTTGACCAAAGAACCAACAAATATTTTCCATCGCAGAAGACATGCCTTTTAATTCTTCCTCATGTTGTGGATCAATTTCCAGGCCTTTTGATTCGACTGTTCCTAAAGCCATTGGCATGATGATTGGGCGAACAAAACCGGCAACTCCACCAAAGCTGACATTGAACGCTGCAAAGATCATACGGAAGACCCCATAGATATCAATGATCATCCCAGCTGATACTTTCTTAAAGCGCTTAATAAGCGAAGCTGCTGATTCTTTCAAACCATTACGTTCCAGTGTACCTGTTGCCAACATAATAATGATAAAAATAGCCATTCCTCGATTATTGACAAAACTTGTTCCTAAAGTTTCTAACATTCCTTCAATTCCTAAACCGCCTGTCAATGCGGTGACAATCAGTGCGACCATTACGATCAAAATTGAATCTAATTTTAGTGCAAAACCGATAATGACGATCAAGACACCTAAAAGACTAAGATAGTTCTCCATTTGACTTCCTCCTTAAAATTACAAGATATTTTTTTATTATAAATCAAAAAGCCATGAAAATATAGATAAAATCCAATTATCTCATTATATTTTTTAAAAATTCAGTCAATTCAATAAAAAAATTAGAAAAATCACTTACGATTGAAACAACTCGTTTACAGTTCAAATTTTTTGAGATCTTATTTTTGTTAACTAACAAATGAACAAAAAACAAACAAAAACGTGCTTCATTATCTAAAATAACACTTTAGCATAGGTGTTTTCCTCCAAAAAACGACTTCTAAATCGAATGGCCGATTCAAATTGGTTCACGTTTTAGCTTATCACTACCCTTATTTTTTATTTTGTGTTATCCTTTCAATTAACAAAATAATGACACAACTATCGCCGGGTAGTATTAAGAGGATAAGCATTCCATTAGGTCTTTGGAGGAATGCTACTCCTCTTTTTTGTGTAAATGGAGTGATTAATATGGCATGGTTTGAATTAATCTTAGCGGGAATCTTGGAAGTTTTTTGGTCTACGATGATGAAATGGAGTGATGGTTTTTCTAAATTGAATTATTCTTTCTACACAGTCATTGGCATGATCGCCAGCTTTTATCTCTTATCAAAGGCGATCAAACAGTTACCAATGAGTTTATCCTATCCTATTTGGACCGGAATCGGTGCCGTTGGTTCAGTGATCATTGGTGTCGTCTTGTTTCATGATAAACTGACATTAGCCACTTGGTTTTTCGTTGGCTTATTATTGATTAGTCTGGTCGGAATCAAAATAACCAGTGGACATTGATCCTACATTATCAGGAATGGTTGATCAGACCAAAACAATAGTAGGTGCATGAACACATCAAAAAAAGCCAGATAACCGGTTTTGCTAACGATTCTTTTATTAGAATCATGAATTACCGTTTATTTGGCTTTTTTAATGACTTAATTTAACATATTTGTGTATTTAAACATGTAAAACGCCTGTAGCAAATAGAATCATTGCTGTTAGTCCGATCATTGTGACACCGACTAATAAAAATTTATCTAAGTGAAGATGAGGGATTGGCTCATTTTGTTCTTTCCGGGCTCTTAAATAAAAGAAGATCCCAGGTAAGAAGAGTACTAACACTAACATCACTTCATTGAAAGCAACCACGAGCATTGCCCAGACTTGAAATGCACTGGCTAAAAAGCCGATAAAGAATTGCCCCCATTCTTTTCTTTGATAAGATAGTTTCATCTGATAAAGACCTAAGAATAACCAAGTAAAGAATATCGCTGCTGTCCCAAGTGTGTAAGCAAAATTATACGCACTATCCGTGAACAATAAAGAAAGTAAGAAAACATTAGTACAAATCGTCGTTAAGACAATAGCATATGTTGGCGCACCTTTTTTATTGACTTGACCCCAGCGTTTCGGTAATAAGTTAGCATCTGCCATATTCCTCATGGTTTCAATCGGTAAAATCGTCCAAGATAACCAGACACCGACAAGCGAAATGATCAAACCACCGTTGATCAAGATTGCTCCCCATTTTCCTACCATCATTTCAAACACATAGCCCATCGCTGGCTGTGTTTGGATTCCTTGCAATTCTTTCATTGACATTGTCCCATAAGGTAACATCGAAACTAAAACATAAATGATGATTAAACCAAAAATACCAAGGATCGTTGCTTTCCCTACATCTGATTTTTTCTTTGCACGAGAACCAACCACAGAAGCTCCTTCAATCCCAACAAACACCCATAACATCACCATGATACAGCTCAATATCTGACTAGAAAATGGCACGGGCTGGCCATTCGCACTCAATATGATATCACTAGAAAAATTATCGATAAATTGTTGCAGTGAAAAGGTACTGATTGCTACAACAATAAATAAAAATAGTGGGACAAGTTTACAGATCGTTACAATAGCGTTCACATAACTTGCATTTTCGACCCCACGATTGACTAGCCAAGCATATCCCCATAAAAACAAAGTGCTCATAACGATCGAAGCGATATTCTGACCTCCGTCGAATACTGGGAAAAAGTAACCTAAAGCACTCATTAGCAACGTAGCAAAGGCTACGTTCCCCAACCAACAAGTAAGCCAATAACCCCAACCACTGATAAATCCAGCAAAACGTCCGAAACCAGCTTCTGCATAGCTGAAAATACCACCTTCCAGCTCTGGACGTTTTTTATTGATATTATTGATTGATAACGAGAGCATCAACATAGCTGTTCCAACTAGCACCCAACTAAAAATAGCTGGGGCACCAGCCGATCCGGAGATGTCCGTCATAATACCAAATACGCCACCTCCTATCGCTGACCCAATCACTAAGGCCGCTAGTGGAAACAACCCTATTCCTTTGTTCTGTTGCTCTGTATCCATTTTAAGCATCCTCCAAAATAAACCGCTTTTACCAAAAGTATAACAAATCTTCACCTGTTTTACTTTATTCATAAAAATTCTAATAGAAATATAATTGTAACTATTTTTTTCTAATTATACAAGAATCTTGCATATTCATTTAGGGAAAACCTTTTCCAAAAATTGATAAAAAAATGCTATACTGGAGACAAGAATTGGAGGAAATGTAATGAACATTCTATATATATCGATCTCTGGAAACACACGAGCTTTCGCTAAAAAACTTGCTGAATATGCTGCGAACCAACATGAGTTAAATCCTCAATTACCAGAAATCACGCTAAAAGAAATTCATGAAAATAGTGACTTTCAACAAGAGAGTGAAACTTTCTTCACTTTTGTACCCACTTACTTAGATGGAGGAAATGGGTTAGATAACGGTGATACAGAAATTTTAACAGAAACCATGCGTGAATATCTGGAATACGAAGACAATCATACGCTTTGTCTGGGTGTCGTAGGGAGTGGAAACAAAAATTTTAATAATCAATATTGCTTAACCGCTAAACAATACGCCAGCCAATTTGGCTTCCCTTTCCTCGCCGACTATGAATTACGGGGAACCCCAGCAGATGTTGAGCGAGTATATCAAAAGTTAGTCGAAACAGCTAACCAATAATTTCTAAAAAATTCGATCAAAACATAGAACAGAGAGGAAACTTAGTTGGTAAGTTTCCTCTCTATTTTTCTTTTTTAGGCTTTATACTCATTCAGTAATCCGCTTATCGAATATCCTTCATCCATCACTTGCGATTATTTTACATCACAATAGAAGTAAACTGTGTCACCTCCAACACTGTGATTTATTGTGTGAACTTGTTACGAAGCTCTGGCTAAGATAAAACACTCGTCATCCACATGATGCCCCATTCATAGACTTCCGTTATAAAAAGTTATCGTATCAGATTCTAATTCTATTTCAATGGATCTCCCCTTCATTTAGATTACTTTTGTCAGAAAAATTTGTTATCAAAAACTTAAACATAGACAGTTCGAAAGAGAATCACTAGTCAAAATGGAAGAAATAAAATTCCCCATACTCTTTTTAAAGCTATTCAGTTCAAATAATCTTAATATAACCAAGCATATTGCAAACGTTAACTTAACAGAACAAAAAGGAAAAGGTATAATAAAAATAGAAATATTTAGATTTTTATATGTTATTTTATATTTTTTTGACACTAGATTATAAACAAGGAGGTGAAAAAACATTAAAAAAAAGAAATTTCTTGTTGTGTTATTTTCAATGTTTTATTTATTATTTTTAGGTGCTTGCAAGCAAAAGAATGATCCTGTGGTTTCTTTAGAAGAAGTCGATAAAGCAGTGATTTTTGTTAAAGATGACGAAGGAAAAGAAAAAAGTTGGAAAGCTACAGACCCCAATTTTTTAAAAACATTAATAGGAAACCTTAATGTTCTGTTTAATAAATCGGATCAACATGCTCAACGTTATGATATGAAACTGACATCAAAGCAAAAAAGATTCAACTATCAAATAAAGTTTTATAAAAACAATAATGTTGTACAAGAAATTCAGATTTCAAAAGTAAATAAGGTAACTATAGACAAAGAGGAATTCATGATTGGAAAAGAGAAAGAAAACGAACTAGATAGTTTGAAAAATCATTTATTACTTGTTGCTAAATAGATAGGCGATGTTGGGACAATCATCTACCAAAAATGAAATAAGCCTGATTTTACTTTTAGTACATACCATCAAAATCGGGCTTATTTTACTATTCTAGCCACTTTGTCTTCGTGTATTTCTTCTAATTTCTCCAATTGAACTTTTAGCTTGGTTCACCAGTGATTTATCGTCTTAAATGAATCAAACTGTTTCTCTTACAATTATTTTTCCCTCTTATTAATCATAGAAAAGAGCCTGAGACCGCACTTGGTCCCAGGCTCGAATTTTCTCTATTCTTTATCTGTTTTTACTTCGTTCAATTTTTTGTAGCTTCAACAGTCATGACCTTCGCTTTGGCTTTTGTCTCACCTGTTTTTTCTAAAACGAAATTTTTTACTTTCTCCATATTGGTAATTAAAACCATCATCGAAGTTTCTTTACCGGCAGCTTTGATTGCTGCTAAATCGACTTGAGCAACAAGTGTATCAGGTGTCACCAACTGACCTTCTGTTACCTTCACCTCAAATGGTGCACCACCAAGGTCAACTGTATTGATCCCCATGTGAAGTAACACTTCTAATCCATTAGCGGTTGTGATACCAATCGCATGTTTAGTGGGGAACACTGAGCTGATCGTTCCACTTACTGGTGAATAGATCTGACCATTGATTGGCTCAACAAAGTAACCTTCTCCCATCATTTTTTGAGCAAATACGGGATCACTTGCCTTTTCAAGTGATTCAACTACTCCATCAGCTACAGCAGCTAATGAAATTTCACTTGTGCTGACTGCTCCTGTATTTTCCGTCATTGGTGTCATTTCAGTTGTTGTTTCTTCAGCTAATTCTTCTTTCTCCAATTGCTCTTTAGGAATACCAAAGAAGAATGTTGCTAGGAAACCACCTGCGTAAGCAGCGAGTAGCCCTAAGACATACCCTAACCATTTTCCATCTGAAATCAATGGGATCAAAGCAGCACCAGAAGGCCCGATCGCAATAGCACCTACATTTCCAATCATCCCAACAACAGCACCACCAATACCACCACCGATACAAGCGGTAATGAACGGACGTCCTAACGGCAGTGTCACACCGTAGATCAATGGTTCACCGATTCCTAAGATTCCTACGGGTAACGCACCTTTGATCATTTCAGTCAATTCTTTATCTTTTTTACAACGAACCCACAATGCTAATGCTGCTCCGACTTGTCCGGCACCAGCCATCGCCAAAATAGGTAATAATAGTGTTTTTCCTGTTTCATCAATCATTTGGACATGGATCGGTGTTAAGATTTGATGCAATCCGAACATAACCATCGGTAAGAATAGTGTCCCCAAGACAAATCCTGAAAAGGCACCACCTACACCTAATACCCAGTTGATTCCGCCAACCATTCCATCTGAGATGAAACCAGCGAGTGGCATGATGAAGAAAATTTCGACTAAGCCAATAGCAATCAATGATAATGTAGGGGTAACAATAATATCAATGGAATCTGGTACAACTTTATGCAATTTCTTTTCAACGATTGCTAATAACCAGACAGCAAAAATAACCCCTAAAATCCCACCTTGACCTGCAGCTAATGCTTCACCAGTGAATAAGTTTTTAAGTGGCGCTTCTGGATTCATGCCTGTTAATAAGACTACCGCACCGATAACACCACCAAGAGTTGGTGTTGCACCAAAAACTTGAGCTGCATTGATCCCTGTATAAATCACTAAGAAACTGAACATACCATTTTTTAGAATGTTCATGATATCAATGTATTGTTGCCAAGTTGCTGCATCTAATGTACCCGCTGTCACTAAGTTTGCTAGTACCGCAGCAATCCCTGCCACAATCCCAGTACCGACAAATGCTGGGATCATAGGGACGAAAATGTTCGAAATATCTTTCAAGATTGATTTGATTTTTGATGGTTTTTGTTTATTTTTTTGAGCAGCTTTCATCGCTTGCGCTCTCTCATTTACCAAATCTTTTCCTGAGGCTGACGACTTATCAGAAGCTCTATTTCCTGAAGAAATCTGTTCTCCTAATTTTACACCTGCTTGATCTACCATCGTTTGTGCTACTTTGTTCACTTTACCAGGACCGATGATTACTTGCAGTTGTTCGTCCTCAACAACGCCTAATACACCAGGTATCGCTTTCAATTTTGCAACATCGACAAGCTCATCATTAATGATCTTCATTCGAACACGGGTCATGCAGTGGACAATGCTTTCGACATTGCCCATTCCGCCTACACCAGCATAGATCCGCGTTGCTAGTTCTTCTAAAGTCAATTCATTTTTAGCCATTGGTTCTTCCCCCTCATAAGGTTCCTTTTACAAAGCCGTTTGCTTCAACTAATTTTTCTTCTGCTGTCGCTTTATCACTATTGGTTAAAATCATCACAATCGCTAATTTCACATTTTTATCTGCTTCATTAAAATACTTCTCAGCGGTTTGATAGTCAACCTCTGTTGCTTGCATAATGATTCGTTTTGAACGCTCAATCAATTTTTCGTTGGTCGGTTTCACATCGACCATCAAGTTATTGAACACTTTGCCAATCCCGATCATACTAATTGTTGAGATCATATTCAAAATCAATTTTTGTGCTGTACCAGATTTTAGGCGAGTTGAACCGGTTAGAAACTCAGGTCCTGCATCAACTTCGATCGGATAATCGGCATGTTGACTGATTTCAGCATTTTTATTACAAGAAATTGTAGCAGTAGTCGCGCCGATTGTACGAGCATAATCTAAACCGCCAATCACATACGGTGTACGACCACTTGCGGCAATCCCGATGACCATATCATTTTCAGTTAATCCTAAGTTTACTAAATCTTCTTTCCCTAACTCTAAAGAGTCTTCTGCTCCTTCAACCGCAACTGTCATGGCTGCTTCACCACCAGCAATCAAGCCAATGACCATCTCAGGTTCTACACCAAATGTTGGTACACATTCTGCAGCATCTAGCACACCTAAACGGCCACTTGTACCGGCACCCATGTAGATCAATCGACCACCTTGTTGGAAAGATTTAATCGTCTGTTGGATCACTGGTTCGATGCTAGCCAATTCTTTTGAAACGGCTTCGGCAACTTTATGATCTTCTTGGTTCATTAGCTGAACTGCTTGGGTAACACTCATTTCATCAAGTCCAAATGTTTGTTGATTTCGTCGCTCTGTTGTTAGATTTTCTAAATTAATTTGCTTCATTTGTTTTTCCTTCTCTTCTGATTATTTTAAAATTTACCCCTGCACGGATTTGCTCAAGTAGCGGTAACTCGGCTTCGCTTATTTGAGCGACACGATTCACTTTTTCATCTGCTGGTAAATCCTTTTTAGTAATTTGAATCTCCCCCATGTAACGAAGATATCGTTCATTATCTAAAGTAATCGTTCCTTTTGCTCGTTTTTTCGTATCACGAGGAGGAATTCGAGGGATGTTTCTAAACCGTGCATCCGCACTGCGGATAACATCTCTTGCCTCATCTTGCCGATTCATATGGTTTCCTAAAATATACTCGTAAAACTGGGCATCAATTACTTCAGCATGTAGTAAAATTGTTTGTTCTCTTTGATACATGGCAAATTGTTCTTGAACTTCTTCTGAAAGTCCGCCATCACCGATATAAATCAAATCTGTATCGCATGACATCAAATCTAGCGCAGCAGCTAAAGGATGGACATGTCGATGACTTTCTAAAGTAGGTAAACCTTGATATAACGGACCACGTAAGGCTTCGTCCCCTGCCACAAAACCTTGGATTGTAAAGCCTTGTTCTTTTAGCCAATGATTTTTTTTTTGATACCATTTCCGATCTAATCCAGTTTCGGGACGCGGATAGTAATTATGCCATGCTTCAAGTTGAGAAAAATCTGCATTAGCGACTTGTAATTCTGTGACATCTTGTGGAGTGATCGTGCTGGCGTTTAAACTAATTTTGATTTGATGGCTCCAATTCGCAATTTGTTCATTTGAAAGATGATAATCCATTCGTAACCCAGTAACGCCAATCTTTTTTAATGGCTCTAAATCTGCCATCGAAAACCCAGCATGTTTTAAAGCGTCTCCAGAAATATCTACCATTAGATCCAATTGATTTTCTTTGGCACATTCGCCTAGTTCTGTTAACCGTTTTTTATATAAACTAGCATCATCTTCAGGAATATGCATAGAAGTAAATATCCCATCAAACCCATTCTTTGCCATCTTTTGGATATAAGCTTTTTTTTCTATCGTTAAAGCTTCATTCATAAAGATCGAAAAACCAAACATCTGTCTCCCCCTCACGCGATGTATCCGTATTCATTTCTATGAACAGAGTATACCTCTTGTGAAATAAAATTTCAACATTTTTATAAAAATAAATTAATTTTATTTCTAAAAGCGTTTTCGTCGGTTGATAATGATAGGCGATTTCAAAGATTAATGGCTAATTATATAACTAAAGAAAGAACGACACACCGACTAAAAAGTGTTTCATGCGCTGAATGACAGAACAAAAATACGCATCAATCCTTGGTTCATTCTGACCTCTATTTGATTTTATACAACTCATCAGTCCTTATTGACAAAAAGCCACGTAAATAAACGGAAGAATGACAAAAATAGCAAAAACTATTTTTGGATTCTTCCGTTTATCGGTTTCAGAAATCAACTATTTTTTTGATTCATGATACGAATGTTTGACTCCGCTGCTACCCGCCAAAAATGAGTTAAGACTTTATAGTGTTCAGCTCATGTTTACTAGGAAAAGTAACTAATTCCGTATTTTCAACAAAAAAATCAAAGAATGTCTCATTTGGCATAGGATAGAAATAAGCGTTCATGATACGAATCAACGCATTATGACAAACTAATAGGTAGACATTCTCTTCATCCGCAAGACATTCTTCGATCAATGGAACAACTCGAGCATAAACATCTAACACTGATTCACCATTTGGAAAACGCACCGCAAATTCTTGTCGTGCTTCTTGAAAGATTGTTTCATGACTTGGCATCCCGTCGTATTCCCCAAAATCCATTTCGATTAACCGTTCATCTACTTCCATTGGCAAGTGAAGTTTATCGGCAACGGCTTGCGCTGTATCTTTTGCACGTTGTAAAGGGGAATGGATAATCTTCGTGACTGGGATTTGTAATTCTGAAACTTTTTCAGCCAATTTCTCCGCTTGTTTTTGCCCTTTTTCTGTTAACGGGGCATCCGCTCTCCCGCAGACCCGTTCTGCTGCATTCCAAGTTGTCTCGCCATGTCTAGTTACATATAACATTATTCAACGCTCCTTTGTTTGTTCTGGCTCGATTGTAACATAACCAATGAGCAAAACAAGTTTCACTACTTATTGATGACAATGAGTTATTTGAGTGAAATGAGTCGATCAGCTATTTTATTTAAGAAGACTTGGTCATGATCCACAACCAACATTGCAGGTTTAAACGATAAAATCAGTTGCTCCAACTGGACTTGATTGAAGACATCTAAATAGTTCAACGGTTCATCCCAAATATATAATTCCGCTTCTTGAGAAAGCGACTTGGCTAGTTCAACTTTTTTGCGTTGCCCCATACTCATCTGTTCAATTCGGTTATGAAAGACTTCTCTTTCCATCCCTAACTTGCGGAGATTATTTAAAAATGTTTGATAATCAACTTTTTGCTTTTCTGCAAATTCACTGAGCGTACCGCGATTATCTTCATAATTCTGACGCACGTAACTGATCGTTAGTTGATTAGGCTTATGGATCGTACCTGCAGTTATTCCATCAAAATCGTCTAAAAGATAATGGATGATCGTAGATTTCCCTATACCGTTTGCCCCTGTCAACGCCACACATTCGTTTTGGTCAATCGTAAAATTAACGGGCGAAAAAAGCAGCTGTTGATACCCCAGTTGTAAATTCTCCACAGTCAGCAATCGTTTATGATGTGTTTTTTTGACATTCATTGTCAAAGGCTCTACATATTCGATATCCTTCAATAATTTTTCTTTTTCCCCGATTTGCGTTTCCATCCGATTCACGATTGCTTTCGAGCGTTTCATCGTTCGAGCGGCATCCGCACCAATTGCACCACGATTCACTCTACGATTTTCAGTATCGATAAACCCAACGCTTTTTTTCGTCTTATCTCCCTCACGAGATCGGGACCACTCTGCTTTTTCTGCTGCAGTTTTCTTCAAGCGCGTGACTTCTTTTTTGATTTTTTCATTTTGGGCAATCTCAAACTCATTTTTTAACTGCTTTTGCTCTTCATATACTGAAAAGTTCCCCTGATACAGTTCTAATTGGCTTTTTTCAATTGCTAATACATGATCGACCACTTCATCGATAAATCCGCGATCATGGCTGATCACGATAAATCCTTGATTTTTTTTCTGCAAGTAATTAGCTACTTGTTTTCTTCCGACTAAATCCAAATGATTCGTCGGCTCATCGATCAAAGGAAAATGCTGATCATCAACAAAAAGCAGCGCTAAGAGTACTTTTGTTTTTTCACCACCAGACAGTGTGTGAAATGGTCGCCACAAAATCTCTGGGTCAGTTTCCATTAATTGTAGTTCTCTTTCGATTTCCCAAAGTTCAACATCAGCTATCTCATTCAACGCATCATAAGTAAATTGTGCTTCTTCTCCAATTTCTTGAGGGAAATAGTTAAATTCTTGCTGATGGATAATCTGTCCTTGATAAGGTAGTTTATCTTGTAAAATGTTCAATAATGTCGTTTTTCCACGTCCATTCCGACCGATCAATCCTAATTTCCAAGTGGTATCAAAATTCAACGTCGCTTGATCAAATAAGGGTAGCACTTGATTGTCATAACCAAAAGTTAAATTTTTAATTTCTATCTTCGACATTTATATCCTCCTATAAAAAAGACCAGTCCTATTTTCAGAACTGGTCGCCAAAGAAGGGATACAAAAAGAGACCCCACCAATGAAAACTCGCCAATTCTGAAAATCTGCCTGCTATTTTTTATTGAGTAAGTGTTTTTCACATTAAATTCTGCGTGAGCAAGCTTCAACGGGCAATCGTTAGACCGTTTCTCTTCACTCAAACATCGTGATTAATGTAATTTATGCACTTTTCTCATTAATAAAATAGCCTTAATGCAGCTTTCAATCATTGACTTAGTTTTTCAATGGCAAGATCCCTCACTTCGTTTTATTTGTCATTAGGTTAACATAATTATTTTTAAACTGTCAACTAAGATAAATCATCTTCCACTAATCGGCTGAGATTATGTGTCATAATCGCTACTTTTTCGAGGGTTTCTTGACGATCTAAGGCTTTTTTCAATTCAATCGGTCCTAGCTGGATACTAAAAACACTTGGCAGAAATTCATCTAATCGTCCAAGATTTTTTTCGCGACTGCCACATAACGCAATAATTTTTTTCCCATGTTTCTTTGCCAGTTTAGCTACACCATATGGTACTTTCCCATTGATCGTCTGCTGATCGATTCGTCCCTCACCTGTGATCACGAGATCTGCTTGTTTGATGGCTTCTTCTAAACCAATCAGTTGAGCAACAAGTGAAAAACCAGAAACCATTTTACCACCAACAAGCAATAACGCTCCACCGATTCCACCAGCAGCCCCACTTCCAGAAACAGCATTTAAATCAATATTAGTCGTTTGTTTTATCTGTTCGGTTAAATTCGTTGCCTGTTTGTCAAGAAATGCTAAAGTTGTTTTTGTACCACCTTTTTGCTTACCGTAAATTTGAGCTGCTCCTTGTGGGCCACTGTAAAAACTTGTCACATCAGCAGCAACTAGCAATTGAACCTTTTTGAATTTCTCACGGCTTTTGCCCCACTCGATTCGTTTCGTCGTCAGCAGTGGATTTCCCTCTGTAGCCCCAACTAACTTGGCTCCCAGCGACTGCAACAGACCTAAGCCACCATCTGAACAGCCACTCCCACCTAATGTGACAATCACCTGATCAACCTCTTGTGTCAAAGCATCTTTCAAAAGTTCTCCCAAGCCAAAGCTAGAAGCTGATCGAATCGTTTGATCAGTTGGCTCCTTTAATAAATCAAGACCGATTACTTCAGTTGATTCAATCACTGCCAGGCGTTTTCCCGCATAAACCGTGAGTAAATATCTGCAACTTACTTTTCGAAAAAGCAGATCTACCCCTTCGATTACCCGCCATTGACCACCTAAAGCATGATAGATTGCCTCTGCTGTTCCTTCTCCTCCATCAGCAATCGGGCGATTGATTTTTTCTCCTTTTTTTGAAAACCAGCCGTTCAAAGCTGCTTGATTTAATTCAAACGATGAGGCACTTCCTTTAAATGAATCAATGGCTGCTAAGATCGTCATTGTCGTTCCTCCTCTGTACTTTACTCTCATTACTAGTAAGACATGTTTCTCTTTTTTTGACAACCAATACAAGTTGAAAATTTGCAAAAAACAATACTCGGATGGAACTTAGAAACCATTGATGTTGTTTTCTAAAAACAGAAAAGTGACGTTCAAGAATTCACTTCCTTCTTGAACGCCCACTTTCGATTATTGCTATTTGATTCTTGCTGTTTATAAGTGCTTTTTATTTGAAACAACCGACCATGTGGTATTAAGATGCTCATATTTCCTGTTCAAAGAAATTGGTATCACCCTCGTGTTTTCAGTGTCAAATCCACATTGATATACAGTATAATCACAATACACGATTCTGTGCGTAAAATACAAGCATTCATCTGGTAATTCTTCTAACGAATGATAAATCATTGGATTCAGTTCAGTATATTCATTCATTTCGGACATGAGTAGTTCACGATAAAAAATTTGCTTTACAACACTAGGAGCCACAATGAAAATTTCAGTAGGTTGTTCTTCTTTTTCGTCTGTAATCAATGTCATACTTTTGACAAATTTTCTGATCAAGTTGTGATTCCATCTTACTTTTGGATAGTATGTTTCCTTCCAATCATTGAGAATAACTATGATATCCTCATACAGTTTTTTTTCTGCAGTAGTTAATAAATAGATTTGATCAGGGAGAAATACTTGACCATCTGCCCAGATCGTACGAATAAACTGTAAAAATGATTTTTTTAAAATAAAATCATTTTTACAATTTTTGTCAATTCTAGTTACAATTTTTTCGATTAGCTCATGGAGACAAGGCGTGTTTTCAATGAAACTGGTATAAACAACTTCAAAATCTTTTTTCAATAATTCCATATTTTCGTTCGTATAATTTCGTGTGTTAAATAACGAAAAAATATAATACACGTCTTCTTCTTGTATATCTAAATGTTCTTTTTGTTCAGCTACCCCTTGGCTAACAATATGAAATAAAGGCTTTTTTTCAGCTGACTTTTTATCTTCTTCATCAAAATAAAGAGGATATTCTTTACGTCCAATCGCTATTTCAATTCCTCGAACAATCAAAAATCTATCTTCCTCAGAATATCTTCGTTTGAAAAAATGTGTTTCGACAAAATCAATCAATTGGTGACAAGCATCTATTACTTGATGATTTTTATTTTCATACCCTTCCCAATTAATGTATCTCACTAAGGAAAGTAAAAGATTTCGCACGTCAAATTCAGGAATGATAATTTGTTTATTTCTTAAATAGGAATTAGCTTTAAAGAAATCTAAGACTGTCTTTTTGATCGTATAAACTTTACTTAAAGAGATAAACTCAAGATCTGATAATTCCGTACTAGTGAATTGCCCTCTAAAATAATAACTTAAAAATTTTAAAAAATACGATTGTCCATATAAAAACTGTGTTAACTCTGATAATTCAATACCATGTTTAAATATGACTCTATAGATATGCTTTTCTCGCTTAATGTCTTCGATACAATATTCTAAACATTCGGTGATACTTTCAAGATCGTGTAACACAGTAGGCATTGTCACACCTAACATTTTGGCAATATATTCGATATCTATTTCTTGAAATTCAAATAATTGCTCACAAAGATAGACTTTTCTCGAAATATTCCGCTCAATGTAATTTTCCAACATGCCTTTTTCGCTCCTCTAATTTATATATATACTTATTTAAACATATTACTTAAAACCCATTTTTTTTATTTCCTTAAAAGGAAAACGTTTACAAAAACAAAATAAAAAAGTCTGAGCTGGGAAAAAGCTTCTTCCCAGCCCGAACAAACCAATCATTAACTATAAATAAATGACAGTGAAGCATTTTTTGCATCGAGTAAAAAAGATTCAACTAAGGAGGAATCTGTCTTTCATCATTCTGCTTAATACTTTCTCGCTAATTTTAGTCAAAAATATCAACATCGAGTTTTTCGACAACATCTTTTAAAAGTTGGATTCCAGCTGCGCTATTACCAAAAGCATCTAATGCTGGGCTGAAAACACCCATGCCATAATAATTAGGAACAGCTACCATTAGGCCCCCACCGACACCACTTTTAGCTGGAACACCGACATGAACAGAAAATTCCCCTGATTCATCGTACAATCCTGCAGTTGTCATAATTGATTTGACAATCGTTGCGCTTTCTTCTGTAATGATTTGTTGTCCACTCCAAGGAGCAATACCTTTATTCGCTAAGACAGAGCCTAACTTGGCAATCCCTTTAGCAGTCACATTTACTGAACATTGTTTAAAATACACATCGAGGATTTCTGATACATCTCCGTCGATCATTTGATTACCTTTCATGTAATAAGCCAAGGAGCGATTAATATCCCCAGTTCTTGATTCAGAATGATAAATTTCTTCGTTCAATGTAATTTGAGGATCATCACAAATTTCTTTCATAAAAGCTAAAATACGATTGAATTTGTCCTCTGGATCTTTTCCGGCAATCAAAGAAGTGGTTGCAATCGCACCAGCATTCACAAATGGATTCATTGGATGATGACGATGATTGAGTTCCATATTCAAAATCGAGTTAAAAGCAAAACCTGTTGGTTCTGTATTGATCGTTTGAAAGACTTTATCGATGCCATTATCTTGGATGGCTAATAATAATACGGGTACTTTTGACATGCTTTCAATCGCAAAACGAACTTGCGAATCACCCGCTTCGATTAATTGATTTTTCTTCAAATCATAAATTGCCATTCCTAATTGTTCCGGATTTACTTGCGCAAGCGCTGGGATATAATCTGCTACATGTCCTGTTTGATAGTAGTGGAAATTTTTCCCAATCAATTGTTCTAATTCTTTGACATCCATTTTAATAACCAGCTTTCAATTTTTATTTATTATTTGCATGTTGAAATTTATGACGACATGCATAAATCGTAAAAGGAATAACTGCAACAATGAGATATGAAATGACTAAAATCGTTTCATAGATTCCATGTTGGCCTGCAGCAATACTTGAAGGTGGTACAAAAGAAATACAAAAAGCAAATAGTGAAGTCAATAATCCTAAACAAGCGACAATGGTTTTGACAACTTTTCCACCTGGCACTTGATAAGCCCGTTCTAATGAATCATCTTTGTAAACTAATTTTAAATAGCCAATAAAAAACATAAAATACAGCATCAAATAGATAACTACTGTTAGTGACATAGCTGCAAGGAACGATAAATTATTTCCGCCACCACTTAATGTAAAGACAGTTGCCCAAATGGATGCAACGATCCCATTAGCAATCATTAAGTTTGCCGGTACACCATAAGCATTTTCTTTCGCAAAATGTGCGGGTAATAAACCTTCTTCGGCAGCCACATGTAAGGCTTTAGATGGTGAAGTGACCCATGATGCAATTTCTCCAATAACCCCTAAGCACACTAAGATAGCAAGAATTTTTGCAATCCAAGCAAGACTGGGATCAATGTGTCGCAATAAAAATTCAAGAGATTGAATAACCCCTGTATTGAGTGATAATCCTTGTTGAGGAACAGTTGTTGCCACTGTCAATCCACCAAATGTATCCAAAATAATCGCTAATATAACTAATACGAACATCGCTAGTGGATAATTCTTTTTAGGATTTTCCATTTCATTTGCATGACTAGCAGAAGTTTCTACCCCCATATACGCTAAAATAAATGAAACAAAAACGACTAATGTTGGTAATTTTGAAAAATCAGGTATCAATGTTTTCATTGATAGTGTCGTTTGTAAGGGTGCGCCAGAAGCCACATAGTGGATACCTAATCCGAATAGAACTAGTGCTGGTAACAAGATCCCTGCAATAAACCCGATCCGAGCAATCAATGAAGTATATTTTGTCCCTCTTAATTGAGACAATAAAATAGCCCAAAAAATAATTAAAAGAATCGCTAATTTCAAAAACTTATTATTTTGGATAGCAGAGATTCCTGTTGCATAAGATAATGCTCCTGTCAGGAAATACAGCATCGTTAAGTAACCAACTGTGATTTCAAACCATTGGAAAAAGATAGCAGCAAATCCAAATCTTTTACCTAGCGTGCGACTTACCCAAGTGTAGACACCGCCTTTTTCCCAGCCTTTAACAGTTGCCATTTCAGCCGCACATAATGCTACCGGAATAAACCATAACAAACCGCCTAACAACAGGAAGAAAACCAAACTAAAGCCCGATGTCGCAAATGTTGGGTACTCATAAAGTGAAACAACCATTGAGATCGTCATGGCTAAAAAGCCAAAAAATGTTAATTTCTTCGCAGGAATTTTCGCTTTGCTTTCTTGCATGAAACTTCCTCTTTTCTACTATATTTAATTTATTTATTTTCAAAAAACGTGAAATCTAATCCTTCTTCTTGTTCTTCTTTCGTCGTCGTGATGATCGTTAGACACATGATGCTCTTTAAGATACCTGCTGTGATCGCATAAGCGTATAAGGCAACTAGACAAACACCGATGATTTGAACACCTAATAGGAACCAGCTGTGTGAATCAGAGAGCAAATGAGCATTTGTAGCAAAAAGCCCAATTAAGATGGTTCCAGTAAAACCACCCATGCCATGTACACCCCATACATCAAGTGCATCATCCCAATTTTTCTTCTTACGAAATGCAACAGCATACTGACAAACAATTCCGGCAATGATTCCGATGATGATGGCACTTCTTGGATTGATATAGCCTGCACACGGTGTAACTGTTGCAAGTCCAGCGACAGAACCAGTTAAAATGTCGACAAAATCAAAACCATTCCCTCTGATTTTCGCTAAGATCAACCACGTCATCATCGCAAATGCCAACGCAACAAAAGTTGAACCAAAAGCATTGACCGCTTGGTAATCTGCTCGGAGTGCCCCTCCAGCATTAAATCCAAACCAGCCAAACCAAAGAAGACCTGTTCCAATAGCTGCTGCCATCAAACTACTATGTCCGGATCGTTTAGAAGTAGGAATCTTTCTTTGTCCAAGTGTCAAAATACATGCCAGCGAGCCGAAACCTGCAGTTGTATGGATGACAGCACCACCAGCAAAATCTCGGAAGCCTAATTGTGCTAAAAATCCGCCTCCCCATATCCAGTGACAAACAGGGAAATAAATCAGAAGATTCCAAAAAATCAAAAGCAAAACATAACCTTTAAGATTCAATCTTCCAGCAAAGGCCCCCGTCATCAATGGAACGGTGATTACGATGAACATCAATTGATATAAAAAGAACATCAAAAAAGGAATCGTTGCTCCATGTAATAAATTAGGTGCGTTAGAGACATGCTTCATTAAAAAAAAGTCAGCTGGATTACCAATTAGTCCACCGATATCTCTACCGAAAGCTAATCCAAAACCACCAAATATCCACATCAAAGTTGTTATTCCTACTGAAAGAAACGACTGTGCCATAATAGTTGTGATGTTATTTTTCCGTGCCAACCCGCCATAAAAAAATGCCAAGCCAGGAGTCATCAAGCAAACCATTGCGGTACATAAAATCATAAATGCTGTATCACCTGTATTGATAGGTAAATGATTCATTCGTTTTCACCTCTTTTCTATGGTTTGAGTATAAGAAATTTTAACATCTGTTTTTTGTTTATCTTTTTGCGTTTTGTATCGTCAAATCCGAAATAAACTAAAATATTGTTCTAATTACTTCTTAAAAATCTTACCTTATTTAATATGTATCCGTTTTTTTAATCACTTTATCCAGCTGTCTGATGGACTTTCAGAGAAAATCGGCACAATAATAATGCTGTTTTTTGTTTTTTTATTTTGTTATCGTTCAACTTTTTGAACAAAAATAAACTTTCTCTTTATTTTTTTCATTAAACTGAATCATTAGTAAACAAAACAAAAAAGAGTCTGGACATCAATCCGACTCTTTCTATGTAATAGATATATAAATGGTGTTCGATTCGCACAGAATTGCTTCACACGTTTAAATTCTATTCAATTGCTTTAGTGTTAATCCAAAGATTGGTCCAATCGCTAGTACACATAGAAGTGTTCCGATACCAATAGGGGCACCTAATAATACGCCCACAATGACCATTAGTGCATCTAAACCGATCCGAATAAAAGTTAAACTAAATCCCGTAAATTTAAAAAGCAATTGAGTCAGTGCTTCTAATGCAGCAGATCCTTTGTTTGAAGAAACATATAATCCCGCTCCAACCCCAAATAAAATAGGGGCTAAAAGAACTGCCATGATCGAATAGCCAGTCATGTTAACTGAAAGTTTATTTAGCCATGGTTCAATCTGTCCAATCAGTAATCCCAATCCAAAACCATTGATTAAACTACCGATCCCTAATTCTTTTCGATTGAAGATAGCAACGATTCCTAACACTACTGCATTAAACAACAAACTAGCTACCCAAAAGGGAATATCGATCAACGTCAACATTCCTAATAAAAAAACACTGATCGTATCTGCGCCTTTATGTGCAGTGATCAATAATGTGATCGCTAATGCAATCATACTTGTCCCTAAAATCACTTGTATTATTTTTTTTCGTTCTAATTTATTCATTTTTCCTCCATCAAACCAAAAGATCCGCTTGTTGAACGATCAGATATTAAACAAATGACGATACATTTATCATATCTGATATGCCAACTAAACCTATGGAGCCTATTTTACTATTAAATAGGAAGAAATAACTATCATCTATTACGGCTACCACTGAAATAATTAACGTAAAAGTAAGCGATTTATCTGGTATAATGAGAAAAGGTTTACATCGTTAAAAGAACGAATGTTTTTCTAAAAAATTTTTCCAGCTTTTTCACCCATACATTCTTAATCTTCTTTATGATACTCATATTTTTCAAAGTCTACTTTATCTAGCCATAAGAACCTTTGAGCCCAATTATTGACATCAAAAAAGTTTAAAATGTTCGGATCAACTGGCTGAAAAGGTGAATGCAGGAATTCCGGCAATTCATCCAAATTTCGTTCCTGCAGTAAAAAGATATTTTGAGGATTATAAAAATAGTAGCTTTTAATTGCTTCATTGTCAGTCACTAACTTTTTCTCAAAAAAACTAGATTCAAAAGTTCGTAAAGTGACTCCTTTTTGTCCTGCTCTCATGAGTTCTAAAATTCCTTGTGATTGTGCGGTCAATGCTAAATAATCTGCGTAAGAAAGATAATTCGCCTGCTCATTTCCTCGTGAAGGTAAAATATAATAATTGGTTGTAAGTCCACGCTGTTCAAATTCCTTGCGATAGCTCTCTGCTAGCTCCTTACGACCATTATCAGTGGCACCAAAAAACAAATCAGAAGTGACTTCCACCTGAGGAATCTTCATCTTTTTAGAATAAAATGAACTATTGTGGCGTAATCCAAGTTTTTGCGCCTCTATCCGGTCAAAATGGTATATTTCATCGACGGCCGATTCGTTTTGTGCTTGTTGAAGCATTCTAAAGTGTTCCTCTTCTTTCAAATGATTCCAAAAGTATAAAACGATTTTAGCTGTTGTATAAGGGCGGATCTTCGCAGCTATTTCCGTTTCGAATCCATAATCTAAAAAAACGATCAATTCATATTCTTTCAATTTGGGATGGAAAAAATTAAAATACACTGGATCTAATAAATCTTTTCCCGAAATGACATCTAATGAATCAATCGAGGGTAAAAAATACAACGCTTTATCTTTTGCAACCAATAAGATAGGCAATTTTGACATTCTGGTTTCCTCACTTTCCTATGACCATTATGGTTCATTTGATTAATTCAATAGTAACATGAAAATTAGTGATTTTTTGCTATCATAATTTCTTCCCTTAGGAAAAGACAAACAAAACGCTCTCTTATTAGGGTTTGCTCCTACTATCAAGTTTTACGCTTACATAGGAAATTTATGACAAACATATGATGTTTTCATTAAAGTAGAAATTTTTATTTACAGAATTGTTGAAATTGTCAGATAATTTGCTATGATATAAAAAGTTATTTTTCTACTTAATATAGTTATCAATCATTTGACTGCGATTGTTTTGCCGTCAATAGTTTAGTCTTAGAAAAGGGGTTGCTTATGGAGAAAACTGAAACAAACAAACTAAAAAAACAACTAAGTTCCAGACACATCACGATGCTAGCACTGGGGGGGGCTATTGGTGCGGGACTATTTAAAGGAAGTGGCGAAGCTATTGGGATTGCCGGTCCTGGTGTCTTGATTGCTTTTTTGATTGGTGGGGCTGTTTTATTCATCGTAATGAATGGTCTTGGTAAATTAGTTTTAGATGACGGGGATACCCAGCATGGATTATCGGGGCTTGTTCGACCTTTTTTAGGTGCCCATTCTGCTGACTTTATCGACTGGGTTTACTATTCATTATGGACGATCAATATTATTGCCGAAGCTGTAGCGGCAGCATCCTTCTTACAATTATGGTTTCCAACGATTCCACCTTGGACCTTTGTCTTAATTCTAGCCGTGTTGACAACGTTGATTAATTTATATTCTGTGCGGTTATTTGCTGAAACTGAGTATTGGTTGGCATTTGCTAAAATCAGCGTAATCATATTGTTGATTATCTTCGGGATATACCTGGTAGGTCATCAAATGTTTGACATTGGGGTCTTTCCTACACTAAACAGTATTACAGATCATGGTGGCTTTGCCCCTCATGGTATGAAAGGAATCGTCAACTCGTTACTCGTAGTTATTTATTCTTATGGTGGCTCAGAATTGATTGCGATCACAGTAAGTGAAGCCGACAATCCCAAAAAAGCGATTCCTAAGGCAATTCGTGGAGTAATGGGACGAATCATTTCATTTTATATCATTCCATTGTTCTTGTTGTTAATCATTTTCCCTTGGGATACCTTGGCAAACTCATCTGCTAGCCCATTTGTGATGGTATTTGAAAAAATGCATATTCCGTTTGCCGCTGATCTTGTAAACTTTGTGATCATCTTAGCGCTCTTTTCTTCTATCAACTCAGGTGTATATGCTTCTTCACGTTTGCTGTATTTCCGTTTAAAAGACAAAAAAGGTGCAGCAAAAAAACTATCTGTTTTAAATAAACACCATGTTCCACAACGTTCCGTATTATTTTGCGCAAGTGTTTTATATTTAGGCGTTGTTCTTTCTTACTTTGTTGGTGACAAACTATTTGGCTATTTGGCTGGTTCTCTTTCCTACACTGTCTTAGTCATCTGGCTTATGATCAGTATTGCAGCCTTTATCCTTGCTTTAAAGAAAGGTTCTCTTTTTGAAAAAGGGGTAAACTTATTAGCAATCGTAGTTTTAGGATTGATCTTTGTAGGAATCTTCTTCACTAATTCAATTGGTGTGACATTATTGACTGCCCTTCTTTACTTGGTGATTTTCTTTAGCTACCGCAAGAAAAATGATATCTTTGCTTAAAAGCCCTATAAATAGCTTGAGTTCCTTAAGCCAAAAACAAGCAACTAAGTTGTACCAAACAATTTAGTTGCTTGTTTTTTTGTAAGCTGAGAAGATAAAAGTTGGGGAAAAAATAAAAGGAGTGTTTTTAAATGAAAAAGTATTGGAAATTTTTATTAATGATTGGGGTATCGACCGTCATCATGTTTGGTATGATGTATTTGAATGTCTACTCGATCGATCATCTTTTCTTTAGTCGTACACGGGTGTTCATGGCATTGATGATGGGCGCTGTAATGGCGATCATCATGCTCTTATTTATGTGGAAAATGTATGAGAATAAAACATTGAACAAAATTATTTTAGGGGTAAGTGTCTTAGTATTTGCCGGTTCTTTGTTTATGGTCCGTAGTCAAACAACAGTCAGTGATGTCGCTTGGATGAAAGCCATGATCCCTCATCATTCGATTGCTATTTTAACCAGTAAACGTGCCAATTTGAAAGATCCTGAAGTCAAGAAATTAGCAAACGACATCATCGAAGCGCAAGAAAAAGAAATCGAACAAATGAAGAAGTTGATTGAAGAACAAAAATAAGTATATCGTAAAAAAACGCCCGAAACATTGCTGTTTTGAGCGTTTTTTTGATTCAAATATTCCGAGAGTTTATTCGTTTGTATCGATACCAAGCGTTCCATTCGGCTTTTCGTCTATTTTTGCGATCCCTAATCCAGTAAAGGCGCTAACCATTGAAAAAACTGGTGAGAGTAAACTGAAAAAGACAAATGGTAAGTATGTGAGGGTTGGAATCCCAAAGGTACTAGCTACAAAGCTGCCCGCAATTCCCCAAGGTACAAGGTAATTGATCACTGTGCCACCATCTTCTAACGTTCTACCTAAAACAGTTGGGTCAAACCCAGCTTTCTGGTAAGTCTCTTTGAACGCATTCCCAGGTAAGATAACTGATAAAAATTGTTCTCCAATAAAGAGATTGACACCAATACTTGTCATCAATGTGGTGAAAATCAATTTTGGTGTATTGGTCATTTTCTTAGAAACGACATCCATAACAGTTGAAATCAAACCGAATTCAATGAGTAATCCACCAAGTGATAATGTTAAAATGATCAAAGAAACAGTTGGCATCATACTTTCGATCCCACCACGACTAAGTAATGAATCAATTTGTTGATTGCCAGTAGTTGCAACGAATCCAGATTCAATCACTGTCGCTAAACCACTAAGAGAAGTTTGCGGATTCTGAATAAAGATCATCCCCACCGCCACAGCTATATTTAATAGAATAGTCAAGATAGCTGGTACTTTTTTCCAAGCACATAATAACATCAAGAACAAGGGAATCAACGACCAAAAAGAAATTGTAAAGTTTGCTTCTAGGATATCAGTGACTTCTCGGATAGCCGTTAGACTAGTTTCTCTATTTGTGTGTCCAAGAACCATGAACAAAAAGAAGGAAACGACAAAAGCTGGAACCGTAGACCACATCATATGTTTGATGTGCTTGAATAGATCGGCATCAACGATTGCTGCGGCTAGATTGGTTGACTCTGACAAAGGAGACATTTTATCTCCAAAAACAGCACCTGAAACAATTGATCCCACGACTAACGCTGGATTAATTCCTAATGTCGTACCAATACCGAAAAATGCGATCCCAATCGTTGACATGACAGTAAAAGCACTCCCTACTGCACTACCGACGATAGCACAAACAACAAATACAGAAGGAACAAACCACTTGACACTTATCAATTTAAAACCAATAACCATAAGTGTCGGGATAATTCCTGCTTGGATCCACACCGCAATCAGTGCGCCGACTAATATAAAGATAAAAATCGGAATGATTCCCGGTTTGATTCCATTGATAATTCCTTCATGTAACCACTCTGTTGGGTATCTTTTCACTACAGCGTAAAGCATGATCATTCCAATTGCTGCTAAGATCGTAATGTTTGGTGATAATTTTAATCCGACAACCCCAATTGCTATACTTGCCACAATCACCAATAAGACAAATACAGCTTCTTTAAAACTCGGTTTTCCTTTTTTCTTCATAATCATTCTCCTTTTTTAGTTAATCGAAGTACTAAAAAAGAATAGATATCGAATGACTCCGCCACAATTCATGAGCATTTCCCCCTCTAATCAAACAAAAAGAACTATTTTCAACTAAGGACGAATGACTCCGCGGTACCACCTTAATTAAAAACAGTTCTGTTTTTCACTTTGATTTAACTATTTAGTTTTTATTCCTTTTCATGTAATTCGACATTTCGGCTTGATCGGTTCGCAGCTACCACCGACTTTCTGAACAAAACACCTGAAACGCTACTATGTGAAAAGTTGACTTTCATGAAGTTTACCTTCTGCGAGATTTTTTGTCAATACAAAATGACTATTTTTTTCAAATCATAAATCATTATTTATTTAAAAAGTCGAACCAGTTAACTGACTTTTTTCTAAAAGTTGTTGGTGTTCTTCCTGAATCTTTGTCAATAAAGCTGGTTGTTCGAATAAATCTAAAGCGGTAGACGCTAATAGTTCTGCTGCAATGGCGATCGATGCCAACCCTTTTTCACTTTTTGCGGCTGCTTTAAACTCTTCCGAATGTCCAGCGATATACTCATCTGAAATCGAAATAGTTGGTTGAATCGTCGGAATCACTTGACTGACATTCCCTACATCAGAGGACCCTAAGCTGGTCTTTTCTGTTACATCGATTTCCGTTTCTGGAACTCCAGCTGCTTTTGCATGTGTAAAAAACAACTCATCGAAAGAAGGTGTCGGAATCATATGATCTACCGCATTTTGAAACAAACCAAATTCATAGCTTGTGCCCGTACTCAACGCAGCCCCTTTCACGATTTGTTCCACTTTTTTAAAGACTATATCTAATGTTTGGCGATTGCCAGCACGTAAATAAAAACGTCCTGCAGCATATTCAGGGATGACGTTAGCAGCAACTCCGCCGTTAGTGATGATCCCATGGATATTGACATCTTTAGGTAATTGTAAGCGTAGTGCGTTGATACCATTAAAAACTTGAATCAGTGCTTCTAATGCGTTTACTCCCTTTTCGGGTGCTGCAGCAGCGTGAGAAGCAACTCCATAAAATTTGATATCAACTGGATCATTAGCTAGCGATTCGGTTGTTTTTCCGTAACGGTAAGCTGGATGAGCACATAAAGCAGCCGCCACATCGTCAAATAATCCCTCACGAACAAAGCTCCCTTTCGCTGAACCATTCTCTCCTCCTTCTTCCCCTGGTGTTCCATACACTCGGATCTCACCACCAATTTCGTCAATTTGTTTCTTAATGATACTCGCGGCTAATACGGAATACGTTCCAAAAAGATTATGTCCACACGCATGTCCAATTCCAGGAAGTGCATCAAATTCAGTTAAAAATGCAATCGTCGGACCTGGCTTATCTGAGCGATAGCTAGCAGCAAATCCTGTACGGTGTCCAGCGACCTCCTTTTCAACTGTAAAGCCTTCTTTTTCTAATTGGCGAATCAATGCAGCAGATGAATAAAATTCGTAATTGCTCACTTCTGGATGTTGATGGATATCCAAGGCAAGTGCTTGATATTCTGGTAATCGTTCTTGGATCGCTTCTTTCAATAAACTGGATCGATTCGTTGAAATAGTTGATGTAGTCATAAAAAAATTCCTCCTTGTATGCTGGCTTCAGATAAAAATTTCTAGTTCATTTGAGCTGTACTTTCTGATAATGCTCATTTACGACCAAAGGTTTTCCATGCTGGAACACTCGAACCTTTTGACGTTTCTTCAATGACTTTAGCAGTTGCTTCAGTTTGATAAGTATCAACGATTTTTTGATACGTACGGTTTGTTTCATCTTCTTTTCGGGCAACAATGATGTTGACATAAGGGCGGGCACGATCATCCACTGGTTCTAAGAAAATTGCATCTTTCGTTGGTGTGAACCCTGCATCGACTGCTACCCCACTATTGATGACCGAAAGACTCACATCGTTTAGCGCACGTGCTGTTTGCGAAGCATCCAATTCTGTGAGCTTAAGTTTTTTATCGTTTTCTGTCACATCAGAAATCGTCGGAGTCTGCCCCTTCGATGGATCAACTTTGATCAGCCCCGCTGATTGAAGAAGAAGTAAAGCGCGTCCCCCATTGGTTACATCATTAGGGATGGCTACTTTTGCACCTTCTTTTACTTCCTCAATCTTTTTGATCGTATTGGAATAGATTCCTAATGGGGCATTTACGGTGTTTCCGATTGAAACTAGATTTGTGCCATGTTCTTCATTATAGTTATCTAAAAAGAATTGGTGTTGAAAGGCATTCAAATCAATTGAGCCATCAGCTAAGGCCGCATTTGGTTGATTATAATCGGTAAACTTTACATATTCTAATTCAATATTCTCCTTTTTTAGACGTGCTTTTACATCGTCCCAAACATCTGTATCTTCACCAATCACCCCTAATTTGACAGTTGTTTCTTTTGTTTTTGTATCTGCCTTTCCTTGACTACAGCCTGCCAACCAAAATAATGCGACGAATGTCACTACAGCAAATCGAATCACTTTTTTCATTTTTTCTCCTCCATTAATGTGATATTTTTTTAATTAAAAAATTACTGATAAATTGACTTAAAAACACCAATGCCAAAATCAATAATGTCGCAACAACCGTTACGTCTGTTTGAAATCGATTATAGCCCCGAGAAATAGCTAAATTTCCTAAACCTCCAGCTCCTACAGCACCTGCCATTGCGGTTAAGCCAATAACATTGATGATCGTTAAAGCTGAGACACGAATGATACTAGGTAGTCCTTCCAGTAAATAAACACGAAAAATGATACCCAATGGACTCGTTCCCATTGCTTGTGCAGCTTCGATAACACCGGGATCAACTTCAAGCAAGGCATTTTCGATTTGTCGAGCAAAAAAAGGAACGATGCCGACAATCAAAGGAACTAGTGCTGCCGTTGCTCCAATTGTTGTTCCGACAATAAAACGAGTCGTCAATGCAAGTAAAGAGAGTAAAATGATAAATGGAATGGATCGTACGATATTGATCACCTTATCAAAAAGTTCAAAACATAAGCGGTTTTCAATTAATCCTTTAGGGCGGGTAACGACTAAAACCACCCCTAATATAATGCCCAAGATTCCCCCAATCAAAGCAGACCAGAAAGTCATATATAGTGTTTGCTTTGTCGCTTCAATGAATTCATCTGGGATCAAATAAACATTTGGCAGATAGCTTTTGAGCCATTCGTTCATCTTAAACGCCTCCTTCAACGAGTTTGATTCTTTCTTGTGTTTCATGTTTTTGTAAGAGATTGACTTTGATACCTAATTGGATCAAATAATCTAGAGCTTTTTGTTTTTGAATGCTATCTCCCGCTAAAGTTACCACCAAGCTACCTATCGGTGTTTCTTGCAGCCATTCGATATTGCCATAAAGAATGTTTGCTGTTACTTGGTATTTGCTATACAACTGGGCAATCAATGGTTCATTCGTTTGGCTCCCCACATAACTCAGTTCAACTAGCCATTTATCCGTAAGCTCTTCTGCAAAGCCTTGCTGTCTAGTAATCTTTTCCAATGCTTGATCTAAGTGAGTCGCTGTACGTATAAAATCTTTCGTTAGTTCTTCTTTTGGATGACTAAAAATTTGAACACTACTTCCACTTTCGATAATTCGTCCAGCTTCCATCACCGCCACTTTATTACAAATTTCTTTTACTACTTGCATTTCGTGGGTGATCAAGACGATCGTTAATCCTAATTGGCGATTTAATTTTTTGAGCAGCGCTAGAATTTGATGAGTCGTTTTTGGGTCAAGGGCACTCGTCGCTTCATCACAAAGCAATATTTTGGGATCATTTGCTAAAGCTCTAGCAATCGCTACTCGTTGTTTCTGTCCTCCAGATAATTGGTTGGGATAGGCAGAAGCTTTTTCCTTTAACCCTACTAAATCCAGTAAGTCACTTACTTTCTGACGACGTTCCTGTTTTGATTTCCCAGTATACTTTAAGGAGAAATCAACGTTGTCAAAAATTGTGCGACTTTCCATTAAGTTGAAGTGTTGAAAAATCATACCAATCGTTTTCCGTTCTTTTCTTAATTCTTTTGGTGTGAGATCACCTAAATTCGTCTGTTGGATGATTACTTCCCCCTTCGTTGGTTTCTGTAAGAAATTCATCACACGAACTAATGTGCTTTTTCCTGCCCCAGAGTAGCCCACAATGCCATAGACATCTCCTTGAGCAACTGATAAATTCACTTCATTGACAGCTGGGATGTCTTTACCTTTTTGCTCAAAATGGACACTGATATTTTTTAACTCAATCATTCGTTCTCCTCCTTGTTGTATAATAAAAAAGGCATCCTCAAGAAAATGAACTCAATCATTTCCTTGAGGACGCCTTTTTGCGTGTTACCACCTCATATTCAAGCCACATTCACATGTCGCTCCTCTTCAAGTACAAACATACTCTAGCGAGATACCGGTCGCAGCCGTTACCGCCTCACAAAATGCTTGGGGTAAAATGCTCAGTAGCCATTTTCCAATCGTTCCTCTTTGCTTCTTCTCAGCTCCCGAAGCTCTCTGTTAAAAGATTTCCAACTGTACTTACTACATCATTGCAAAAAAATATATAAAAAAAATCCTCTTACCAACAAAAAATGTTAGTAAAAGGACGACGAATCGTGGTACCACCTTTATTCGGAAGTTTCCTTCCCTCTAGCCAACGTCTCATTCCTGAGAGATTGGGGTTCAGTTTAACGGTTGAACGACGACCGAATTTATCTACTTATCGACAAATTATTCTCCAAGGCCATTTTCAACTTTGCGGATTTGACTCTTTTCACCAAACAGAGCCTCTCTAAGAAATCGTTCAAGTTTACTTTCCTTATCAACGAATATACTTATTTAGTTGTTGCGAATAATTTACCGTACTCATAATTAAAAGTCAAGGAAGAAGTTTACAAAAAAATGATTGAATTATTTTGTTGTTTTTTTATCTAACATTTCAATAACAGTTCGTAAGTCGTTTCCTTCAGCAAGTAAATTTAATTTTTCTTTTTCTTCTGCTGTATAATTTCGTTCAAAACTAGTATCTGGAATTAAAACAACGCCCATCCCAGCTCGGGAAGCAGAAGTAGCTCCAACTAAAGAATCTTCCACTGCAAATGCTTCTGAAGCAACTAATTTTGTTCTTTCTAAAGCGGTTAAGTAAGGAACAGGTGAAGGCTTGTTTTCACTTACTTCATCACCGAATGTCATCGTATCAAAATAATTAGCCAAATCAAATTGGGCTAAGATATCAGTCGCTCTTTTAGTAACTGTCGTTGTTGCTAATCCAAGTCGTAAGTCTCGTTTTTTTAATTCGGCTAAAACTTCTTTCGCATAGGGTTTTAATTGTATCCCACCGTTATGAAGCTGTTGATAAAAATATTCTTCACGCTTGGCACGAACTTCTTGAACTTTTTCAGGGCTTCCAGCTGCTTTCACTAAAATGTCAAAACTTTGCTTCCAGTTTTTACCTCCCCAAGCATCTACTACTTCTTTGGGAATCGCTAAATCATACTGTTGGAATCCCCATAACCAACCATCACGATAGGTTTTCTCCGTGTCAACTAATAGTCCATCTAAATCAAATATTGCGCCTTTCATTTTTCACTATTCCTTTCAGAAAACAATATCCATAGTTTAGCATGTTTCATTGTTATTTGCACAGAACGAATCATATTTTCCTTTCATAATAAAATGAAAGGTATAGAAAAAAAATGAGTCCGAGGCACTTTTGAAGTGCCCCGAACTCATGATTAGAGGTGAGAATGGACGGGTAAACGGTGTTCATTCATCAACTCCTTGCAATAAGCCCGAATTTTTCAAAACATGAGAAGCTGTTTCAAAAAATTCTTTCTTATTGTCTTCGGAGCTAACCGATGACTTCACAACCTCTTTTTCACGGTGTTCATTCATCAACTCCTTGCAATAAGCCTGAATTTTTCAAAACATGAGAAGCTGTTTCAAAAAATTCTTTCTTATTGTCTTCGGAGCTACCCGATGACTTCACAACCTCTTTTTCACGGTGTTCATTCATCAACCATTACAATAGTTCGCCGAATTTTTTAATATAGAATTTTTTGACCATTGTCACTAATGTCAAGTAAGCTAAAATCGTTACGACTAACCAAGTCCAGTAAGTTCCTGGTAACGGCATCAAACCTAGTTCTGCACCAAAACCTGTAAATGGCAGAATCGAACCTACAACGATTCCTAATGTCGTAATCGTAAACATCGCAAATGTCGCATTGCTTTGAATAAATGGAATCTTTGGTGTCCGTAGTGCGTGTAGGACTAATGTTTGTGACCATAATGATTCAACGAACCAACCTGCATGGAACAACGCAATAAATACGATCTTTTGTTGTGCATCTAATGTATGGAAATCTCCACCTACAACTGCTGGACAAATGATAAAGTACATCAATAAGTAGGTAGTGATATCAAAAATCGAACTCGTAGGTCCAAAATACACCATAAATTTCCCAATGCTTGATGCTTCCCATTTTTTAGGCTCATGTAGATATTCTTTATCCATTTTATCCCATGGAAGTGAGATACAAGACACATCGTAAATCAAATTCAAAAAGAGAATTTGCAGTGGCAACATTGGTAAGAATGGTAAGAATGTGCTGGCAACTAAGACGGAGAACATATTCCCAAAGTTTGAACTTGCAGTTGCCTTGATGTATTTCATGATGTTCCCAAATGTTTCTCGACCAGATAAAAGACCTCTTTCTAAAATCGTTAAATCTTTTTCTAGTAAGATCACATCGGCTGATTCTTTTGCGATATCTACTGCTGTATCAACCGAAATACCGATATCCGCTACTTTCATTGCCGGTGCATCATTGATACCATCACCTAAAAAGCCCACGGTATGGCCATTTTGACGTAAAGCAGTCGTTAAACGAGCCTTTTGTTGAGGATTCAATTTAACAAATACTTCATGATTTTCAGCAACTTGTGCTAATTCGCGATCATCCATTTCTGAAATCTTTTCTCCAGTGATCAATTCATTAATTTCCAGACCCACTTGACGACAAACCGAACGAGTGACTAATTCATTATCACCAGTTAAGACTTTGACTGCGACACCATGATCTTTCAATGCTTTTAGTGCTTGTTTCGTCGTTTCTTTTGGAGGATCAAGGAAAGCAAGGTATCCAATCAATACCATATCTGATTCATCTTTCACTGAAAATTCGCCAACTACGCTTGGGTTTGTTTTTTGGGCCACTCCGATTACACGTAGACCATCTTCATTTAAATCTCTCACTTTTGCAAGAACTGATTCTCTTTTTTCATTGGTTAATGGACTAACGATCCCATCAATATCGATGTAATTAGAGATACTCAACATCTCTTCGATCGCACCTTTGGTAATCATTTGTGTTTTACCTGCGGTGTCCTCTACAACGACACTCATCCGACGACGTTCAAAGTCAAATGGAATTTCATCCACTTTGCGGTAATTGATTTTATCGGTTGCTAATGTTTGTTTGGCTTCATCAATAATTGCTACATCCAACAGATTTTTTAATCCTGTTTGATAGTAACTATTTAAATACGCATGGCGTAAAACACGATCATCTTCTTTACCAGAACAATCCATGTGGTATTCTAAAATGATTTTATCTTGAGTCAATGTCCCAGTTTTATCCGTACATAACACGTCGATCGCACCAAAGTTTTGGATCGCATTCAAATTTTTGATGACCGTTCCTTTTTTCGCCATCACGCTAGCACCTTTAACTAAGTTCGTAGTAACAATCATTGGTAACATTTCAGGTGTAAGACCGACTGCTACAGATAAACCGAATAGAAAAGCTTCCAGCCAATCCCCTTTAGTCAACCCATTGATAACGATAACTGTTGGTGCCATTAAAGCCATGAATTTGATCAATAACATGGATGTTTTATGAATACCAATTTCAAAGCTTGATTTGATCGGCTTTTCAGAGAGCGTTTGAGCCACATGTCCAAATAATGTTTCATTACCAACAGATACAATAATACCTTCAGCACTCCCGCTGATAACGTTACTTCCCATAAAAGCCAAATTTTCATAACTAGTTTCACTCAAAGTCTCATCATCGTAAACAATCGCTTGCTTTTCGACAGGGTAACTTTCACCAGTTAAGGCAGCTTGTGAAATAAATAAATCTTTAGCTGACAACAGACGCATATCTGCAGGAATCATATCACCTGCTGATAATCGAACAAGGTCTCCACAAACGATTTCTTCCATTGGAATCTCAGTATAATCACCGTTACGTTTAACTGCTGCGGTTACTTTTACCAATGATTTTAATTTTTCTGCGGCTTGGTTAGAGCGAACAGATTGAACCAACGTCATCGTTCCACTGACGATGACCATCGTAAAGATGATAATTACTCCAAATAAATCTTTATCCCCAGGAGCGGCTAACACGTATTCTGTGATAAATGAAATCACTCCGAGTGCAATCAATACCAAGGTGAATGGTGTAATATAAGCTTTTAAAGCTTCTACAATAAAGGGTGTTTTCTTCCCATAAGAGATTGAATTTTCACCATATTTTTCTCTTGATTCTTCAATTTGTTCGTCTTTCATTCCTTGATCAGTCGAATGAAAGAAGTTCAATAATTCTTGTTTTGTCTTTCCTGCAAATGCAGCATACATTTTTTGTGTATCTCTCTTTTTTTCCATCTCATTTTTCTCCTTAGACCCAGTAAATATAAGCAATACTTATTTAAGCTGGGTTATTTTTAGTTAGTTGAGTAATGGAGAAAATGCTGTATTTAAAGGGGCTGAAAACAGATAGATAATAGCCTCAGCCAGCAATTTCTCTCGCATTATTTTCTTCGCAGGACTGTCATCCATTTGTTCTCATCTCCTTTAACTTGATAGAATTGTTCTTGTTTCTCTTTCGTTTTAAAAGCATCAACTTCCCAACGAAACCACCTCCATTTTTTGTTTGTTAGGATTGTTTCAACACAAAAAGACCTTTCATCAAAAATTCAGCGAAAGGTCGAAAAAGCACATAAAAAAAAGCTTCTTTGATCTCATCGTTGAGTTTTGACACTGTACAACGTAAAAAGCAATTCCTTGCTTTTAGCTACCTTATGAAAAGCCTTGTCTCGACAATTCCTGTTCTACCCATTGGCGTCTCTCGACGTTTTTGGGCAGTAGCCTGTGTTTGTATAGGAGCCTCACCTAACAAATCCTATTTAGTTTTCCTTCGTAAATATAACAACTTATGCACCGATTGTCAAACTTATTTTTTGCTTTTTCCAAACATTTATGGTAAATAAATTGTTTTTGATTGATAGGGTTAGAAAATTCTTATTGAATTTAATAGCCCGCATGTTGATCAGCTTTTTCACTTTGATTGTGGGTTTACTCAGACACCAGTATAATAAAGGTATAACAAAAAAAGGGGTGTATCAGATGGAACGTACATTGGTCATTATCAAACCGGATGGTGTCAGACGTCATTTAATTGGGCGGATCATCCAACGATTTGAAGAAAAAGGATTAGCAATTACTGAAATGAAGTTTGCAACAATGACAAAAGAACTCGCACAAGAGCATTATCATCACTTAAGTGGTCGGAGCTTTTTCGATGAATTGATTGATTATATGACCTCGGGACCAGTAGTCTATCTTGTTTTAGCTGGAGAGGATGTCATCGATATCGTCCGTAAGATGGTCGGTGCAACTAAAGCTGTAGATGCTGTTCCTGGAACGATTCGTGGAGATTATGCCTTACCTGGAACTGAAAATATCATTCATGCATCTGATTCAAGAGATGCTGCAACCAATGAAATCAATCGTTTTTTCCCATTATTCGATACAAAAAAGCAAAAATCTGAGATCGTTCATCCTGAATGACCAAACAGATTTGCTCTGACTGATAGTTGAGTGAAAGAGCAGAAAAGTACCTGACAGTTCGTTTAGTCAATGATTGTTGCAAGGTCTTTTCTACTCTCTTATTCACTTGTCTTACTTATTCTTGTTCTATCTTGGCAATCTGTTCAAACAGCATCATTTTTTTCTCTTCCTCTTTTATCACTTCCAAGAGCTTCTCTTCAAGACGTTTGCGCTCTTTCTTGCCTAGAGTATATTCGATGACCGTAAAAAAAGTATTCAGCTCTTTTGAAAGTGGCTCACCTAAGGCTTGTGCAATCAGCTTTCTGTAGTATTCTGTCATCAAACTTTCATAAATGATTGTTGATTTTTCTTTGTGTGCCAAACTGCGAGACATATCGAGGTTGATACTACGTGCTTTTTTAAAACGTTTTTTATCGATATAATAAAGCGTGAGATTCATTAAAAATGTAAATAAATAGTCTTCATTCAAAGAATCGGTCATTTGTCGCATTCTTTTTTTGATTTTCAAGTAATGATTGTCTAGAAATGAATCACTGAAAATATAGGGATACTTGGAAAGAATGTCTAACTCAAAATGACCATATTCCCTGATTTTCATAAAGTATTCTTCAATCGTACGACACTCATATCCTAGAAATTCTAATTGCAACTCCATTTTTCCATTCGTCTGCCAAAACATCTGTAGATTTAACATTAAATAGTATAAATCAGCTGTTTTTTTATATTGCTTTCGGTTGTTGGCAATTTCCTTATAAGGATCAAAGTTCTCTTCTTGGATTTTATTTAAAAGATGCCGACTTTTCTTCGTTTTTTTGGGTTCTTCAAGCTGATTACGTAACCATTCATATTCGGCCAAAGAAATATTTAAGCGTTCCAAGAAGGCTTTTAGTGTACAAAAAGAGATCTTCTTTACGGTATGATTTTCGATTCCTACTAGAGATGTTTTAGAACAGATTCCCTTTGCTAACTGTGTTTGTGTCAACTTTCGATTCACTCGAAGTTGCTTGATTAATTCTCCATCATACATAATTGATCGTTACCAAAACCAATAACTGAATGAGTGCCATGTACGAAACAGTTGATCTTTCATCCTTCTTGTAACACTTCTACAACACGTATCACATGACCGTTTGTATGATAAGAAATGTTTAGCCAAAGTGTTGAAAAATAAATTAGCTGCTTGGATCTGTGCTTCTATATGTACATGTTCGTTCATTGCCAGTTGTTGTTTTGATTAAACGTTTCCCCTCCTTGTTGTTTCTGATTTTTATTCTTCGGTCAACCTATAGCTGACAAGTTTATCCTATTTTCCTTTTCTATTTTTATTTGATTCAACTGAATTCAGCCATCATTTTTTACACCTATCCAAATTTCCTCGGATTTTTCACTTCCAAAAGAATCGCTGTAAAAAATTTGTTTCCTTCACTAATTACATACGCTAAAATAAAAAAGTTTACGAATTATATAAAAAAAACTTCCAAAAAAGTGAAAACAAATCGACTTTTTTGGAAGTTTTATTAACTATTCATTTAATTATTCTCATCTGTTTCTGCAGGGTAAAGGTTAGTCGTTGTTTTATTTCCATTTTTAGAATAAACACTCGTGGACTTGCTTCCTTTTTGTTTTTCAATGGTTTCATTTTTCTCTGCATCATTTTTATAATCATACTTTTTGGGATCAATCGTTTTAAAGTTATCTGGTACATAGAAACGTAATAGATTCTCTTGATTCAACTTATCAGATAAACTTAAAGCCGTTTTGACTTGATTCTGATCTTTTTCCACTTCTTTTTGGATACCAGCTTTTTTAGGATCAATGATTTCCCCTGTTTGGTTATTATAAGTTTTTCCATCTAAAACGGTATATTTAGGTGTCACAAAATTACCATTTCTAAAGGCAACCAACTGATCATGCTGTGGTGAAAGCAAATCTGTACCAAAATGGATATAGTCTTTATCATTGATTCCTACTAAGTGTAACAGGGTAGGTAACACATCAATTTCGCCACCATATTCATGATTGATCTCACCTTTTTTATAACCTGGAATGTGGAACATCAATGGCACTCGCTGCATTTGAGCATTATCAAAATCATCCCAAGTAGCAGGGTCTTTTCCTAAGGCTTTCGCCAAGTCTTTATTATCCGTATTGGATATTCCAAAATGATCTCCGTAGATGACAAACATCGAATTTTGATAGATACCGGATTTTTTCAAATACGTAAAGAATTGTTCCAACGATTGATCTAAATAATGAGCTGTCCGGACGTAATCATCTACTCTGCTATTGCCAGTCTTCAATGATGGGAAATTAAAATGTTTATCGTCTGTATAGTATGGCGTATGATTGGTTACCGAAAGAAACTTAGTATAGAACGGTTGTTGCAAATGTTCCAAATATTTAGCTGATTCTCTGAATAAGTCCTTATCTAAAATACCATATCCCAACGTTTCATCTGAACTATTGAAATAAGAACGATCAAAGAAGTTGTCATAGCCTAAATTTTTATACACATGATCTCGGTTCCAGAAGCTCCCGACATTCCCATGGAAAACCGCGCTCGTATAGCCTTGCTGTTGCGCCAAGATTGCTGGAGCAGCTTGGAACGTGTTATCTGAACCTAGCTCGGTAAACAGAGAACCTTGTGGTAAACCAAAAGTTCCCGTCTCTAACATATTTTCTGCATCACTTGTTTTTCCTTGTCCAACTTCATGGAAGAAATTGTCAAAGCTGATCGTTGATTGATTCTTATAGATACTATTTAAGAATGGCGTTACTTCTTGACCATCTACCTTCATATTGATTAGAAATTGTTGGAAGCTTTCTAAATGCAGGACAATGATGTTTTTCCCTTTAGCTACGCCAAATGTTGCTGGATTAGGAGCAGCATAATGATTTTCGGTGTATTTTCTTACTTCTTCTACACCATTACTACTTGCATGCGCACGAACACTGCTTGTCATCCCTGTTTTGATAGCATCGTAAATAGTATAGGCATCGATTCCCAAATATTTGACGATGTAAGAACGGTCAAACGTCCGTTGCAACAATTGGGGACGATTTGCTTCACTAAGCGCTAAATTTCCTGAAAAAATCAACGCTGACAGACAAGTGACTGCGATCGCCACTGGTTTAGAGACTGCAGGACTTTTTACTGGTATTTTTTTAACAAACATCCAGATGATGAGTCCTACAAATACTAATATATCCAACCAATACAAAATGTCATGAGGTCTCATTAATGCAAAGGAACTTCCTGATAAACCTTGTGAAACTTTAGAAAAGCCTAGAATAGACTTTACGGTCACGAAATCTGTAAATTCTCGATAAAAAATAATATTCAAATAAAGCAAAAGCGTATTTAAAATATCAATGATTAAAAGAACAATCAATGCGGGTTTCAATTTTTTTATATATAATGCTAAACCAAAAAACAACAATGTCGTTGCAATTGGATTAATCCACAGAATAAAGTATTGGATGCTGCCTTCAACGCCCAATGAAAAATCAACGTAATAGGCAAAGATCGTTTTCAGCCAAAAGAAAAAACTAGCTGTCAAAACAATCAGCAAACGATTTTGGCACAATTTTTTCAAATGTGTCACAAGTATCACTTCTCTCTTTTATTTTTTTTTATTCTGCTCCTAAAAAATGAAAATTTCCTAAAAAAAGGGTTATTTTAAGATTTTTTTTAGAAATGAAGGGAGCAATTATGGATATCTATGCCAAAAAAAAGAACCCCTCAGACTAAATATGTCCATCCTGAGGAGTTTTTGTTAGCTGTTTTTGTTTTGGTCAACCTGAACTACAATAGTTCTAGTTATCGAATGAAGCAAGAACAATCAGTCAAAGATTCAGCAAAAAACAGTAACTTAGTAAAAACAAATGAACTTCCATCATTTCAAACGAATGACTATCATGCACCTTTCAGTACTTGAGCTGGAAAAGACGTGTTGCCCCATCTATTTCACAGTTTTCGTACTCTTACTAAAATACTCGTGTTACTTTGCCTTCTGTTGCTGACTTGCTTTGCCGTTTTTTGTGCTATTTTTAGTTGTACGACTCGATTGCGTCTTGGACTTACTTTGGGTCGTACTTTGAATTGTTTCCGAACGTTCAGAAGAACTTTCCTGAGTCGGCTCAACCTGAGTCGTATCAGAATTTTCTTTGACTTCTTTATTCATTTTTATCCAATCTTTCAGACGGGTACTAACAACCTCACGATTCACCTTATCTGAATAGCTGGTTATTACTTTTCCGTTCTTTAATCGAGCTAGTTTTTCTCCGTCATTGGTTAAAAGTAAGACGGTCAAATGTTTATCGTTGAATTGATATTGTCTTAACGAAATAGCACTTAAGACATCATCAATATTGATAAACTGATTACTTTCCTTGTCTTTTGGCAAATAAAGCTCTAATTCTCCCTTATCATAGTTGGCTACTATCTTGTAATCCTTCCACCAATAAGTAGAAAATTCTTTTTTAAATTTATCTACTGATTCTTTACTTGCAATGATTTTTTCTGTTTCTAGTTGAGCGATATCTGCTGTCATTTTTCCTGAAACTGCGGCTGATAAAAAAAGCAGTAAGAAAAAACCAACTAACCAAAAGAGAAGAAAAGGACGTTTTTTTCTCATACCTTTCTCCACTCCCATTCAAATTTGCCTATTCCATTATATACAAAAAATGAAGAGTAAAGACAAAAAAGTAAAAAAAGATATTAAATAACGAAAATTTTTTTATAAATAACCCATACTGATGGATCGTTTTATAAAAAAGGTTGTAACTAAATTTATAGTAAAGCAAATTTAGAACGTTTCTAAGATCATACTTTCACCAAAAAAACGTTATACGTACATTGAAAATAACCTGAAACTTACAAGACTTGAGACTGTTAATCATTTACAACAATTACCTTTTGGATTAGTTTTGATAAACAATTTTGTTAATTGCATGCTTCGATTTATTTACCTTCGTTTTGGCTTGCTCTTTTCTTGAATAGACTTGAATAGACAGATTTCACTAATTTCTGTCCCCCTTGTTTACTTGATTACCCGAAAGTTATGATTCACTTCAGCATGAATTTGTTGATGTTTTCTTAAATAATCAGCAATCAGTTCAGTCATATCGATTTGGATTTCACGAATGATTTTATCGGCAGAAAACATGTGATAATTCCCACCACCGACCGCTCTGTACTGATTCATGACTACTTCCAGCTCTTCCTCAGGATGGATCGGTTTGCCTGCTCTGGCTAATTTAGTGATCCTTTGCCCTACTGGTTGACGTAAATCGATCTCATAATCAATGCCCTCATACATGTCATAATTATAATACTGTGGTTTAGGTTCAATGAACGCAGGATTAAATACGATCTCGCCTGATTCTATTGCCAAGAAGTTTGCTGTTTGTTCTAAGGCATCTCTTAGATCCTGCCCTGTAATTTTAAGAACTGCTAAAGTATTAGGATAAATATAATTGGTAATAATTTCTCTCATTGTAATAGTTTCATTGAATCCTTGACCTTCATTGTTGAACAGAGCCGTTCCAGAAATCGATACTCCGCTGGCAGCCATTTGCACCCGATTAATAAACTCAATATAAGGATGTTCCACGATTCGTGCTTGCATCGGATCAGTGATTTTCATGTCTCCTTGTACCTCTCCCACTGGTTGATCAAGCCATGTTTGCAATTCATTTTCTGTTTTTTGAACAAGTGAAAGAATGTCTTCATCTGCCTCGTCAGTTACTAAGGAAATCAGTTCTGCTTTTCCGTCCGAAACACGATAACCATTAACCGTTCGTTCCAAGGATAATTCGATTTTACCTAAAAATTCGCCACGATAGCCCGGTTGGATAATCGGCACACCATTTACCTTCGCAGCAATCACTCGATGTTGGTGCCCAGTAATCAACGCATCCATTCCAGCTACTTCTTGAAGTAGTTGGAAGCCTTCATTTTCGCCAGTCAATGCTTCGGTGGGTTCGCCAGTCTCTAAATCTCTCTCGAATCCACCATGATAAGCTACAACCACTACATCTGCTAATTCTCTAAGTTTAGGTACATACTGTTTCGCTGCTTCAACTGCAGAAACAAATTGTAGGTCTTTAATTGTTTCAGGTTGTTCCCAATGGGGGATATATTGCGTGGTCAACCCTAAAATCGCCACTTTGATCCCTTGTTTTTCAATCATCACATAGGGCTGTCCAAAATAAGGATTGCCTTTGCTCGTTAAAATATTAGCAGATAAGACAGGATGATGATAACTAGCGATAGCTTGTTCTAAGTAAGATAAGCCATAATTAAATTCATGATTTCCTAATATACTAGCATCCACATCCATTTCATTTAAGACATTCGTTAATTCTGAGACGTGGTGATCTTGTTGTTTTGCTAAGTAGTAACTAAAAGGTGACCCCTGAATGAAGTCACCGTTATCAATGACATAAAGAGGGTCTGGGCTAGTTTCTCTGATTTGTTTGATCCTACTGGCAATTTTAGCATAGCCATAAGGTTGTTCTTGATCCGTCGCATAGTTCGTTGGATAGATATACCCATGGACGTCACTAGTTGCTAACAATGTTATTTTCATACTTGTCTCCCATTTCATGAGACTGAACCAAAACTTGCCTCAGTCTCTTTTAGTCTCTCTAAAAACGAATAAACGGCGTTCAAGAAGCAACTCCTCAACAATAAGCGATGATTTTCTAAAATATGAGGAGCTATTTTAAAAAATCCTCTCTTATTCGCTCGGAGTTTAACGCTTCTTTCACAGCCTCTTGCTTTAAACAGTGTTCAAAGAGCTGACCTTGGGCGATAAGTCAAAAAATCTCAAAACATGGAAAGCTGTTTCGAGATTTTCTTCCTTAATGCTCCTGCGATTACTCGTCGCAGTTTTTACTTGGTGAGCGCTCAGGTCAAGACACTCTTTTCACGACCGCTTGCTAAACGGCGTTCGAGAAGCAACTCCTCAACAATAAGCGATGATTTTCTAAAATATGAGGAACTATTTTAAAAAATCCTCTTTTATTCGCTCGGAGCTAAACGCTTCTCTCACAGCCTCTTGTTCACAGCGAGACAAAAGCAGCGTCTTCGAAAAATAAGCCGAAATTGACCCAAAATTTGAGAAGAAAATTTCGGAAACTCCTTCTTATTTCTTGATGTTAAACACTTTTGTCACAACCGCCTAAAGCAAACAAGCTAACGTTCTTAACGTTCTTTCGTTCGATTGTTTATTGATTCCAAGCATCTTCCAATTGAGGAACGGAATCTTTTATCAGTTTCTTCGTATCTTGATTCGTATTCGATAAAATGTTTTCCATGATCGAACGTACCTCATTATAAGCAGGATCTGCGTTTTCAATCACAGGGATCGAGAATAGATCAGAAGTAGCTGCTTCTAAATATTGTGGTACTTTTGTTTCTGTAGAATTCTTGTATTCATCACTTTCAAGAACCGATTCAACGATTGGCATATAACCAGTCATATTTGCCCAATACAGTTGGTTTTCCGGTTGCGCTAAAAATTTCATATATTCAAAAGCAGCTGTGCGTTTTTCAGCACTGGCACTACTGAACATATAGATATCCGTTCCTTGTTGCAAATTGATTTTTTCAGGACGTGGCGCAACGCCATACTCAAATTTTCCTTCAGTATCTTTTTTCACATAACCTTCTCCAGCAATCGAGCCAACAAACATTGCCACTTGTTCATTTGCAAAAGGACCTGACAAGTACTTATCCGATCCAGCAATTCGGAAATAACCATCTTTGACGCCCTCAGCATAGTAATCGATCACTTTTTGTGATTCTTTCCCATCTAAAGCTAAGTCTTTGTCAAAATCAACACCTTGATTTTTCATACCAATCGCATAGTAGTTATTCAATGAATCAAACCCAGCACCCACCACTTGCCCATCTGATTTTTCATAGATCGTTTTTGAAGCTTCTTTTAATTCTGCTAGTGTCGTCGGCACTTCAACGTTATATTGTTTTAATAGATCTGCATTGTAGAAAAGCATTTCCGTTGATTTGTTAAAAGGGATACCATATTGCTTGTCATCAATTTTAGCACCTTCTAATAATGAATCACGGATTTCTTCCTGATCCTTCCAGCCAATCGTATCATTTTCGATATAAGGGTTTAAATCAACCAACATCTCATCTTGAGCGGCATTCCATAGCCATCCTGGATAAGCTTGAGTGATTGTCGGCAGATCCTTAGGTGAAGGTAATGTCGAATTGATTTTTGCTTGAAGATCCGAATATTGCGATTGATTTTGCAACTCTACCTTGATATTAGGATTTTCTTTCATGAAGTCATCTGTAAGTTTAGTTAATGCTTCTTCTTGCGCACCATTCATCGCATGCCAGAAGTTGATCGTTGTCTTTTCATTGATTTCTGTTACGATATCCTCACTTGAACTATCTACCTTTTCATTCTTTCCACAAGCACTTAACGCAAATACTGCTGCTGCAGCCACAAACACAGAAGCCCATTTTTTCATTTTCATCTTCTTTTTACTCTCCCTTTTCTCTTATAAAATAATTTGTTCGCCACGTTTTGGCAAAATTCTTTCTCCATAAGGATTGACTAATTTCTCGGGTTTTAACGTATGGATCGGCACTAACACTTTTGGTTGTATCTTGTCGATGATTTCAGCTAAATCAGCTGGAAATGCGTGTCCAGACAGCGATAATCGAACAAATTCAACTTGCTTTTCAGCTAAAATCTTTAAAAAGACAGCATATTGTGGATCAAAATCTCCCAATGGTTGGGCATCACTATGAATGTATAAACCTCCTCCTTGCAAGTTTTCTATATTATCAACGACTTGCCAAACAAAAGTTGTTTCATCGTTGCGTAAAACTTCGTAGGGATATTCTAATTCTGACTGAAGAATCGGAATGACTGGACTATCCGTTAAATAGTAATAGGGCACATCCATTCCTAGAACTTCTTTCATTAATGCAGCCATATTCGCTTCTAAAACCATCGTTCGTGGGGATTGTTTCACCAGCATCTCAAAGCGTTTAAGGTTTGCTGGGTACCCATTGAAAGTAATTTGACGATTAGGATATTGATCGACCAGTTCACAAAAGCGCTGCACTAGCTCTTCTTCCGTAGCAATTGGCGTTTGTTCGCTTATTTCTCGGTCAGGAAAACTGATGCTGACACCTTCCATCATCAATAAGTCAGTCTGAAATGATTTTTGACAAAACGTTTCTGTCATTTGCCGGTCATATCCATGAAGACGCAAGTCACCAGTGTAAGTCAAGAATCGGTCAGGCGTTTTGATTAGTAAAGCAGCTGCACCATACGCATCATGATCGACTGGTAGAATCTCCACACTGATTTCTCCGATCTGGACAGTTTCATAAGGAGATAACCCATTCATTTCACGTACAAACCCTTCTTTTTCAAAAGGAGAAGGAATCAAGAAATCATTGTTTCGATGAAGGGAATGTAAGATTTGCTTCGTTTCATTTAAAGTGTATAAAGGAATTGCTGGATCAAGATAATTGATCATTTTTGAATGATCCAAATGAGCATGAGATAAGAAAACGGCTGTATGCTGATACGGCTCTCTTTCTCCTGCTTGTATGTGCTGTACTTGATCAAACAGCCTTGGATCATATAATCCATTCAAGTCAGGAATCAATCGATGTTCAAGCAATGTATTTAAAGATTCATCAGCTAAGTCTAATTCTGGACGGTACTCTGTGCCAAAATCAAAAAAGATGTGTGAATCGCGGTAGGCAACTTCAATAATCGTTCCACCGATCGTTAAGATTCCGCTATGGAAAGTAATCACTGTTTTATCCTTTGATTCCATTTTTCGCCACTCCTCGTATAATTTCTTTTCTAAAAATCAAATAAATAATCAAAATCGGGATAACTGTTAACGTCGCCGCCGCCATTTGTAAATGAACGTCACTCCCACTTTCAGAGGTAAAAGCAGCTAAACCATTATTTAACAGGCGGAATTTTTTCTCGTTCGTCACAAGCAGTGGCCATAAAAATGAATTCCAACTTGAAATAAACGTCAAGATACCCACCGTGACTAATGCTGGTTTAGACATCGGCACTAAAATTTTCCAAATATACTCTAGATCACTGGCACCATCGATTTTAGCTGCTTTATAAAAGGTACTGGAAATACTCTTTAAATACCCGTTCAAATAATAAATATAAAAAATACTGGTCAAGAAAGGAATGATCAATGCACTATAGCTGTTTAGTAATCCCATTCGTGAAATCGTATTATAATTCGTAAAAATAATGGACTCATAAGGAACCATTAGTAATGAGATCATGATCCCGATAATCAATTTTTTAAAACGAAATTCCAGACTTGTTAACGCAAAAGCCGCTAAAACAGATGTGATGACTGTAGCGATCGTAGTTACTAACGAAACAAAGACGGTATTGAAGAAATAACGTAAAAATGGTGCTTTTTCAAATACCTCCGTATAATTTCCCCATTGAAATGATGTTGGCAGTAAGGTTGGCGGAATACTCGTTGCCTCACTATATGTCATCAACCCAGCTAAAATCATATAAATAAATGGAAAAATCGTTACGATCCCTAAAATTCCGATAAATAGCAATGAGAGTCCTGTAACAACTTTTTTCATCCTCTTCTCCCTACTTTCTTCAACAATTTATTTTGAATAAATGTGATCAGTAAAATGACGAGGAACAAAATGACCGTCGCCGCCATAGCGATCCCTGGTCGACCAGCGATGTGGAATTTATCGTAAATATAAAAGACCGCTGTCGTAGCACTTTTGGCGATCCCTGGCTGCCCACCAAACAAAGCATAGACTTGAGTATAGACTTTAAACGCTCCGATGATGTTAACAGTTAATAAGAAGGTGATCGTTGGGATCAATTGAGGAAACGTGATCCGACTAAAAATCTCCCAAGCATCTGCTCCAAACATTCGAGCAATTTTATAATGCTCTTCGTCAATATTTCTTAAACCAGCCAATAAGATAATGATATTGAATGCGAGACTGGTCCAAACCCCAAAGATGATCAACGTTGTCATACTCATCGAAACATTATCTAACCAATTGATTGATTCAAATCCTAAAAAATTCAGCAAATAATTAATGAGCCCATAGGACCCGTTGAAAAAATAGCGAAAGACGATCCCGATAGCAATCGTACTTGTCACATAAGGCATGAAAAAAATCGTTTCAAAAAAAGTCTTATGTTTCACTTTTTCAAAGATCACCCAAGCGATTCCCAGTGAAAGGAGCAATGAAATAGGAACAACTGTAAAAGCAAATAATGCGGTGTTTCTTAATGCTTTGATAAAGACTGGGTCTGACAACACACGCTGATAATTCTCAATTCCTGCAAATTGTTGATTGATTAAGGAGCCTTTTTGAAAGCTCATCGCTAGTGAACGGAACAACGGATAGATACTGAACAAAACAATAATGACCAATGATGGCAGTAAGAAGAACCAAGCTTTCGGTTGATTTTCTGGATCATATGCTTTTTTGAACATTAGTACACCCGCTCCCCTTGGTCATCGAAAAGAAACATTTTATGGTACTGAAAATCAAAAGAGAGTACCGTATCTTCCTCGATGAGCTTTTCAATACTAACGATCGATTTCAGACGTTTCGCAGCGAGCGAAAAATTCAAAATCTGTTCACGTCCGATCAATTCAACTCCAGAAACTTGTACTTCGAACAATCCGTTAGTCGTTGGAAAAACGTCTTCTGGTCGAATCCCTAAGATATATTTTCCATCCACTAATGGTTTTCTTAATTGAGCGGATTCCAGTTTCGTCAGAGGAATTTGAAAATCCGTATGGCTGATTTTCCCTTCACGAACATTGACCTCGACCGGTAACGTATTGATGATCGGGTTACCGATAAAATTGGCAACAAACAGGTTAGCCGGGTCTAAGTATAAATTCTGCGGAATATCATTTTGTTGAATCACACCTTCATTCAGTAAAATGATTTTGTCACTAATCGAAAGTGCTTCTTCTTGATCATGCGTCACAAAAATCGTAGTGATTCCAACTTCTTTTACCAAACGACGGATTTCTTCTCGTATCTTTAATCGCAAGCGTGCATCCAAATTACTTAAGGGCTCGTCTAATAATAAAACTTCTGGTTTCTGGACTAAGGCTCGTGTAATAGCCACACGTTGTTGTTGTCCACCTGATAAAGTCCCTGGTTTTTTATCTTGGAGTTCTTCGATATTCGTTAGTTTCATATATTCCTGTGATATTTTTTTAGCTTCTGCTTTTTTGATTTTATTTTCGCCAACCGTCAATGGAAACATAATATTCTCAACCACAGTCATATGCGGGTATAAAGCATAATTTTGAAATACAAAACCAATATTCCGATCTTTCGGTTCCGTTCGTACCACCGACTCTCCACTAAAACGAATGTCCCCATGACTAGGGCTTAATAACCCCGCAATCAAATTCAAAATCGTTGATTTTCCACAACCACTAGGGCCAAGCAAACAAACCAAATCCCCTTTTTCGATTTGAAAATCAACAGACTTCAGTGCTTCAAACCCATTATCGAATACTTTCTTCAGATTGATAACCTCAATCATTTTTCATAGCCCCTCACGTAATAAAATTTCTTTTTACAGGTGTTAATAATTTCTACCTTATAATCAATGCTAACGCTTCTATGTGTAGATTGATTTAATTCTGTGTAAATATCTTGAAAAGAAAACCATCTGCTCACACTTCCTCCAAAAAAGATAACGTTCGTATTTTAATCATATAGAAACGGTTACAATTGATAAAAACTAAAAAAATCACTTAAAAAGCATACTTACTTTATAAAGATATCAAATAACATTCTTTATTTATATACATTCAAAAGCGTTTTCATTGTATTCTAATTTTTCAAACAAACAAAAATATTCCTCTTGACCGTTTATTAAACGGATCAAGAGGAACGTTGACTTTTTTATATTGTAAATTGGTTGGTATCAGATAGTTTTTTAAACCAGTGACCAGATTTTTTGATCGTCCGTTTACCATCATTCGCTAAATCAACGGAAATAAATCCATAACGATTTTTGTAAGCATTGGTCCATGACCAGTTATCCATACACGTCCACATATGATACCCCAAGCAATTAGCACCTTCTTCGATTGCTTGATGAACATATTTTAGATGTTCTTGGACAAATTCAATGCGATAATCATCGTGGATCATCCCATCTTCTTCGATAAAACGTGCTTCATTTTCAACACCCATACCGTTTTCAGAAATGAAACAGTCAATATTACCATAATGGTCTCGAACATTGATTAAGATATCATAAATTCCCTTTTCATAAATTTCCCAACCACGATAAGGATTCATTTTACGATTTGGCATTTCATAATTATCAAAATAATCTTCTGGCATTGGTCCATTTTCATGATCAATCGGTGTTTCTTTTGCTTTGACTCTTCTTGGTTGGTAATAATTGATCCCTAATAAGTCAATGGTATTTTCTTTAATGATCGCTAAGTCATCTTCTTGCATCGCTGGTACCATGTCTAATTCTTTCACAATGGCGATCAATTCTGGTGGGAACTCACCTTTAACTGCTGGATCAAGAAACGAACGATTAAAAAAGGCATCAGCTAATTTAGCTGCTTTGACATCTTCTGGGTTGTTTTCATCCCGAGGATAGCTTGGTGTTAGATTCAAAATGATTCCGATTGAGCCATCTAATGCCATGGAATGATACGCTTTGACGGCTAATGCAGAAGCCAGCGCTTCATGATAGCCTACTTGGATCGCCTTTTTCATATCGGACTCTTCCGGGTAATGCCAACGGTAAAGATACCCAGCTTCAACTGGCACGATTGGCTCATTATGGGTAAACCATTTTTTGATTTTCGTCCCAAATAATTCAAAACAAATCTTAGCATACCTTTCATACGCTTCAACCGTTTCCCGATTGAGCCATCCGCCTTTTTCTTGCAAAGGCATCGGCATATCAAAATGATATAAATTCACAAATGGTTCAATGCCATTAGCGATCAATTCATCGAAATACGAATGGTAAAAATCAACAGCTTGTTGATTCACTTCGCCAGTCCCTTCAGGAATCAGGCGACTCCATTGGATCGAAGTACGAAAACTATTGTGTCCAGTTTGTTTCATTAATTGAACGTCTTCTTTATACTTCGTGTACACTTGTGATGTCTTTTCAGGACCTACTTGATCAAAGAACTTTTCTGGTTCTTGGCTAAACCAATAATCAAAAATATTCTCTCCTTTACCATCGCCAGCAATACGACCTTCTGTTTGTGGGCCACTTGCGGCTGATCCCCACCAAAAATTACTTGGAAATTGATAATTTGTCATCCACTCACACCTTCTATTAAAGAGTTCAGTTTATTTGCTAAATAATACTTGTTCCCTACTCAATATAGCAAACGTTTACACCAGTTACAAGTTAATTTAGCAAACGTTTTATTTAGTTGAAACGACTCGTACACCCCTACTTCATTTGCTGTACTGAGCAAACCAGTCCTTTTGAAGGGGAGTTGACATCTGTAAAGAAATGAGATTGAATAGAAGAGACATAAACACCTTTTTTCAATGGAATAGACAAAAGCTAGTATTCCTAAATCTTATAATAGAAGCTATACTAATTTATTAGTCACAGTAAACGCAACGACAGAAACCCAGCCAACTTGGTTGACTATCGGATTCACACCGTTTGTAGTTAAAGCTGTATCATACAATGGAGGAAATATTTTGAAGAAATTAGTCATCATGGTTCTTTCGCTTGTCAGCTGTTTTACTTTATCAGGATGCAGCCTATTCGGTGGCTCCGGTAACTCAGCAGACCAAACGACAGATTCATCGACTCTACAAGCTGAAAAAGAGGATATCAGTAACAGTAACTATTCATTAAAAGTCCGCAAAGACATGAATTTAGTCAGTGGGCAAATCATTTTTAGCGATCATAAAATGGAATGGACACGTACCTATACAGGAACTGAAAAAGATACCGCAAGTACTTCTCAAGAAAAAACAGTACTCAATGATATCAAGATCAAGACCGAAGCAGACACTTATACCATCTCTGGTAAAGAAGATGGTAAAGAAGTATCCGTTACCTTCAAAAAGATCGGAAACTACCGAATCGAAGATCAGGACGGAAATATTTATAGTTTGTAAAAGACCTAAAAAGACCGACTTGACCTGATCAGTAAAGGAAAAACTTTTAGAACAGCTTTTATTTTTGAAAAAACTTGCAACTGTTCTGGCTGTTTTCTTGTCACTTCGTACAAAAAAACGAGAGCTGACATGGCTCACTCGCTAGGAATTAACCGGAATTAAGAGAAATTGTTAATTTCTCTTAATTTTTTTGTTTCTGCCATTTCTTTCTGGTATATTGGGTAAGCACAATGTGATAAAGGAGAAAAAAATGAGTATATTTGATAGTCATGATTATTGTACTTGTACAACCAGTAAAAATATTCATACCGAATTTAGTGATCAAGGAAGCTTAAGTATTTGCGATCACTGTCATAAAACTGTAAAAGATTCATTTAAGTCATTTGAATCCTATACGAAAGAAAGACATGCGGATGTTTTAACTGTTAAATAAAGTCTCGGCCTTATTTTGTATAAGTATGGCAGGATACCAATAGGTCAAAAGATTTGAAGAGGTCAAAAGACACGTTCAAATCTTTTGATCTATTTTTACTATCTTTTTCACTTAGCCAAAAACAGCTTTTTCCTTGATAAATTGATTACTATCGAACTGTGTTCTTTCGAATCATGTCTTTTCAGGAACCGCTCTATCAAAAACAAGCTGGAAAACCGCCAAATCGTTTCGACTATCTTGGAGGTTTTCCAGCTTGTTTCTTAAAATGAACGATGTCATCATCTTTTTTAAATGGAACATTATGACTGTTTACTGACCCAGTCCTTGTCCTTTTGCATGTTGATTCTCAGTAAAGTATTTCCCTGCCTCTACATCGCTTAATTCTGCTAATTTTTGTTGGATTTGTTCAATGACCTCTTTTGCATGTTCTGGCTTTTCAACAAAATCGAAGCGGTCACCATCGATTTGAATCTTCGGACAAACATCAAAATCTTCATACCATTGATCATAACGTTGATTTAAAGAGCGATAATAGTCATAAAGTGTCTCATCACTTTCTAGCTGTTCATAATCACGACCCCGTTTTTTGATGCGATCCAACATTGTATCCAAGGACACTTTGATATGAACCATCAAGTCTGGACGTTTCTTAGGAGCAACATCATCTAACTCGTTAAGCATCGTATCCAATAAATTATCATATTGTTGCACTTCAATATCGGTCACTCGACCTAGATCTGCATTTAAATGAAATAGCAGGCTATCTTCATAGATCGAACGGTCTAACACATTATCATCATCCACTAAAGCATTTTTCATCGCTAAAAATCGTTTATTCAAAAAGAAAATTTGCAATAAAAAAGCATACTGTTCCGGATTTGAATAAAAAAGTGGTAACACTTCATTATCCTCAACACTTTCATAAAATGGTTTTGAGTCGATTTCTTTCGCAAGCATATCTGTCAAACTGCTTTTTCCTGCACCAATCGTTCCTGAAATTAATATCACTGACATGCAATCCTTCCTCTTTCTATTTCTATAAGTACTCGCCTACGTATTTCGTTACTGGTAATGTTTTAAAATCGTAGTCACGTACTTCGTCAACTGTTTTTAAATAAGTATGCAAACTTTGAGTAATCATCAAATTAGTTGGAACAGTCTCTTCTTGGAAAACAATCATTGGTTTTTTCATCATTGTCGCTGCCCCTAATTCATAAGCTGTCCCTGGATCAATGATTTGATGTTCATAATCTAAAATAGCTACTACGTAATCAGCTGCTGTTAATTCTGCCATATCTTTTTCATAAACTTCTTGTGCCCAACCTGCACTAAACATTTCATAATTACTTTCTTGATGATGTCTTGGCGAATAAAAACCAGTCACCGTTGGATTTTCTTCCAATGCTTTTTCGATACGAGCAACACGCTCGACTTGCTCCTCTGAAAAGAATGGACCTGCTAAATAAATTTGACTCATTAATTTGCCTCCTCTAATAATTGTTGTGTTTCACTTACTTCTGCGCGTAATAAATCGACTAGTTCTAATGGGTTATTTGAAAAAAAGACGTAATCCAGCCATTTGGCATCCATAAATTCTTCTTTGGCAAACGTTTCTAATAACGTCTTTAAACCTTCATAATATCCTCCGATATCTAAAATACCAATTGGTTTCTTCGCTGTTAAATCAATGGCCATCCAAGATAAAAGTTGAGAAAACTCTTCTAAGGTTCCCAATCCTCCAGGAAAGATCAAAACAGCATCTCCTTGTTCAAATAACAATACTTTTCGTTCGTCGATTGTCTCGGTAGGAATAAAAGTTGTTACATTTGTATTCGGTAACTCAGAATCAAAAAGCCCTGTTGGATAGATACCAGTGACTTTCCCATTGTTTTCTAGTAAAGTCTGACTGAAAACTCCCATGATACCCGATTCTGATCCACCATAAACCAGCTCAATCTCTTCTTGAGCCATATATTTTCCTAACGTTTGGGCAATAAATTTATAGCTTTCTTTATTACCAAAACGGGAGCCACAAAAAACTGTTAGTTTCAAAAAAACACATCCCAACTCAAAAGTCTAACTTCATTTTACACTTGTTTTTTTAAAATAAAAGACTAGATTTTGTGATTTTTTAGTGGTATATAAGAAAACAAACACTATATCTAGTGTTTGTTGGCGAAAACTTTTTTAATCTTTTTTATTTTAAAAAATTATTAAATAACATAAACATTTAAATTTGAAACGACTTTCTTAATTAAGAAAGCTTGCTTTCATCGTGTTCTGACAATAACATTCACTCATTTAACGAGAATCTAGCATCATTCTTTTCTCGCAAAAAATTTGATAAAATAATTGTTATGTTTCATTATCTGTAAATGTTTCGCTAAAAATTTTATGTACATGAACTCCCCAATCAAATGTTTTCTTGAATTGTTCTATTTTCTGATATTCATCACATTTTGATAACCAATAAGAAAGACCAACTTTTTATCTAATAGCAAAAAAATAAGCCAATACTTGAAAGATAATCTGCACTCCTTCAATATATCGGTTTTATCTCATGGTACGACGGCTCACTCAATTATTGTTCTGATCTTGAAAAACGATAGAAACAGCCAAATGCTTTTATTCTAAAACATGTGCTTTTTTATGTTCCTTGAAAAAGCCAAAACCAACATTGACGCACTTTACTCGCCCAAGTAAACTCTCCCCTATTTGTTGCACTTGCTATCTTCATTTTACTCGTTATCCTCAGGTGTATGTTTTTGGATAAAAAAATGGACTGGACACATCGTATCCAATCCATTTATGGCACAGTAAATAAAACACATGTAGTTCATCTATTTTTCTCATCAAAAAAGGTAGATTTCTCCTTTAAGATTCGATACAATAAACGAAGTTGATGGTTTCCATTGACTATGGCAAACTTGATTGGTCAATGTGGTTGACTTTTTCAAGACCTCTGTTTCTGGCTGCCACTAGAAATGGAGGTGCCTTTTTTTATTCGGCTGTTTCTATCTGTTCCTTATAATACTGATCGCTTACGTGGTAGTCAAGAGAAAACGAAAACCTACAAAAAACTGTACTGTTTTTCTCCCAGATTTTTGTCAAAAATATTTCTCCTTCTTTTAGACCCTAAAAACAACAGAGAAAGTTAGCGATTTAAAACGACCGCTACAGTTGCAACTCTATTCAATCATTTCTGGATTTTTACCTTCTGCTTGATAAACTCTTGGCTGATCCGCTATCTACTAAAAACTAACTTTTAATATTTAAAATGATGTCAAAAAGTCTCGAAACACTGATTCCCGTTTCAAGACTTTTTTAACGCTCCGATGCATTTTATTTCGTCCATTCATCACAAGACTATTTCTTAGCGAATCAAATCGACATCTGGCGCATCTAGTAATTGTTGAACCTGTTTTCTAGTTGTGAGCGGAACATCTCCTTGGATTGCGTGAGCCAAACGAGCATTTCCTGTTGCAAACTCGACGGTTCTAGTCAATGACCAGTTTTCCGCATATCCTAATAATATCCCAGCCGCAAAAGCATCCCCTGCACCAATTCGGTCTAAAACAAATAACTCGTAAAAAGGTGTTTCAACGTCTTCTGTGACGGTGATCAAATATCCTTTTAATTGTTTTCTTCCTTCATGGCTGGTTCGTTTCGTACCAGCAAACCATTCGATGTCATAATAAGCTAAAAAGGATTGGATATAGGCGATAGGATTTTTCGTTGAATCGCTTGTTCGCCATTCTAATAATTCCGTCAAATCACGGATCGAGCCAAATAAAATCGTACAATAAGGTAAAATTTCCTCATAGCGTTGTTTCAAGATGTTTCTTTGATCTTGTTCCTGGTTCAATGTTGGCCGAAAGTTGAAATCAAAACATACTTTTTTTCCCTGAGCATGAGCTTTCTTGGCAAGAGAAATCGCCGTTTCAGCACATTGATCAGACAAACTCAAACTGATTCCGCAAATATGCACAAGATCTACTGTTTCAATAAACGCCTGTAATTCATAGTCATTTTCTTGAGACAATCCAAAAGAACTATGTTTTCGATTTTGGTAAGTAACTTCAGTAGGTCGAACACCATACCCCATTTCTGCGAAATAGGTACCGATATGTTGTTCTTGTTGGATTACATACTTCGTTTCAACACCGATACTTTTTAAGTTAGCTAACGCAGCACTGCCCAAGCGATTATCGGGTAAAGCCGTCAATAGATAACTCTCCATATCAAAATGAGCTAGATTACCAACTAGATTCACACCTGTTCCGGTATATGCCAGTCTTAGTGTATGGGTTTGTTCTAGCATCAAGTGTTCTGGAGGTGTCAATCGCAACATCACTTCTCCGAATGCCCCAAATTTCATTTTCTCACCTTTTTTCATCTTAGCTGACAACTTTTTTCATGATTTGTAGTAATGTCCGGACATCCTCTGGCTTCGTATTGCCCGTTTCAGGGTCAATAATCGAGCTGTAGACATGGGGAATAATCTTTTTCACCTTGGCATCGACAGCGATTTGAAGGATCTCTTCAAAGTTGGTTAAATCAATTCCTCCTGTTGGTTCTAATGCAAAATCATAAGTGGCACAAGCTTGCGCTACCGCCTCATACTCTTTTTGATGTGCTAATCCTTTCATTGGAAAATACTTGATTGATGTTCCTCCCATATCTTGCAGTAAGCGAATCGCTGTTTCAATCGTGACTACGCCTGCTGTACCTTGAGAACTTAAAGGACCGGTTGCAATATTGACATACCCTTCTTTACCTGTTGGTGAAACTAATCCATTGACCACTGTTTCATTTTGACCTAACACAGCTCGTGAAGCACCCACTCCAGTAAATACTTGGTTCACATGTTGTGGTTGCAAGACTTTTGCCAAACGAGTCACCATTTGACTCTGATTTGGATCACCTGCTCCCAAGCCAACTGATAGCGCATTATTCGTTGCTGCTTGATACTTTTTCATGTCAGCAATAGCTGCTTCGTCTGTTTCATAGTTTTTTGAAAGCACCCCTAACAAAATATGTCCTTCAGCTGCTTCATAACACTCCACTGCATTTTCAACAGAATTAGCTAAAACATTCAAACAAACTTTATCGTGTAAATAGTTAGGAATTCGTGACATTTTTTTCTCTCCTTTTTCACTCAAGATAATTTTGTTTCATTCATGATTTCTTGCAGGCGAATAATGATTTTTTTCATTTCTTCTTGATTGACCGAACGTATGTCAAATTCAATGATACCATGATTCGCTTGATAATCTCGTGTATAGACTGCTGGATTTTTTTCTTTTAGTGCCTGAATAACTGAATGTGCAGAACGATCACTGATTTTAACACTCGCTCGATAAATCTCTCGACCAGCTGGATCTTGAACAATAGTTGCTGACAAATGATCAATGTGATTCAACTCTTCAACAAATGGTTGTAAACGGTGCTTCATTGACTCACCAGATTCACTGCCATATTCAAGATAATCGGTGACCGCTTGAGTAAACCCTAAAATATTCTCTTTACCGATTTTCATCGAACGACCGATCCCTTTTGATTGTAATCGCACCCATGGTATATAAGGATTCTTTCCAATCACCATTCCTGCACTTGGACCTTCGATCGCCTTTGCACCCGAATAGATCACTAGGTCCGCTCCTAGTTTAGTGTATTTGAATAAATCCTCTTCTGCTGCTGCATCAATAATCAACGGGATTTCATGTTTTTGAGCAACTGCTACTGCTTCTTCTACTGACAACATACTTTTTTGAACCGCATGGTGACTTTTGACATAAAGAATCGCTGCGGTATTTTCAGTGATACAGCTTTCAAGATGTTCAGAGCTACACATATTGGCATAACCTGCCTCGATCACTTGCCCCCCACCTTGTTGAATCATTAATTCAACGGATGTGCCGTAATCAACATTGTGTCCTTTGGGTAAAATAATTTCCTTTTTCTTGATAGTTGTTGAATAAGGATGATAAACATGAGTTAGACTTCCTTTGCCAATAACCGCTGCCACTGCTTGAACAATACCAGCAGAAGCACAAGAAACGATCTGAACATCCTCAACTGCTAAGAGATTCGCCAGATAAGCACCCGTTTTTTCACTCAGGTCTGACATTTCAAAAAAATGTTCGCCGCCAAAGCGTTGCGCTGCCAAAACAGATTCCGATACTTTGGAAACACCTAAAATCGTCATCCGGCCTGAAGCATTGATCACTTCTTTTAAATTGAATTTATCATAACTTACACTCATAACTCTTTCCCCCAATAATTACGCTAACTGGTTTGATTTGTTGATCGATCACTTGCTGTTGTCCATTCGAGTCAGTAATCATCTTTTCTTGGTCAACAAATTCAAATATTGTAAAATCCGCATCAAAACCTACTTCTATCTGACCTTTCGTTCCTAAATGGAAATTTTTAGCCGGCACACAAGTTACCTTTTCTAAAATTTCTGACCAGGAATAGCCGATAAAATGCAATTTTTCCATCGTTGTCGCTAAATCGTAAACGGGGCCGTTCTTTCGATTACGAATATAGATATCCGTGCTAATAGAGTCCGCTTTGATTCCTTGGTCATAGGCTGCTTTTGCCACCTCAAAATTAAAACTGTCAGTGCCATGACCAATATCGAAAATCACCCCTTTGGCTAAGGCATCTTTGACAAACGGTTTAATCTGATGAGTTTCTTTCTCCATAATCCCGTTATCTTTCCCATTAAAACAATGGGTCAAGATATCGCCTTTTTCCAGGAGCTGCAAAATTTCTTCTAAATGTGGTGGGGCAGAGCCAATATGCACCATCAAAGGAATTTGATGATTCTCTTTTTGAATTTTTTTCGCCCATTCCAGCGGTGTCAATCCATTATTCCCAACCACGGTTTTGCTCATTCTGGCTTTGATTCCCACAATAAATTCTGGAAATTCAGTCAATTTTTCTTTGACCAAATTCGCTTGTATCTTGGATAAATCAGCTAATTCATCTTGTTCTACGATGCCCCACTTTGAAATATTCAACAAGGCATACACATTGGTTTTGGCTTTTTTTGCTCGTTCATAAAATTGATGGATATTTTCGGCACCTGTTGTTCCTGCATCGATAACCGTTGTTACCCCTTTACTCACACCAATCTGGTCTGGGTAATCATAATATAAAGTCATTTCCTCAAAACAATGGACATGGTCATCGATCCAGCCAGCAGAAAGATAGTGCCCTGCCTGCAACGTTTGTTCTGTTTTTCCTTTTTCTGGGATACTTGTTGCGATTTTCTGGATTTTTCCATCATTGATCCCAATATCCATTGTTTCGCCAGTTAGTGTACGAGCATTTCTGATCACTAAATCGAACATCACAACGCCTACTTTTCTATAAATTTGAACTTCGACCATGGGTGGATAAAATCTAGTAAGAGATGTTCTTCTGGTACAATTGCACCAACTTTATTTTTCCTTGCATCCCGATGTGGTTCTAAAACAATTTGAAGTTCATTTTTGTATTTGCCAAATGTATCATTTCCAATGACTACATCACCAATTTGAAATTCATTTTCATTGTCATGGGCTTCATTTTTTGCATCTTTATATTTTTTTCGAACTTCAGTGGAACGAATAACCTGTTCAGTGATATCTCCTCGACGAACATGTTGTTCTCCTAATACAATTTGTCGTTCTACTTCATGAGCAGCTGTCTGCCACTCGATCGTAAATACTGTTTGATAGCGATCCATTTCCCCTAACATACGCAGCTCTTCTTCAGATGCGTAGGCATTTCCAATAATGACATCATCGATCAACCCAGTAGCAAACAAATGTTTTGCTGCTACATGGACCGGTAAATGACGGTGCATCTCTAACGTAGTCAACCCATCATTGATATCCCAAGGTCCGATTGTTCCCACCTGAGAAGACACAAAAGCAGCCGTTCGTAACCCTTGTTTTTTAAATCGTTGGCTGCAAGACTCAAAAAATCGGTAAGGTAAGCCTGTTCCTTCTTGAGGATAAAAATTATGACACCCATAGAGAAAGGGTTTATTTGCTTGATGAGACAAAATATTATCCAAATAAGCAACATCATTACTCATATTCAACTCAATCGCTAAATGATAAGGGTTATATGACAGCAAAGCTTCTTTTCCGCCGTCAAATCCTAAATCAAGACGGATTCCATCTGCACCAGTTTCGTGGAAAAAACTTAAGTCGTCATACGAAATGTCCAACTGTTCAAAAATGTTGGGAGCAACATCTAAAATCGTTTCAAATCCCAATTCTTTCGCAAAATGAATCAATTTTTGAAACTTTTGTTTTACAATCAGAGGATCTTCCGTTACTTCTAACATACTCATAAAAATACGGGTAAACCCATAACGTTGTGCTAATTGCAAATATTCTTGATCTTTGATTGGATCACTATGATCTGGGTAAAGTGAAATCCCTAGTGCACGTTTCATAGCCACTAACCTCCATTTTTTATTATGCTTGTTCCTCGGTAACGCCCGTCACCATTGGTGCTTCTTCTTGCGCTTGTTCTTCTGCTTCACGAGCCAGTTGTTGTTTTTCGAATACTTTGAAGAACGGATAATAAATAGCCAATGTGATCAGGAAGTTAGCAATGACTAACAAGCCAGCCGCTACGCTCCAGTTTGTACTCATCCAAGCGGCGATTGGCGAAGGAATAGCAAATGGTAACCGAGCCGTCATCATTGGGATGAGACCACTAACCGTTAAGACATATGACAAAGTAGTCGTTACTAACGGTGCAAGAATGAACGGAATCCCTAATACCGGGTTCATTACAATCGGTGCCCCGAAGATCATTGGTTCATTGATGTTGAATAGTCCTGGTAAAATCGATAATCGACCTAAACTCTTTAAATATTTTGATTTGGAGAACATGAATAAAACCACTAAAGCCAAGGTTGTTCCTGCGCCACCGATCCACACGTACCACTGTAAAAACTGTTCTGTAAAAATATTCGGCATATTATGAGCATTCGCACCAGCGTTGAAAGCATCAATGTTTTCAGCAATCGAAATATCCCAAAATGGGCGAATCACTGGTCCCATAATGGCTGGTCCATGAATCCCAAGAACCCAGAAAAAACAAATCAAGAAGACTGTTAATAAACCACCAAACAAACTATTCCCTGCAAGTATGCCTTTTAGCGGCATCAACAACTCACTTAAGAAGCCATTCAGATCAAAACCAAGCATATGTCGGATCACCCAGAAGAAAATCAAAATCACCGCTCCAGGAATCAACGCAACAAAAGAGTTTGTCACTTCTGGTGGCACTCCATCAGGCATCTTGATTGTAATTTTCTTTTCAATGAAGAAACGATAAATCTCGACAGAAATAATTGCTGTAACAATGGCACCAAATAATGAACCTGATCCTAGATTCGCAATATTGATATAACGTCCTGCTGTGATTCCTTCCAAGTCTTCTAATACCTGTGTCGGTGGTGCTGCCACGATCAGAAAAGACATCAATGCTAATATACCAGCCGTCAAGGAATCAACTTTATAACTTTTTGCTAATGATGAAGCAATCCCAAATGTTGCGTATAATGCCAAAATCCCTATCGTATAACGAAAAGGAATATCCAAAATTTGCCGATAGGGTTCGATCACTGCTGCCACAGATTCAATCGGAATGTTCAGTAAAATTGTAAAAAATGAACCGACGATCGTTAGTGGCATCGTTGCAATAATTCCTTTTCTAATTGCCGTCATGTGCCTCTGTGTTCCAATTCGGTTAGCTACTGGCATAATCTTTTGTTCAATCAATCCTACAAACTTATCCATTGCCGCTCTCTCCTTTTATAACATTATAATGTTTATCAAAGTGATCGTACCATATTATGCTAACTTTGTAAACGATTTCTATAAATAGTAAAAATTTTTCTACTCTCTAAGGAAGCTAATCCTAAAAATACACAATCTTTCCCCCATCACAAGAAACCACCTGCGAATATCTTGACCCATGTATCTGATGGCTTCTGCGGTAATAACAGCGAGCCTTATAAAATATGAAAAGCTATTTTCTGGCAAGCCTTTAACCTGGAGCTTTTACCTCCTGATAGACGGTGTTTGAACGATTGCTTCTGCGGTAATAACGGCGTGCCTTACAAAATATGAAAAGCTATTTTCTGGCAAGCCTTTAACCTGAGGCTTTTACCTCCTGATAGACGGTGTTTAAAAGGTTGCTTCTGCGGTAATAACGAGCGTACTTACAAAATATGAAAAGCTATTTTATAAGTACGCTCGTTATTACTTGAAGCAGACCACCTTTTAAACAACCTTATGTTTCATAGTCTATATGATAAGGATGCAGATTGGTCTCGTAAATTGCTTCTGAATATTCGATTGTTTTCCCCAAGTGGGTCTTTGATTGTCGCGTTCTTTTAATCGCGATCTCTGAGGTAGTTTTTAAAATTTCCCGTTCATCCTTTGTTAGAAACACAGCGGAAAAATCATCGGCAAAGGAGTCGATGGCATAACCTTTTTGGGTCAATAAACGATATAAAGACTCTTCATCAAATACTTTGCGCTTGATTTCTAACAAATCACTTGGCAGATAATGCGTAAAGTAAATATAAGGACGGTCGTTTAAGTAGTATAATCGCTTAAAACAGACAGCCGTTGAACCAAAAGAGGCAAATAATGGATGATCTTTTTTTAAAGTGATTTTCTTTAATTCCAACGTTTCTTTGTGAACTGTATGTTGTGAGTTTTCTAGAATCTGTGTAAAACTTGCCGCTTTTGACAAACGATTGTATGGACGATTACTTACTACCGTCGTCCCTCGTCCGCTTTTCTTTTCGACATATTCATCTGTTGCTAATAATTCAATGGCCTTACGAACCGTGATCTTACTTACTTGAAACATTTCTTCTAATTCATTTTCTGTAGGCAACATGGTGCCGACAGGATACTTTCCTGAAAAGATATCTTCTTTGATCTTGTCTGCAACTTCTAGGTATAGTACACGTGTCCTTTTCATAACTTCACCTTTCGATTTTATTACTAGAATCATAGCACATAAAAAATAAAAAAAGAATATAAACGCCATGGATTAGCTATGTTGGTGGATTGAGGATTGAGACAATAGTTCTTCTTTTTTATCTATAAAATTATAATAGGAAGAAATTATTTTATCAGTTACAAAAAACACCAAAGTAAGCAAAACGCAAACTTCGATGTTCTTATTAGGCTTCTAACTTATTGATCAACATGCTTATTTTCAATGATGCTTATAGCTTGCATAGTAAAATCCTGATACGAATATTGCACCGCCGACAATGTTACCGATATAAACTGGGATAAAATTCAAGAGAAATTCTGTCCAAGTTGCTTGTCCTTCAAAAATTGCGGCTGGGATCACAAAGCAGTTAGCCACACTATGCTGAAAGCCGATGGCAACAAAAATCATTACGGGGAACCAAATAGTCAATACTTTTCCAGCTGCATCTTTTGCTCCATAGGATAGCCATAATGCTAAGCCGACAAACCAGTTACAACCAATTCCCGAACCAAGTGCTTGCCACCAAGAAGCTTCGATCTTATGATCAGCAATATGGATGACTTGGTCCAAATAAACGCCTGAATGAGTCAATCCGACAAAGTGTCCAAAGAAATATGCAACAAAAATGGCACCCACGATATTAGCTAACGTGATAATTGTCCAATTTTTAACTAATTGTGAAAAAGTTACTTTTTTATCCATAAAAGCAATTGCAACCGCCATCATATTTCCAGTAATCAATTCCCCGCCACCAAGCAGGATCACCAATAGTCCGATAGGAAACACAGCCGCCCCTACTAAACTAGTTAAACTCGCCAGTGATTCTGGAATCGAAGCTGAAACTCTGATGTAGGCTAAATAACCTAACGAGATCATTGCTCCTCCGATAAAACCTAGAATTAATTTCGCAAGAATTGGCTTTTGGATCTTTTTCGTTCCAAGATGGATACTGATATCCATAATTTCTTCTGGTGTATACATAGATGTTCAAACCCACACTTCCCATATTTTTTCAAAAACAATAGTGATTTATTTCACATTTTCATTTTAGATTATATCATCTTCCATTCCTAATCCCTATGATTATTTTAAAATAACCGATATTTTTTTATCATTCTATGACAGGGCACACAAGTGAGACTTTCCCACATCTCGTGATTTTTTTCTTTAGAACAACGAGAGTAAAATGAATCGCTCGATCAAATAGAAAAAAGACCATTTTCGACAGTGATTTGTCAAAAATGACCTTATTTTCTTTATCAGAAATGAACTATTCTTAATTTCTTAGTAAACAACGGTTCTATCATGAATACAAACTTACAGTTCTTCTCCATTGGTGGCGATGACTTTTTGATACCACTCAAAAGATTTTTTCTTTGAACGATTTTTGGTTCCGTTCCCTTCATCATCCAAATCAACATAGATAAATCCATAACGTTTACTCATCTCACCAGTCGAAGCACTTACCAGATCAATACATCCCCATGGTGTATATCCCATGAGTTCCACACCATCAGCTACCGCTTCTCCCATCGCTTCGATATGCCGACGTAAATAATCAATACGGTAATCATCATTGATTTGCCCGTCTTCTTCTACCTTATCAATCGCGCCTAACCCATTTTCAACAATAAACAATGGTTTTTCGTAACGGTTGTATAACTCGTTTAATGCAATCCGTAAACCTTCTGGATCAATCTGCCATCCCCATTCACTGGCTTCTAAGAACGGATTTTTAACTCCACCTAAAAGATTACCGGCTGAGGCCGCTGCATCTGGGTCCGTTTCGTTGACTGCAGTAGACATATAATAGCTGAAACCGATATAGTCGACTGGATATGCTTGCAACAACTCAAAATCTTCAGTCGTTTGTTCTAATTTGGCACTATCTACGCCATATTTTTCATACGTGCGGTTTGTGTATGCCGGGTATTTGCCCCGTACTTGAACATCTGCACAGAAGAAATTAAATTCTTGGTTCTGGATCAATGTAGCTACTTGATTGATCGGATTAGCATCTATGCTATACGTCGTTGCATAGATAATCATACAACCCACTTGGCTATCCTCCCGTAATTCATGAGCGATTTTTACTGCTTTACTACTTGCTACAAATTGGTTATGCCATGCTTGGAAGATATTTTGATAATCAGCCGCACCATTACTTTTTACTAATCCTTGACTCAAAGCTGGAAAATGAAAAGCTGAATTGATCTCATTGAACGTCATCCAATATTTGACTTTATCGCTGAATCGTTCAAGCACCACTTTAGCAAAGCGTTCGTAAAAATCAATCAGTTCTCGGTTTTTCCACCCGCCATATTTTTTTGCTAGATTTAATGGCATCTCGTAATGGGAAATCGTGATCACAGGTTCAATCCCATATTTCAAACATTCATCAATCACTTCTTCATAAAACGTTAAGCCTTTCTCATTCGGTGTTACTTCGTCTCCTTGAGGGAAAATCCGAGTCCAAGCAATGGAAAAACGATAACATTTAAAGCCCATTTCAGCAAAAAGTGCAATGTCTTCTTTAAACCGATAATAATGATCGATCCCTTGATGGTTAGGATAGGTATATTTATCTGGTTGGATCGTCCAATCAAAGTCTTCACTGCCAATAACTGCAAATCGTTGTTTCCCCCCAGGCATCGCGTCAGCAACTGAGAGCCCTTTCCCATCTTGATCGTAAGCACCTTCTAATTGATTGGCAGCTGTAGCGCCACCCCATAAAAAATCTTTTGAAAACTTTGTAGTCATCTGCTATTTCCTCCTTATTTGACAATTGCTAGAAAATCTTCACTAGCAATCAGTTCTTCTTGATTTAATTCCAACACATCAGCAAAATGTTCCGTATTTGTAATAACGATTGGCGTGATCACACTGTATCCAGCGGCTTTAATCGCTTCAATATCAAATCGAACCAATAAATCACCAGCTTTTACTTGATCCCCTTGTTTTACAAAAATCTCAAACCCTTGTCCTTCAAGCTCAACGGTATCCATACCGATATGCATCAAGATTTCAATTCCATCTTTCGTTGTTAAACCAACCGCATGACCTGTTGGAAAAATGGTCGTGATCTCCCCATCTGCTGGCGCAATCAATTCACCTTTTTCCGGATCAATCGCAAGCCCTTTTCCCATCGCTCCAGAAGAGAAAACTTTATCCGGAATATCAGATAATGGCAGGACTTTCCCGCTTAAAGGACTTTTTAGATTATGTCGAGCAGAACTAATCGTGTCACCTGCTGTTGTTTGTTGATTTGTTTCTAGTTTTTCATCTTGGACGGTTTCATCAAATCCAACGACCAGCGTACCTACGAATGCTAAGACAAATGAAAGAGCTGTCGCAAGGATTGCCATGGTCACATTGGATTCAACTGCTTGGTTCGTACTAATAAACGTTGGGATCGTTAACAAGCTTACTAACCCGCTAGAGAAAGCTTTCCCACCAGCAAAACCAATCATTGCGCCTCCGATACCGGCTGATAGACAAGCAATGACAAACGGTTTCTTTAACGGTAAAGTTACCCCATAAACAGTTGGTTCCGTAATGCCAAAAAGTGAGGTAATTGTAGATGAAATACCTAATGAACGAAGCTTAGTATCTTTGGTCCGAATCGCCACTGCTAAGGCTGCACCACCTTGAGCTAAAACGGCTGGTAAAAGCATTGGAACCATGACGTCAAACCCATATTGTTCAATATTCAAGAACATGATCGGTACAAAGCCCCAGTGCATCCCAAACATTACGAACACTTGCCATAAACTTCCCATAATCAAGCCCGCAACTAATGGACTAAAGCTGTAAATCGAATTAAATAGACTACCTAACCCATTACCGATAACTGTCCCGATTGGACCTAACAGTAAGAAAGTTAATGGCACCATCACCAATAAAACGATCATTGGTACAAAAATCATTTGTAAAAATTGTGGAATCACTTTTTTCACCAGCGGTTCAAATTTGCTTTGGACCCAAACAGCCAAAATGATCGGAATCACTGAAGATGTGTAACCTGATTGAGCTAACACGATTGGTAATCCAAAGAAATCCACTGCCCCTCCAGCTCCAGCTAGTTGCGTGATTGCTGGATAAACTAACGCCATAGCAATTGCCACAGATAAAAATTGGTTCGTTTTGAATTTTTTGGCTGCAGTAAAAGCTAACATCACTGGTAAAAAGGTAAAGACACCATCTGCGGTTGCAAATAGAATTTGGTAAGCCCCAGTATCCGCTGAAAGCCACCCTAACACCGTTGCCAAAGATAAAAATCCTTTTAAGATCCCTGCAGCTGCCATTGCGCCTAAAAATGGCGTGAAAATACTAGAAATAATATCAATCAAGCGATTCAAAGGATTTTTTGACTGATCCTCTGTTCCTGATTGATCTGTCAGACCTTGCTCATCAACGATTGCTTGGTAAACGTCAGCCACATTACTACCGATAACTACTTGGTACTGACCACCACTTTGTACTACTTGAATCACATCTGGATCCTGTTTTAACTTTTGTGTATCTGCGACCGATTCATCTTTTAATTTGAAACGTAAACGTGTCGCACAATGTACTAAACTATTGACATTCTTTTCACCTCCGACTGCCTCCCATACTCTTTTACCAACTGCTTGATTATCCATCTTCTTTTCCTTCTTTCTAGTTGATTTAATCAAATAAAAAACCTAGATTGAAAAAACGGTCACGAAAATTCGTGCCCTATTTTTCAATCTAGGTTTTGCCTGCTTTACCAGTAACAATCCTTAAGATTGGGTACTTTGTTTTTCACTCACTACACGTTGGATGTGAATCGTTAAATAGATTTGCTCTGCGACTCCCATTGGTTCCTGTTGCGTTTTTAAGAGATAGTCATTGATCCGTTCCGAACAGCGAAAGGCTTTTGGATATTTCCCTTGAACGAGCGCATAGAGAAATTCATCCTGCTCATCCGAACTTTCGCCTTTTAAATAGCGTTGTGTAAAAAATTGTAAATGGGTGATGATTCGTTGGTAATTCAACGATTCCTCGTCAAATGTCACACCAAAAAACTTACTAATAATGCTGAGAATATCTCTAACGATCGTCGTTGCAGTCATCGTGACTTGCATATCCCCATTTCCTTGTTGGCTATTCACTAAATGAAAAGCGATAAATCCTGCCTCGTCAATCGGTAGACTGACTCCAACTTTTCTCTGAATCAATTGCAATACTTCTTTGGCCACCAAGTATTCTTTCGGATAAAATTTCTTCGTTTCAAAAAGAAGCGGATTTGGTAACTGGATATTTTCGTTCGCTCGACAAATCGCATAATGGATATGATCGGTCAATGTCAAATAAATATTTGACGACAACGAAACGCCTAATCGTTCTTCCGCCACATCAACGATCTGTTTGACTAATTCTACTTCTTCTAATGGGACATCCGCCATCAGCTGTTGAAATTGATTGGTTGCTAAGGAATCTTTTAAAACAAATTCTTTTTGAACTGCTGTTTTATCAATCCTATCACCAGGTCTTTTTTGAAACGCGAGGCCTTTGCCCATACAGATAATCTCTTCACCTCGTTCGTTTTTTGAAATGACGACGTTATTATTTAAGACTTTTTCAATAACCATTTTCCCTCGCCCTCTCATAAAAAAATAAAAAAACCTAGAATCCCCCTGTACTTTAGGTTGAATTCTGGTTTTGCCTGCCGAACAGTAACAATCCATCGATTATCTGAACCAAGCATAGCACCCTTCTTTAATTTTTGCAAGCCTTTTCAACTTTTTTTTTAGTAATTGTAAAAATGAGAAATTAAAAAACCGACGAAAACTATTAGCTACTCGAGCGAACTAGCAATCGTCGGTTTTTCATTAACTATTTTCGTCTAAAATGTTCGTGTTTCCATATTGAATGCTGCCTTCATTTCTTTCGTCGCTTTTTTCATTGGTGTAACCTTCTCTAATTCGCCTTGAACGACTAATCGAGTCACCGCATTCATATCTCCGCACGTAATCAACGTAACGAGCGATTTTCCTTCTTGGATATTTAACAGCTGGGTCTCCGTCGGTGCCACTTTTTCTTTAAAGGTTGCTTTATACGTATAGACATTTTCCAAATCTACCAAATAGATTTTATCTCCTAATGATAAATTTTCTAGTGGCGTGAATAATAGTTGTGGATTGCTCGAACGATGACTCGCTAAAGCATAATTTCCTTTTCCCATTTGCTGATTAGGATCTAATGTCCCCGCACCATACAGCAAGTTCGCATTATCTAAACCTCTAAAAATCGGGATATTGATTGCCACAGAAGGAACAGCAATACTACCAATAACTGGTAAGTCCGTTCGATTCAATTGGGCACGCAACACACTTTCCGTACTCATTGACTCCACTGCATCAAAATCAAAACTTGCCTCTTTTTCGTTGTTTTTCTTGATTTCATCTTTTGTCACATTGGCAATTGCGTATTTATCTCCGGTATTTTTAACAAAATAATCTTTGATCTGTTCATTAAAAATTAACGCTAAGCCAACCAATAATAGTAAAAATAAGAAAAAATTGGCGATCCATCTTTTTACTCGACCTTTGCTTGGTTTTTCCTTCATTCACTTGCCTCCCTTATTTAGCTAAAATAAACGCAACCTGTAGTTTCACACTTAAAGTTCTGTATATTTCTTTCGTTGTCCTCGACTTGCTTCTACTGGATATTTCAATTTATTTTTTGCTAATTTTTCTTCGATAATTTCATCAAGATCCAACTGTAAATTGTCAGCCATCATGTAAGAATAGATCAAGACATCTGCCAGTTCTTCTTTGATCCGCTCTAATGAAGTTTCCTTCACTTCTTCTGGTTGCTTCCATTGAAAAAGCTCCAGTAATTCAGAAGCTTCTAAGGAAATAGAAATTGCAAGATCTTTTTCGTTATGAAATTGTCGCCAATTTCTTTCGTCTCTAAATTGATTGACTTTCGCCATACTATCCATGAACATTCATCTATTTCTTTATTCGATTACTAATAATCATACCATGTTTTTAATAGAAAATAAGTATATTTACCTAGATAAAATAAAATATACGTATTTATTTAACGATCTTTTTATAAAGCAAAATGATAACGAATGTTACTTATCCACTGATAACTTACACCAATGGATGTTATTCTTGTAAGCTGAATTTTAATTCTTTTACACCAGTAAGTGTCCATAAGACCACTAGACTGACAAGATAAATACTACTTAGAAAAATAATCACAGCAGATAATTGATAATGATCCATCAAAAAGCCAATAATGATCGAAGAAAATCCACCTACAGCTCTACCTAAATTCATAATAAAGTTATTGGCTGTTGCACGGATCTCAGTAGGATACAGGCTACTAATGATTGCACCATAGCCGCCATACATGCCATTGATAAAGTAACCAACAACCACCGCTGCTGCTACTAAACTCCATTGACTACGAGCTAAAACGAGTAAGAAGACCGAGAGCGCTGAACAAATCAAGAATAAAGTAAAGGCTGTTCTGGGACCTAATTTATCCATGATGATCCCAAAAGTCAACATACCTAATGACATCCCCACAATCGTACTCACCATCCATAAAGACGAACCTGAAACGGATAATCCTAGTTGTGCTTGCATGATCGAAGGTAACCAATTCATCAAACCAAAATAACCAGCAATTTGGACAGTCACCATGATACTCAAGCCAATCGTCTGCCAAGTAAGTTGTTTCGTTTCAAATAGATTACGTAACTTTGTCGCCTTTTTAGTTGCTTTCGCAGCTTGAAATGCCTCCGGTTCTTTTAAACCATGTCGGATGACTAAAACTAATAATACGGGTAATACACCAATCACATATAACATGCGCCACCCGAGCCATGGAATGACGATTGCCGCCAAAATAGCAGCGAGAGCCGCGCCTACTTGGGCTCCAATACCAGCAATGGACGAAGCTCGTCCAATTTGTTTTTTTGAAAAAGTTTCAGAGATCAAAGACATACAAGCGCCATACTCGCCCCCAGCCCCGATTCCGGCAATAAACCGAAACAAGTAGACTAAATAAATCGTTGAAGAAAAATACATCAATAATGAAGCAATTGAAAATAAGATAACCGTTTGAGAGAACACCTTTACTCGACCATATTTATCCGCCATCAGACCAAAAAAAACACCTCCAACGAGCATCCCCAGATTAGTGATCGTCGCAATCATTCCCGCTTGCGTTCCACTAATATGAAAAGTTGCAATCATTGAAGATAAAGAAAAAGCTAGGAACATGATATCCATATTCTCTAATGCAATCCCTGATGATGTTGCTAATAAAACCTTCCGTTGATACTTCGTCATTTTTGTTACCCCTTTTCTTTCATTTTTACCCTAAATTGTTAAAATCATATATAAAAATTAAGAAAAAAGCAAGGACTTTTGTTTTTTTATGTAAATTCATTCACTCAACTGATCTATGCTGTTTTTGAGAACTATCACTTGCTCAATAATTACGAAATCGCTACACTTATTTTGTAATCAAAAAATAAAGCGTTTTTCTAAACCGCTTATTTGTCTGATCAAGCAATTTATCTTAGATAACCGTTATCTAAGTAATCACTTTTTTGCTATCATCCGCATAGCCTTAGCTCTTTGCGAAACGTTTTTGTGAAACTGAAAAAAAACTATAAAGGAGAAAAACAGAATGGACAAACAATTATTCTTAGAAAAAATTGCTGGTGGGCTGATCGTTTCCTGCCAAGCCTTACCTGGAGAACCTTTTTATACAGAAGAAGGTAGTTTGATGCCTTATTTTGCTTTAGCTGCTGAAAAAGCAGGAGCTGTTGGTATCCGTGCGAACTCAGTACGGGATATTATGGCGATCAAAGAAAAAGTGGCCCTGCCGATCATCGGTATCATTAAACGTGATTATCCTCCTGAAGCGCCATTTATCACAGCAACCATGCGTGAAGTTGATGAACTAGTAGCCACAGGGGTTGAAGTTATCGCTTTGGATTGTACTTTACGCAAACGCCACGATGGTCTGACCATCAATGAATTCATTGCTAAAGTCAAAGAAAAATATCCACAGCAATTATTGATGGCTGATATCGCCACTTTTGAAGAAGGAAAGAATGCTTACGAAGCAGGAGTTGATTTTGTGGGGACAACTTTAAGCGGCTATACAGAAGAAAGTGTGAAACAAGCTGGTCCTGATCTCCCACTCATCCAAGAACTGATCCAAGCTGATATATGCGTTATTGCAGAAGGTCGGATCCACACGCCACAACAAGCCAAACAAGTCAAAGATCTAGGCGTAGCTGGCATCGTTGTAGGTGGTGCGATCACACGCCCTCAAGAAATTGCTCAACGCTTTATCGAAGCATTAGATTAAGAGACTCCTTCATTTTTTCAGGAGAAATGCTTTTTCGTCCTTCTAACTAAATCAGCTAAATAGAACTAACCAAAAACAGCCAGAACGAGACTGAGCCAAAATTTGCCTCAACCTCATCCTGGCTGTTTTTCAGTTCATTATTCCAACTTTATTCACAGCCTCTGTCTCACCAGATTCTCAGATCCGCTTAAAATCGACATCAGATGACAGGGGGACCTACTGTTCAAAACAAAGGATATGACTCAGATCAACAGTTATAGAAAGCTGATCCTCCCTGGTTTCTCAACAATAAATCATCAGATGTGAAGGAAGAACTTTTAGTGTGACAGGCAGCTTGACACCTTCATCGCCATCCACATTTGTTGCCAATTCTTGGTCTTCATCCAAAGCAATCTGGATCGTTTCACAGGTTTGATAAGCCAGATGATCGGTAGAAGAATCCACACCTTTTAACAAATCAGGCAATGTTTTTAACGTATCTAACAATGAAGTGTCTTTTAAATAAACCAAGTGCAATTTGCCATCATTTACTTTAGCATTAGGTATCAATGTTTCAAAACCACCAATTGAATTAGTTAATCCTACCAGCAATGTACTACTTTCAATTTGTTTTTCCTGCCCATCAATGACTAACTGGAATTTATAAGATTGAGTTCCAGCCAATTGCTTGATTCCTGAGATAAAGTAAGCAAACTTGCCATATTTTGTTTTCTTTTCTGGATCTACATCATTGATTGACTCAGGAATGGTCCCGATCGCCACGACATTCATAAAATATTGGTCATTGATTTTCCCAATATCTAATGGTTGCAACGCATCCATTGAAAGATGAGCGATAGCTTCTTCGGGTTCTAGTGGAATGCCTAAAGCACGGGCTAAGTCGTTGACTGTCCCTAACGGAATAAAACCAAAATTTGGACGATGTGCTTGTTCAGCGATCCCATTGATTCCTTCATTAACAGTACCATCTCCACCCATGACAAACACGCTGTGATACCTATCCACTGCTGCTTCTCGAGTAAAATTCTTGGCATCTCCAGCTTTTTTCGTATGAAGAACAACGACTTCATCAAACATCGTGGTTAACTTTTGATGGGCCAGTTTTTCATATTCTTGTGCTTGTTCTCCTCCAGAACTTGGATTAACGACCAACAACGCTTTTTTCATCCTGTTTCCCCCTTCGTTTCACAACATGACTTTGACTAAACTATAGCACAAAAAAACTCAGAACATCTAGTTTCAGACATTCTGAGCTACACCAGCTGATTGGCTATCTTATTTTACGAATCAAATAATAACCCACCGATCCGACGATCATCGTTCCCAGAAAGACCAGAATGGATGAGGAATGTTCATTTGTTTTTGGTAACTGTTCCGCTTCAGAATCAGTCGAAGATTCAGAAGCAATCTGGAGCATCGTCTCTTTTTTAGTTGTACTTGGTCCAGAGTTTCTTAAGTCGATGGCGCTTGATTCGGTCATACTTGATTCTGTGGTGCTTGGCTCCGTCGTGCTTGGCTCCGTCGTGCTTGGTTCCGTTGTGCTTGGCTCCGTTGTGCTTGGCTCCGTCGTGCTTGGTTCCGTTGTGCTTGGTTCTGTTGTGCTTGGTTCGGTCGTTTTTTTCGTATTCGTGATCACAAAAGAATTGCCATTATTGGTTACGTTACTCTCAAATTCATCAGGTACATTCACTTCCGCTACTTGATAAGTAAAGTCTTCTCCTTGATTATTGTATTTTGGTAAGACCGCTTTTTCGTTTCCCACTGGCAGTTCCTTGATCGTTGCTTGATAATTATCTTGTTTTCTTAAAGAAAGCACCGCTGAACTTTGCCAACTCGTAGGATCAACGACCGAACTCCTGCGAATCACATAGTCAATAGTCTCTGGGATCTCGGATGCCGCTACATTTTTCCATTTTTTTGCTACTTGGATTGTGGTTGTCGGTGCCTTGATTGAAGGGATTGGAAAATCAAGTAATTCACTTTCATTTGTTGGTGCTAACGTTGTCCGTCCATTACACAAATACCAAGTTTCGCCTTTAAAATGAGTATTTTCAGTGTTTAAACGGACTTGATAGGTACACGTAAGCCGTTCATTTTCCCCTAATGCAATATTTGCAATCGTAATCGTTTGGTTCGCTTCCGATACAACTACATCAGCCACTACATCATTGGCTTGTTCCCAATTTCCTTGTTCATTTTTTCGCCAACCGACTAATTGATAGGAGCGTTCATTAAACTCACCCGCTCCCTGGAGTAAAATGTCTTGCCCCATAGGATCAGTGATCGTACCATTAGGAATCGTTTTATCAATTTGGTTGGCGATCTCTGTTAAGGCAGAACCCAAACCGCTTAGATTTTCATCGGTTGTAAGGTATTGTTGCGGTTTAGAAGCTAAGTTTCGCCCAATATATTCCCCTCGAGCAGAAGGTGCTGTCGCTATCGAATAACAGGTAAAACCCGAATGCTTGAGAGAAACAATCGTTCCTAAGGTCGCATCTGTCACAATTGAACTACTAACAGAAATTGCATTGGGATCAGAAGGGTTACTGTTCGTCGTATAGTATTTGTCAGAATCAGTTTGAAAATCTTGAATATAACGATCGGTATGGTAGCCATTATAATCAATGATCTCTCCCTCATTTGGATACTCTTTCGCTCCTTGTACTGGAAGATAACTACGATTGGCACTGTCATCACCAATATGAATAAATAGTTTTTCCGCTTCTGGCCGACTTTTCTCCAATAATAACCGTTGCCCTGCTAATAATCCTTTTTGCATAAATGTTCCCGAATGTGACTCAGCGGTATATTTCAAGAAGTTCTCTAAGTCATTCATATTACTTGAAAAACCATTTGTTGAATAAACCTCTCGATTGTATGCTACGATCCCCACGCGGATATTCCCATTAGCTAACGAATCCGCTAATTCATTGCCAAATTGTTGTAATCCGATTAAAGCATTGGTTAATTTTTCGCCAGTCATGGAGGAAGAATAATCGATCACCAAAACTAAATCAATCGGTGTTCCGATCTGGTTACCTTTCACATCTAACGTGACGTCAAATAAACCTTGTGTCTTGCTATCTTCTGTGACACTCTTTTTTAAATATGCACGGTCGGCGTAATTAACATAATTTTCTTCGTCAAATACGGCTTCTGGTGCATGGCCATAATCATAATTATAGGTATTCCCTACTGCTATTCCATTTGTTAAACGTTGTCCCGTAGAATCAGTATAAGCAAAATCAACCGTCTCCGCAAATGATTTTTGCATCCCTATTCCCAGTAAAATACTCATTAATCCTACGAATAAAATCACTATCTTGAAATAGCTGTCTTTTCTCGTTCCCATCATTTCTCTCCTTTTCTACCAACAGATTTCCCCATTCTTATTAAAACCTTAGAATTTTTTCAACAATTGCTAGTATAAATTTTCTGGAATCTTTTCTGAGCTAAAAAAATGTACATTTGGAATACATTAAAATCCTCTTTTTATGATAAGATGGCATCAAGTAACAGCTAAGAATCGAGGGAAATCTTTGGTTAGGAGTTTTTTTATGGAAATATTCAATGATTTTTTTGGAAATGATGTCAAAAAAGAAATCGAACTTTTGCATTTTTTATATCATCAAAAGCGCTTTGTAACGATTGAAGAAATGAGCCAAGCCCTCAATATGGATCGGCGTTCGATCTACAAATATTACGATGTCCTAAGCAATCATTCCCTAATGACAGATGAAAGTCGTGAACCAATTTTTCATACAAAACATGGTCTCGGCTATAAATTCACAGGAACCAAAACAGACTATAAAACGGTGATTCGTAAAATATTACAAGAAAATCCTTTTTTCAATTTATTTGAAACTTTATTGTTGGAAAATGAAGTGAATCTAGTCAAATTCGCCTACGAGAATTATTTATCCGAATCTACTGTACGAAAGCGAAGCTATGAACTAGAAACGCTACTACAGCCATTGGGGTTTACCGTAAAAAAAAATAAAGGAACGCTCTATTTAGTCGGTGATGAACCTCGTATTCGCTATTTTATGGTTGCTTTTTTTTGGAAAAATTTTTCTGGTCTTCACTGGCCATTTCCAGGTATTTCTCAACAAAAATGTGAAATGCTCGCCCGACACTTTTATGAAATCAATGAAATTCCTTTCAATGAGATTGAACTAAAAATTACTACTTATGTACTAGCAGTGACGATTATTCGGTTTAGAAAAGGCAAAAAAATAACAGCTGAAATGATCACTTTAGCTCCTGTTCTACCGCCTAAAGACCAAGAAATCTTCCAACAATTGACGGACCAGCATTCATCACTCTTAAAAAAACTGACAGATGAGTTGAGTGAACACTTCTTACTCGAAACAATGGAGAGCCATTTTATTTTCTTGTGGCTACGATCAAATCTGGATCTCACTTTTTCTAAAGAGCAGTTAGCTGATTATTTTGCCATCCAAGAGGAAAACGTTCAAAATCGTTCTTATTTGCAAGCAATCATCCATTTGTTACTGAAAGATACAGACTCTCAACAATTGTCTACCAGAAAAAAGAACTTGATTTTGCGAACGATTCTTTCTGGAATTTTGTCCGTCGAACTATTTGGAGAGACGATCCATACCTTGACCGGCTATAATCTACAGCACTATGTCTCGCAGAATTTTCCCAACCTTTTGATGCGTTCTGAACAATTGTTAGATCAAATTGATCTTTACTCATCCTCAGATAGCAAACGAAAAGGACTTGCGTTACATGTAGCGGTTGCTTGGACCTTGGTTTCACCACCATCCACCTTTATGAAAAAAATCAACCTTAAACTCGAAACAGATTTACCTTTGGCACTTTCTTTAACAATCAAAGAACGTATCGAGTCTTCTTTTCAAAGCTACTACCATCTGGATATTCGCAGCCATTTCGAAAACGAAGACTATGATCTCTGCCTTAGTACCGCTCCTTTAACAGAAAGTTTTGAAACCGTCCCCGTTTTACTGATCAATGCCCAAGTCACATTAACCGATCTGCTGGCAATCAAACAAGTACTTGAAGAGCTGGTGTAGTAAGAGCAGAAGAAATGGAATGTTCATTATTTGAACTGCGAATAACACTTCTTCGATCATATTTATACTTTTTCAATTCATAAAAATAGCCTAAGATTTGTGGGAAATAAAAGCAAAAAAACTGGGACATTCTTCAGATTTATTTCTGATGAATGTCCCAGACTCTTAGTCAGTACTATATTTCTAAAGTTAAAGATCTTATTTTTTTAAAGCCAGACTAGGTGATAGGTTGACCAATCGATAATTAACAAAACCAGTTATGCCAAAAACTAATCCAATATTTACTAACAACAAAAGCATCCCTAGTTGGAAATTAAACTCTAGATTATAACCAAAGTTCTGGCTATATACAGTATTAAAAATAAGAAGCCATATACTACTAAATAAGATGGATAGTAGACAAAATAGAACGGTTTCTCTTCTCAATATCTTAGAGATATTTCTGGTACTATATCCTAAGCAACTTAGTATACCAACTTCAGAATATCTAGTGATAGAAATTCGATAGATTATAATAAAACTAACAGAGATAAATAGGAGTAAAAGTAAATTGGATAATATGGTAAACAACTTTATAGTATCAGCAAAACTATTTTTAAAAGCACGAATGTCTTTTTCCTTAGTGTATATATCGTACCCCTTACTTTTCAGCAGGCAATGAATTTTGGGAATGTCCTCAAAATTTTTCACACTAAACGCTATAGCAGAAGCCTCACCTTTAGCTACTTCTTTATAAATTTTCTTTTCCAGCTTCGTACTCATTGTAAAGTTATCAAAAGTATCGTTTGAGATACCACTCACTTTCATTTTTATTTTATGTTTTTGTCCCTCCTTATCAAAGTATTCAAAGTCAACGTACTTTCCAACTAATTGATTAATATTCTTACTCAAAGACGAGGCAACACTTAAAGATAGACTGATTTCATTCCTATTATCTTTAGGCATGTCCCCATAAATCATCGAAAGATTGGAAGAAATGAATGTTGGTGATTTAGTATCTAAGTGTTTATTCTTATGATCATATTTAAGATTAATATTTTGGAGATTATATTGGTAATACACATCCTTAACGTTTGGTAATGTTTGTAAATAAGTAAGCCCTTCAGATAAAGGCTTTTTTGAAAAAGCAATTGATCCTTTACTATAGTAATCATTTTTTTCTTTAAATGACTGTATTTCATTTTTTATTGTATTTTTTATTCCTAACGTTGAAATAAAAGAGACCGTTCCTAATGAAATCAATACGATAGCAAGTAAATTTTTTAAAAAATGTATTCTAAAATTCCTGATTGCTATCCAAAAAAGTAACTTTGAGTTGAGTTTTGGGACAATCTCTTTAGCTTTTTTCGCTGTGAAAGTCTGACTTTCCTTACTATAGTCTAATTCATATCGCTCTTTTTCTTTAACTATTTCTATTGTATGATTTTTTAAACAGACTATTTCATCGGCGTACTTTGAAACTTTTTCACTATGTGTAATAACAATCACGGTTCGATTCCTTGCCAACCTTTTTAGTATCTTCATCACACCATCACTATTTAATTCATCTAAAGCAGCCGTTGGTTCATCTGCAAGAATTATTTTAGGATCGTTCATTAAGGCTCTCGCTATAGAAACTCTTTGTTTTTGACCACCGCTTAACTCACGGACCATTTGATTTGCCTTGTTTTTTAATCCCAGTTCCGTTAATAAATTCAATGCTTTTTCGATTTTCTTTTCTTTCGTTAGTTCAGAGTCTAAATGTGCCCCCATTATGACATTTTCAAGTACTGTATATCCATTTAAGAGATGATAATCTTGAAAAATAAATCCCACATTGTTGAATCTATAATTAGACAAGTTTTTATTTGATAAATTTTTTTCCTTAAAGCATAAATTTTCAATTTCCCCATCATAGTCTATATCTAAGCCTGCTATTAAATTTAATAATGTTGATTTACCAGCTCCACTATTTCCTAATACACAAGTTAACGTACCATCTTTAAATCGATAATTAGCATGTAATAGTATATCCAAATCTTTGTACTTTTTACTGACATTATTTAAGTAAATCATTCGAATCACCTTGTTTCATTTTATGAATAGGATTAGTTTTAAGAAATAATAAGTAGGATAGGATACTGATTATTATTGATTGGACAAATGGCAGCAACAATACCAAAACTAAGTTATTAGTAGATACTATATATATATACTAAATAATTTTTGACTTAAAAGACTAAGCATTGGGAAAGTTATCAGAAATAGAAGAGAAGACATTATTCCAAGTATAAAGTATTCTGAAATGATTAAACTTAAAATATTTTTATTACTGAAACCATTGAATTTGAAAAAACGAAATTCACTTTTCTTTATATAAAAATTGAACAAAGCCAGAACAATACTAATTGTTAGTGACAATAGAAAGAATATCAAACTGATGGTAACCCCTTGCTCCTCATTTTTCTTTCTCAATCGGAGCATATCTTCAATCATGCTAAAATCTCCAGAAGGTTGTAAACCTGATTGTTGTAGTTTATTCACGATAGGTAAAATATCATCTAATGTTTTTGCTCTTACGTTATAACTTATCGATTTCTCAATGCCTGCTTGTTGACGCATTTTTTTGATAGCTTCTACACTAAACAACAACGGGCCATCCGTTAGTTTCCCGTCACGTCTTCCTAAAGTGCTGGTAATTGCTCCACCTTTAGGATTATTTTCAATGACTCCCACTACTTTTACATCATTTAATGAAACCTTTGATCCTGTAATCTCGTTGCTTCCAATCTTTGGATTTACGTCTATAAGCCCTGTCATATTTAAGTTTTTCCCGATTACGTCGGTGGGTTTTAGACCTAGTAAATCCAGTAACCGTTTAGGAACAGCCACTTCTATTTCTCCAATTGAAGGATATCTTCCAGCTATCAATTTCGTAATTGCAGGCAAGTTAAAGCTATCCTTCACTTCATAATTTTTAATCAAATCTCCTACGTTTAGTTTCAAATCACCCACTATTTCCAAGGGTGCCACAAAATCTACTCTGGGATCATCTTTTAATAAATCTACTGCTCCTGAAGTATCTTGTTTTAGAGAACCAGAAGGACCACCACCTGTCGATTCTTTTGACAAAGAAATATCTTTGATCGTCTCTCCTCTTTCTTTAACGAGACGGCTAAAATTATCATCTTGTTTTTCTTTTATTTCCCCACTCAAATTAATCAACATAAAAAAGGAAGAAAGTATGAGTAAAATAATCGTTAATATAGAATATATGGATGCGCCTTTTAGAATGTTAAAAGATTGAGAGATACAATTTTTTAAAGATAAATAAGGAGGTTTTTTCAATCGATTGTTTTTCCCGTCATCTTTTGAGTGTTGTTTACTTTGGCCTACTAATTTTAGTTGTCCTTGCTCCATGCTATAGACATTTGCGTCTTTTTCAATTAAACCTTTATCATGAGTGACTATTATCACTATTCTTTCTTTAGCGATTTTTTTTAGCTCCGTCATTATTTTATTAGCAGCTAAAAGATCTAATGCTTTAGTTGGTTCATCTGCTATGATTATTTCTGGATCTTTTACTAATGCTCTAGCTATCGCTACTCGTTGTTTTTGTCCGCCAGATAATTTTGCCACTTTCATTTTAGCTAATCCAGATATTCCTAGTTCCTCTAATACCTTTGCTACTTTCATTTTTCGTTCTGCTTTATTTAAGTTCGATAGGCTTAGAACTAAATCAATGTTACATTCTACACTTAAGTATTCTATCAATTGGTAATCTTGCCAGATAAAACCGATTGAATTGTAATAATAGTCGGATAGTTCTTTTTTCGTAAAACGTTTCATCGACTGATTGTTAAAATAAACATCTCCTTCAAAATTTTGATCCATACCACTAATGATATTTAATAGCGTTGTCTTCCCACTACCCGATGGACCGTAAATAAAATTGAGGCCTTTTTGGAAATCTCCTGATAAATGATTCAATACTATTTCATTTCCAAATACTTTTTTTATTTCGATTAAACTTAACATAAGAATCTCCTTTTATAACGAATTTGGGTTATTGCTCTGCTAGAATAAACTGTAACGTTACGTTATATTCAAGGAGGTAATTATGAATAATTATTTAACAATCAGTGAATTTGCAAAATACGTCAATTTAAGTAGAAGAACCTTAATTTATTATGATCAAATTGATTTATTCAAACCAAAAAAAATATCTACTCATGGTTATAGATATTATACTTGTGACCAATGCTTTGAATTAGACGTTATACTAACCTTGAAATTTCTTGATGTACCTTTAGAACAGATTAAATATTTTCTCGATAATCGAAACATGGATGACACGCTGACAGAATTTAAAAAGCGAAAAGAAATTTTAGATGAAAAAATCAATGACTTAAAACATATGCAGACGTTTTTAGAAAATTATATCGATCGGTATACAACATTGAAAAATATAAATTTTGATATAATTACTCATTCTTATAGAGAAGAAGAATCTTTTATTTGTTCTGATTTAATGCATTCTCATTACTACGACTCCATCGATTCTTTATCTAGTTATAGTGATTTTTATTTATCCTTAGATCAAAAAGATTTATTTAATGGCTATCCTATAAATTTTTTAGTAGAAGATTCTATTTTTTCTGACATTCAAAAAACTCCTTTTAGGTCACTAATTAAAATAAACAAGGAACAAAGCCATCTTTACGACGCAGAGAAAATTATAACCAGATCGAATGGAACATATGTCTCTTTCTTCATAGAGGATTCAAATTATAATAAGCAAGAAATCAATCAGAAACTACTGAACTATTTTCAAAAAAATAAATTTATTCCAGAAAGATTTTTTTGGAAAATATTATGGCAAGATGAAATTACTACCACGATTCCTGAAAAACGTGTATTTGAAATCTTGATACCTGTAAAAAAGAATTAATCGTTTACTGAAACTAAGAAAGTTCCTTATTTCCCCTTCTTAAAACAACCTCTTAAAAAATGATTCAATTTGTATATATATGCATTATTGTTTTAAAATATACTTAAAAGGTACCTAGGAGATTTTTATGGGTTTGGGAAAACTATGAAAAGATCTCACCCACATCTGGCTTCCTCTAATGGTTGAATCACCAAGCTGATCGTCAGCTAATGATAGACAATGAAACAAAAAAAACATACTAAGATTAGTGGGTAAGATATTCGACGGAATATCTTACCCACTATTTTTTATAATCAAGTATAGTGAGATTGGGACAAAAGTTGTCTCAGTCTCTTCTAGTATCTCTAAAAACGAATAAACGGCCGTCATTGATCAGATCAGTAATCGAATTTGCTGCTTTGGGCTTTGGTCAGTTGTTCATGAGCAGCGTCGCCTAAAATTCCACCCAATGCGATGACAATTTTTGAGATAAGCCTCCACCTATCTTTGCGGTTGTTGTTGTGTGATACAGTGAATATTTCCACCACCGTATACGATCTCAACTGTATTTACGCCTACGACTTCTTTATCTGGAAAGAATTCTGCTATTTCCTCAAGTGCCAGCTCATCATTTTTATCTCCATACTGAGGAACGATCACACCGTTGTTCGTGATCAGAAAATTCATATAAGAAGCAATACAAATGTCGCCATCTTCACGTGGTATCGTTCCTTCTACGTAATCGATCTTGAAATCCCCATTGATCGTGACATTCTCTACTGGGCAACAAAGCTTATGAACTTTTAATTTGCGACCTTTGGCATCGGTCATTTCATTCAAACGCTTGTAAGCAGCTTGAGCCGCTTCATAAAATGGGCTGTTTTTATCTTCAGTATAGATACAAGCCACTTCTCCGGGACGAACAAAACATGCCACATCATCCACATGCCCATTGGTTTCTTCCGGATCGATCCCGTCACCTAACCAAAGTACTTTCTCACAGTTTAAGTAGTCACATAATTTTTGTTCGATCTCTTCTTTTGTCATATGAGGATTCCGACCTTCACTCAATAAACACATCTCAGTCGTTAAAACAGTGCCTTCTCCATCAACATGAAAGGAGCCCCCTTCTAAAATAAAATCCTCCGTTCGATACGAATCCACGTGCTCGATTTCACAGATCTTTTGTGCAATCAAATCGTCTTGATCCCAAGGGAAATACAAGCCATCGACTAATCCGCCCCAAGCATTGAATCCCCAGTCATTGCCTCGTAATTCACCATTGTCGTTGATGACAAAGCTAGGCCCACAGTCACGAATCCAAGCATCGTTGTTCGACATTTCATAGACAGTGATGTCGGCAGGCAATTGACGACGGCAGTTTTGATATTGCTGTTGCGACACGACCACATTCATTGGCGTGAATTTGCTGATCGCTTTTGCAACTTCGGCAAATGCTTCTTGAGCTGGTTTGCCTCCATCACGCCAGTTATCTGGACGCTCTGGCCAAATCATCCAAACTTTCTCTTGTGGTTCAAACTCTCCAGGCATTCTAAACCCGTCTTGTTTCGGTGTGGTCTTTTCGATTCGCTTTGCCATGATACAGCACTCCTTCTTTTTTGATTTTTTTGATCCAGATAATGATTTCACCAACGAGGGCAAATATAATTGCTCCAATCGTGATTGGTAATTGCTGACTCAGCGATTCAGCATCAAACTGCAAAGGAATCGCTGTGAAAATCAATGAGATCACGATCATGATCATCGGTAGTGCGACTAATACCTTCAAGAACAAGTCGCTGCCGCTCACCTTGAAAGGTCGAGGTGTTTCTGGATCGATTTTGCGCAATTTATAAAACGCAGGAAAAACAGGTACATATGATAGTAGGAACATTACTAGGTTCAACGAGAAAAATGCCCAAAATAAATCTTGATTTGGTAAAATTGGTGCGATGATGACAACGATAGAAGCAACAATACCATTCATAATCGCCGCACCAGTAGGCATGCCGTTTTTTTTGCTGCGTTTGGCAAATACTTTCGGCATATCGTCATTTTCGGCTGCATAACAAGCAGTATTGTTAACCCCTAACGACCAAGAAATCATATTGCCAAACAATGTCAGTAAGAATAAAAAGGCCATCGAAATAATGAACCAGCCGCCTGTTGATCCTGTCAATAACTTAAAACTATCCATCAATCCGCTGCCTGTACTAATCTGATCCGTAGGAATTGCTACACCTATCCCGAATGCAGAAAAAATGTAAATGGCTGCAATCACCAGTCCACCGGCAATGATCGATTGAGGGATTTGCTTTTTAGGATTTTCCATATCATTCGCGAATGTACAAATCACTTCGAATCCTAATAAGTTAAAAATGATTACTGAAATAAAGGACAAACTATTTAAATTGAAACTTGGCAGCATGGAAGAAAGAGTAAACTCATTCGCCACACCTTTAGTAAGCGCAGTATAGAGACCTAAGCCACCGATCAAGATTGCCAGCAGCATTTTGATGACAGCTGCTCCATTCAAAATCCACACGCTGTCACTGACCGGATAAAAACTAATCCAAACGATGATCCATATAAAGATCAGTTCGATCACGATAGCAGCCGCTGTTGAAAATTCGCTTCCTGTGATCGTCATCAATAAATCAGGGCAGACTACTGCTAGAGAAGCTAACCACAGTGGATAATTGATCCAGTAATACCAAGAAACGCGAGATCCCCAGCGATGTCCGAAGGCTTGTGTCACCCAATCATAGATACCGCCATCACCGATATAAGTTGTTCCTAACTCTGACGAGATCAATCCATACGGCAAAAGGAATGCAATCAATAAAAAGATCCACCAAAAAAATTGTGAATTTCCGATTGCTGCTACCGGTGCAGCCGCTTCTGCCACAAATACAACACAAATAACAGATAATATAGCACTCATCAAACTAAATTTTTTCTTTTCTCCCATTGTTTTCTTCCTTTCCGGTACAAGGGAATAAGGTTGGACCAGCGATTGAACGATTCTTGTAACCTGCGGACTCATCTCACATGAATCCTGGTGCGGCATAAAAGCTGCATTAATGTGAGATCAAGTTTCTGCTAGAAAGAATCGATTTTCAGATCGTTAGCCCCTCCTCTAGAACAGAGACAATCCTCACGCATCGTCATGATACGCAGATTATTTCCTTTCCTCATCTCTTGCGTCTAAAATGTTTCACCTAGCAAAGCTTCCAAGTCTTTTTTAGCCGCTGCTTTTTTGGTCTCATCGATTGGATTTTTTTCCGCATAATCCCGCATCAAGTACACTAAGAGACCGCGAATCGAAGTCAACCGATTTTCTGCTTCATCAAAACAGATCGAGTTCGGTCCATCCATGACTTCATCTGTGACTTCTTCCCCACGAGTGGCAGGCAAGCAGTGCATAAATTTCGCTTGTTCCCCAGCACGTTTCATCAGGTCCGTATTCACTTGGTATTTAGGATAAAAAATACGCATGCGTTCCTCTTCTGATAGTTCAGCTTCATACAGTCCATACCAAACATCTGTATAAACAAAATCCGAACCTTCGATAACATCGATTTGATCGGATATCGTATAGGAGCCGCCAGAATCTTTGCAAATTGCGTCTAGTCGTGCGCGATGGTCTTCGTTTAACTGGAACCCTTCTGGTCCAAATTGAACGAATTCCATTCCCATTTTTGTTGCAATCAATCCTAAAGAGAAACAGACTTGTGTGGCATCTCCAATAAAGGAAACCTTGCAGTCTTCAATTTTTTTGCCTGCTGGAAGATGTTCGATCATGGTGCAAAGATCGCCAATTTCTTGCGTTGGGTGGTTGAAGTCAGACATCCCGTTAATAACTGGGATCGTGGCATTCGTTGCTAAGTCATACACACTATGATGACGTTCCACACGAGCCATCAAAATATCAACTAAACGAGAAAGAACTCGGCTCGTGTCTTCTATCGTTTCATGACCACCCAATTGAATTTGCCCTGGTGCTAGATATTCTGCGTGCCCCCCTAATTGTGTCATTGCTGTTTCAAACGAAACCCGCGTTCTGGTAGAAGACTGTTGGAAGATCATCCCTAACACTTTGTTCTTTAGCAAAGGAGGATAAAAACCATTCTTGATGGCCGCTTTGATTTTCAATGACAGGTCAACAATTTGTTGGATCTCTTCCTTCGTGTAATTTTCAGTTGTAATAAAATCTTTTTTTCCCATAATGAAACCTCCTAAGTAATTTGTTTGCTTTGCATCTTCACTTTAGGAAAAAAAGTGAGAGTTTACGATAAGCTATTAGTTGTAAACGTTATCATTGTCGATCTATACGTGCTACAGGCTGGTTTATTTTTGGATATAAACCAGTTATTTTCCAAGGGTTTACAAAAGTTTAGAAGGAAGTTTATAGGAATTAAAAGTAAAGATAAAAAAATCGGTGTTATAATTAAAATAAGAAATTTGAGGTAAGGAAAAAAATGAAAGGGGATTCAATATGATAGCTATTTTTGTTTACAACATTCTATTGATCATTCTATATTCAATCACGATGACTTTTGCTATTTATGCTTACTTAAAAGAAAAAAACAACTTATTTCTCTGGATCAGTTTGTATTTGGCATTCTTCATTTTTGATAACACGATTATTTATATGACGGAGTTCCTCAATTCCTTTGCACAAAGTTATGATCAAGCATTTATGAGTGCGCCAGCAGTTAAAACGATTATTTTTATGGGAAACGCCTTTTTTTCCATTTCTATTCTTGCCGAACTACAAAAAGAAAAACTTTCCCCTCTCCATTATGCTTTACTGCTTGCTTTGGCTGCTTGGATGATTACCATCCCATTGATGGATAATTCAGCCTTTAAAGTCTGGCTCTATTATCTGGGCAATCAACTCTTCCTGTTTTACCTAGGAATTTATTGTTGGCGAGGAACAAAAAAGGATATACCTTTGCTGAACAAACACTATTTAAAGCAATTGATGTTCATCAATCTCTTCTTTAGTATTTTGATCATTATTGAAGATAGTTTCGTGATTTTCAATGTCGATCAATATAGCTCCTTAGTGACAAAAATTTATAATCGTAGTGTCTCAGAGGATATTTTTTCGATTGTTATATGTGTTTTATTACTGCACTTCTTTATCAAAAAATATCAACCTCAGAAAGAAAAAACACAAAAGCAAGACACCTCTCTCTTGATTCAAGACTTTTGTCAGGATCACCAGTTTACTCAACGAGAAACGGAAATTTTTATATTGCTACTGTCACATCGAACCAATCAGGAAATTGCTGACCAGCTCTTTCTCTCATTAGGAACGGTTAAAACTCATGTCCACAATATTTTTATTAAACTTGACATTAAAAAGCGCACGCAAATTATCCCCCTTTTTGAAAAGTATAAAGAAGCCATTGAGTCAACCGTTTAAAAAAGTCCTGAAAGTATCCCTTCCAAGTTCTCAGTCTGTAGACGAGTCTGGGACATTAATCAGAAAAAATCTAATTAATGTCCCACTTTTTTATGCGGTTAATCATAAAATAAAAAAATGGAGAATGAGACAAAAGCGGCATCTTCAAAAAATTTTGATGCTGAACACTTTTTTCTCAATCTTTCACCAATCATTCTAGAATTTCTCTTTACCAACATCATTTGACAAAGGGTCTCTTTTTTGTCCAAAATTTTGAACAAAACTAGATAAAAAGACATTCCAAACTCAAATTACAAGTTTGAAATGTCTTTTATCTATAGTCTGATCAGCGAAATATTTCTTTGGCTTCATCACTCATATATTTTATCTTACTCATCTTCATCATCGTCATCACTGAAAATCCGTCCATTCACATAACAAATGTTACTTGTAGCAGATTCGATTAATGAAAGTTCTGTTCCAATTAATTGACTGTTAATGAAGTCAATCACCATTGGCATGTTCATGCCTGCGTATAAGTCAATTACTTGACCCTCGAGAATTATTTTTGAAACTACATTACACGGAGTGCCACCCATTAAATCTGCTAATACTACGAAATCATCTAAATTGGCAATTACTGTTTCAAACTTTTCACGAAAATCTTCCGCTGATTCAGAAGGAAGAAGGCTTACTGTGTGAATACTTTCCTGAGGCCCCATTATCATTTCTGTACTTTTTTTCAATTCTTCACAGAAAAGTCCATGACTAATTAAAACTAATTGTTTTCCCATTGAACCACTCCTCATTACTAATTGGAATCAGCCTGACTTATTTTGAAATCACGCCTAAAGCTGATAATGCTACACAAACCACTAATACTATGAAAATTGCCTTAGTAGAAGTCATATTCTTTTTGCCAAGCATCCAATAAATTGCTGCAACGATACCGGCTGGTAATAATCGTGGTAAAATCATATCCAGGTTGTTTTGCATGTTTAACGTCACATCACCAATACTTGGTGCCCAAGACAATTTTACATTAATCATGGTAGCGACCAACGCTCCAACCATGAAGACCCCTAACAAAGTTGCAGCATCTGTCAAGGCAGTTAAGCGATGTTGCATCGTGGTAACTAAAGAGATTCCTTCACGATAAGCAAATTCTAATTGTTTCCAACGGAAAATCATAACAGCGATTTGTGCGATAATCCAAATAAAAATTCCAGTTGGGTTGCCATTAATTGCCATATTGGCTGCTAAGGCTCCAAAAATTGTTGGAATTAACGCTGCGAAAATCGAATCACCAATTGCTGCAAAAGGCCCCATCAACCCAGCTTTTAAACCTGAGACAGTGTCTTTACCATCAATACCTTCCTTTTCCTCAATAGCCAAGTCAATCCCGGTAACGATAGTATTGAAGAAGTTTGATGTATTAAAGAATTGTGTATGAGTTTTCATCATTTCTTTTAATTCAGGAGAATTATCACCATAAAGCTTGCGTAATTGCGGCAGAATTGTATAAAGATAGCCTGATCCTTGCATCCGTTCATAGTTCCAGCCTAATTGGAAAGTAAACAAGCTTCTGCGATTGATCTGCTTAAAGTCTTCCTTCGTTAACTTATAATTAGATTTCGTCATCTTCAATCTCTCCTTCATCTGAATCATTCGATGTAACATCTTTAGGGGCTGGCGAATGTGGTATCAGCTGTCCATTTTTGTAACTGATGGCTGCTAAAGAAAATCCAACTAGTGCAATTGCTAACATTGGAAGTGAATTAAATATTCCTTCGAAATTCTTCACAACTCCTGCAACACCCGTTCCTAAAACCTGCATGTTAGTAAAGACGGTTCCTAGTAATGCCGTTAATGTAAATCCTAAAATTAGGTAAGGGAAATGCTTTTTAACTGGCAAGTAACGTAGTAGAATAGCAAAACCGACAGCTGGTAAAACTGCTCCAGCTACTGATAATCCATCGCCTAACCACTTCAAATCACCATTTAGCACGGCTACCACTTGTTCTACTAGTCCTCCTCCAAATGCTAATGCTAGAAAAACGGGAATCATACGAGAAAGTGACCAAGAGAGGGCTCCCATTAAGAAATTACGTTCGATCCCTTTATAGTTCATATCTTCAACTAATTTATCAATGCGATGTGCAAAATACGTATTCGCAAAACGGGCTAATATATCTAATTGAATCATCAAGCTAGCTACTGGTACCGCAATTACGGCAATTGCTTGCTCTGGGTTCATTCCTAGCGCTACTGAGAAAGCTGTCGCTAAAATCGTTCCAGAGTTGGCATCAATTTTTGATGCACCCCCAAAGGTACCAACACCAAGTACAGTCAATTGCATACTACCACCAATAATAAGTCCTGCTTTTAGATCCCCCATCACTAGACCAGCAAATAATCCGGCAAAAACGGGTGCACTCAGCGATGAATAAATTTGTAACTCATCTAAAATTTGATACCCTGCGTATAATGTTAATAATAAGATCTGCCACCATAAGATATCCATTTATTTATCCTCCTATTTCGCTAATAAAGCCATAAAATTTTCTGCTTTATCACTTGGAACCATCTGCGCTACTAAGCGAACACCTTTAGCCTGTAATTTGTTAAATACTTCTACATCTTGATCAACCACATTGATTGATTTAGTAATGGACCGTGTTTCATTTGTCTGTGACATATTCCCAACATTAATTTCTTCAATTGGGACTCCTAATTCTACCAACTTCAATAAACGATCCGGCTCCCGAGCAATAATCAATAATCGTTGAGAATCATATTTTCCTGCTAAAATATTATTAGCAGCTTTTTCAATCGGCAATACACTTAATTTAACTCCTGGTGGAGTTGCCAGCTTTAATCCACTTTTTTCAATATCATTTTTTGCAACTTCATCATCTACAACCATAATCCGTGTGATGTTCAACTTGGTTGTCCATAAGTTGGCTACTTGTCCATGAATTAAACGTCCATCAATTCTTACTCCGATAATACTCATTGTTTATCCTTCTTTCATTTCTTTATATAGTGGTGCTTTTACTAATTGGATCTCTGGTTGGAAAGTTCCTTCTGTTTCAAAAATCACTATTTCATTGTTTCCTTTTTTAAATAAGCTTTTCGGAATATATAGCGAAAGTGTTGGCCCAACTTCCCAAAAACGTCCAATATTGGTCTGATTAACAAATACAACACCTTTCCCAAATTTTGACAGATCAATGAAGCTATCCTCCACTTCATCAAGTGTTACTTCATAGCGATAAAAACTTGGCTGGTTAGGATGCCATTCCTTTGAAAAATCAACTTTCTCACATGACTCTAGTGGTAAACAATACTGATTCCAATCAGTGATAAAATGTAGATCAGCCATGACCCCTGTACGAATTCCCTTTTTTTGTGTATCGGCTAATAATTTATGACCATAATTAACACGCCCCATATTTTCAATTAGAATATCTAATTGATTGTCTTCCTGAGGCATTGGAACAATGATATCTTCACCAATTTCTGTCTGATATTGTGTAGCTTGCAGTTTTTGATTTAAAAATAGTTGGCTACGGTCTCTTCCATCGATTACTCTCAGTCTTTCATGTTCTGCATCTTTTTTTATTGAGGTGCGATACAGAATATAACCTGTATTTTGTCCTAACATTTCCATCGTTTCTGGATATTTCATTTTTACTGATTGACTAATTGTATCTAATGTTGAAAATAAACTGACTTTATCAATTAATGGAATATCTTTCATTTCCATTGTGTCTTTTGTCAAAGGTTCCATTTGTTGGATATCAGGGAACGTTTCATGAATCATTGTCTGGATTGTATAATATTTTTCGGTTGGATTTCCTTGCTCGTCTAAGGGTGCTCCGTAATCATAAGAAGTAATCTGTGGCAAATCAATCACTCCTCTAGCTGAGCAACCATTCATAAATCCAAAATTTGTTCCTCCATGGAACATATACAGGTTAATACTTCCTCTCAGCACGACCTCTTTGATTGCCTCAGCTAATTCTTTTGCATCACGTTGTACAATCGGTTCCTTCCAACGATTAAACCAACCATCCCAAAATTCCATACACATTAAAGGCCAGTTTTTCCCATGCTCATTGAAGAAAGCTTCCATTGAAGAAAAATTTTCTTCAGCCTTTGAACCAAAATTTCCAGTAACTAAAATATCTTCATCAATCATGCTGCCTGCTCTGAGTGTCGCTCGCCATGGTCCATCCGAAGTGAAAAATGGCACTGTTATTCCTCTGTCCAACATTAAATCACGTATCGAACGTAAATAGTCTTTTTCTTCTCCATAAGAACCGTATTCATTCTCAATTTGAATCATTAAAATATTTCCACCATTTGTCAGCTGATGTGGCACGATTTTTTTTATTAAAACATCATAATAATCTGCCACATGGTTCAAATAAACGGTTTCATTTGTTCGGATCCGAGTTCCGTCATTAAGTAACCAAGCAGGAAAACCACCAAACTCCCATTCTGCACAAATATATGGAGATGGTCTAACAATCGCGTATAGTCCTAATTCCTCAGCAATGGACAAAAAATGTTCTAAGTCCAAAATTCCCTCAAAATGGAAATCTCCTTTTTTAGGTTCATGTAGATTCCATGGTACATAAGTTTCAACTGTATTAAATCCCAATGCTTTCAGATTATATAACGAGTGATACCAATCGGCTGAATCCACTCTAAAATAGTGGATAGCTCCTGAGAGTATCTTAAAGGGCTTACCGTTTAGAAGAAAATCTTCTTTAATCTCAAATGTGTTCAAAAGCTCCCTCCTTAAATAAAAGCGTTTTCAATATATTGATATATCAAATAATTTGAAATAGAAAGTCAACCCTATCCAACATAACAGAACGTGTTAAAATCAAATTATACATACAAAACCAAAGACTCTAACGAAAAGTTTAATTCTTTGATGTTGTTTGAAGGGTTAATTTAGACATCCCAAAATGGCAATAAACTTTATACAGAAGCAGAATTAATATAAATTTTTAACGTAAGCTCTATTACAGTCATTCGCTCCCTGAATGAATAAAGGATGGATTCATAATTCGTCATCAAGGTCGTGACTCATTTGTTTCACGTAAAGAAAAACTGGTCTAGTTTTCTGACATTGAATTATTCACTATCAGTAATGATCAAGTCCAAGTTTTATCAATCACTCGAGGGAATGATCCACACTATTTAAACAAGCTTGAACTGCCAGCCTTAGCATTTTATGATTGCATCAGACATTTACGAAAAACTAAAAAACTGCATATATCTATCAGCAAACTTATTTGCCCGAACAATATGTGGATCCTAATTGTCAAGAATTGTGTTATTACAATTCCAGCTATCAGCGCTTTAAACAAGACTACAATATCCACATGAATGAGGAAGATTTTACGGAAACAAATAAAATTATATTTCCAACTCCTTTAAATGTTGCGAAATTATTAAAGATTCTTACCGATGAACCGACCGTTCTGCAAGTCCGAGTGATGAAACGTAGAGGTTCACAACAACTACTGGAGTACGTTGAATCCTACAAAAAATGGAACTTCTACCAAATTGAGTTGGTCTCAAAAAATCATTGATTTTATCTAGATCGATTTTCTCACTCAATCTTTTTTGCAGTTATTTTTTCAATATGCGATTGAATATTCATCGGTGAAACATGACCTGTTTGTCCTTCTTGTGCATTAGCCATACCAGTAGCCATACAAAACTTCAAAAGTTCTATTTCATCCATTTCTTGTGATAGGCCGTAGGCAAATCCAGCGACTGTAGCATCTCCTGAACCAACTGGGTTGACTGCTTTTATCGTAGGGAGCGTAACTCGATAAAAACAATCTTTATGTTTTGCGAGAGCTCCAGCTTTTCCTAGAGAAACAATGATCCATTCAATACCTGCGAAGATAGGTTGAATCAATTCTTCCTGGACTTCTTCTAATCGATCAATCGAAAATGAATGTCCCAGTAGTGTCGATAATTCCTCAAGATTTGGTTTGATTAAAAATGGCTTCTGTTTGCCAGCTAAAACCTGATGCAAGCTTTCTCCAGAGGTGTCGACAAGAACCTTTGCAGACTGCTCTTCTGTCAATTGGACCAACGTTTGGTAAAAATTTGATGGGAATCCTTTTGCAAGACTACCTGAGATTGTGACAATCTTTGCTTTTTTTATTAGCTCCTTGAAGTTTTCTAGGAAATTCTGCTGTTCTTCATAGGAAAATGTTGGTCCCGCTTCCAAAATCTCAGTTTGATTTCCTTCATGCAAAATAGCGATTGAATCTCGGCTTTCTTCTTTGATCTCTGTAAATTTCTGCTTAATACCGGCATGCTTTAATTCATCTGCAATAAACGTCCCATGAAACCCACCGAGAACTCCTGTAGCGAGTACATCCCCCTTTAGATCATGGATTACTCGGGTTACATTAAGTCCTTTTCCACCTGCTGTTTTACTAACTTGATCTGTTCGATTGACAGTATCCACATTCAAGGAAGCAAGCGGATAGGAAATATCAATTGACGGGTTCATCGTTACAGTTACTATCACGAGCTCTCCTCCTAGTTCACAGCTGCTTCTTTTTCAACTTGGACTTTGTCATACCAAGAACTGGCTGTTTGTGCCAAAACGTTGTTCAAGCTTTCGATATTTTCACGACCTTCACTTTTCAGCCAGGCACGAGCAGATTCTTCACCAGATTTGATAAACGGCTTCACACCATTTTTCCAAGTAGCTCTACCACAAAGCACACCATTAAAGGTCGAACCTGAATTTTTAGCAAAAAACAATGTTTGTTGGAATAACTTCGTAGAAACACCGGCACTCAAGAAAATAAAAGGCAAATCTGTCGCTTGACTTTGTTCAAAGAAGTACTTTGCCGCCTCCTCTTTGGTATACGCTACTTCATCTGTACTGAAACCCTCTACAAAATTCATATTGACAGGAACTTCTACCTTTAAAACATCTACTTTGTACTGTGGTTTCGAAAATTCCTTCATCATGCTATTGACTTTATGCGGTTTTACTTTGGCATATTCAAGTGAATGAACATCTGAAATTTGGGTATCATATGATAGCAATTCTAAATAGAATGGCAAATCTTCTTCGGCACACTCGCTACCTAAACGTTCTACGAAGACATGCTTCTGATGATTGATTTCCGGATCTTCATCTACGTCATAATAAAGTAGAAACTTAATCGAATCGGCTCCTTGCTCTTTTAATCGTAAAACTGACCAATCTGCTAATAAATCAGGCAAGCGTCCTGGTGTTGTTACATCATAGCCGGTTTTTTCATAGGCCAACAACAAACCAGCATCTTCATGTCGTGCACTTGCAGCAGGAAGACCATATTCTGGGTCCAATAAAATAGAAGATGCATAAGGGGTTAATTCACTAGAAACTAACTCCTTGAAACGCTCAATCTGTTCATCGTTTAATTCTACATTTAAGGCTTTGATCATTTTTTTTAATGCTCCGCGTTGATCAATCGCTAAGGCACTGATAATACCATCTTTTGTCGATAAACGATCCATTGCTGCTTTTTTTCCTCTGGTTAATGTAATCATGGTTCTTCCTCCCAGTTTATTTTTACTTATATTTGTGAATCGTTACACCTTTTACAACTCGGTTAACTGTTCCTGTTGGTGACGGTGTATCTGGTTTATTATTCACTTTAATCGATGATAACAAAGCGACTATTTGGGCAACCATGATATAGCTTAGTGCTAAATAGCCATCTGGCAGTAATTCGGCCTCAGTTGTAAACTCGAATTTATCGCCAGTGAAATTCCGTTGCCCTGGTTGAGTAATGGCGAACACTCCGGAAGCGATTTCATCTCCACGCACTTCTTCTAAGACATCCAAGTCGTAATCACGCGTGTAAGGATTATTATTAACAAAACCGAACATGATTGTTTTTTGATTAATAAACGACTTTGGACCATGGCGAAAGCCCATTGATGAATCAAAGATGGTAGCAATTTTTCCGGCTGTCAATTCCAGAATCTTCAATTGCGCTTCCCTTGTTAATCCAGCTAGACTTCCTGAACCAACATAAACAATGCGTTCAAAATCAAGCTGAACGATTTTTTCAATTTCATTTACTCGGGTAATTACTTCATTTCCTAAATTATTTAAAACCTTCAGGTATTGTTGTTTCTTCACTAATACTGTTTGATCGAATGTCAACAAAGCTCCTAAAGTCATGCAGGAAAAGCTACCAGTCATAGCAAAGCCACTATCATTGGAACGTGCTGGCATCAAGAATAAAAAACTATTGGAATCGGATTGACTAATTTGAGCTAGTTTTCCTTCTACAGCACACGTAATTGATAAATGATAGATCGTATCAACCACCTGATTTGCAATTTCAACTGCTGCCAAGCTTTCAGGACTGTTTCCACTCCTCGCAAATGATACAAGTAAAGTTGGTTCTTCTTTAATTAAATACTCTTCAGGTTCTGCGACAATATCAGTCGTTCCAATACTTTCAAAGCTAAATGCTTGGCGATCACCGTTCTTGCGCAAATAAGGAACTAATGTGTCTCCTACATATTGAGATGTTCCTGCACCAGTGAAGATTACACGTGTTCGCTGACCATTTGCCTTTTCTTTAACTATTGCAAGAAAATTATCTAATTCCTTTTGAACTGTTTGATAGTGATCAAGGGTTTCTTCCCAAAGTTCAGGCTGTTGGCGTATTTCGCGAGTCGTGATCTCAGCACCCAGCTGATCCAGTTTTTCTTTTCCTACTGTAAACATGTTTCGATTCTCCTAACTATTTCGAATATGGCGGATCTGATAATGAAATTGATCCGCACGGGCGACACTTAAAGTAAATTCGATAATTTCATTTTTCATATTATAGGTTTGACGTGCTAAATGAAGGACAGGTGCCCCTTCTGAGATTATCAGCTGTTTCGCATCTTCCTTTGAGGCAACACTTGCATATAGCTCTTCATCTGCCAATCGAACGGTCTGATTAAAATCCTCGGAAAAAAGATCATATAGAGGTTTGCTTCTTAAAAGCTGATCATTTAATGATAAGAAAAATTTGACTGGCAAATAGGTATCTTCGATCATAAGCGGTTCCCGATCAGCTATCCGCAATCGACTTAATTTGAAGACTACTTCTCCTAATGAAAGATTCAATTGTTTTGCAATAAATTTGTCCGCTTCAATTTTTTCAAAAGCTAAGATCCGCGTCTCAGCAGTTCTACCTAAACTTTTCATTTGTTCAGTAAAGCTATAAGTTCCTGCTAAATCTGCTACGTTCTTTTTGATATCGGATACAAATGTTCCTTTTCCATGTCTCCGATAAATATAACCTGTATTTTCCAACTCTTTCAAAGCTAATCGAACCGTTGTCCGACTAACTCCGTATTGAGCAGTTAATTCTCGTTCAGAGGGTAATTTATCATGGGGTATCATGTTACTTTCCATCTGATTTTTAAGTAAATCTACCAACTGATGATACAAAGCTTTGTTTTTAAAAGAATTTCCCATAGGTTTCTCCTTCTTTTAAACTGGTTATAACCACAAACTAATGGTAAGATGGTTTTTTTATTTTTGTCAACAAACAATCTGAAAAAAATTCTACAACCGTCTTAAATCGTTGATTTAGCAATAATTATTTTATTGAAATAATAAAACTATCCATTTTTAAGAAATTGTTCCTAGCGAAAATAACAGTCATAAGTGCTGAAATCTGATACCAGTTGAAAAAAATAGGAAATAGAAACCTACTAATCTTAGTATGTTTATTTGCTTAAAAAAGTTTTATCGTGACGAATCAAAATTCGCCGTTTGAAATGATAAAAATTTCGTTTAAATACTTTGATAGGCTTGTTTAAACATTCTAGTAATCCGTTTGAGTAATTGTAGCAGAGGGCATTTCGGATCTGTGTCAGAAACTTTCTAAATGTTCGCAAAGTTGTCGTATAGGTTTCGGTTTCTCTGGTTAAATAGCCCCCAAATAGTGAATGATGTCTTTTCTATACCGTTTAAATCATAAAAAAATATTGGCGAATTTCGCCAATATCAAAAAGTGTAGAATCTAAAAAAGTTTCTGCTTTCGTATAGGTAGTACAACTCTCCATCCAATCTATATATTCTTTCTATCTGTATTTAATCTAGAAAAAAAGAATCAATCCCTTATTCGTTGGGATTGATTCTCTATCCGTCTCTTTTTTAACTTCTGTCGGCAATTTTTGTTTTATACTCTGAATCTTTCAGCTAACCTCAGCTCTCATCAAAGAGCTCCCTTTTTCACTTTTTCACTTTTTCTGACTAACTAAATTTGTTACAACTGATTCTCTGTATAATTCATTTCGATAAAACTGGCATTATGGTAATTGGCATCTAATTTTCTCTGACATAAGTCAAAAAACTGGCGGTTATGGGTGGAAAAGATGATCTGTGTTCCTAGCTTAAATGCAAGGATTCTTAATAGATCAATAAAGGATAATTCATTAAGACTATCTAAGTGTTGGATTGGATCATCCATGAAAATCGTATTCACTTTGTCTGTATTCTCTAGAGCGGTTCCTAGAAAAATACTTAAAGACAATATATTTACTTGGGCAGAACTTAGATATAAAATCGGGGCATCCTCTTCATCCTCTGTTCGTTTGCACATAATATCCAGTCCTAATTTATCGGGATTTGCTTCATTGATTTTAAAACTAATCTTACGAAAATCAGGGTGAGGTTCGATCATTTGAAAAATCTGATTGACGGTATCTAAGTTAAATGTACTTTTGATTTGCTTTTTGATCTCGGTTAATTTACTGTCTTTTAATTCTTTTAGTTCTTGTACTTTGCTACTTAAGTGGTCATAGATTTTTTTTACTTTTGCTTGTTCGCTTCTTTTCTCTTCGATACCTGTTTCAGAGATAAAATCACTGGTAAGCCCAGATAGTTGACCCAACAGTTGATTTTTTTCATTTAATTTGTAAATAGCTGTAGTCAACTTTTGCTTATTTTTTTCCAATTCTTCTGGTGCAATGATTACTTGGTCAAACAGTTGATAAGATATCTTTTCGATATATTTCCTCCGTACAACGAGCTGCCGAATCTGCTCTGCTTGGATTCGTTGTTCTTCTACTAATTCTGTTTTACTTTTCCCATTTACTTGTTCTAGTCGTTGTTCTTTTTCAGCAATAAGCTTGGTTTCTTGTTCATTGATTTTTTCTAACTCGCGTTTACATTGCCTTTTAAAATCAGAGATAACAGAAATACCAAGTGCTTCATAAAACGCCTGTTCTTGCTGATAATATTGATACTGTTCGTTTCCTTTTAGATCATTTAAGCTTTTTTTTGCTTGTTGATAATGTAATTCGATCGTTTTGAGTGTATGAGTATTCTTGACATTCAGCTGTTCATTTTGATTGATTTTTTCTTTGATATTTTGGTATTCATTCGTTAATTTTACCAATTCCTCCTGTAGTGACTTTACTCTTTTCTGGGTTTCTTCAGCAATTTTTTCACATTCAATCCCATATTTTTGGCTGTATTCATTTAACTTGTGCCAGTGTTTCTCATTGGTTAAATACGCTTCTTCTTGTTGTTTTAATTTTAAGGTTACTTGTAACAGGTCGTGGTCAAGTTGGTTGATTTCAGTTTCCTTAATCGTTATTTGTATCTGAATCTGTTGTTTTACTCCAGAAACTACATCAGTTAACCGCCTAGTTGATTCATCGATCATTCCTTCTAAGTGGCTAATTTCCTTCGTCAGTTGCTCAATCGGTAAAAGATCTGCCGTACTAGCTTCAATTTTTTGGATGATATGTTGAAATTCTTGATGATCATGGAGACATAATGGACAGACAGACGAAGACGTATCCGTTACGATAGAATAACCTAATTTTTTCAACTGTTCTAACTGACTGCCCAGAACTTCTAAAGAGGAACGTTCCTTCTTCTTTTGTGCTAAATCAACTTCCAATTTTTTTCTTTCTTGCCAAATGTCATCAAGTTGGCTTATCTGTTCCAACAAAAATGAATAATCAGGTTCTTTTGAATAGTCTTTTTGGCTTAACTGATGATCGTCTAAGTTTACTAATGAAAACAATTTTGTCAACGTTAGCTTTATCTTACCTAACTTGGCTTCCAACTCTATTTTTTTCTTTTTCTGTTGTTTGATTTCATGATCAAGTAATTGTCTTTTCGCTTTAACATCGGAATAACTGTTTAATTCTTTGATTTCTGTTAATTGATTCGTCCGCAACGCTCGTTTATTTTGACACTCACTTAATGTTACTTCTTGCTCTTGATGCTCCTTTTGTAAAGTAATCAATGCTTGTTCACATTTTTTTCGTTGATTGATCCATTCATTGATTTCTCTATTACTGTTTTGTTCAGCCATTTCTTGTGCCTGAAAATCTGCTTCATGATTGATAAGAAAGTTACAACGCTTGAGATGGTTGCTCAAGTCTATTTTTTCGTCAAACAGTGCTTTCTTTTTTTCTTCGATTGTCTCAATTTCTGTCAAATGGGCTAACTTTTCGTTGACATCAGCAACCTGCTTTTCAGACCATTCGATCTGCTGCGGTATTTGTCGATACTCTTGGATCATTGTGATTAAATTTTCTAGCTGCTGTCGCTCCTCTTCTAACTGGTTCAATTTTATTTGATTATTGCTTTTTAATTTGTTCGATTCGATATACAATTCTTGTAAACCTAATTGATTCTTTAACAATGGATCTTTTTTACTATTCTTTCCGTTTAACTTGGCATAATTTTCTTTCAGCTGGTTGATTGTTTGCCATATTTTTGCATTACTTTCGAGTTTTTCAATCTCATTTGTTAGCTGATTCATTTTAGTTTCTTGTTGTCCTAATACTTTATTCATTTCGTTGACGAATAAGACTAGATTTTTATAATCCTCAGATACATTTTCTTTGTCCCAAAAATTACTTAAAGCATCATATCTTCCTTCGGCACTTTGTGATCGCAAAAAAGCATCGATTTGATTGTGTGTCAATAAATTTTTTTGTCGTAAAATCTTTAATTCTTTCGCTGTTAAATCAACCGTTTTTTTGGTCTCATTCCCTTCAACGTAATCCGTTGTTTGCTTTCCATTTAACTTTTTCGTTGTTAATGCATAAAAACTGCCATCATCAAATGCTAGTTCCACACTGCCCACTTCGGACGAGGAATATTTGTTCTTTAAAATATACTTTCGCTCTTGGGAGGCGATATCACGGACATTTTTATTTTCATTCAGTCGACTGATTTCGCCAGTCAAGCTCCATTCGATGGCATCAAAAAAAGAGGTTTTTCCGGTTCCATTTGGCGCATACAAAACAATCAAATTTGATATTTCATTAAAAACAGGATTCACACAATCAAAATATTTTTGCCTTTCAAATGCTCGAAACGAATCAATTTTTATCCCTTTCAATTTAAGACTCATCGGTTCCTTCCTTTACGTTAAGATTTGACAGCTCATGTTTTATATACTCTTGTATTCGTGCTTTTTTCTCTTTTTTAGCCATCGTTTTTAATTCTGCTAACAAATGGATGATTTTCTCATCATTTTGCCGCTCATCCTTAGCCAGTTTCTTTACTGGTTTTGTCTGTTCCAGATTCAATAATAATCTTTTTTGAATTTTATTTTTTTGTGCTTCTTTTTGTGCTTCTTTTTGCGCATCATTAGTAGCAAATTCTCGAAAATTATCCACGATCACCTTTCTGGTTGCATACTTGTCTTGTTCAATACTGGCTTTGATTGGCTTCGCTACTTTGGCTTTGACAAAAAGAAAAAAATAAATATTCCATCGTTCAATCTTCCTTTTTAATTGACTTTGAAAACTGTAGGCAATCTGATCGTTGATTTCTTCATAGTTGGCTAATAACTCATCTTGATTATCAAATACATAACAAAAAAAATGGATTCGATACTTTTCGTTTGCTTGTTGGTACGTGTAACAGGTCAATCCCGTCGTTTTTTCTATTATTTCATACGTAGTGATTTCTTTTAATATCTCTACCATTGTCATCTACCTCCATTAGTTTGCAATTTCTTCAAACAAACGAGTTAACTCCTCTGGAAACCTCTGAGAAAACTCAACGGCTGTTAACCCTTTTGTGTCGTGTAAAATCTGATCAATTTCATTTTCGATATAATCGACATGAACAATAGGAAATAATTTTTTTTCATTGGGATTATCAATCGTTAACCGATCAGAAACTTCTGGATGATCGATGTTCACGACGATTCCCTCAATTTGTTCTCGCTTGGCAATACTCCCACCCCGAAATTTTCTCCTTTGATTAGTTACAAACAAAACATCTTGTTTATCTAGCTTGTCATAAAGTGTACTTCTAAATAAACTCCCAATGAAACGGTCAAGTGTTAGATGATTTGTAAATAATACATGGATACCAGCTCTTTCCTTTTCCTGAGTGAGTAATTTGAAACAATCATCGATCTCAAAAGCAATATTTGTTTGTAATAACTTGTAAAGCAAGATCTCCAGCCAAGCGATCCACAAGAATTTATTGGTATAATCCTCATTTTTCTGAGAAGGAAGAAACAGGTAATCACTTAACCGATTATGGATCAATTTAGGCGTTATGTCGGAAAAACATTCACGATAACATTTTTCAATCAGAAAAATCAGCTTATTTTCTTGTCCACCTACTTCTCGTAATTCATTTATGATAGATGTCAAATATTCACTAAAATCATTCAAACAACGAGGTACCAGCATGATATCAAACTCTTCTAAAAAGAAAGCAACAATATGTGCGATATGAATCCCTTCAACAATTCCTTGTTGCCCCGCTGACTGAAGTTTCGTAATAATCCCAGTCAAATAACACTTACCTTCTCTTTCGACGTACACTCCTGATCCTGAGCAACCTCGCATGTTCTCATACTCCGTGTTGTTAGACGATCCTATTTCATTGTCCAGTACCAATTTAAAAATATCTGGCTTACTGATTTGAGTTGCCTTTCCTCGATAAGGAGTTCCACCGTCTTCTTTCATACACTCTGGATAACCATAAAATACGATTTCTTGCTTATTTTCTGGTTCCATTATAAGCAGTTCAGGATAACCTTTTTTTACCTTCACTTTGATAATCGATAAATCTAGACTATCTGAGCATCTTGGTGGTTCTAAGATTTCTAGTTCAGATTGGGTATAATCAAATAGTTTGAAGTCATTAATTGTTTCCCCAACCACACAATGTTTTGCGGTGATCACAAAACCCGTTTCACAATCCTGCTGATACAATAAACCTGAACCATAAGTATTGGTTCCTCTAATATTCACTGATAACTCTTCAAAATCATTCATATGTCAATCGTTAGTACCCTCTCATTCATTTTTTTCTTGATCAATTGAATCCCGTATTTTTTTATTTCTTCATTTGTAAATAACCCCTCACTCGCATCAGAATAATTAAAATAAAAATTCGTTGGTCGTTTTTTTGTGTAGTTGTGGTAAACAATCCTTGATAAGGCTTCTTTGTGCGGAAAACCATGACGATTCCCCTTATTTGAACTAATCAAATAATTTTCACATTCAATCTGTTTTAATAAATCGTCACTAGTATTCGCTTTACTCCCATGATGAGCCACTTTTACCAAGTCAAAATGCAGCTCTTTTTCCCCATATAGTTCTTTTAACTTCGCAGTGACAGTACTTGGATGAGCATCTGCTAACATCAACAGTCGTTTGCCTTCATACTCCAATATAAAGCTAATACTACTCCCATTTGCGACAGCGCGATCTTCTTGGAAAGCTTTTTTGATCAGTTCTTCTACGCTTCCCTGATGATTGACATTTCGACCGCTGATCAGTTGATCCCTGGTTTCTTTTTGAATTGCCTTTTCCCAATCTGTATATAATTTCCTTAGACTTGCTTCATCAGGTGTCAAAATCGTCATTTTTGCCCCATTGAGTAATTTGGGCTGACAAGAATTGTCAATAACTGTCATCTTTTCAATCTTCAAATCCTCCAAATACCGATCGAAAGACTCCCCTTGTTTAAAACTAATCTCTGACTTTTCTTGAACGATCTCCAGTTGATCATCATAAACAACCTTTGTATCAAACTTTTGCGATAACAGCTTTCTAGAATTAAAAAACACTCGTTTAATACATGACTTGTCAAAACTCGACTGAGAAAACAAACTCAAAAATCCCCGAATATGATCGGCATCAATATGTGTCAAAACCAGTAAGTCAATGCACTCGCCTTTCTGGCTAATTGTTGCAATTTCCTCTTTCAACTGCCTAACAACTTGTTGTCCTTGACCACCATCGACAAACAGATTCGTCCGTTGATCTTCTTCTCCATACTGAACGATCAAACAATCGCCATCATAAGCAGGTAAAGCTTTCACTGTAATCATTTCTCTTTCATTGCAGTCCTGTCCCTGCAATCTCCTCCTTCTTCTGCTTTCTTTTCGCTGATCTTGTTATTCTTTACTAACCAAAATCACACACAATAAACTTCTATTCATTTGTCATTGGCGCTAGAATTTAACTGACAAGAAGAGCTTTCAGTCCATTAGTTAATTGCGCGAAATACGCTCTCTTCTTTCTTATCTTACTCCCCATAACATTGTTATTGTAAATAAATTTTGATTTTTAAATGCCAATCATTCTCATAACCAGAAATAATTGCTTGATTCATAACTCGCCAAATAATTGAGAAGGCGACAAAAAAATATCGCAAGCAAAAAAAGCCAGCAAGACCGTTTTAAGGCTTGCTGACTTCAATTCTTGATTGTTGAAATTTAGCACTATACAGACAAATGAAGCTTAAATGATCACTCAATTCCCAAAAAATACTAACTCTCACTGGTTCTTGAGTTCAATTACCATTGCTTTAATTCTATCTCTTGTTTTTCTAAAAGCTGATGCTATTTCTGCTTCGGTTCCAACTGCTTGTGCGGGGTCTGTTAAATCCCAATGAATGTGCTGAACACCTACAGGAATCGTCGGACATTTATCTTTTGCATCTCCACAAAGCGTAATAATCAAGTCTGCTTGTGTAAAATAATCCTGATCGATCAAATCAGACGTTTGGTTTGAAATATCAATTCCATCCTCAGCCATTACCTGAACCGCTCGTGGATTCAGTCCATGAGTTTCAATACCTGCGCTTTTAATTTCCACATCCGAGGCAGATAATAATTGACGTGCATACCCTTCTGCCATTTGGCTACGACAAGAATTTCCTGTACATAAAAAATAAATTTTTTTCATTTTTATTTCTCCTCCTGGATATGAGCATTCGATATAGCTCGGTCATTATTTTATTCTCTAACTAAAAGCAAGCATACAGGAATTTTTGTAGGAAAGCATCAAAAAAGAGTGAAATGATTGAAAAGTTACGTCATCAATTATCAGTTTGGTATGTTTTGGCCATCAGTTCTGAACTTCTTTTTACCTGACAATTAATAAATGTCATTATCCATGGATCACCTAAAATGGAAGAAAATTCATCATATTCGATGTCATGAATCATTTCCTAAAAGAATTTTTTTACTAACGAATGCTAAATGAACGCTTTGTTTTAAACGGCAGTTTGACGAACCTTATTCTATTGAAAGAAGCTAGAATAACCGTAGCTATTAGCACCCCACCCATAATTTCACTACATTTGGTTTTATACTAAAAAAATGAAATAAATTGATTGATTGGACACATTGAAACCTAAACTTGTTCCTTTAAACTTAAATTGTAAGCGAAGATCGTTTACATAAATTATATTAAAGGGAGGAATACCATGAAAAAAAAATTACCATTGGTCAGCCTATTGTTTGGTTTCATTGCTTTAATGTTTTTCTTACCACTAACCAAAACACACGCTGATGTCACCGTAACAAACGATTGTACAGATCCGTCACATTCATTTACAGCTTCCATTAACGCAGATAATGGAAAAGATGTCTCGTCAGACTACTACAAAGTAACAGTTGGACAAACAGAATCTTGGCGCAGAAATGATCCTAGAGGCCATATTTTAGCCATTGTTTATTTAGAACAACTTAGGACCTACTATACTCCAACTAACGCCGCCTACTCTTTTAAAGATGGAAAACTTTATTCCCAAGGTAGCACAACAGAAATCACTCCGTTAAAAGTTGAAACAAATTCGCTTGTTACGCGAAGTATGAACGTTAACATGATTAATCTTTCCACAAGTCTTACAACAGTATCGTTAAGTAAATGGAAAAGTGGCGGATCGACAGACTACTTTACGCTAAACCACCTTGATAGTGAAACTTGGAGCAGAAATGATGATCCAAGAGGCTTTTTAGTTTCAGTCCTATATAATAGCGGATTCTCAAAAGAATACATATATTATTTACCTAGCATACAATACCTAGGCTACAAAAATTTTCTGACAATCAGAAAAGATGCTATCTATGATTGGGATGAAACACAGAAATTAAAAGTAGTTAATGTGATTGACTACTAAGCATGAAGAACCATTAAAGCGATCAAATAATAACTAATGATGAGCCTAGGGAGAAAATATGCCCTAGGCTTTTTCATTAAGTACAAAAATAAATAACCAGTGTTTTTGAAGTTAAGCTTCACACAATAGAAATACCGTCGTATAAAGTATAAAAAACGTTTATAAAGGCTATCCGCTTATTCACTCATCTTACAGTACTTTTTCCAACCTCTTGCTAAATTTCAGCCAGCTCCTCCGCTATTCAAGAACTGATCGATATCCCAAAGAAAATTCCACTATACTTGACTCTAAAATAAAAAAAATGAATAAAATAGTAAATTAGAATCATTGAAAAATAGTCTGCATCCTTTAGACTTAAATTGTAAGCGAAAACGTTTACGACTATATTATATTAACAGGAGGAATATCATGAAAAAAAAATCATCACTGGTCAGTTTATTAATAGGAATGGTCGCTTTAGCCATCTTTTTAATCCCGACCAAAGCAGCACATGCTGACATCACTGTAACAAACGATTGTACGGACTTTTCAAGTATTCAGGTTTCAGTTAGTGCAAATTCTACAGGAAAGGGTAACACCGACTACTTCAATATCACACCTGGTCAATCAGACTCTTGGAGTAGACTTTCTCGTAGTGGATTTATCTTGGCGATTGTCCATAACGGAATGCTTAGAACCTATTATACGCCAACAAGTGCTTCTTACTCTTATAAAGATGGTAGCCTTTATCAACGAAACAGCTCAACTGAAATCACACCACTGAAAAAAGTAGTCTACTCTGATACAAAAGGAACTAAAATTGTAAATATGGTCAATCTCTCTGATGGAACTGTTCAGGTTGCATTAAGCAAATGGAAAACTGGCGGATATGCAGATTACTTTGAACTTGCTCGTCCAGCTGTAGAGAGCTGGAGCAGAAACAATGATCCAAGAGGCTTTTTAGTTTCAATGAAAGCCAAAAGTGAAATGAATGAATACATATATTATTTACCTAGCATTGAATATATCGGTGGAAATTATTTAACTATTAAAAACCAAGCAATCCTTGATTGGGATGAAAGAACTCCATTAAAACTTGTAAATGTTATTAAATATTAATTTATAAGCAAATAAACCAAAAGAGACTGGGCCAAAAAATTGACGGCTCTATAATTTATGGGACTGAAAAATCAAAATTGATTCTTCAGCCCCATTTTCATTTTTGCTATAAAAAAACATATCGTTCTCTAGTATGATTAAATCACCATAAGATAAACAACTGAGAGGATGATATGCTCTATGAATGATTTCACCAAAAAAATGCTAAAATTAATAGATAAAAATTTAACAAAATTCAAATAAGAACTGAGCTAGAATGATGGTCCTTTTGATCCAGATTTGATTTTGTATCATTCATAATTTTTAAATAACTTTTTTAGCTGTGATCCTCATCAACTATTGTTATTAATTGTGCTTCATTTAAGGGTTTATACATATTATTTTCAACATCAGATGCTTTAATAAAAACTTTTGTATTTTCATTCAAAAATCCAACTAATTTTTTTCCATACTCAAGCTGTTTTTCAATAAACAACTGAATATTACCATTTAAATCTACAACTCTATAAGCGGAACCACTAATATGTAACTCTAATTGTATTCCATCTTCTTTTCGTTTAATAACGTATAATTCTGTATCTAAATTTGAACTCAAATGTTCAACTAAAAATAATTCATCGCTATATTTCATTTGTTTCCTCCTAAATTAACCAACTTACTTTCCCCCTAGACACCACTCTTATTCATACACTCGTTTAAAAATTTTTTTGTTTTTCTCTCGATGTTTCCTTCAGTTGTCTTCAACCTAAGCAAAGGAATTTCAGCTTTTTCTAAAATAATATTTTTAAGCCTGTCACGTTCTTGCTGCACCTTATCATCATGACTACTTCCATCCACTTCAATCACTCCAATCGGAATCTTGCCGATCTTATAATAAATGACAAAATCACAGCTCGACTTTTGCTTCATGAATTCTATCTCTCTATCAGTAAATGAATTATTTTTAATGGAGACAAGTTGGATTAACTTGATCTGCATATGAAACGTCAAAGAAGCAAATTCATCTGTCCTTAAAATATCCCTCAACAAGGCAGCCATAATCCGCTCAGATTTGAAATATGAGTCCTTTAAATTTAATTGAGTATTTAATTTTTCCAGAGAACGATCATATTCCTTATATAATAAATCGAATGCAGAAATTACTGGACTATCATAGATGTATTGATCAGAGGCATAGTACTTAATATATCTAACTAAAGCTGCCAAACTTTTATTATTCTTTGTAAACACTTGATTACCAGTTACTAAAATGAATTTATTGATGGCTCTAGAAACAGCTACATTCACCAAATGCGGATTATCAACAAAATCAATCGATGCTTGACTGCTTTTTTTCTTATCCAAAACTGTTGAAAAAATAATTTCTTTACATTCTCTTCCTTGAAATTTATGAATGGTTGCTCTAGCAAACTCTTCTGGTAGATACTTCCCAGCTAAATTCACTTGATTGTTATAAGGAGCAATAAATCCGATGTCTTTCTCATCAGACCAGCCAACTTCTACTAAAGACTCAATTTCCCGCAAATTAGTTCGTTTTCTTGTATGGTTTCCTTTAGATGTGGTAATTAGTTCAATGGATGCTTCTCCTTCATCGATAGTCATAGGGATTAATTGATTATTGTAAAATTGCTGATTGCAAAATTGGATAATTTTAGGATGGCATCTATAGTGCTCTTTCAGCAAAGTAATCGGCACTTTCTCTTTAAATACATTGATAAAAGAATCCAGTAAACTATATTTTATACAGTCGTAATTATTAGAAGGCGCCCTAATTTCTGTCTTTTCAGGTATGTGGGGAAGTTGTTTGCGATCACCCACCACAATAATATTCTTTGCACAGCCCAGACTCAAAATCCCCGGAACGATATCTTGCTGTGATGCTTCGTCGATAATAATATAGTCTAATATCGCTCCCTCTGCTATAGAATTAATAATCGAATGTGTACTACTGCCAATCACTGGAAAACGTTTAATAAAATTACTGAACTCCTTTTTATAGCTATCTGCGGTAAAATTTGAATTAGATGGAATTGATTTTGATAATTGTTGCTTGAGAAATTGCATTGATTTATTCGTTAACTCTTCTAATAATTTTTCGAAATTATCCCTATTCAAATCGTTCTTATATTTTTGTAATTGCTGCTCTTTTTGTTGTAACGTTTTTTTATAATAATGAAATTGTAGAGAATAAATAAAATTTATTCGTTCAGTATAAGTATTTAAAAACTTAGTTCTAAATATTCTAAACCCTAGCAATAAGCGGAATCTCTCTTTAAAAGAAAATTTTATTTGAGAAAGATAATTCATATATGCAAGTAAATCAGAAGTTTTCTCTGGACTTAATTTGTATCTTTCGACATCCATTAACTCTACAAGTGTATTTTCTTCATGCCATTCTTCTAAGTACTTTTTCTCAACAAGCAGCTCGCTGATTTCTGCGGTCAATTGCGCTATTTTATTTTGTGTAGCCAGACTTGCTTTCACCTTCGCTAAAATATCATCAATTTCCTTTATAGGAGTAGCTGCAGAATTTGAATTATAACGAGGAACTTCTTTTACCCCTGCAAAGAATTCTGTCCTATTAGTTGAACACCCTAATTTCGCAATAAGGTAGTCTAGTTCTTTTTTAGCCATCTTCTCATACACATTTTCAACTGCTGGGTTGTTATTTGAAACAATTGCAACAGATTTTTTATTTATTAAAATATTTGCAATGATATTTAAAATAGTTTGTGTCTTTCCTGTACCAGGAGGACCTTCAATAATACTAATTTGAGAGGAAAAAGCATTTTCAACAGCTTTTAATTGACTCTCATTCAATCCAAATGGAAATATGAAATGTTTCAAAGCGTTTCTAGCTTCATTTTTACCATAGCAATACGAATGCAACGCTGTTCCTTGGTAAGGAGTAATTTTTTCCAATTACCTTTCTATATTTTTGGTTATAGTTTTATTTGCTGGACTAGCATTACGAACACGCTCTTTTACAATTTCAGTAAAATAAGAAAATATATCCTCATTTTTCAAATCAGAACTCGCAATAATCCTTACTTTCTCTGACTTCATGACATACTTTTTTTGGTCATTTGGATAGTTTACAACAATATACTTATTCCCGTATTCAGTGGCTTTATCTATTTGTTGATAAACATTCTCTTCTTTAGATAAAAGACCTGCATGTATCTCTTTTTGTGGTGTAATTTTACATAAATCTAATGGCTTCCAAAACGATTTACCTGACGGGAAATAAACAGTTACCATTAGTTTATTGTCTTTTTCCCAGAGCTTCCAATCAATTATTTGATTCGTTTTGTCTTGTCCATTCATAGATATGGAAAACATTTAGATCATACCACCTCAATTTTAGACTATATGCTTATTCTAGATTATTGGAAATAAAAGATTTAACTGGAATTCAGAGCCACTCAACTTTTCTGATAACCTATTCTATGGAACTTGAACTATATTTCATTTTTTCAAGTTCAAATGCTTCCATCTCTTGTGCATGTTGTTCTGCTAGACATTTTATACTAATAATAATTGCATTTATTTCATTAATATCTTCTAAACTGATTGAATCTAATGTCAATCGTTCATAGGACATCTGGCTTAACGCTGAAAGACAGCTACTTAAACTATATGAATCAGCTACTAATTTATCGAGATCTACATTTTTTTCCATGAGAAATACTCTCCCTTCTTTTATCTAGTTAAGGAACGAAACATCATTATAAATTTATATTAGAGCTGTTGCTTATCTTAATTAACTAATTCGGTATTAAAACTATTGAATTAAATCTTTACTATTAAATAACTGTATATGCTATCAACTTACGTTTATATAAATGATTAACGTAAGTTGATACTAGTTCGTATTAAGTGACTTTCTCGTAGAATTCAGAAATATTAAGTTATATGGATACTTTTTGTTCATGTTAGCATATTCCCCTCAATTATTTTCCTCTTTTTTCAGCTTATTTCATTTAATTTTTTATTTTATCTTGCAAATATTTGATAAAATATTTCATTTTTTCTATAGCATTTAACTTTTAAAGCTATCTTATTTGCAAAGATGACTGAACAAACAAAAAAGCTAGAAACACCCTAAAAAGGTATTTCTAGCTTATGGTATTCATTTACCTCACAGACCCTTCCAATTAGATTTTTATATCACCAATGGATAGTAATAAGCATTAAATTAACATCTATTCATTTCATTTTTATGAATCAGAATGTATGATATCCAACTAAGATAAAGTAAATAGCATTTACTTTGGCATTAAAATTTTTGAGGTGCTATTTCAGAAATCAAAATATTTTTATAATTATTATTGTCTGAATCCAAATTATAAACTGAGATATCCTTAAGACGATAATCATTCTTTTTGACAAATAAATTTAAATACTCTATGTCATGAGTTGAAAAAATAAGTTGTCTCTTTAAACCGCTCAGTACATCTGTAATAGAAAATCTATTAACATCATCCATATTCTGAACAGGGTCATCTATTGCAATGAAATCAAAGAAACTAAAAGTTTGAGAAGTATTGGTTGCAATAAAAATCGAAATTGCTAACACATTTAATTGTCCTGAGCTAAGCATATAATTAGCAATAGTAGAATTATTTTCACTTTTTACTTTTATATCTAATTCTCTATCATTTGTAACATCAAAAAACAATTCTTGAAATTCAACAGGATTAGGATTTAGGTATTGATAGTATTTTACTATTGATGAATTAGGATTATTTAAAAATTCAACTGTCTTATTGCCAAATTTTTCTGTTATTGTATTTTCTTTTATACAAAGTTTTTTCTCAATGTCCTTATAGTATTTTTTTATTATTTTAAATTCTTTCTTTTTCTTTATTAACAGGTCTTTTTCCTCGTTGATATTTTTCAGTTCATTCATTTCATTTGATTTTTTTAAAGAATTCTCTAAACTCTTTTCTTTTAAAATAGATTCTTCAAGTTTCTTATTTAAATAAGTTGTTAATTCTATATCTGTACTAATTTGATATTTTTCATATAACTTATTCAGTAAATCTTTATTATCAGATAAACTCTCTACTTCCATTTTCAGTTGTCCAATTATATTTTTTTGAGTTTTAATTTCTATTTTTTTATTATTTATCTTATAGACTTTTTTCTCTAGTTCTTTTTTTAATTCATCTGGAGAAAGATTTTTTTCTAGCATTGAACTTTTTAATGGGAGTGACAACTCTAATTTTAACTCTTCTATTTCTTTTTGAATTTGTAAAACATTTTCTAACTCTTTTATTGTTGTCTCTATCTCACTTATAAATAATTCTATTTTTACATTACTATTATTAAATAAATTATCATCAAATAATACATTATTGATTATTTCTTTTGAAATACTATCATAATTATTTTTTTGAGTTTCTAAACTAATAATCTTTTTAACTATATTTTCCTTTTCTTTTTTCAAACCATCAATCTTTTCACTTAAATCTTCACGTTTAGAAATATTTTTTCTGATCTTTTCTTGATATTTCCCACTCTCATATATAAGTTTTTTTACTTTTAGATTTAATTGTTCTTCAAGCTTTTCTACTTCACTATCACAAACAGGACACGCATTAGTATATTCACTATTATCTTTGGTAAAGTTACTAGCATGTTCAACTAATGATAAAAGATTTTGGATATCACTTGATACTTCTCCAGACGAAAAATCTTTTTGTAATACATTGTAATTATCATCTAATTCTTTAATCTCTAATTCTAATATTTTTCGTTTCTCAATTAATTCTTTTATTTCATTAGTTACTTTTAGCGTTCCTGACTTAGAATTGAAAAACTCTTTACTCTTTTCAATTCTATAATCTAACTTTTTCTTTTCTGACACACATTTTTGTAGTTCAAAACTAACAAGATCAATTTCCGCAACTTTATTTTTTTCAAGGATTATTAATACATTTTCAGACAATTTTTTTAGCTTTTCTATTTTACTTTGCTTATTTTTAGATAGCTCTATTTCTTCATTTAACTGATTATATTCTTTTTTTAATTTTTGAAGCTCAGCTAATTCACAAGTTTCTTCTAAGATTTTCTCTTCTAATTCTTTTGTATTTTTTTCTATCTCTTTTTCTTTTTTAAATATGAATTCTTTTAATTTTTCAGGATTACTCGTATACTTATAATTTTTCTTTAATAATTCTTCTTTATCTATTAAAAATTTTGAAATTAAAGACTTAATTTCACTTAATTCCTGAGCAGTACTCTTAACATTTGAATATAATTCAATATCATTTAAATTAAGTTCATACTTTTCTAACTTATCATTAAACTTTTTTTGCAGTAATTCTTCTTTCTCATCTATTTTTTTAATTTCTAAATCGTTAAAAGCAATTTGATTCTTTATTTCATTTTTAGATTTTTCAATATTTTTTTTTAAATTATTTACTTTTTCAAATCCCATTATGGATGCTAAGGAATCATATCTATCCTTTGAACTATCTTTGGTAATAAAACTATTTATCTGACTTTGAGATAAAATATATGCCTGACTCATCGTTTTCTTATCCCACTTAAACATAGAGTCCTTTGAAACAATTTCTTCTATTTTTTTTATTACATTTGATTCTCCTTGCAACACTTCATTTGTAGTACAATTTTCAATTGATACTTTAATATTATTAAAACTATTAGTATCCACCTTCGTAAAAGATCTTTTTAGGATAAATTCTTTAAAGTACAAAGAAACCATACATTCTTCACCATTTCTTAAAGATGAATTTGAAATAATCTCTTTATTTTTATTAATTGGTGCAAATCTTTTAATTTCTCCAGTTACACACCATTCTACTGCATCAAAAAAAGAACTTTTACCATTACCATTCTCTCCATACAAGATCGTTATATCTTTTGATAAATCAAAGATTGTTTCTCCAGAATAATTTCGAAAGTTTTTTATAATTAGTTTTTTCAATCTCATACCCGATTTCCTCCATCAAGATTTGTTTTAATTATATTTTCTATTTTTTTCTTACTAATTTCAAAATACTCACCATCATTATTTATTATTTCTTTTATGATTAAATCTGATTCATCTTCTTCAGTATTAATAATTAAATCATATAAATCAGATCCAATAGAGAAACTTGCACTATCGCTAAAAGCCGATTCTAAAAAAGGAATTCTTTTTAGATCGCTTTCAGAATGGATAATATATTTTCTTAAATTTTTGTAATTACGCTCAATTGAATAATTCCTATTATCAAAATCTATATCTTCCTCTATTAGTATCAAATAATAAATATTCCAAATATTATAGTTTTTATTACTTAGAATAGATTTTGTAAACCTAACATCTTCTAAAACATCTTTAGTATTTAAAGTTCCTTCAAATAATTCATATCCTTTTATAATTACCCCTTTATGAATCTCCTTGTTATACATAAAGCTAAATTCAGAATTATCCGGCTTAAACTTATCACTTTCACTAACATTGAAATCGTTATCAATAAAGAATTCAATAAGCTTTTGCTTTTTCATAACTTAAACTCCCTTTTAATGTTTTCTTTTATTTCATCGATATCTTTATATCTATTTCTCATTTTACGTATATTAGTTACCTTTTCATCATGACCCTCAATATAAAATATTTTTTTATTAGTAATTGCTATCGAAGTATCAGATTCATTTGATTCATCATCAGATACATCAAAGTTTACTTTAGGTTTTTCTTTGTACTCCACTTCTATATATTCTAAATCATGAGTATCTAAATTATCGTACGCTCCTGATAATATTACTCTGAAATTAGGATTGTTTATAAACGAAAATTGATCTTCGATGCTAAAATTCTTAAAAGCGTTTTGAAATTGGATTATTACATCTTCGAAAAGAAAATCAAAATATCCTTCTACACCAAATAAGTTAAATGAAGTACATTTCTGATCAACATCATTATCACAATTTACTAATAATAGACCTCTATGTTCATTATCAATTTGAATATTTCCATTTAGAAAAATTTTTATAAGTAATAGAATATTTAAAATCCTTTTAAATTCTGTTTCTCTTGCAATACTATTATTCATTCTAAAATGTGAACTAAATCTGATTCTCTTTAAATATCTACTCAGAATAGTTATTAGATTTTCATTGGTTGACTCATTAATAAAACATATAACTTCACCTTCAAGGCTGTCAATAATCTTATTAAATTCTTCTGAGTACGCCTTGCCACTAAAATCATTTCTCAATACTTCAATAAAATCTCCTAATATCTCTACCATATTATCCTGTTGTATATTTTTTTCTCCATTTTTTTAAAATTCAGCGGATATATCTGCTTTTAAATCGATTAAGCTATCATCATTCACAATTTGAAAACTTACATCAGATGGATTAAAACACTTTTCAAAAAGAAAAGATATTATCATATTAATAATTTTATCATTGGCTATTGAATAATCATTGAACTGTTTGGCAATTCGTTTATATAAATCATTTTTCAAATCATCAGGAGTACGGCCGGTCATTCTAAATGTTCTTAATCCTTTTTTTATCTCGTCATCAGTTAGATTATACTTGCTACTATTTTCACTAATATGTTTATACAAACTTTTATCTTTATCATTAAATAAACTGTCAAAATAAGTATTTTTATAGTAATTTTCAAAATCTAGACATTTTTTTATTCCTTTTGTAAATGTACAATTTGAAATTAATTCAAACTCTATCTTAATATCTAATAAAGGATCATTTAAAATTTTTTGGCTTGAAATTAGTTTAGGGATCCATTCAGAATGTGCTTTTGAATCGGTTACATTACAAAATGTATCATTTTTAGTTTTTACTTGAATAATTCTAACTGTATCACTATTATAAACAATAATATCTTGATGATGATCTATTATTACTTTACTCCACTTCCCTTCCAACATTTGAATAATATAATCTACAGTAAGTAATAATTGATAATAAAAACCTGACATTGCAATAATTCCACCATCATCATCTGTTTCAGTTTCTATAAGAATTTTTTCTATTCTGTCTTCTTTTCCACACTCATCTATCAATTCTTCTATTGTCTTTCCTTTTTCAGTATTGTACTTCTCTACAACTTGGGTTAAAAAAGTTTCTGGTTTTCCTTTCGGATCGACTTTTTTTGAGATAAGTTGCTCTATCTGATTTATTTTACCTTCTTTTTTAGTCATAAAATGATCTCCTATTATTTAATATTATTTTTTCTAAGTTTATAAATAAAACGTTTTCGATCCTTATACGTTGTTCTAACTTTATATGTTATTTTCCACTCTCTATCTTAACAAGTGTTCCCCTTGTAATATCAACATCCATCAATTGTAATTGTTTAACCAACTCAGTCTGCCCTATGCCTTTTTCAATGCGAATTCGTCTTATATTACTTCCAATTATATTATCATTATCTATTATTTTCCCTTCCCTCAAGATTAACACACTTTCTGGACTAAAATTAGTCCTTTTTTTACAAATAAATTCAATGAATTATATTATTCTCAAGCATTAAATGATTAGTTATATAATATTTTTGAAAAGTATAACTTACCTAAAATTACTCTGCATGGTTTTAGACATACTCATGCTAGTTTACTTTTTGAATCTAAGGCAAGTATCAAAGACGTTCAAGAACGATTAGGACATAAAGATGTCAAAACTACGATGAATATTTACACTCACGTTACCCCTGAAAAAGTTAGAGAAACAGGAGAACGATTTGCAAAATATGTTAATTTTTAACAAATGGTATTTAATTTGGCATTTACTCTTAAACTACACAACAAAAAAAGAGCCCAAAACATTGTTAATTCAATGTTTTGGTACTCTTTAAATTTATTACCCCACAGACCCTTCCATTCAATTCTAGGGTTACAATCAAATTAGATTAGTAATGTTTAGGCTTGCTATATCAAGGTTTTATCTATTTTACATTACTACTAAAAACCATTAATTTTTACTACAGATACAGACAAAAGCACAGACCTTTTTCAAAAGTCCACCATGCCAAAATACATAAAAAGGACATCTCTAAAAGGAGAGAGGTCCTTTTATTTCTATATTAAAAAATAAAAAAAGACCTATAATAGGTCCCATGATGGCTGGCGTATTTAGACTACGCTTAATACTTAGTATCAGTTTCACCATGTAATCAGTCTAGGTGTAACACCTATCTGTAACTCAAGTATATTGTTTTATTTCTCTAGTGTCAATAATAAAATTGACTATTCTATTTTCTTACGGCAATCTTAAACATCTATGATTGGGGATTTTCCTTAATTCTTTATTTCCTTTGATAAATGAAGTCCACAATCTATTAGCTAAAATATCGCTAGCTTGAATCAGATAATTATTCGCAGAATTACAGTAAGTTACATTTACTATAACTTCACTATTAAAAAGTGGTTCGTGAAATGTCCCATAATCAAAGTTAACAATTCCTTTTTTAAGTTCTTCAAAAATAGAATCTTTTAAGCTATAAAAACCATCTGTTGCAGTAGCCTGTTCATCTACACAAATATTAATTTGTATATCTTCTGATGAGTCCAAATTTCCTAGATTAATATGGTGTTTTAATTCTTCTTTAACCAATCTCTTTAATACATAATCTTTATATCTATGAATAGACTTTTTGCTACTTAGAATATTAGAATAAACTCTTTCTATATCAACTGTTAAGCCCATAGTATTTTCATATTTCATAGTTCTAAACAGAGATGCTTTATACTTAGGATCTTTAATAAAACATGCTTTTAATTCTCCTTTAAATCCTAGATGTTCTTTAATTTTCTTATTGATACTAAAATATTTTCTTTTAAAGTCGTTTTTTGAATTGTTATCTAAAAAAAATAAACCTGCATAAACAAAATATCGATTAGGATCATTCTTATGTAATACTCCCGAATCATCAAAATAAAAATATACTTTTTGCATATTGTACTCCACTTAATTATAATAAATAATTTTATATCTTTTTTAAGATAAAAACAAGTTTTACTATGATTTATGTTAACATAATACAATTATATTGACAACGCTTACTAAAGAGATTAAAATACACGCTAAAAAGGAGCGATGCACAATGTATGCAGTTACTGTTTTACATGGTTACATCACCCCTGACTATAAATACACATACTCCAAAAAAGAAGCGTGGCATTTTGAATCAAAAGAAAAAGCTATGCTCATTGCACATAAGCTCAGTGGTAAAGTAACAATAATAAATAAAGGGTATCTCTAAAAAGGGATACCCTTTATTATATCTTCATCTACCTAAGGTCAATCTGAGTGACCTTAGGTTTTACTTTCATTACTCAGCGCAATTTTTCGCCTAGCTGCCATATTGCTTTTCAAAGGTCTCATATTCTGCTATTTAACCAAACCAAATGAAATGGTCATTAGATAAATAGATTTTCATAATGATACGCCTCTGCAAATTCTACTAAAGCTATTCTTAGATGGCTTTGTAGTGTTTTTAGCGCCATTGCCATTTCATCAGCGATGTATTGCTGTGTTTTATCATGTTGAGTGATATATATTCTTGTAAGTATTTCCCTGTGATCTGTGCTTAACCTATCCAGCGCTTCTCTAATGGCTTGTAATTGGTTCTGTGCTTCAATCAGTCTATCAATCTGCCGAACGGTGAGGTTTTCAGTATGATTAGTCTTAGAAACATTTTTAGGCATATCTGACAACGTAACAGACTTCAACGTATGAACATCTCCGCATAATCGTTGCAACCTTGGGCAAGTCCTTAAAACGCTCTTCGCTCGTTTTCTGATTTCTTTATCTGATATCATCAAATCACCTTTTTATGTTATAATTGATGTATCAAAGTTTTCGATTTTTTCGTTGGTGTGATATAAGCACTCTTAAACATTGACCAGTTAGATGTCTAGCTGGTCTTTTTTTATGTATTCTTATTACTGCGAAAAAAAGGGCTTTTTTCTGCACGGTTTTGAACGATAAAAATAGCTCTGTTCATTGCTATTATGGTATTTCATCTCAAGGAAAAAATTTTTTCAAAAAATCCTCGCTATTGGAAAAAGTTCCCATATCCGTTTCCCAAAAGAGCATTACTTGATAGTTAGGGAGGGGGGACATAAAAAACTCAAAAAGCGGTATTTGTGTAAAGGAAGGGGCGCACCGGTCAAAAAATGCTCTTTCAGCTACTTTTACTTAATGGGGGATATGATATACTCTCGCCAGAAGAAGCTTTGATTACAATTCCATATTCTATGTACTGCAGTCAGTGGTCGATTGCAATAAGACATTTTTACATGAGATGTCTTTTATTATTGTTTTTATTCTAATACATGCTATAATAAACGAAAAGAGACGTGCTGGAACACGCCTCCACTGTAGAACCGTTAAAAAGACGGTGACCATCAATAGTGTTTTAACCATCTACTGACCTGTCAAAGTGTTAGATGGTTATTTTTTGTCCTTATGGTCAATTATCAGCAAAACTAACGTCGCAAAAGCGATCATCAGTTGAATTGCTTCAAACGTTGACACGCGCTACTCCCTTCTAGGGATAAAGCTATGAACCATAGGCATCACCCCTTTATTAAGAGATTAGCCACCATCTTTTCACTTTTCTACAGCAATCATTATACAGATAACAAAGCTCATATGCTATAATATCCACAGAATTTTTTTCAATGCGGTCTATATTGCTAATGTAAACGTCCGAGAGTATTCTTAGGCGTTTACTTTTGTTTTGATTCGACACATCTGACGAAAAATAGGACTCGTGATTTTTCACGCCACCGATTTGTTCAATGATATTTCAAACAAAAAAACAGACGTACATTGTACGCCTGCATAATCATCTATTTAAATGCTGTTACATTTGAAGCTTGTAACCCTCGTTTACCTTCCACTACGTCATATTGTACAGGTTGACCTTCTTCTAAGGTTTTAAAACCCTCAGTTAAGATCGCAGTATAATGAACAAAGATGTCTTTTCCATCTTCTCCAGCAATAAAGCCATAGCCTTTTTTATTATCAAACCATTTCACTGTACCTGTTTTCATATTAGAACATCTCGCTTTCATTATTCATTAGATGTAGTATTTTGTAGTATTTTTTGGTAACAGATGGTCACAACGTTACCTTTAAAAGGTTGCAATAGTTGCAACCAAAACAAACTAATAACTTTATTATACTACATTTTTCATTAAGTTTGTTTTGAGATATTTACTCTCATCTCTCCATTTTTTACTTTTTTTGCATAATAGGTTACTGCTTCTTTGCTCCAGCAATCAGCTTCGATCAATCGTTTCTCTATTTCTGCCATTTGCCACCGATACATCAAATCAGTATATAGCCCTGTCTTTTCAGCATTTAAATTGCCTAAAGGAGCGCCACCACCTTTATTTCCTATTGCATTCTTGTTCCCATATGGCGCACCTTTCTTCTTAGGTATATGAATATAGAAAACTCCCTTAGAACGATCTAAACGATAATCGCCAGTGAATAGAGCGTATAACAAGCAACTGATTCTTCTTGACTCTTCTTTTTGATGGATCATTTTGCCCTTTCTATATTCTCTTGCCAATGTTCCAAGTCTGCTCCCTCAATTTGATCGATTAGCTTTGTCATATCCTTTACTTGTGCTTTATAGGCTGACAAACCTTCTATACGCTCTTTTTCCGTTGTAGCGATGAAATAACCTCGATTATCCCCATTCCGCTTTGCACACACTGGCACGCCTTTTTTACGTAAGCTATTCACAGCTTCATAAATGATTCGCTCATCTACATTTAACAATTGCCCGATTTCTTTGATTGAAATTTTTCTTTCTTGCCCAATCGGGATAAGATCAAGAACATCACTCTCTAATATATTTAATTGTTCCATTCGATCATCACTCCTTATATTTCGATAAATAAAAACGCCTTTCGCCACTTGTGGCGAACTACCACTCCACTAGCATTTAGCAAAACCTCAACAAAGACGAAATTTTCAACTTGATTATTGATTTCAAAACAGAGTTACAAATAGTAACCTTGTTTTCTTCTTACATAGCAGAGTAGCAAATAGCGACCTAGCTTTCATCTGTTATATAGAAAGCAACGCCCACAAAAGTGTGGTGAGTGATTTTCTCTTTTTCCTTTTTTAATGACGGAATAAAATTTCTTTTTTAGAGTGTTGCCTCCGTTAGGTGTCCCACCAAATGAAATTAGCTGTCCCACCTAACTAATGTTTCATCTCTTTTCTATCTTTCAAATAGGTCGAAAATTTCGACTTGGCTTAATATAAAACAAAATTGCATTTCTATTTAACCATTTTGGCGTTTTTGGTTAAATTCTTACCGAAAGCTATATTACAAATTGTAAGATGGCTCTTAAATTCCTACCGAATGCTGTATCGTCATGAGCATTTTTGCCCAACACGGTAAAATCAATGTTTTTCATCTCCAACAGGTTTATCCGTTTTATCGGAAAAACCCGATAAACTGTTTGCTGTCTTCCGCTTTGAGTTTTTTCGCTTTTTTGTAATAAACCTATAAATGACATATTCGCACTTCCCTAGTTTGACCTGACAGAGTGAATCGTTCACCATCAGAACCTGATGCACGATGCGTCAGCTTACCTTAGCAATCATAAGTATACGTTATTTTAAACCTAGCAAAAAACAAATTGGTATACACGAAACGTCTCTCATTTTATTAAGAATTTATTAAGAGTTGGTATGTCACTTGGTATACCAAACGACAACCAACGGTCTACCAAATGACTACCAGAATTAATGCAAACATTAACCCCGTCAACGATGGAAATTGACGGAATTAATCCACTAATATCAGCCCTTGATACAGCGCCATTCACGTTATAAACTCTCTTGTAAACTACTGCGCCACTTTCTTGTAAACTTTCTTGTAAACTATTTGCTGTTTATTTGATGTGCAGTTGATGTTCAAATCACCGTTGAAATCCGCTATTTGATGGCAGTATATCAACCATTCTTGATGTTCACTTTCCTGTTTGTTGTAAATTCTCCAGTAGATTTCCCAGTAATTTCTCCAGTACAAATAGCATTGCCATTAGCATTTTATAGCTAGCTATTTTTTGCCATTAGCATTGCTTTCCAATCTAGAGATGATTTACTCAAATTTACCCGATTTAATTTTAAACCCTCTAAATTTCGTTTTAAGACATTTTGAACATCTAGGTATATAAATATACTCAAAATATTTTAAAACATCTTCATAGTGATTTTAGACACCTTAAAATTAATTTTAGATAAACGTACACATCTCAAAACGAGGTAAAAATATAAAATCAACCTCCAAAACACCTCTAAGGGTCGTTAGGGCTTCCCTGACCGCCTGTAAGGCTCTTAGCAAAGCTTTATTCAATGCCAAAGATAAATAAACAGGGCTAGGATAAACAAACTCTTATCGCTAACCCCCCCCCCTTAAAACGGCATATCATCTCCAAATTCCCACTCAGACATCTCTTCTTGACGTTCCTCTTCTTCGTCCCTGATGTCCTCAAGCGTTTCTAATCCTTTCGCTTTCCAATCGTTTAGAATGCCTGTGATATAGGCTAACGGCGATTGTACTTCGTCATTGCTGATTGTTTTAAATATTGCTTCGTGTAGCTTAGCACCTCCATGCTCTTTATACAGCCTTTCTAGTGTGCTACGGTCAATGTTTCCTAGCAGATGTTTTTCGCAGTAAAGATCACAGCAAACATCAAACGTTGGTTCGTTGCTGGTGGTGCAATCAGCAGACACTAGGCTAACCTGCTCTTTGCTATGCTTTGCTAGCCTATGCTGACCTAACCTCTCCTGCCCTATGCTATTCTGCTCTTTGCTATCCTGCTCTATGCTATACTGGGTTGCCATTTGGTTGACCATTGGTATACCAGATGACATACCAACATTTTCTTGATATTGGTATGCTTTTGTCTCAGTTGTTATTAAATGCTTCTTCTCTTCAACATATATAGTCGGTTTATATCTATCTTGACGTATATAATTGTTTAATTGCCAGTCAGTTATCACAATAACTCCACTAGGAAACGTGATGATGAATTTTGCATCTTCTAGTATTTTTAAATCTTCTTCGCTCGATGAACAAGCACGAGCTATTTTCTTAGGACTTGCTACGAATCCATCATCATCTGCTTTCAACCCTAGATGGAAATACAAACTTTGAGATGTCGGTGGCATTTCAAGAAATTTATCAGTATCAGCAATATCATTGGAAAACATCCGTCTATTTGCCATTTCGCTCACCTCTATCATTCATCTTGATACCATTACTTATTGAAACAATAAAATTGTTTTCCTCTAACGTTTGCAAATACTCTTCTGAAATATTCGCCATTCTAGCAACAGCTTTTGGCTTATTATTATAGCCATTCTCGTCAGCATGGATACCTAATTGAAAATATAAACTCTGTGCTTGAGATGGCATATTTAAAAACTCTTTTGTATCTGCTATCTCAGGATCAAAAGCATAGCCCTTTCTATTAGATACTAGAACTTCTGCCATTCCTAATTCTTCTAATAATCTTACCGTTCTTTTTATGTCGTTGATTGACTGACGTATCTTTTCTGATAATTCAATCCAATGTAGCGGTATTGGTTCACATTCATAATATAAAATACTTATGATTTGCAATTTCAACCATATATCGGTATAAACACGTTTCTCGCTTAAACTATCTAGCTTATCTACTCTTTCATCATTGAAAGAGATATTTTCCACTAATTTTAAATATTTTGTTTCTTCTATCATTCTGCTACCTCTTTTCTTGTATATCCTAATTCCTCAAGCTTATTTTCGATGTATTCCTTACCCTTTTCTGTCCACTTAGGAAAACCATTAACATAGACCTTAAAACCCCTATTTTTAGCCCAACCATTCAGACACCATTTATATTTACCGTTAGCTAATTGTTTTTTTTCGCAAGAGATTTTCATTCTCTAGTATTTGATTGACTAGATTAGCTCCCTTAACCCCTTTGAAACCATACGGCGAGATGATTTCTTGTAAACTATATGTCTGTTTATGCTCTTCAAGATGCTTTTTTATCTCTTGTTTGATCGCTTGTTCTTCTTTCTCACGCTTCAGCTCGCTGTACATTATGCTTAACTGAATGTACTCATCATCTGATTTTTTTATTCTCTCGGTTAAATTCGCGATAACTCGTAAAGCTTCTGCGTATGACTTTGGGAAATTGTTAGCTGGTTGCTGTATTTGTCGTTGTCTTAGCCTGTTTTCCATCTCGTTGAATGCTTGGATATACTTCAATTTGAAATCATCTGCTTTCTTGCCTGTAAATCCGAAAGCGATAAAAGCAAACCGTCACGATTCATGTAGTACAATCTTTGTTTTCTGCCTCGAGAATCTTTGGATTCGCCCTCAGCGTACATGTTTTTGTAATCGGCGGAATTTTCGACCGATTGAATTTTAGCGTCTATTGCTTTAAGAACATGCTTATGTTGTTTTCCAAATACTTCAGCAATATGCAAACTAATTGTTACAACTTGATTATTTTTTACTTTGACTAAATTCATTCTGTTACCTCCATTGATTCGGCAATTTCAACTAAATCAAAAGAATTATCGCTTAAAGCATTGATTGCTCTTTTTATATTGTCCATTAGAATATCTGCTCCACCTTCGTTCATGAAAGAAACATATAAACTTTCAACGCCTTCTTTGTCTAGTACCGTTGTAAAATGAAGCATCTCTAAATATTTGTTAATAACTTCTAAACGTTCTAATACATCGTCATTTTTTTGTGTAATAGCCATTAATTTTTCACTTAGTTCCATTGCTTACGCCCTCCGTTCTCATGCTCCACCACATAAAAGTCATAGCCTATATATAAACAAACACCTACAGGAACAACACATACTAGCCACAAAACAAACGGTAACCATTTTGTAAGGGATCCAATAAGAAAGGCTAGCAAAAATAGATTTCTACGCTTGTTCATTGATTGCTCCCTCCTCATCAGAATAATCTAAGATGAGTTCAGATAATTCTTCCGCTCGATCACTAAGCATTTCTAGGGTTCCTATTACATTTTCTAAACCACGATTATTAACCAAACTGTGAAAGATTAACGCTACATCCTCACTATTTTTAGCTTTAGTAGTTTGGAACTTGATACAATCTAAATAATTGACAATCACTTTCATGGGAGCTTGTAAATCTACCACTTCATAAGCAATTTCATTTAATTTTTTCATTTGCATTTCCTCCAGTTTTGAGGGCGCAAAAAAGCCCTTATTCGTTTGTTTGAATAAGGGTATAGAAAAATACCCTTATACTTTCACGCACAGCAAACAAGCCATGCCATTGACGTATAAAGGCATACAGTGATATTATATTTGCATGCCGTTTATACGGTACACTGCTCTATAATTGTTCAAACTTTGGTAGGGGCGAACGATTATAGAGTTTTTTTGTTCATTTCCTGATATAATTTCTCAATTCCTTTTCGGACAACGTGAGACCGACTACTCTTATCTGCTTGTACAATTTCATCAAGTTTTTTCATTAACTCATCATCTAATCGTACACGCAACATGTAGTCTTTTGGTTTATCAGGCAAACGTTCCTTTTTAGCAATCAAAAAGTACTCACCCCTTTCTATGTTGCTACAATCATATTATTGTATGTAGCTACATAAGTCAAGCACTTTCAAAAAAATATAAACTGCATGCTTTTATTCTATTGTCAATGTGCTATACTAGAGAAAAGTTTATAGGGATGTTCCCTACTTTTCTTGCCTTTTACTCTGTCCGCCAAGACTAATCGAGTAAAGGCTTTTTCTTTTCTCTTGTACATGTTTGTTTTCTCCTATGCGGTTTGCATTCCAGACAAGCGATTATAAATTTTTTCACTCACTGAAAACTTCAAGCCATACCTCTCTCTAATAATCATTAAATCGATAATCTCTGATAAAATCGCTTGACGATCTGCTAACATCTCCGAAGACATCTCACTTTTACTAATCATCTTAGAAAGTCCGTATTTGTTTGCTATAGCTTTATTGGCGATTGTGTTAGCTACAATATGATTAACAGGTACATCATCAATAAACGCTTGTGATAACCGTCTCATCTCTTCTTTTTGATGTTCCTTATCTAACATGCGAAAAACTTGGAAACCTTCAAGCCCTGATGATTGACGTAATTCTTTAATGACCTCAAAAACCCATTCTTGAAATACTTCTGCTTCTGGCTTATGACTGCCAAATACTGCTTTATAAATTCCAAACTCAGATACGAGAATCCTTGTATTTATCGAATCGTCCAATTTGCACGATACGGTATACTGGCTAGGAACTAATTTCATCATATTTCTTGTTTCTGCATATCCCAGCGCCTCTGCTACATCTTTTGCCACTGCATACCATTCATTATTTACATAGACAAAGCGAATTTTATGCCCGTTCCATATCTCTATCTTCATACTCATAAAATTATCCTTTCTGTGAGATGTCATCTCACGACTATTTGTTTTCCGAAACTATGTGCTTGCCTGATTACTGCTACACTCTGGCATGGTGGTTTTATAAATCATTTTCTAGTAACCAAGCTCGTATTTGACGTTTACTATAAACAACCTTACGAGATGATAGTGTCCTGCCTTGTGGCAATCCCATCGCCAGCAATTCCTCGAAATAATCACTGGAAACATTGAGAAACCTCTGACATTCCGCTTTACTCATCATCAAGTCACGATCCAGCTCGCTATCTCTACGAGCGTCCTCAATCGCTTGTAACATCGTTTGATAGATACCCTGATAAATACCATTCAATTGCTCTTTTGCCAGCGTGTGGCTTACTTCTAGTTGCAATTTCTGCGGTTCGGCTACAGTCATCTCTACACCTCCTTTCTTCCCAACTTTTTGGGAAATAATCATCCCCACTTATGGGGACAATTAACAACTTCCCTGTTAGGCTGGATATTAGCGACCTAAAAAGTAAAGTCAATCAAATTGACCTTAAGGTGTCGACCAAATCGACCCCTTTTAACAGCCCCGATATTTTCGGTGTTGTTACGCTTTGTTATTCTGTCGTGATGGTTGGTTGCTACGCTTTTCGTTCAGCTAGCAACTCATCAATCGCTTTCTCTACTCGTGCTTTGCGTTCATCACGCATTTCTGTTCGTAACCATACAGATAAATTACTTTGCGCAATACCTACTTTATCCGCTACCTCCCAATATAAAATACGATTTTTTTCAATTCTTTCTCTGATTTTTGTATTTGCTTTTATTTTCATATTCCTACCCCCCAATAATCGATATAGCTACAAAATGAAGCCAAAACGAAACATTTTGTAGCTATATGTTATAACTGTTTTTTTTGATTGTCAACAATAAAATTAGTGCTTATTGATATTATTGATGCGAGTATGCTACAATTATCAAAAAAAGGAGACAAGATAATGCTTAGAAATAAATTAGCTGTATTAATAGCAGAGAGAGAGTTAACGGCAGCCAAAGTTTCAGAAGAAACTGGAATAGCTCGTTCAACTTTGTCATCATTAGTCAACAACACAGGAGACGGAGTTCAATATAAAACACTCGATAAGTTATGTAATTATTTTGGAATTACTCCAAGTGAATTCTTTGATTATGCTCCATTTATTCTAAAATATAATTTTGATATTCCAGAATACAGAAAAAGAGTTATAAAGAATGTAGATAGCGAGAAAGAGAAAATACTCTCTTCAGGAAATACCGAAGAGCGAGCTAATTTTCTGATAAATGAGTATTTGGACATCTTTGGAGAAGCTCGTTATATCATTGAAATCTTCGTAAATAAAAAAATGAAACAAATTAAATATTCCATGTGTATAAATATCTATAAAATTTCACCTATCGATGAAAGCAATGCGCCTGAAGGATTTGATATAGAAATTATTTTAGAGGATAACTATAATGGAAAAAGTTTCATAGCTGACGTTTACGAAAATGTGTCTATAATTTTTCAAACTCAAATAAAAAACACATGCTTTGAATTAATTGAACAAAATATAGTGAATGAAGATTTACAAAATTGCGCAAATCGCAAAAATAAACCTTTAAAAATATTTCTCGAAACACCTTTCGGTGATAAAGAACTAACTATTAAACCAATTAAATAATAAACAAATTAATCATTGAGGCTAACACTCCTCATACATATCTACACTATTGGCATGGTGGTAGATAGGAGAAAAACATGGCACAGATTAAAAAATATACAAAAAAAGACGGTACAACCGCCTATATGTTTAATGTTTACGTAGGAAAGAATAGCAAAGGGAAAAACGTTTATCGCAAGCGGCAAGGCTTTAAAACGAAGAAGCAAGCACAAATAGCGCTAGCGAACCTGTTAAAAGACGTTGAGGAAAACGGCGTTGAGAGAGATGAATCAGTAAAGACATTTAAAGACTTATATGAGATGTGGTTAGCTCAGCATCGCTTAAATGTAAAACCTTCTACGATCGCTTTAAATAGACGTTTTGTAGAAAAACATGTCTTGCCTTATTTAGGCAATTATCTATTGCATGATATTACCGTTGTTTACTGCCAAACCCTCGTTAACAAGTGGTTTAAGCAAGGCTACAAACAATATCCATATTTTAGGAAAGTAACAGCTCAAATTATGCGATATGGCGAGGCAATGGAATTGATGAATAACAACCCTATGGCAAAGACAATTTTACCAAGAGCGCAACAAGAAGAAAAAAAGTTACAGTACTACACGAAAGAACAACTCATTCATTTTTTTGAATGTTTAAAGCAATTCGGAAATTATAAGCAAATGACTTTTTTTCGCTTACTAGCTTTCAGTGGGGCTAGAAAATCCGAATTGCTTTCATTGCAGTGGAAAGATATTGATTTTGCAAATAAAAGCGTGATGATTGGTAAAACTCTAGCACTCGATGAAAATAATCAGATACTCATTCAGACGCCCAAGACAGCCACTAGTAAACGTACAATCAGTTTAGATGATGAAACACTCAAAACATTATCTAAATGGCGTACAATGCAACGTACAGACTATTTAGCACTTGGTTTCAACACTTCGAGCGATGAACAATATCTTTTTACTAACGAACGCAATGAATTATATTATCCGCAAGTTGTGAATGACTGGCTAAAATACCTAATAAAAAAATATGATTTGCCACAGATCACACCTCATCACTTTAGGCATACACACGCTAGTCTATTATTACAAGCTGGCGTACCTGTCAAAGAGGTCAGCGAACGACTAGGACATAAGGATATAAAAATTACCTTAGAAATTTATTCTCATGTAATGCCCGAAGAAGCAGAAAAAACAGCGAATAAGTTTGCTAACTTTATAGGAATTTAAAACAAGGCACTGACAAAAGCACAGATCTTTAATATTTTTACTAAAACAAAAAAGCTATAACCCTTATATATCAAGGGTTATAGCTCATATAATAGGCTTATCCAACACTGCCTTCCATCTCATAACTGATCAAACGGTTGAGTTCGACTGCGTATTCCATTGGGAGTTCTTTGGTGAATGGTTCGACGAAGCCCATGACGATCATTTCGGTGGCTTCGGATTCGGTTAGGCCTCGGCTCATAAGATAATAGAGTTGTTCTTCTGAGATTTTTGAGACTTTGGCTTCGTGTTCCAAAGAGACTTGGCTGTTGTGGATCTCGTTGAATGGGATCGTATCGGATTTTGAGTATTCGTCCATGATGATCGTGTCGCATTCAATGTGAGAGATAGAACCGGCGCTGTTTTTAGCGAAGGTTACTTGTCCTCGATAGTTGACTTCGCCACCGTCTTTTGAGATGGATTTGGAGACGATGGAGCTTGAAGTGTTTGGCGCATTATGGATCATTTTCGCCCCAGTATCTTGGATTTGGTTTGCGCCAGCAAATGCGATAGAAAGCATTGTGCCACGCGCACCTTTGCCGTCTAGGTAAACACTTGGATATTTCATCGTTGTTTTGGCTCCTAGGTTACCGTCGATCCATTCGACTGTGGCACCTTCGTAAGCTTTGGCTCTTTTGGTTACTAAGTTATAGACATTGTCTGACCAGTTTTGGATCGTGGTATAGCGACAATAGGCGTCTTTTCGGGTGAAGATTTCAACGATCGCTGCATGAAGACTGTTACTTGAATACGTTGGTGCTGTACAGCCTTCGACATAATGGATGCTGGCTCCTTCGTCAACGATGATCAATGTTCGTTCAAATTGTCCGGTATTTTCGGCATTGATCCTAAAGTATGTTTGTAATGGAACGTCGACTTTTACTCCTTTAGGTACATAAATAAATGTTCCTCCTGACCAAACAGCTGAATTTAATGCAGCAAGTTTGTTGTCAGTTGGTGGTACTAATTTGGAAAAGTATTCTTTGAATAATTCAGGATATTCTTTCAATGCAGAATCAGTATCGGTGAAGACGATCCCTAATTTTTCAAATTCATCTTTCATGTTGTGGTAAACGACTTCTGATTCATATTGAGCAGAAGCACCTGCGAGGTATGCACGTTCTGCTTCAGGAATCCCGATCTTTTCAAAGGTTTCTTTGATTTTATCAGGTACATCTTCCCAATCTCGGGCGGGTTTATCACTTGGTTTTTGGTAATATTTTATGGCATTGAAGTCGATGTCTGACAGGTCTGGTCCCCACTTTTGCATGGGCATTTTATTGAATGTTTCCAAGGATTTCAAACGAAATTCTAACATCCATTCAGGTTCACCTTTGATTCGAGACATTTCTCGAACGACTTCTTCAGTTAAGCCTTCTCCTGTACTGAAAACTGGTTCCACATCATCGTGAAAACCAAATTTATATTCTTCTAATTCTGGTACACCCATGTTCTCACTCCTCTTCCTGATGCACATGATGGAAGGTTGCAGTGCCGTTTTCTTCCATTGCTTTTTCTAAGGCTTTCCAGCCTAATGTGGCACATTTGATTCTTGCGGGAAATTTAGCTACGCCACTGAGCATTGCTGCATCGCCTAATTGGTCGATGGCTTTGACATCTTTTCCTTGGACTAATTGCGAGAAATCAGTGATCAATTGTTTTGCTTCTTCAACAGATTTTCCCATGACAGCATCGGTCATCATGGATGCACTGGCTGTACTGATGGAACAACCGTTACCGTTGAATGCGATATTCTTGATGATTCCTTCTTTGACTTCGACTTGTAATTCGATGACATCGCCACAGGTCGGATTATTCAATTCGATTCGACTGGTTGATTCAGTCAATGTACCTCGATGATGAGGATGCGAAGAATGATCAAGTATGACCTGGCGATAGAGATTATCTAGTTTAGAGAGTGCCATGTTGGAAAAACTCCTTCGTTGCAAGAATTGCTTCGACTAAACGATCTGCATCTTGTTTCGTATTATAAAAATAAAAGCTTGCTCGTGCGGTCGCTGAGACTTCTAAATAGTTCAATAAAGGTTGGGCACAATGATGACCTGCACGAACAGCGACACCTTCCATATCTAAAGCAGTGGCTACATCATGAGGATGCAAGCCATCTAGATTAAAGGCGATGACCCCTGTACGAGTAGCGGGATCTTGTGGTCCATAAATGGTCAACCCATCAATTTGTTGTAGTTTAGGTAAGACATAGGCAATTAATTCTTTTTCATGATCATGGATATTGTCCAACCCAACGTTTTCGAGATAGTCAATCGCTTGACCTAGTGCGATGGCTCCAGCGATATTAGGTGTGCCGGCTTCGAATTTCCATGGAAGTTCTTTCCAAGTACTATCGTACAAGTCGACAAAGTCGATCATTTCGCCGCCAAATTCGACTGGTTCCATTTGTTCTAACCATTTTCGTTTGCCATATAAGACTCCGATCCCAGTCGGTCCACACATTTTGTGTCCGCTAAACGCAAAGAAATCACAGTCTAATTCTTGGACGTTGATTGGCATATGGGGAGCGGATTGTGCGCCATCTACAACTAGTACCCCACCTTGCTCATGGACAAGTTTTCCTAGTTCTTTGACGGGATTGATCACACCTAAGACATTTGAAACATGAGCAATCGATACAATTTTTGTTTTGTTAGTGATCAGTTGTTTTGCTTGTGCCATGTCTAAAAATCCGTCGGTAGTCAAGTCAATATATTTTAATGTTGCTCCTGTCTTTTTGGCTAATTGTTGCCAAGGAATGACATTGGAATGGTGTTCCATGTAAGAAATTAAGATTTCATCCCCTGCTTGCAGAAACTGTTCACCAAAGCTGCGAGCGACCCAGTTCAAACTCGTGGTGGTGCCACGAGTAAATAGGACTTCAGCAGTTTCAGCTGCATGGATAAACTTTCTGACCTTTTCCCGAGCGCCTTCATAGGCAAATGTTGCTCGTTCGGCTAAGGTGTGGACTCCTCGATGCACATTGGCATTATCTTGTTCGTAGTATTTTTTTATTGCTTCAATTACTGCTGTTGGCTTTTGCGTAGTGGCTGCATTGTCTAAATAAACGAGCGGTTCATCATTGACTTCTTGAAATAATATTGGAAAATCTTCGCGAATGGTTTCTTTCAGAATCATACATTCAACTTCCCTTCAATAACCTCCACTAACTCTTTTCGGACTGCTTCTACTGGAATTGCTGTTAACACAGAGCCAAGGAATCCTCGAATAACCAATCGTTCTGCTTCTTCTTTATGAAGACCACGGCTCATCAAATAATACATTTCTTCAGGATCGACCCGACCAACACTGGCAGCATGTCCTGCAGTGACTTCATTTTCATCAATGAGTAAGATCGGATTGGCATCTCCTCTTGCTTTATCTGAAAGCATCAATACTCGACTTTCTTGTTGGGCATCGGCTCCTTTTGCGCCTTTTAAGATATGTCCGATCCCGTTGAAAGTCAACGTCCCTTTTTCTCGGATCACACCATGTTGTAAGATATGTCCGATCGTATGAGGCGCTTTGTTCGTGACACGCGTATCAATTCCTTGGATTTGTTTTCCTGAGCTAATGGCAACGATTTTCACTTCTGCATGGGCACCTTCGCCAACTAAATCAGAATCAAAATCAGCAATTACATGTCCATCATTCATCACGCCGATTGCCCAATCTACAGAAGCATCACGTAAAATATGACCTCGGCGGTTGATATAAGAAGTGATATTTTCTCCTAATTGATCGACAGCTGAATATTTGATTTTTGCTCCAGCTTTAGCGATTACTTCGACAATGATATTACCAGAAGCTTTTTGGATTTTCTCTTTAGTCGTTTGGAATCGTTCCAAGTAAGAGAACTCACTATGTTCCTCTGCGACGATCAAGACATGTTTAAAGAAATGCTGTGCTAATTTGCCATCTTGGATGAATAAGCTCTCAATTGGCTCATTGATGACAACATTTTTAGGAACATATAAAAACACTCCGCTGTTCATGAAAGCAGCATGTAAAGCGGTCAATTGATCTTCATCCATTTTCACTGCTTTTTCCATATAGTATGGTTTGATTAAATCTGGATGCTCTTGGAGCGCTGTGAAGATATCTGTAAAGATCACGCCTTTTTCCATGAGTTCCACTGGTAATTGTTCAAAGATCGTACTTGTTCCTTCTTGCACCAACACGGGGTTATCTTTCATTACGTCAAACCCAGCTACATTTCCTGTCTCACTAAAGTGGTCTGTGAACTCATGGATATCGAATAATGGCCAGCGATGGAATTTTACACGATCGATCTGAGGAAGTGGTAATTGATTGGCTTTTTCTAACGCTGCTTGACGTAATTGGGTCATCCATTCAGGTTCCCCTTTGCTTAAAGAAAAATTGGTAACTGCGTCAAGTTGGTCGAGCCAGTTCGTTTCTTTCATTTTCCGCTCCTCCTTACGCTTCTTCTTCTTTATAGTCGATTCCTAGTTCTTTGCTGATACCAGCATACCCTTCTGCTTCAAGTCGTTTCGCTAGATCTGCATTCCCAGTCATCACGACACGTCCTTCCATCATGATGTGGACGACATCCGGAGTGATATAATTCAATAATCGTTGGTAGTGGGTAATGATCAATGCGCCAAAGTTTTCGCTACGCATTTCATTGACCCCTTTTGCTACGACTTTCAATGCATCGATATCTAATCCAGAATCAATTTCATCTAAAATGGCAAAAGTTGGTTCTAACATCAATAATTGTAAGATTTCATTTCGTTTCTTTTCGCCACCAGAAAAGCCTTCATTCAAGTAACGTTCGGCCATTTCTTCTGGCATATTTAACAGCGCCATTTTTTCATCTAATTTTTTTAAGAAAGTCAAAACAGACATTTTATCGTCTTCATCACGTTTGGCATTGATCGCTGCACGCATAAATTCTGCATTCGTGATCCCAGGAATTTCGCTTGGGTATTGCATCGCTAAAAATAATCCTAGACGTGCCCGTTCATCGACCTCTAAATCTAAGATATTTTTTCCGTCAAATAAGATCTCGCCTTCAGTGACTTCATAGTTTGGATTCCCCATAATAGCGGCTGACAGCGTCGATTTCCCTGTTCCATTTGGTCCCATAATGGCATGGATCTCGCCTGTTTTCATCGTTAAGTTTACGCCTTTAAGAATTTCTTTCTCTTCAATTGAGACGTGTAAATTTTTTATTTCTAAGACAGACATGCAAATTCCCTCCAGATTCTGTTTCGTTCTCACTTATTTTAGACTAATTGAGAATAGAGCGCAATGTTATAACCCACTAAAATCAAAACTTTTTTCACGAGTTATCATTAAATCAATATTACTAGATAATAATATTTATAAAGAAACTTCTGTTTTTAGCATTCATAGATCACTGGTTATGTTGATTTGTTTTATCTAAAACGATAGGTAAACGTTGGCTTGCAGAATGATGTCAGTACGCATCTCTTGATTACCGCTTACCTGTTCTTAATAAATGCTTCTTGAAAAATGCCATAATAAAGAGAGTTCTCTATTGGTTACATAGCTAATTTATTCACTATTCACTCTACAAAAAAACATCAAAGCTAGTAAAATCAACTAACTTTGATGTTTCTGACGACTTGATTATTTTTTAGATGAACATTTGATTTTGTTCAACTCTATTTTTTGAAGTGCTTATTTGGCATCAGCTGCGACAGGTTTGACTGAACCGCCCCATTTGTCTTCGATCCATTTTTGAACGTCTTCACGGTGTAAGACTTCAAGTAATTTTTTGATTTTTTCGCTATTTTCATCACCTTTACGTGTGGCAATGATATTCACATATGGTGAGTTGTCTTCTTCTAATAAGACAGAATCTTTCAATGGATTCAAACCAGCACCATAAGCAAAGTTTGCATTGATCGCTACTAAGTCACCTTCATCATTTTGATAAGTAGAAGCTAATAAAGAAGGATCAATCGAATGATTGAATTTTAAGTTTTTAGGGTTTTCAGCGATGTCATCAAACGTAGCTGTTTCTAGATCTACGCCATCTTTTACCTTAACTAAGCCAGCATTTTGTAAAATAGTGATGATTCGTCCCCAGTCAGATTCTGAATTTGAAGTAATCACTGTTGCGCCGTCTTTTAAATCAGCAATGTCTTTGATTTTCTTTGAGTACAAGCCCATTGGTTCAATATGGACAGCACCCGCATTGACAAAATCATAGCCTTTTTCTTTGATTTCTTTATTTAGATAAGGAATATGTTGAAAATAATTGGCATCGATATCGCCTTCTGCTAAAGATTGATTTGGTAAAATGTAGTCATCGAATTTCACGATCTCTAAATTAATGCCTTCGTCTTTCAATAGCGGTTGGACGTGTTCCAAGATTTCTGCATGAGGTGTTGGTGATGCGCCTACTTTTAAAGTTGTATCGTCACTTTTTGATGAAGCACCTTTACTATCGCTATTATTGCCACAAGCTGCTAACCCTACAGTCAGCAAGACCGCTGCTGCAAATCCAAAAATTTTCTTTTTCATATCCTTTATCCTCCTATTTCTCCTTATCTTTTATCTGTTTTCTTTGTTAAAAAGTCCCCGATTCCTTGAACAATAAATACAATGACTAGTATCACTAACGTTGCCACAAATGTCACGGTCAGATTACCACGTTGGTAACCTTCTTGCCAAGCAAGACCTCCCAAACCACCAGCTCCGATCGCACCCGCCATCGCAGTAAAGCCGATCATTGAAATGGTAGTAACTGTCAATCCGGAGATCAGTGCAGGCACGCTTTCTGGTATCAAGACTTTCCAAATGATTTCCCAGTAGCTGGCACCCATCGCATCCGCCGCTTCTAAAACTCCAGGACTAACTTCACGAAAAGCAATTTCAACTAGACGAGCATAAAATGGGGCAGCTGAAAGTACCAAGGCAGGAATAGCAGCTTGCGCACCCAACATGGTTCCGACGATTGCTTTCGTGAAAGGAATGATCAAGACCATCAAGATCATAAATGGTGTAGATCGAAAGATATTACTAATAATCGAAACAATGCCATAAATGATTCGTGCATAAGGTTTATTTTTTCGTCCAATCGAATACAGGATCAAACCTAGGACTAAACCAATGATGGTCACTAATACCATGGACACCAACGTCATATAAAGCGTATCGATGAATGCTTGTTTCATCGTCTCCATGTTGATTTGACTAAAATCTAAATACGTTTCTGCAAAGCTTTTATCCATGGTGGATCACCTCCACTCCAACACCTTGTTCTTTAATAAACCGCTCTGCTTGATCCAATTCGTTCTCTGACCCAGTCATCAGTGTCGTTAAGGAACCAAAAGAACCTTCTGCTGTTTGTTTAATTTTACCGTAAACGACATTGATGTCGACGTTATACTGACGAATGGCTTGAGAGATGACTGGCTCGTTAGCATTTTTTTCGTTGAACACTAATGTCACTAATCGACCTTTTGGATTTTCTTTGATCAATTCAGCTAATAATTCTTTTGAGTCTGCTTCTGGTTCGATATCTTGTTGCACGAAACGTTTTGTTACTTCTTGTTTTGGATTTTTGAAGACTGTCAAAACATCGCCTTCTTCCACAACTTTTCCTCGTTCCATCACAGCTACCTTGTTACAGATTTTACGAATCACGTTCATTTCGTGCGTGATCAATACGATCGTTAAATGTAATTTCTTATTGATAGCTAATAAAAGATCCAATACTTCTTCAGTGGTTTGTGGATCTAGCGCACTTGTTGCTTCGTCACAAAGTAAGATCTCAGGTTCATTTGCCAACGCTCGAGCTATCCCAACTCTTTGTTTTTGTCCTCCTGAAAGTTGTGAAGGATAGGCATTTCCTCTACCCTCTAATCCGACTAATCCAAGCAATTCTTCTGCCCGTTCTTTACGTTGGGCTTTAGGTACGCCTGCTAATTCTAATGGTAGTTGGATATTTTCTAAAACCGTCCGTGACCATAACAAATTGAAATGTTGGAAAATCATACCGATTTTTTTACGAAATGTTCTCAGTTCTTTATTTTTTAGTTTGGTAATCTCTTGGTCATTCACAACAACCGTTCCGCTAGTAGGTAGCTCTAATCCGTTCAATAAACGGACAAGTGTACTTTTACCTGCTCCAGAATAGCCAACGATGCCGTAAATATCACCCTTTTCAACAGTTAATGAAACATCATTTACCGCTTGGATCGTTCCATTTTTACCACCAAATGTTTTCTCAACATTGGTTAATTGGATCAATGACATATCGCTCACATCTTTCTTTTATTTTTTACATGGAGATCAAGTGGGAAACAAAAAAGCTTCCGCCCCCTTGCTTTAGCAAAAGGACGAAAGCTGAAACTTCCGTGTTACCACCTTGATTTGCTGCTATCTCACAATAACAACCTTTACCAGTACTTGGGTCATCGTTCTTTCATCATAATCATGCCCGTATACCGTTGTGCTGTAACGGGCACCCCCGTAGTAAGTTTGCAAGGCTCACCTACTCTGCTCTAAGACCATCTTCCATCTCATTTCCGTTACCCTTTTTCAGCAATCAGGGCTCTCTTTGAACGTCTGTGACATGTACTCTTCTTTTCAAAGCTTTATTTATGATTGTTCTGATTATAGCAGTTGGAAAATAACGTGTCAACATTTTACCGGTTACTTCTTTAAAATTTTCTGAAAATTGCTAACTCTTATAATTTCTCAAATTCTGTTGGATCGACTTCTTTAAAGCTTAAAAGCCAAGCATTCATTTCATCTTGATCATTTAAGACATTGATATCTTCATTGATTTTTTCATTCACGGAAGAAACCGTACCGCTTAATGGGCTAGCAAATTCACTGACCGCTTTTTCAGCTTCCACTTCGATCAAAGGCTCCCCGCTTTGATAAGACTGACCAGCTTTTGGCAAATTGGCAAATGTGATATCACCTAATTCTTTTTGTGCTTCATTAGTTAAACCGACACAATATTCTTTCCCATTAAATAAGATCCAAAGGTTATCTTTTTTCTTCAAGTGTTTCCCAGCCATTTTATATCAATACTCCTTCGTATATTTTTTCATTAAAACCGATTGCGACGAGTTGTTTGCCTTTGACGATCAGGGGACGTTTGATCAACATCCCATCACTTGAAAGAATGCGACTAGCCTCATTGATCGAAAAATCAGCCACTTGGTCTTTTAGCCCCATTTCCCGATACTTCATGCCACTAGTATTGAACAGACGACGTAATGGAATCTCATTATGTTCCAACCAGTCTGTGATCATTTCTTCCGATGGTGGACTAGCAATCATATCAATTACTTGATAATCAACATGATGCGCATCCAACCAAGCTTTCGCTTTTTTGCAAGTGGAACATTTCGGATACCAATAAAAACGATACAACAGTGTTACCTCCTAGAAGTTTTCGCAGGCGCCTCATTTTGATACCTCATGGATAATATCAAACCGATACCGATCATATTTCCAAGGATCGATGACCCACCTTGACTAATGAATGGCAGGGGAATCCCTGTTAATGGTAAGAGTCCAATATTAGCCCCAATATTTTCAAATACATGGAACAAGAGCATCATGATCAAGCCACTGGCGATATAAGCATAAAATTCATTGTTCGTATCAAAGCAGACACGAATCATACGATAAATCAAAATAAAATACAAGAAGATGACGAATGCGCCACCGATAAACCCAAAATTCTCACCAATCACGGTGAAAATCATATCTGATTCACGAACAGGTACATAGATATTACTTACATTAAATCCTTTACCTAATAATCCACCAGTTCCTATTGCAAGCAACCCTTGTGCTGGCTGATAGCTCATCCCAGTCGTGTCATGGAATGGATCAAGCCAAGAATCGATACGAGCAAACTGGTAAGATTTAAACCCGATTTTATATAATAAATCTCTTCCGCCTTCTGTGGTAACTAAAAAGATCGTCCCAGCACCGACAATCACTGCCAAAGCAATTACGGGCACGATAATGCGCCAAGAGATACCAGACATTAAGAAAACTCCACCAAAAATTGCTAAGAATACCAGCATGGTCCCAAAATCATCTTGTGCCATAATCAAGGCTAAAACCGGGAGCGTCACAATCAACATCTTGGCGATCAACCAAAAATCTGATTTGAGCGTTCGTTCCTTCATCTGAGTATTATGTTTTGTCACGATCAGCGCCATCATTAAAATATAAGCAATTTTCATTAACTCTGCTGGCTGAAACGTCAAGGAACCAAAACTAAACCAGTTTTTGGAACCGGTCGACTGGGCGAGGTTGCGGTCATAAAACTTTAACAAGAGTCCCATTACAATTAGACCAAAACCATAGAGATAAGGTGTTAATTTCCAGATCCATTTGGAATTCAAATGCATAATCACGACAATAGCAATTGAGCCCACGATATACCAAATCGCTTGCATCCCAACACCTCTTACTACTGAAGGGTGGTTAGGATCATGACTCAGCGCGACATATAAAGAAAGCAATCCAATCAAACATAATAAGAAGACTGGTAATATGACGCCATAATCAATGCGATTATCACGATTATTATTAGAAGCTTTTATTTTTTTTTCCATGTTTCATCCCTTTTCTTAAAAACCATACTGTCCTATATTATAGCGGTCTAACGGCATAATTGAAAGCCAAAGCAAATACATTTGGGAAAACTTAAAATTATTCTTATCTAATCATCTGCCTTGCTGCTCTTCAGTTAGACCCATCATCGAGATAACAGATAAAGTTCTGACGAATCATTTTTGATAGCGTTCATTATATTTCAAGATCTCTTTACCAATCGCTTGTAAATTCTCTGAAACTAAATTTGTTCGCTGGATCAAATAAAAATTTCGATGATACGCTAATTTCTCGGTTGGTACTTCTGGTGGCACCGCACGTTTTGATAAAATCGAACGTCCCACTCCTTCCTTTAAAAGAGCGGCAATGACTTCGTTGCTTTTTACTAACAATTTTTTCCCATGGATATTTTTTTCTTCAAAATACCGTTGCGTATAATGAAAAACTCCAGAAGTTGTTTCTCGAACTAACCATAACTGACTGTCAGGATCCCCCGCAATCACTAGTTCATCCTCCATCAATGAAAACCTTTGAACACCAGAAGTTTCTAAAGGTTTTTCGATAAAACCAAAGTCAGCCTCGTGTTTTGCTACTTGTTCCAACGCATCATGAGAATTGGCATAGGCAATCACAAAATTAATTTTAGGATATTTCAAAAGCAAATCTTTCAACAATTTTGGTAACAGATAGACGGCAAAAGTGTGAGAAGCAACGATTCGGCAAACTTCTTCTTCATTTTGTTCATCTAGTAATTGTTGTTGTGTTTCTTGCCACTCCTCTAATAAAACTAACGCTCGTTCGTAGAGTAAATCTGCTTGTTTTGTCGGCTTCATTTCTTTCCGACCATTTCGCTCAAAGAGAATCACTCCTAATTCTCTTTCCAGCTGTTTGATTTGATTGGAGACAGCAGGTTGAGATAAGAAAAGTAATTCGGCTGTTCGAGAAAAATTTCTTGTTTCATATACGACACGAAAAGTTGTTAACAATTTCAGCATGCGATCACTTCCATAATTATTTATTATAGTAACTATATCAACTATTTGATTTAAATATATCATGAAATGACTATAATAGTAAATGTAACGCACAATATATGAGATTGAAAAGCAACGAATGTTTCGATCTCGCTCAGACATAAAAAGATCGTTACTTGTATTCTTAATGATCAGTCAGGGCTACCGATTTGTTTATTTCCCAATAAATAGTCATTCATAATTATTTATGCAACCTACTATCAACCTTTCCACCTGACTGATCATTTTGTTCTGAGCTTTAGACAACACATTCATCTTATGAAAAGGAGAATTCAATTAATGAAGAATTTTTTAAAACTTATTCCTGTCCCGATTTGTGGGCTCATTCTAGGTTTAGCTTCGCTAGGTAATCTGTTTAAAGAATATCATTGGATTCATCTAGGGAATATCATTGGTGGGATTAGTATGATTCTCATGATCCTAATGTTTAGCAAATTGTTCCTATTATTTGAACATACGAGACAAACATTACATGATCCAATCATTGCCTCGGTTTCACCGACTTTTACGATGTCATTAATGGTTATTTGTACTTACTTTGTACCATTTACGCACCTCTTACCAATCGTTCGGATCATCTGGCTTGGTGCTGTCCTGCTACAAGTGATTTTAGTTGTTTACTTTACTTACCATCATGTAATCAAAGCGGACTTATCACTGGAAGTCATTTATCCAAGTTGGTTCATTATTTATGTTGGTTTCGGGGTAATTACAGTAACTGCTGGAAACTTTTTCCCATTCATTGGCCAACTATTCTTTTGGCTATCTCTAGCTTGTTACGTTTTCTTATTGCCAATCATCATCCATCGGGTATTTTTCGTGAAAAACATGGCACATCCTACACTACCATTGATCACGATTGTTGCAGCTCCGGGATCGCTTTGTTTAACTGGCTATTTGAAAAATTTTGCGCAACCTTCCTTTTATTTAGTCGTTGCCTTATTTATCCTTTCGCAAACTTTATATTTTATCGTGCTATCTCTTTTACCACGATTACTTAAACTACATTTTTATCCAAGCTACGCTGCTTTTACCTTTCCACTAGTTATTTCTGCAACTGCTATGTTTTGTGCTGTAAATTACTTTCATTCATTAGGGATCGCTACTGGCTTTTTAACGGTCTTGAAACTGGTTGAATTAGTAATCGCTACTGGAATGGTGCTTTATGTATTAGGTCATTATATCCGCTTCTTGTTCAAAGAACATGGAAACACAAATAAATATGTCCCTAAAGAAATTTAATTAAGATGTTATTCTTCTGTCTTTTTCAAATTTAGAAAAAGGCAGAAGATTTTTTGCGTTTTTAAACTTTGTCAATCAAAACGAATAGTGCTACTATTATCAAGGATATTCTTGAGTTCAGAGTCGTCGTCCTCTAAATACGAGTACCCGTTTTTCAACTCTGAAACATGCGCACAGATAATGAAAGGAATTTTTAGAACATGAATCTACAAGTAACCATTAATCAATTTAAAAATCAAGGCTCACGAAGAATCTTGCCTGGATTACTTCTTGCTTTTTCAGTAGCAGTCATGAGCAAACTTCTCGCATTGTTGCTCCCACAGCTTGGTGCTGCCACGATCGCCATTTTATTAGGGATCTTGCTAGGTAATACTTTTTTCAAACAACCTTCTTTAGCCATTGGAACAAAATTCGCTGAAAGCAAATTATTGGAATGCTCCGTTTTCTTATTGGGAGCAACGGTTACGGCTCAAACGATTGCTCAAATCGGCATCAAAGGGATTGCCTTCGTCTTGTTGCAAATGAGTGTGACGATCGTCGGTGCCTATTGGATCGGCAAAAAATTGTTGTTTAGCGATACAGCTTCCTTGATGATGGCAGGAGGAAATGCTGTTTGCGGTTCTTCGGCTATTGCAGCGATCGCTCCAGTGATCCATGCTGAAGAGGAAGAAAAAGGACAGATCATTACATTAGTGAATTTATTAGGAACGATCATGATGCTTTCTTTACCTTTTCTTGGTTTACACTTATACGGAGATCACTTAATTGAAAAAAGTGCCCTTTTAGGTGGAACACTTCAATCTGTGGGACAAGTAGTCGCTGGCGCCAGTTTGCTTGATGCTTCAGTTGTTCAATTTGCCATGCTCTTTAAAATTTTAAGGATCATGATGTTAGTTGCTGTTGTCTATTTATTTGAAAAATTTATCCAAAAAAAGACAGCTTCTGCTGAAACGATTTCGTCTGACAGTTCCAAGAAAAGAAGATTCCCATTACCATGGTATGTTTTAGGCTTTTTAGTTTTCTGCTTGCTCAACAGCCTATTTACGCTCCCAACTTTTATCGACAAAGGGGCTCACTTTATTAGTAATTGGTTTGAAATCACTGCTTTAGCCGCAATTGGTTTACGTTTAGATTTCGCTAAATTCATGAAAGAAGGACCTCGATTCTTATCTTATGGTCTAGCAGTTGGTTTACTGCAAACTGTTGCTGCGCTGCTATTCATTTGGTTAACAACACTATAACTACCGGATTCCGCTGGTATAAGCGATCTGCCTTTGTTGGCTTCATAAAATCCCCAGACTTAAAACCACCTCTTCGTCCCAAAATAGTCACTTCTATTTCAGGGCGAAGGGGTGGTTTTTAGGTCAAATAATTCCAGTTCTTTTTTATTCAGATAGTGCTTTTTCTAATACAAGTAGTTGACGTTTGATCAATAAGCCAGCTTCCGCATTTCCCATATAACCGGTTAATTGACCGTTTTGTCCAATCACTCGATGACATGGAATCACGATTGGTAATGGATTCATGCGATTCGCTTGTCCGATCGCTCGGACCGCTTTGGGATGATCAATGGTTTCTGCTATTTTTTTATATGTGCGTAGTTCTCCATAAGGAATCTCTTGTAATGCTTGCCAAACCTTTTGTTGAAAAATCGTGCCTGTGTTTATTGATAACGGAAGTTGAAAGTCCTGCCGGTTGCCCTCAAAGTACTCAGCCAATTGACGTTCTGTTTCAAGTAGAATTTCTTGTTTCTTTCCTTGATCCTGTGCACCATTTACCGCCATTTCTTCAATCGGATGAAACGAAACCTTCGTCAACCCATTCTGATCTGCATCTAACCATAGTTCTCCAATTGGCGTATTTATTTTCATTTTCATCGTCTAATCCTGAATGAACTAGACTTGCCCTCCTCTACCGTTCTACTATTTTATTTATCTTGTATTATTTTGGCTAAAAATGCAATTTAAAGTTTTATTAAGTGTCAGCTTAATGATAAACTAAAAATGATAATTACTTAAGTAACAGAAAATACAGTTTATTTACTATTCTGTTCGAACAAATAATATTTGCTTGAAAGGATTTATCATATGAAAATATCAATTGTTGTCCCTTGCTATAACGAAGAAAAGACTGTACCGCTTTTTTTCGATGAAGTAGAAAAATTCAAAGACGGACACGAGTTTGAATACTTGTTTATTGATGATGGCTCCTCAGATGGTACGCTACAAGCCATTAAAGCATTAGCGAGAAAATATGAATATGTGAGATTCGTTTCTTTTTCTCGAAATTTCGGAAAAGAAGCTGCCCTCTATGCGGGTTTACAAGCTTCGACTGGGGAGCTAATCACAGTAATGGACGTTGATTTACAAGATCCTCCAGAATTACTACCACTCATGATTGAAAAAATCACGACAACTGACATTGATTGCGTAGGAACGAGACGCTCAACAAGAGAAGGAGAACCAGTGATTCGGAGTTTCTTCGCTAAACGGTTCTATCAGTTGATCAATAAAATCAGTGACACAGAAATGGTAGATGGTGCAAGAGATTTCCGCTTGATGACTCGACAGATGGTTGATGCTGTTTTAGAGTTAACCGAGTACAATCGTTTTTCAAAAGGATTATTTAGTTGGGTCGGTTTCAAAACAGAGTATCTTTCTTTTGAAAACCGTGAACGAGTGGCTGGTGAAACCTCTTGGTCCTTTTGGAAATTATTCAATTATTCGATTGATGGAATCGTCAATTTTTCAGATGCACCACTAACGATCGCCTCTTTCACTGGCGCTCTTTCTTGTATTGGTTCGGGAATTGCTATTTTATTTATCATTGCACGAGCATTATTATTTGGTGACCCGACAGCAGGCTGGCCTTCAATGGTATCGATCTTTTTATTTATCGGCGGCATCCAATTACTATGCCTAGGGATCATTGGCAAATACATTGGTAAAATTTTCCTTGAAACCAAACAACGCCCCGTTTATATCATACGTGAAACAGAACAAACCATCGTTTCTCGTGAAAAAGAATAAATCGTGAATACTGACCGTTGTGAGAATAGCTATTTCTATTTCGAGATGTTCTCCCTTCATGCCCAAGGTTTTCTCTATAAAAAAACACCTGAAATGAGCGTTTGATTTCAGGTGTTTTTTTATTTTTCTAGTTAGCAAATACATTACTTCTAAACACAACAATAACATTCCGATAAAGCTATTGAATGAATCTCTGTCACATTATAGGCAGGTAAAAGAAAAAAGACTAGCTGGTAGAGGAAATATTGGACGTCTCCTTTTGATTTACGACATTTTTTTCGCTGATGCATTGTTTAATTTGTTTAATTAGTTCTTGCCAATTATGATTGTTGGGCAATCGTTGCCATAAGATATGGGTACATTGAAGGTTTCCTAAATGAAAGTCAGAAATATAGATATCCGTTTTCGAAGAAATAACTTTTTCAATGACTATTTTTCCAGCTAAGGAATATTGGAGATGTTCTGCAATAAACTCTTCATACGCTTTTCCATAAGAAAAATCCAACGTAATATAAACAGCTTCTTCAACTGCTTCTAAGGGAAAATTTTCAATCAATTCCATCATATAGTACATGTATAAATCTGCTTTTTCTTCTTCATTAAGTAAAATAGAACGAGCTGTTTCCATAATGGTTTCATTGACTTTCTGATCAAATAAAGGATATTCTTCTCTTAAAAATTGAAAATTATGGATATTTCCAAAACGATGATGGATATCGGGCATAAATAACAACCGTTCATGTATCGGTTGTACATTTTTCAATAACACTTTAAACAGACGTTGATCAACAAAAGTTGAATCAGCAATACCTTTTAGCATACTTGAATAATTATTGTTAAAAATTGACAGTGTCGGATCTAGTTCAGAAAAATCTAGACAAGACTTCTTATCAATGATCCGATTAACATATAAATAGGCATACAAGACTGAAGCTTCTTTTACTGCTACTGTATCTGATATTTGGTACTCTGTCTTTAATTTTCCTGCAAGTTTTTGAACCAATATTGAGGTCTGATCAACTTTGATCGTCAGATGTGCTTCATCTAAATACGCTTTTCTCTGAATCCGAAGCGCACTGATTGATAGAAATAAAGATAATTTATAACGTAAACTATTACGGATTCTAATTCTAAAAAATTGTTCGATCCAAAATACAAGCCGATCACTTTGGTTTTTTTGTTGCTCAGCAAAAGGGGAATCAATCCCATTCAAATTATGGAGAATGCCATACCCTACCGAGCGAATCTTCCATTCATTCCCTACTATCTTATTTTTCTTAATAATGAGATGATCTTTTTCTAACAATTTATTGATTCGTTTTTTATAAAGATATAAAGAAGAATTTGAAATGTAATGATCGGTCGTAAATTTATTAATCGGTCGGTTTGAAAACAGCAGGAAAATAAGCAGCTGATAAGTTAGCGAACTATTTAAATAGTGCTGACGTAATTTAAGAATGTCCTCATCACAAATAAAAGAATATACTTGAATAACGCCCCGCTTTACGACAAAAAAATCATTTAAGCATAATTTCTGTTCTAGCTCCATTTTCAACTCATGAATTAATTTACTTAATTTAAATTTAGATATACCTGTTTTCTGCGCTAAAAAAGAGATTTCCACTCTTTCACCAAGTTTGGTCTGAATAAGTTCCAGAAGTTTAATTTTCATTTTTGAGTTTTCATCTAGCAACTGAACGATATCCATTTCGCCATTCCTTTCCCTAATTACTTCCAGTAGATGAATTCAATACACTAGAAGTATGTTAATTATTCAGTTTTGCTCTTTTTCCAAAAGACCTGATAGTCTTCAAGAGCATTGAATCCTATTCCAAACATTTCAAATCAGAGGCTAGAAAGGTTCTTTTCGTTCGTTTTTGACAAATTTCGTTGTTTTATTTGTTGCTGTGTAGTTGGTTTTATTTGTTGTTTTATTTGCTGATGAACTTGATAAACGATCTGTTTTACTTCATTTTTATTTATATTTTGAGTTTCAACAAGCTCTTTATTTTGAAGTTGACTAGGAATTTTAGGCGCTTCATTTATCGTTATTTTATGGTAAACATAAGTAACTGGTTGATACTGATCATTCAATGCATCCATACGCTCATCTGAAAACTTGCTCTCATCCAAAAGATTTCTTTCAATGGTCGCTGCGTAAGCAAATGTTGTCCCGTTAGTAAGAACCTGACCAACAACTAACCCCATCACCAATATCTGATAAATTTTTTTCTTTTTCATTTTTCCCTCCTAATTTAAAATAAATTCAAATATATAATTAGAATAGAGTGTTTTTTATTGAATAAACACCAATTTTTTCCGTTTTTTTCTATTTTTTTCACTTTTAAAATAAAAAATAATAGTATTATGAAGGTTTGCTGATGTTTGCATATAAATATGAAAAATAAATAACTAATTTCAAGTGAATTTTTTTTGATCGTCAAATTTCTTTAACTTTTAAATCAGAAGGTCATGAAGCAAGATCATACAGACCATCGTTTATTTCAATATAAAAATACAACTACAGAACTAGTTCGCTATCATTAATAACGACAAATAAATAACCAATAAAAAAATCGGTATAACATTTTAAAAATTAGTAATCTATATTTACAGTGAAAAAAAAGGCGACTTAGATAGCAAAAAAAGGAATAATGTGCCAAATAATTGACTTGATTTAAGAAAAAAATCATTTCCTATCCGCTTTTTTCCTATCCATAATTTTACATTTATTAGAAATCCCACTTAGTTTTTTTATAAAAAAGAACGAAACCTCTAGTTGTGCCAAACTCCTTTATTTTTCAACAGTTTTATGATTCCATCTGTTTTAGCACTTGATGGCTGTCATTTGTTCAACAAAAAAACATCAAAACTAGTAGAATCTACTAATTTTGATGTTTAAAAAATTGGTTGAAGAACCAGAACTTGATGCTTCTTCTCAGTTATTGAATAGTAAAACAGATCTAGAATCGACATCATCGTATCCGCTATTTTTAATGTTGTTCCTTCCTCTTCTTTTCAAATTCCTTACGAAAAAAAGCAACGATCTCAAAATAAAAAATCTTTGAGATCGTTGCTTTTATAAATGATGCCAGCTGCAGGGATCGAACCTGTGACCTACGCGTTACGAGTGCGTTGCTCTACCAACTGAGCTAAGCTGGCGTTTCCATATGAAATTATATACGTATTTTAAAAATTTGTAAAGGCACAAGTGTAAATTTCGTTCTATTTCATGATTTTTTTCATAAAACGTGGTATAATTGGTATGAAAGGCAGGTTTTATGAAAATGGCAACGTTTGGAAAATTTGATACAACTATCGTACCGTCAGAATTTGGGGAAAAATTTACGATCGACACTCACGTGACATTTATGATTCATGGAACACCGCAAACTGGAACAATTTCAAAACAACTGAAAAACTCGGCTGTGGTTGAAATTGACAAAACAGATGAAAATGCCAATTTAATGACGCAAAGCAAAGGTGTAATCATCATCAATTACAAAGAATTGAAGAAAATTTAACACTGACCATCTCTGCGTTTTTTGGGATGGTTTTTTTATTTGAAAAATTTCATCAACTATCTAGGATCACTTATTCCATTCATGTCATCATAAACGTGCCTATTGCTCTCTCTAACTAAAAAACAGTTTTTTTCTCACATCAATAAAGTCTTATGAGATGGCAAAAATCATCCTCTATTCTTTTGCTGTTCCTCTTGTTCACTTAAGATTCCGCAAGACTCCATCCGTTTTTTCAAATTCCGTATATTCTTTGATCCATCTTCTTGCAGCTATTCTTTGAATAAACTACTTTCTATCAAAACCATGATAAAATTACTAGAATTAATAACAAACAAAAAACCATAATAGAATAAGAAATCCTACTATGGTTTGGTGCTTTAGCGTTTATTATTTTTATTTCGTACCAAATAAACGGTCCCCTGCATCGCCTAGACCTGGAACGATGTAGCCGTGTTCATTCAATTTTTCATCTAATGCAGCTGTGTAGATGTCAATATCTGGATGTGCTTCTTGTAAAGCTTTTACACCCTCTGGAGCAGCTACTAGACAAACAAATTTGATATTTGAAGCGCCACGTTCTTTTAATGCATCGATCGCCATGATCGCTGAGCCACCTGTCGCTAACATTGGGTCAACAACAAATAATTGTCGTGCATCGATATCTTCAGGTAATTTTACGAAATATTCATGAGGTTCAAATGTTTCTTCGTCACGGTATAACCCGATATGTCCGACTTTCGCAGCTGGGATCAATTCTAAAATACCGTCAACCATCCCAATACCTGCTCGTAGAATCGGAATGATCGCTACTTTTTTACCAGATAACGTTTTTTGAGTTGTTTCTGTAATCGGTGTTTCGATTACGATATCTTCTAATGGCATGTCACGTGATACTTCATATGCCATCAACATAGCAATTTCGTCGACAACCTCACGGAAAACTTTTGTTCCACAGTCTTTGTCACGAATAATAGTTAGTTTATGTTGGATCAATGGATGGTCGATTACTTGGAATTTGCCCATTTTTCTGGTCTCCTTTGTTCTGTCGTTTCTTTTTAATTGTAAAACAAAAAGACCCAATTGACTAGTCAAACCAACAACTTTTCAAAAGAAAATAAAATAAATAAAACAACAGTAATCAAAAATAAAAAAAAGCAGTAAAAAATAACAAAAAAGCTTTGGAAAATGAGTTTTTTTGTTATTTTTACTGTCTTTTAGTCAGATTAATATTACATATATCTGGTTATATAAATAGGATCATCGATCCTGCTGTAACCACTGAGTCGCTAAAAGCATCGCTGCTCTGGTAGCATTGGTTTGGTCCAATGAATTGACCATCACAAAATCGTGGATCATCCCTTGAAAACGAACCTGAGTGACTGCCACACCTGCATCACGTAACTTCCGAGCATAAGCTTCTCCTTCGTCTCTTAAAACATCCACTTCACCAGTTAAAATCAAAGCTGGTGGTAAGTCTGCCAACTCTTCAGAAGTCGCTCGTAATGGTGATGCTGTGATTTCTGACCGCTCTAAATCATCAGTTGTATATTGGTCCCAAAACCATTTCATTCCTTCTTTTGTTAAAAAATAGTTTTCGGCAAATTCTTGATAAGAATCAGTAGTGAAATTGGCATCCGTCACCGGATAAAACAAAAGTTGTTTTTGGATGGGCAACCCTTGGCGTTCTTTGGTTAAAATAGTCATTACAGTTGCCATATTACCTCCAACTGAATCGCCCGCTACCGCTAATTCAGATAAATCTAACCCTTTTGATTCCGCTAGTTCACTTAGCTTTTGTAAGACTGCATAGCTTTGTTCGATCGCTGTTGGATATTTTGCTTCCGGCGAACGGCTGTACTCTGGAAAAACGACGACCGAGTTCGTGCGAACGGCTAATTCACGAATCAACTTGTCATGAGTTTGTGCGCTACCAAAAACCCAACCAGCTCCATGAATATAGAAAATTACTGGTAATTTATCAGTATTTCCTTCTGGACGGACAAAACGAACGTTGATGGCCCCCCATTGACCAGTATCAACCGTTAAATCTTCAATGTCGACTGGTAGTTTATCAACGGGCGATTCTTGGACTTTTTCTAATAGCGCTCGTCCTTCTTCAGGTGGTAATTCGTAGATTCTTGGGTGGGGAGCATTTGCATCACTAAATTCGATTGCTGCTTTTTCTAATGAGATTCGTTCGGTCATCATGGTTCCTCCCTAGATTATAATAAAAAGCCAAATTACACCTCATATACTAGTGAGCCCCAATGAAAAAGTCAAAAAATCAGTTTGTTTGTTTTCTCTCAAACTCAGTCAACATAAGCATTCCCCATACTTCCCCCAGTACCTCCGTCTTAGTTTATCCAATCATTAAAACAAAACCTCAACACTTCCACACCTAATCCATCTCAATCCTATATCTCAGACTATTTTAAATAGATCTCACCAATGTATTCGTGCTGCATCGATAGAAGAAAACTTTTGCCTAAATAAAACTAAAACACCCAAAAGAAGCGATTCCAACAACTTTCCCTTGAAAAAGTGCCCACACACAATAAGCCATTTCAAAAAATAATCCAAAGAATTCCAAAAACAGGAGAAGCGATTTTGGATTCTTCGGATTATTTTTAATACACAGTAAATTTTAGCAAACTAAGAATTTTGTAACAGTTGCTTTTTTATGTCTGCTGATGGTACTTCTTGCGTTAAGCGACTCGTTTTGTAGTGATTATTCCTTTTATTTATTATATAAAGGATATTTTTCAGTCAATTCACGCACACCAGCTTTGACTTCAGCTAATTCGGCTTCATTCTCTTTGGCTTGTAAAGCTTTGACGATCAATTCCGCCACCTTCGCAGCATCTTCTTCTTTGAAGCCTCTTGTAGTAATTGCTGGAGTACCGATACGGATACCGCTAGTCTTGAACGGGCTAAGTGTTTCAAATGGAATTGAATTTTTGTTAACCGTAATATTCACACTATCTAAAATACTTTCGGCTTCTTTCCCGTTTAACTCTAATCCACGGACATCGATTAAAACTAAATGATTATCCGTTGCGCCAGAGACCACTCTTGTACCGATTGCTTGATTGAAGACTTTTGCCATCGCTTTGGCATTAGCAATAATCTGTTCACTGTATTCTTTAAATTCAGGTGTCAAAGCTTCTTTGAATGCTGCTGCTTTCCCTGCAATGACATGCTCTAGTGGTCCACCTTGGATGCCAGGGAAAACTGCACTATTGATTTTTTTCGCTAATTCTTCATTATTGGTCAAAATCATACCACCACGTGGTCCACGTAATGTTTTATGAGTGGTTGTCGTAGTAATGTCCGCATAAGGGATTGGACTTGGATGGACACCAGCTGCAACTAAGCCAGCGATATGTGCCATATCAACCATTAATTTCGCACCTACTTCATCAGCGATTTCTTTAAATTTTTCAAAATCAATGATTCTACCATAGGCACTTGCTCCGGCAACGATCAATTTTGGTTGATGTTTTCTAGCTAAAATCCGCACAACATTGTAATCAATGACTTCTGTTGTTGGATCAACACCATAGGCTACAAAATGGTACGTTTTTCCACTAAAGTTCACAGGAGAACCATGAGTCAAATGTCCACCTGCTGAAAGATCCATCCCTAAAATCGTGTCACCGGGTTCTACTAAAGCAAGATATGCTGCCGTGTTCGCTTGTGAACCAGAATGAGGTTGAACATTGACAAATTTTGCACCGAATAATTCTTTTGCACGATCGATCGCTAAACTTTCAACGATATCGACAAATTCACAGCCACCATAATAACGATGCCCAGGGTAACCTTCTGCATATTTATTTGTCAAGATACTTCCTTGAGCCGCCATCACTGCTTCAGAGACAAAATTTTCGGAAGCGATAAGTTCCAAATTATTTTCTTGTCTTTCTTCTTCTTTTGCGATTGCTGCCCATAAATCTGGGTCAAACGTTTTGTAGTCTACCACACACAACAGCTCCTTCTTATTGTTTACTAAGAAATCATGAATCAACTAGCAATCTAGGCATGATCAGCTAAAATCCTTAACTGGTCATTCAGATCGCTGTAAAAAGCTATATCTCACGAATGATTGCTGATTCTTTCTCTTTTGAACATGATCTCTCAGTTTTATTCAATTTTATTCAAGTAGAGTTTACTTTATTGCATTGTATCATAATAAAGTATGGGTACAAGCTACCTACGTTCTTTTTTCAAAATATTTTTGTCCCGCTGATTTTTTTAAGCGATTCATATAAGCATTTCCCAGACCTTCTTCTGGAAATACTGCAACAAAGATCATATCAAGTCCAAGGTTCTTCTCATCTAACCCACGTAATCCTGCAAATAATCCTTTCGTAGCGGCTTCTACTGAATCATCAAAATACATGTAGACTGCTGCTACATCAAAACGAACAGCTTCAGCAATTTTAGGACCTGCAATTACTCCAACACGCATATGTTCTTCTTTCGCCCATTTTACAGCGGCTTCCCAATCATTTTCTTGGACCATCATGACTTGCGTATCAGGCGAATAGTGCTTATATTTCATTCCTGGTGATTTAGGTGTTTCAGTACTTTGGACTAAATGACGATCAACGGCTACCTTTCCACCGATCACTTTTTCAAGCTGTTCTTTGGTCACCGCTCCTGGACGTAAAATCATGGGTTCACGATCCGGATCACTGAGATCGATCACGGTTGATTCCACACCAATTCGGGTTGCACCATCATCAATGATCCCATTGATTTTTCCTTTTAAATCATGGTAGACATGTTCCGCAGTCGTTGGACTAGGTTTTCCCGAAGTATTCGCACTAGGACCAACAATTGGTATACCAGCTAATTGGATGACTTCAAGTGTTTTTTTGTTATCTGGCATACGAAAAGCAGCTGTGGATAACCCACCTGTTACAATAGGTGGTAAAGACCCTTTTTTGATCCCAAAAATAAGTGTTAAGGGACCTGGCCAGAAATGATTGACGATTTTTTCCGTTAAAGGATGAAAGTTATCCACAAATTGTTTTACTTGCTCAAACGATGAAACATGGACAATCAAAGGATTATCTTGTGGACGACCTTTGACCGAAAACACTTCGGTTACCGCTTCAGGCAAAAGTGCATTAGCGCCTAGTCCATAGACAGTTTCAGTTGGAAAAGCAACGAGTTCGCCACTTTTTAATGCTTGTGCTGCTTCTGATAATTGTTCTTCATGATAATAGTTTGTTTCCACAGTCTATCCACACCCTCATTTTTCAATATGCTTGATTTATTCTACTTTATCCTCACGTTATCAACAGATTGTTGATAACTATTTTGTCAATAGTGGATAAGTATGTTGATAAGTTAATAACTCGTTTTCATCCTTGTAAAATCAATGTTTTTTTATGATAAAAAAACATAAAAAATATTTTTCATCCACAATCAGCTCATCACAGAAACTATTCGTTCATTTCCAAATAAATCTTTATGAATACTTACTTGTTTATTGGGGAATGCCGTTTGAAAGATTTGTTTCACGATCTCCCCTTGGCTAAATCCTATTTCCAAAAAAAGTTTTCCCTCTGGTTTCAAACATTGTTTTGCTTCTTTTGCTATTTTTTTATAGATGGCTAATCCTTCATCTTCGGCAAATAATGCCATTTTAGGTTCAACTGTCCGAACACTTTCATCCATCAATTCCCATTCATCGAAACGAATATACGGCGGGTTGGAAATAATGACGTCAAAGGTTTGATCACTGACCGGTGCCAGTGTATCTCCATGATAAAAATGGATCGCCAGTCCAGCCTGTTGCGCATTCTCTTTCGCTACTGAAAGAGCTGCTGGAGATAGGTCCACAGCCGAAACGTCCCAGTTCTTTCTTGCAGCTTTTAAACTGATCGCAATTGCCCCTGTTCCTGTTCCAATATCTATGACCTTCAAGTTTTGTTCTGACGTTTCTTGCAAACATCGTTCAACTAATTCTTCTGTTTCCGGTCTAGGGATCAAAGTGTCCTCTGTCACTTTTAGGCGGTGACCATAAAAGTCAGCATACCCCAACAAATATTGAGGCGGATAATTGTTCATCAAATGCTCCAGATCTTGTTCGATCATCTGTTGATCTTCGCTAGAAATGGGCTCATTCATCTGCAACAACCAATCAAGTTTTTGCCAGCCTTTACGTTCAAGAAAAAGAAATTGGATACTATGACCTTCTTTTCCATGATCTTCTAAAAAAGAAGAAGCCCGTGATAGGACTTCTAAATACGTGGTCTTACCCATTTTGCATTTCTTCCAATTTTGATGTTTGGTCATACATGATCAACGCATCCACGATCTCATCCATTTTTCCAGCAAGGATTTGATCTAATTTTTGGATAGTTAAACCAATACGATGATCAGTCACACGGTTTTGCGGGAAGTTATACGTACGGATCCGCTCGGAGCGATCACCCGTTCCAACGGCTGATTTACGGTTTGCATCGTATTCACTTTGTGCTTCTTGTTGGATTTTATCATAGACACGGGCACGTAAAATCTTCATGGCTTTTTCACGGTTTTTCAGCTGTGAACGTTCATCTTGCATTGCTACCACGATTCCAGTAGGTAAATGAGTTAGACGAACTGCCGATGCTGTTTTATTGACGTGCTGACCACCCGCCCCTGATGCATGATAGATATCTGTTCTGATATCTTTATCTTCAATATCGATTTCTACTTCTTCTGCTTCTGGCATGACCACAACGGTTGCTGTTGATGTATGGATTCGTCCTTGTGATTCTGTAGATGGTACTCGTTGTACACGATGCGCACCACTTTCATATTTTAATTTTGAATAGACATTTTCTCCAGAGATCATCATGATGACTTCTTTATAGCCACCGATACCAGTAATACTTGCCTCCATCACTTCCGTTTTCCAACCTTGTGATTCTGCATATTTCTGATACATGTTGAATAAGTCACCAGCAAATAACGCTGCTTCATCTCCACCTGCTGCCCCACGGATTTCCATGATGATGTTTTTATCATCGTTCGGGTCCTTTGGCAGTAATAAGATTTTGATTTTTTCTTCTAATTCTTCTTTTTCTTTTTTCAAATCAGATAATTCTTCTTTGGCCATTTCAGCCATTTCATCATCTAACTTTTCACCTAACAGTTCTTCTGTGTCTTTGATCCCTTGTACGACATCTTTGTAACGGCGATAGACATCAACAGTTTCACGAGTGTTTGCTTCTTCTTTTGACAATTGCATAAAACGTTTCGTATCTGAGATTACTTCTGGATCGCTTAGTAGCTCGCCCAGTTCTTCATAACGGTCTTCAATTGCTTGTAATTGATCGTACATCTTTATTCTCCTTCTGTCATAATTGATGGTTCAAAATAGTGTTTCCGACAAACGGGGTAATAGGCTTCATTTCCACCAATTTGTACCTGATCACCCTCGTAAACTGGTTGACCATCGATATAATGTAAATTCATGATTGCTTTCTTATGGCAGAACCAACAGATCGTTTTCATCTCTTCGATTTTGTCTGCATAAAGCAATAGATATTTTGATCCTTCAAATAACTCATTTCTAAAATCATTCTTCAAACCAAATGCCATCACCGGAATGTTTAATTCATCAACAATTTTCGTAAACGCAATTACGTGTTTTTTCTTTAAAAATTGCGCCTCGTCGATCAATATACAATATGGCTTATCCTCCATTTGAAAAATGACATCAAAGACATCTGTTTCTTCAAAAATCGGCGTGGCTTCTCTTTTTAACCCAATACGACTAGAGACAACACCAACACCATCTCTGGTATCGATCCCACTTGTCATCAAGACAACTGGTTTATTCTGTTCTTCATAATTATGTGCGACTTTTAAGATCTCAATTGTCTTGCCGCTATTCATTGCGCCATACTTAAAAAATAGTTGTGCCATTTACTTGCTCACCTTCCAGTTTGTTCCTATGGTATTATACTTGATTTTCATTATTTTTTACAGTGAGAATTTTTCATCTGGTAAAAACGTTACTTTAGATTAAAACACTCATACATTTAAAACAATAGCTACGTGTCTTTCAATTCTTCAAAATCAACTAGTGGTTTGGGAAAACAGATTTTTTTGCTATACTTAATAAAATTCATCTAACTTATGAAGTCAGGAGTGACCTTATGTCAGAAATCTTCAATCAAATCGCAAACCATTATGATACTCCCGAAAGAAAAGCACTAGCAAAAATTATTCAAGACGAACTAATTTCTCAACTACCTTCTTCCACCAAAGAACTGACTTTTATGGATTATGGCGGAGGTACCGGTTTGGTTTCGTTAGCTTTAGCTGACCGATTCAAGCAACTTCTTCTAGTTGATTCCTCTGATGCGATGCTAACAATTGCTGAAGACAAAATTAAGACTAGAGGATTAACAAACGTCTCTTCGGTAACGTTCGATGCCACAACCGAATCCATCGATCAAAAAATCGATCAAAAAGTAGATCTTATTTTGATGTCATTAGTCCTACTGCATATTCCTGACACACGTTTGATCTTAGAAAAACTCTACCACATGCTTACGCCAAACGGTCAACTTTTGATCATTGATTTTGATCACAATGATGCGATCAACCATCCAAAAGTCCATAATGGGTTTGACCATGAAGCACTTATGGCTCTACTTGAACAAATTGGGTTTCATTCCACGAATATCTACACTTTTCACTCTGGTAAAAATTTATTCATGAACCAAGATGCTTCTTTGTTTTTTGCTAGCGGAAAAAAATAAAAAATAAGCCACAGAATCCTTAAAATAGGAAAAACTATTTCGGATTCTGTGGCTTATTTTCTGGGCTAGACAACTTGGTCATGACCACTGTTGCCTACATTTTTGCTCATGCTCTTTCTGATACCTGCTCAGAAAGAGACTTAAAAGATTTTGATTTCGTTTAAAGGCCAGTAACGGAAAACTACTTTTCCTTGAATCATGTCTGCATCCACCAAGCCAAATATTCGGCTATCTTTAGAGATCAAACGATTATCTCCTAAAACTAAATATTTTCCTTTGGGCACGACATATTCAAAATCACTTGTGAAATGCTGCGAATTTTCAGCCTGTGCTTGGAAAGCTTCACTGTAAGAATATTCATTCTGCAATTTATCTTTCGCAAAATCTTTTTTAAACTCATTTAAATAAGACTCATTATATTTTTTACCATTAATCGTCAATTGATCATTTTCCATTTTCACGGTATCGCCCGGCATGCCAATGATTCGTTTAACGATCATTCGTTCTTCATCTCCAGGTTCTTTCGTCGTGATAATATCAAAGCGTTCATACTTTGAGATTTTCGACGAGATCAATCGTTGACCATCACTCAACGTCGGATCCATTGAATGTCCATTAACGGTAACTGGCGTAAATACATAGACCCGAGCTAATAAAATAGCTGCTAGTACTACGATCAAAATACCCCAATTTTTAAAAAATTCTTTCACAACATACCTCCCGCTTTACTTTTGTTTTCTCTTCGTATTATTCAATTGATTTTTTTATTGTTCTTTTTTATTTTACCTTTTTTAGAAAGTAAAGGAAAGAATAAGAATACATCACGTATAACTCTATTTTTTTCTTTTATTATTCAAAGGGAGATTCTGTCATTTTTCATCCACAATTTTCCAACCTGTCTTGATCAACGTGATCCATTAACTTCGTGAATGCTTTCTTCGTTGACTTCTACTGTAAACCATTGCTTCATTTTCTGGTTGTTCTTTTTTCACGATAAGTTTTAAACGATAAGGCTCATGATACCTTAAGCCTTCTTTGACGAAGTCACCACCTACAATAAACAACCCAACTGGTTCGAGCTTTTCATCCGCCGAATCCATAACAATCGTTCCAACAGGGGCTAAATCCGAGTAGCTGCGCCCAATACTCAACTGATATTCTTTTTCTGCTACTTTTTTAACGTAATAATAAGGATAAAGTGTGTTACGATCCACAAGATAGCCATCCATTCTTCCTAGATCATTTGTTTTAATCTCACCATTTCCGATTAAATAACGCATGTTTTCAGCTAATCGCAATTGATAATCTTCATCATAAGAAACACTGACTTCTTTCGTGTTCACTTTGTCGATTGCACCGCTATTCAGCATCGCTTCTTCTGTTTGAATATTGAATGCTTCTTCCGGTAAATATTTGACAAACAATTGTGTCACATCCGCTTTGGTATTCTTATCCAGAAAGTAATAAAATACATTCAAAATGATAAAATACACTAACACTAAAAAGCCGATTCCATACAAGAAAAATTGTAAGTAATTTTGGTTTTGCCAAAGTCCATAAATAATCCGTAAAAGATACATCGTTGGGATCACACTTAAAATCGTATAGCCTCGATTTAAATATTTAGGACTAATATCTAAATAACCTAAAAACTTATGCACGCTATTGATAATATCTAATAAAATTGTCATTGTGAATCACCTGCTTGCTGATTATACACTTGCTTCCCATCTGTATTTTGGGTTGGCGTTACATTTTTCACGGTAGCCTCTCCACTATCTTGTCCTTCAGTACTTGGTGTCGTATTACTTGGTACTGTTGACGAACTTGAGCTTGGTTCTGTATGATTTCCTCCATTGATCGCATTCGTATCACTGGTTTCGGATGAACTGCTTCCTTGCTTGTCAGACTTTTCTTTCGAACTACTTGGTTGCTCTGTAGAATACGTATTTTCATTGGTTGAACTCGTATTTTCTTCCCATGTGCTCGATGAATCATTCGTCTGATCCAGTGTTGTCGACGTTTCATTAGATGTGGTCTCTGGTGTTGATGTTGGTGTTGTTTCTTCCACCGAACTTGAACTAGGGGTACGATAACTTGAACTGTTGACAACACCGGTCGCAGTAGCAACGATTGTTGAAATAGTTAAGACTGCTATTGGTTTCAAAATAGGTGCTACTTTTCGCATCATATCTCTTCCTTTATGTTTTATTTTTCATCACTATTATTTTTTATGCTTGGTCTAAAATTCATTTTTCCACCAAACTGAATATTCATTTTCAATCGAATCAATCGCTTTTATTTTGACACTTAATTATACTTAACATAAATTTCTTATTTTTTTCTTACGTTTTCTTGAAAATTTTATAATAGAGCTAATTAATTGAAATTTTTGAACTTGCTAAATAATCCTTTGCTTCTTGGTTTATTTTCTTTAAATCACAACCTTGCTGTTTAGCTGCAAAGACACAGCCACAGTAACACTGACGAAAAATGTCATACTCTTTACACATCTGGATCGATCGCTCATATCCTTTCTTTTTCTTAAAATCACTTGGTAAGTAATGAGTTCCATAAATTTTTTGGATATCCATCCCGATTTGGTTGATCAGAGCAGCATTTTTCTTGGGTGAGATCGTTAATGCACTCCCAAAATAATCATAACCAAGTTCTTGGGCTTTTTGTGCTACCAGGTCTAAACGCATATTAAAACAGGCACTACATCTTGCGCCACCTTCTTTTTCTTCCGTAAGGCCTTGCGTAATGACCATTTTATTAAACTCACTGGGGCGGTACTCATCAACGATCAACTGAACATGATGATTGGTTTGCTCGTTAAACTGATCAACAAATCGCTTTTGTTCATGGAGTCTTCTTAAATATTCATTTTTAGGATGGATATTAGAATTTGAAAAAAATAAAGTAACCTCTGCAAATTGGCACATAAATTCTAACGTATGTGTGCTGCAAGGAGCACAACAAGTATGGATTAATATTTTTGGTCGAGTTTCTTCTTGTTGCCATTGTTGGATCATTTTTTGTAGTACTCGATCATAATTTATTTTCTGGTTTTTCATTTTTTCAACAATTACCTTTGCATCAATCATTGGGAGACCTCGCTATTCTTCAATTCTTCCATAATTATATGCTATTTGATAGCAAATCAAAAGAAAACGTACATTTTGTTTAAGATTTCTTTGAGTATTATTTATAACCTCGGTATACTGAAAGAAACAACTTTTAAAAAGGAGGATAGTTTCTTGAAATTAACCCTTTTCATGCGGAAATTAAGACGTCGAAGCGAACGTTACGCTTCTAGTCATTTTTCTTCAATCCAAGTCATTGTTTTTTACTATCTTATTATGACCATTGTCTCTTTAGGATTGTTTTACATTCCTTTTTTTCGTGAACCAGATAGTCACGTACCTTTTATCGATATGCTTTTCATGGCGATCAGTACAATCAGTGTAACGGGATTGTCCACATTTGATATTAATTCGGCTTTTAATGATAACGGGGTAATCTTACTTGAAATACTATTCCAAGTAGGTGGATTAGGGATTATGATGATCTCTACTGCTTTTATTATCTTTTCTAAACGAAGAATCACGTTACGACAGCGACAACTGATCATGACGGATATGAATCAGCCACGCTTATCTGGTATTGTTCGTTTGATTCGTATCACCTTTGTAATTTTGTTGTGGTTCCAAGTCCTTTTTGGCGCTTTCTTTTCCATTTATTTCTATTATCGAGGCTACTTTGATCATTGGCGGGATGCTCTTTTCTATGGATTTTACCAATCGATTTCTGCTGTGACCAATTCGGGTTTCGATGTCACAGGAAACTCAATCGAGCCGTTTGCACATGACTATCTGTTCCTATTTGTTATCATGTTTTTGATTTTTATTGGTGGGATAGGATTTCCTGTTTTGATGGAATTTCGTGAATGGATTTTGTATAAACGCTCAAAAGCAAAATTACCGTTTCGCTTTTCCTTATTTACAAAATTAGCGGTTTTAGCCTTTATCATCTTATTTGTTGGTGGGACGCTGTTAATCTTTTTACTTGAAAAAGACCATCTTTTTCAAGATTCTAGTTTAAGTGTCAAGTGGATCAATTCTATGTTTTACTCTATGACTACTCGTAATGCTGGCTTACAAATCCATGATTTGGGTAATTTCCAAATCACTACATTGATCGTTTTTTCTTTATTGATGTTCATTGGATGTAGCCCCAGTTCGGTAGGTGGAGGGATTCGTACAACGACCGTAGCAATTATTGGTCTTTATCTCTACTCTTTCCTTAAAAGCGAAGACAACATCAATATTTTTGGTCGTCGAATCGATAATGATGATGTGCGTAAGTCAGTCGTTGTATTTATGTTATCTCTTGGTATGTGTTTTTTCTGTATCGTCTTTTTATCAGCTACAGAAAATCAGCCTTTAATTGCAATTATCGTTGAAGTAACTTCAGCCTTCGGAACCACTGGCTTATCCCTGGGAATTACTGGGAACTTGTCAGTAATTGGGAAAATCACGATCGCAGCTTTAATGTTTATCGGTCGTATCGGTATGTTGTATACTTTGATGTTATTTGTTCCAAAAGAAACACGAGATTTAGGCTACGAATACCCTACTGAAAAAATCATCATTGGGTAAAATTTCAGACAATCGACAAACCTTGAAAGGCTGAATCTGTATTTAGTATACAAAAATGCATCCTGTGTCGCTCTAATAAAAATAACCCAAAGTAGTCAGAAAATAGAAAAGCTATTTTCGGCCACTTCGGGTTATTTATTTGTACTGAAAACTTTGCTCTTATTTGTCTAAGAGGATAATAAACTTCCTAAAACAAAAGCAATTAAATCAAAAGCATAATGCACTGCCCAACTAGTATTCAATGACTTTGTTTTTAAATAGGCTTGGTTAAACCAAAGTCTAATTCCTCCTTGAACTAAGATGACTTGCACAATCGTGAACAACGCTGAACTTCCTAGATAAGTTTCAAAGTGAATCAGTCCAAAAATAATTGCTGTGAGCAATGATGCCACCTTAGTATTGATCCCCATTTTTTTACGTAAAGTATCAAAGATAGTGATCGAAAATAGTTCTTCTCCCAGTAAAGCAATTGGTAAAATAAATACAAAAAACCACCAAGGATTATCTTGCGCACTATTTGCTTTCGTCTGAATATCTAACAACTGTGCCAGTATTCCCATGATCATCGAAGCCAACATACCATAAATTTGTGAACCAACTAAAATCAGCAAGAATGTTTTTATAAATCGTTTAGGTGTACTAAATAATTGCCTCACACCAACAAAACCAAATACCAGTAAATAGCTTACTAAACCACTAATGACAAGAAAACTAAACTGAATATAATAAAAGTCAACCTGAGTCAACCCATAGAACCCTGCCCCTAATACTCCAAAAGCAATCATTATTCTAAGGACTTGATTATTTGGTTCTGTAATTCTTTTTGTCATATTTCTTGTTCCTCTTCCGTTAAATAATTATCATTTGTTCATTGATTAGTCGCTGACGACCCTTCACATGAGTATTGTTTACGTGTCTTTTATACTACCCCATCTCCTCAAACAAGCCTTCATCATTGACAGATTTCCAATGATTTATCATGAATGTTTTCTTTTAATTTTCCATAGTATAATCATCTACGAATGAAAATTCTTTTATAGTCCTATATTTAAGACTTTTGGTACTTTGTATCTAAAAATAATCTGACCATAAATACAATAAATATGCGAATAATTAGTTTTTTTGAACTCCACTTAACCTTCATTCGTACTTATTTGTTATAAGAAACGTGTGGATAACACCCCTCGTCTAACTTTACTAATTTCTCTTTCTTTCAGTCGCATTTCTGGTCACTTTTCCAAAAGTAACTTTCTTAGAATTTTGACAAATTTTTTGCTACTATTACTTCATTACATAAACACATAAAATAATTTTGATGGAGAGATACTATGGAGTATGGTCAGTTAGTACGAAAAATCCGATTAGATAAAGGTTTTTCTCAAAAGGAAATCTATTCAGGAATCGTAACAAAATCTTATTGCATTGAATTTGAAAAAGGAAACCATGACTTGTCTTTCCGACTTCTAGCTCAAGTGTTGGAGCGATTGCTGGTAGATGTGGAAGAATTTATCTTTTTATATGACTATTATCACTCTTCTTCACAAAATTTATGGAAACAATATGAATTGGCTTCTAATACAAAGGACTTAGAAAAGCTCTTTGAGATCTATCAAACGACAACCGCTTCAAAAGATAAAAAAAGTCAGCTTCTAAACGCTTTAACTAAAATTGGCCATGATCAATTGAGTGACCATCAAATAGACAATGAGACCTTGGAGTTCCTTGTTGATTATTTAAAATCCATCGAAACATGGACACTACAAGAAATCAAAATTTATACCAACACCTTGAATTACTTTTCAGAAGAACAGCAACAAATTTTCTATAAAAATTCATTAAAAAAAATTCAGATCTATCAAGAATATCCCGCTGGTAAAAAAATTTATTTGACGTTGCTTCTTAATAGTTGCGGTCATTTTATTTCCTATGGGAATTTCTTTTTAGCAAAAGATGCGCTTAGTCATTTAAAGGAATTAACTACCGGCACTGAAGATACAATCTTTAAATTATATCGTATTTATTTTGAGAACATTCTGATTTACTGTACAGAAGAAAAAAGCACAAGTGAAACAATGATCCACTTTATTATCGAAACCTTAGACAAACTGGATTATTCTTTTTTAAGCGAACAATGTACACTCTTTTTTCAGACGATCAAAAACAACTATTAATCCACTATAGTTATTCCTAAAAAATCAACTGTTATCCGTTGGGGCTATTCTTAGACTAAACGAAACTTCAAGTAAACAATCAAGCCTAGTACCAATCGTTGTTAGACAAGAGAATCGCAACCATTTCTTAAAAAAAAGAAAAGCAATTTAACCTTTTTTTGAACATATGGTATGATTAATTGAATTTACTCGTCGTTAAGACGTTTTATGGAGGTTACATAATGGGAGTACGCAGTCAATTTGCGATTGCTGTTGGTAAAACATCACAATGGGCATTAAAAACCTTCTTTAAAGGAGGATCAAGTTTACCGGGTAAACTTGCACTTAAAATCGACCCACACATTTTAGACAGTCTTGCAAAAGATTATCAAGTGGTTGTCGTTACTGGAACAAACGGAAAGACATTGACAACTGCTTTGACAGTTAATATATTACGGCAACAATTTGATGAAGTATTAACCAACCCAACTGGGGCAAATATGGTTCAAGGAATCGTTTCTACTTTTTTGCAAGCCAAACCTAAAAAAGGGCAAAAAAAATTCGCTGTTTTAGAAATCGATGAAGCAAGTTTGAGTAAAGTAACTGAATACATGAAGCCTGAACTATTTTTATTTACAAACATTTTCCGTGATCAAATGGATCGTTATGGAGAAATCTATACCACCTACAAAATGATTGTAGACGGAGCAGCGAAATCACCTGATGCCACAATTATCAGTAATGGAGATTCGCCAATCTTCAACTCTGTGGAAACAATCAATCCTCGCCAATATTATGGGTTTGATCATGAAGAAGACCATGAACAAATGGCTCATTATAATACGGATGGTGTGCTCTGTCCTAAATGTCATCATATTTTACATTACAAGATGATCACGTATGCAAATTTAGGGAAATACTATTGTCCAAACTGTGACTTTAAACGTCCTGAACTTGATTATCGTCTAACGGATATGTTGCGCATGGACAATGTCTCAGCTGATTTTACGATTGATGGTCATAACTATGGAATTGAAGTTGGCGGGATGTACAATGTCTACAACGCGTTAGCTGCCACAGCGGTAGCTGAATATTTTGGGGTAACCCCTGAAAAAATCAAGCAAGGCCTAGGATACGACGAAAAAATATTTGGTCGTCAAGAAATCATTGATATCAATGGTAAAAAATGTACACTCGTACTTGTTAAAAATCCTGTTGGGATCAATCAGGTCATCGATATGATCGGCTTAGCCCCTTATCCATTCTCACTAGTTGCTTTATTAAATGCAAACTATGCAGATGGAATTGACGTTAGTTGGATCTGGGACGGGAATTTTGAACATTTTGCTGATATGGATATTCCTGCAGTGATCGCTGGTGGGGATCGTCATACCGATATGTCGTTACGTCTAAAAGTTGCAGGAATCCCTGAAGATAAGATCATCGAAACAAAGGAACTGAATGAAGTCATTAAAAATATCAAACAATTACCGACCGAACACGTCTACATCCTAGCTACCTATACAGCAGTTCTTCAATTACGAAAAGAATTAGCGAATCAAGGATTTATCAAAGGAGGGATGAATCATGCCTAATTATGAATTGAATATCGCCCATCTCTACGGTAATTTGATGAATACTTATGGAGACAACGGCAATCTATTGATGCTTAAATATGTCGCTAAAAAATTAGGTGTGACCTGTCATACCGAAATTGTCAGTCTGCATGAACCATTTGAAGCAGATAAATATGATTTAGTCTTTTTTGGTGGCGGACAAGATTATGAGCAACTGATCATTTCAAAAGATATCCAAGAAAAAAAAGCAGCACTAACAAACTACATTGAAAATGATGGTGTGATGTTAGCTATCTGTGGCGGGTACCAATTCCTTGGACACTATTATGTGGGTGCCAATGGAGAAAAAATCCAAGGAATCAGTGCATTAGACCATTACACCTTAAGTCAAGAAAATAATCGTTTTATCGGCGATATCGTTATCTATAATGAAGAGTTTAATGAAACCTATTATGGTTTTGAAAACCACAATGGGCGGACATTCTTAGGGGAAGGCGAACGACCTTTAGGAAAAGTCGTTCAAGGTCACGGAAATAATGGTGAAGACCAATCCGAAGGCGTCATTTATAAAAATGTTTTTGGCTCTTATTTCCACGGACCGATTCTTGCCCGAAATGAGAATCTTGCGGAACGATTGATTCGTTTAGCACTTAAACAACGTTATGGAACAGAACTTGATTTACCAGTCGAATCTTTAGCATAAAACATAACTTTTATTACCATAAATATTTGCTGGATTGTGATTGTAAATAAATCAATAGTAACAAGCGCAACACCACAACAGAAATAGCAAACTTTAATAATTGAGCCAAAGAATACGAAAATCACTGCTCTGATTTCTGGTATTCTTTGGCCTATTTTTGATCAAGTAATGATTATTACCTTGGGATACGATTGGAAAAGCAAATGACTTCACTGACGATAAGAAAGAATCGTTTGAAAAAGCGAACTAACTTTTCTGCCGTTACCTCTTTTCATTAACACTTCAACACTATCATTTAACTAATAATTTTAGCTAATTTGCCAATCAGTTTTTCTTTTTTATTATTTTATTCCCCTTAATTAGTTACCCTTCGACAAATAACAACTGAATCCAAGACCACTCATTCCCTATCATTGATATCTGATTGACCAATCATTTCTAATCGTTGTTCCCACAATAATTGATTTTCCGGATCTTCATTTTGCTGGTATAACTCAATAAAATCGATAATGATGGAAGCTTGTTCGATATAAGTTTGTAATATTTTTTTCACTTCTTCCTCTTGGATCAATTCTAAATGTTTCGTTGTTTCTGCAATCTTCTTCTGTTTTAAAAAAAACAGCCCTTTCTGTAAATAATTTTGGTCTAACTTTTTTGATAATTCTTCACTTTCTAAATATTTATTTAATATCTCTGCTTCGGCCAATTGTTCTAATTCAATGTAAGCAAATGCAAGCATCACTTTTCTTTTGTCAGATAAATTTTCTGGGGACGTTTCAATAACTACTTCCCAATTTTTTTCAAAAAAAGCCAAATCAAATTGTGCATCTGCGGTGGGGTAATATTCATTGATCTCTTTCAACCATGTAAATTCTTGTTGCTCTGTCAAATAGTCGATCAATTCATGACGCTTTTCTGGATATTCCGTTGCCGCTTGAAGATAGGCTTGCGCTTCGATTAATTTTGCCCACTCCTGCTCCTCTGTCGTGGTAATTTCTTTTTGATCTACTTTCGTAATAAAGTGTGGCCACATTACGCTAATGCCTATGAAAAGACTGAAAACAATCACCACAATAAACCAGACCCTTTTGATCGTGGGGATCAAAGATAGTAATTTTCCTTTGGTTGATCTGCTAGGTTCACCATACTTAATTGCTTTTTTCGTTCGTATCGCTGCTTTACTTTTTGTCGTCTTCTTTTTACTTCGGACTATCTGATATTGCCCACTGATTATTTCTTCTATGGCATCCTTTAACGGAAATTGTAATTCCATTGAATGAAGAAGGTGATTTTTATGATTGTAAATCCGAATACGACAACTACCTATTCTTTTATTAAGGATCGTTTGTTTATTGACCTCTTCTAATAAAATGAGGGCCTCGAAAATCGGTAGACGTTCTTCTTCGATTTCTAGCCTTTTGACATGATCAATCAGTACAGTTTCTCTTGCCATGGATAGACATCCTTTTCATTTACCAAAAGTGATGGACAAAACCGGTATTTTCATTCTGCGTATTCTTTCGATTCCTTTTCATCTATCTCTATTGGTTGATACCTTTCCACCAAAAAGTGTTTTGTAGCTGAATCAAACACATACCAAATTTGAAACAGCCCTTCATTCTCAAGTGTTTTAGTAGACTTACCTTCTTGATTCAAACTATCAATCGTCCTTGTGACGTAGGCAATCACTTCAATTTTTTGGTCATTCACGTGACGTATAAAATTCTTACTTTTTATAAAACGAGAATGACCAAAAAATTGTGGAAAAAAATCGCTTTGCTTTCTGCTTTCTTCTTCAGCAATTTTCGCTTGTTTTGCTAAAAATTTCTCATAATTCAAATAATTATCCCCGTACTCTGTGAAAGTAAAATACGAGCGTAAAAAATCATTGACCTGTTGTTCCGAGAAATGAGCAACAGGTATACGGTTATTTGTTTCTTGTTGTGTGTTCTTTTTACCAAAAGTATATCCAATACTTACGGCTATACTGCTACTGATAACCAAACAAGCAATCGTTGTAAATAATTGATGTTTATTTCTGATTTTTACCCGCTCCCTACGATTCGATAAAAGTAAACTGGTGCCAGTTGTGGATCACCATAATACCCTGCAAATGGAGTAATGACGACATCACCATTTTGACTAAATCCTTTTTTCGTAGCGGGTGTACAGTGAATAATCGTTTTTCCACCAGCATCTAAAAAGAATCCTGTATGCCCAAAATCGCCCGACGAATTACCTTTTTCTCCCCAAATAAATAAGTCACCTGCTTGTATTTCGGAATAGTTGATCGGATAGAGAAGTTGTCCTTCCAAACCATAAAGTGTTTCTGTATTTCCCAACGGTACATTTAGTCCCATTTCATTCAACACCCAAATTACGTAAGACGAGCAATCGTGATAAGGAAATACGCCTCTTTGGTTTCCCTGAGAATAATACACACCTTTTTGATGAAGACTTTGTGCTTTAGCTAAAAGAGCTTCATGAAAGTCAGAGAATCGCTCCCACAGCAATCCCATCTCTTGCTTTCCACCCAATTGCACCATTAATTGTTTGATCGCAGGCACCCAATAACGATTGAGCCCCATGGGATCATTTGTCGCATCAATCGGGCAATAGACCGCTCCTAATTGTTCGACAGTAACTCGTTGCTGGTCAATAATCAGCTTTTTAAGTGTTCGACCAGTTGCTTCGATTCCTTCGTCTAACGTACGATATGAAATTAAACCTTGATCATTCATTAGACCAGCTGGGTTATTTTTTTCTAGGATTCCTTTACTAGTCCCCCAAGCACTTTCATGAATCATGATCGCCGCTAAGATCACCGGTGAGATGCCGTTTCTTTTTGCTTCTTGTAAAATTTTATCTGCTCGATCGCTAAACGCATGACACTTAAGCAGAATTAATTGCCGAAATGTCCATTCATCAAATGACGTGTTTTGATTACCAGAGTCTAATTGGAATGTTTCCGAATATGCTACTTCTTCAAAATAAAAACTTGGATTTACTGATTGTCCATTTTTGGAATATTCAATGGTTACTTCATTTTCTTTCGCTACAGTTCCAATCAATTCTCCCGAAACGACTTCTTGGTCATGATTGACTAATGGTGAAACATTCTTTAAGACAAGCTGTCGATTATTGAATTGGATCACGATTGACTGATCAGTCACAGTCGTTTTCCCAGCCATCGGAGCATATAATTCTATATTTTTCTCAGCTTGTATTTGGATTCCCTGAAATAGCTTTTTTTCTTGGCCATCGAGAAAGTAACCATATCTTTGATTGACCATTAATCGATGATCTTCCTTAAATGGCGATTGTAGTTCCATCAATTGACGATAACGACCAATCGTTGAACCAGCATTCAATCGTTCTTTCAATTCTTCTGTCCATTCAATGATCTGAGTAAAATATTTTGTTGTTAATGTTGCTTCGTTCCCTTTTGCATGAAGGGACCATAAGTTATCATGGATCTCATGGATTTTCGCTTTGATTACTGGATTTTCGAGTTCCACATTCTCATAACAAATACCCAAATAAGACAATACTTCATCAATATTAGAAACCAAATTCATGTCTTGTGTCATCCCTATCTGTCCGTTGATTTTAATAATGTTATGCTGCTGACGAAGCACTCGATTTTTTTCAACATCCAAATGAGTCATGTACGTCCAAATATTTGTTAATTCAAATTCATTGATATTGGGTACACTCGAATAAATGACACTGGTTATCCCTATCGTCAGTAAGAATAGTAATACACAACTAAGAACCATGAGTGATCTAAAAAAATGCCATTTATTGGGCTGAACAGCTAAGAACTTACGACGCTTTTTTCTGAAGGGAACTAACATTTTATTTGTAACGCTCCGTTTTATCGATTGATTCAAGCTACTTGATAGAAAAATTTTCCGATACTCGTTGTCTCGTTTGTTCCAATTAGATTTATTCATCGGATTGTTCCTGTTTTCTTTTTATCCGTTCCTCGGGATCAGTCGTGATTAATTCATATAATCTTGTGGTTGAATCAACGGTATTAGAAAAAGGCACGATTGCATGACCTGCACGTATCAACCCTGCACCTTTTGGCGGATGGATCAAGTGTTTTTGTTGTTGAGTAGAAAGACGAAAAAGAGTAGAAAGTTCGTCCAGATCACTTTTAGCCTGTTTTAGCATAATGATAAATTCAGTGTTGCTTAGCATCCTCCGTGCTTTATCTGAAAGCAGTAACGTCTCCACATTTTGCGTGATCCCTGTAGGAATTGCTCCCCACTTTCGGATACGACTCCATAATTCAAAAAAATAATTTTCACAGTAAGGATCATTTAGCATCAACTGCATTTCATCAATGTAAATCCACGTAGTGATCCCTCGATCCCGATTACGTACCACCCGATTCCATACTTGCTCTAAAACCACCATCATCCCAAATGTTTTTAACTGACTTCCTAACTCTTTGGTGTTGTAGATGATAAAACGCTTATTTAACTCAATATTTGTCGTATGGGAAAAAATCGCTAAAGAACCTTCAATATATAATTCTAAGTCTAATACTAGTGCCTGCGCTTCTTTTTCCGGCTGTTCTTTGAGCAACGTAAACCATTCCTTCGCTAATGTTGGCATTTGCTTGTCCTGAGAATGAAAATAGTTAAAATAAGTCAAGCGAGTCACACGATCAATGATGGAACGTTGTGCGGAATTCAAACCCGATTGTCCACCGATCAAAGCTTCAAATGCTGTTAACAAAAAGTCGGATTTTAATTTTACTGGATCAACTTCCCCACTTAAATCATCTGTGATATCCAATAGATTGATAAATGTATCGGTGTTTGGTGCAATTTTAACAATTTGCGCATCAAAAGTTTGCCCAATTAATGTATCTTCATCTTCAGGATCAATCGAGATGATTTCGTCTGTTGGATTTTTTAGTAGTGTAGTAATTTCTTCATATTTTTTGGCTACCCCTTTTCCTGAGCCTGAACTACCTAAAATCATTCCACTTGGGGTATTCAACCGTTTCCGATTGATCCGAACTACATTTTTCGTTAGCTCATTCATTCCATAGTATTTGCCCTCCTCGTGGTCAAGTTCTTGCGCAGTAAATGGAATAAAAATAGCTGCACTTGCTGTAGTCAATGTTCGGCGGGTTGTTATCCAATTTTTTCCAAATGGAAGGACGGAGTTCATCCCTTCTAGTTGTAGATAATCCAAATAATGAAAGCCACAACCATTTTTTCTGGCAATACTCAAAACTCGTTCGGCTATATCAGTCAATTTTTCTTTTGTGTTTGTTCTGAAATAGACAAAAACCGAAACGAAAAATAAATTCTGTCCTTCTTTTAACAAATCATCTAATAATAAATTAGCTTCATTGATACTATTGGTTAATTCATATGGAATACTTGTATAAGGATCGTAGCCTTTTTGAGTTGCTTTTCTTTGAGCAGCGACTTTGTCTCCTTCCATATAGGCTTTTTTTATTTGAACCAGATGATTGGCTTGCTCAGCCCCGACTGGATCAATGTGGATCGATAACGTGATTTCTTCGGGTATTTCCATCAATTCTGCCATGAGTTTATCTGACAATCTAGCTGGATAGTCTTTTAGGTAAAGAATCTGGGCATATTCCTCATTGATTTCAAAATAGTTTTTCTTTTTAAAATTAAAACTGGAAGGAGCAATCACAGCTTTTGTTGAAAGATGATTAAAAACTAAATCGGAATAGTTAAATTGAAAGTGTTCCGATGATTTCAACAACTGATTGACCAATTTTAGACGCTTTAAACCGTCTAATGGGTCAACTGTTGAGCCAATTTCTTCCAAATTTCCGATTAAATTCTTTTCGATTCGTCCCAATAATTGTTTTGCCTGCTCTAAGTGATTGGCTGGGGTACTGAAAGTCAAATAGTTTTCTTTTGTAAAACGATTCTCCCCTTCATTGATTTTTTGAAGAAGCATCTGATTGACTTCTTCACGATAGCTATCATGTTGATCGCCTTTACTCTCATAAAAAAGCTTATCCGTCATCTCATCAAGCTCAACTCTTTTTTTTAAGATCGTGATTGTTAAATGGATCGTATCATCAAGACTGTTCAATAGTTCGCCATATTTTTGGAAAATCAACAATTGTTCGTCTTGTTGAGCAATTTGATAATTCACATCTGAAAATCGAACACTTTTGGAATAATAATTAGGCACAATTTCACAAATGCCACTTTCAAACATTTTTTCATAACGCAACAAATCTTGGACATTACGCTTTGGCGCTAACTTTTTTTGATATTGCCCTCTTTTTTTCTTTTGTTTTTGCATCAAACGAATAAATTTTTTATTATTAGTTTCCGTACTCAACTTGTTTTCTTTCCGCACGCTTACTCCTTTGACCCACCATGGCATTTGAATACAACTCCTCTACAATAGGATAAGTATAATAATTCGCCAATTGAAAATAATTCCATCGAATCTGCACATACTTTTCTAAAGGTAAGTGGTTAGGTGTCAGCCAGCCCACTGACAAGATAGGGGCACTGAGTACCATAAAAACGATCCCGATATCATCAATCGGATACTTCCAACTGACATAATTTAAAATGCCCAGAGGAACGATCAAAAGCAACGTTACAACAGCAGAGATAAATTGTCTTAACGAAACGCCAAAAAACAATTTTTCTTGGTAGGTTAAAATTTCTTTTCGAATTGGTACTTCAATCATCGATTTTATTTCCCTCCAGTTAAAAATGATTCTCTAGGCAGTTGCAAGAATGATTTTTGCCCATTTATTGGTATAAAATAAACTAGCACATAATGTTAGACAATTCCCTGATATCCCACTGATCACTGCAATCATTCCCTGTTTTTCATCAATTGAAAACACAGAATGTACGAGCAGTGGATAAAAACTTAATATAATAAATAAGAGGATCCCTTGTAGGGAGGAAGCACAAACTAATTTCAAAAAATTTTTACCAATCGAACTAACTTCTTCATTAAGAAACGTCACAAGAGGTAATGGAGAAATGCTAAAATACAAATAAATTTCAAAAAAACGCATGAAAATAACCAGTTTTGTTAGCACACTTGTTAGTACGGATAAAATCAACGGGATCAACAAAATAATTAACAACGTAAGTTTTTCAAAAAAGCCCCAATGGTAGATTCCCTCAATCAATGAAAGAACATCAACAGCCTTACTTCCACCTTCTCGAATCCCAATTTGACTGATACCATTACTGATTGTTGTACTAATTTCAACGATCATATGGATAAATATTGTTAAATGGCGCATGATCAACAGGCTTACTCCTAATTTAAGAAAGAGCGGGAGGAACAACTCCATGCCACCAAAACCGGAATAATTTCCATAAATCTTTTGTGCCATTTGTTGAAACTCCAGCAATAGTAAAAAGCCTAGTACAGAATAAGCAATTGGTTTGATCACTCCATTCATAATTAATTCACTGTATTGATAGATATCAGGTAGATAGGTTTCTAGATTTTGTAGTAGCATATTTTTAGGGTCGTTTGAAAAATTTAATTGATCAGCAATTGTTTGTAGTAAAAATTTGATTGCACCGTCCAGCTTAGCCACTTCCTTAGATTGAAATAGTTGCTACCCAAGCGCCAGCTGCAACGATAACAGCCCCACCAACGATCTGAAAAAGAGCATTTTGCATTCCGGGACCATTATGTTCTTTGATAGCCGCACCGAGTTGAATAATCCCCCATACAGTGAGCAGACTGCCAGAAGCAAGTACTCCTTTTGAAAACAACGACATCGCTTGCTCAAAATAGTCCATATTATTCTTTCTCCTTTTCTATCGCTTGTTGATTCATAATGGTTACTTGGTAACTAGCATGTACCCGCTCAAAAGAATCCCTGATACTCAAACTGACAGTGTAAGTTCCTGGTTTGTTGACATCGACGTTTTCAGTCACTTCGACATCTGTTAAAGATAATGTTTCTTCTTTGTCGTAAACCTCAATTCCGGCTAGCGGATCAAACGCCTCTCCAATAGTTAGCACCTTATCGGCTATGCCTATAAATCGTGGTGGTTCATTGATGACCGTGATTTTCCCATAACCACTGGTTGTTTTGCCATTTGTATCAGTGACTTTAAGAGGAAGCAAATATTTTCTTAATTTAGATGTATCGATCCGATTCCATGCTGCTTCATCTATTTCAATATTTAATCGTTCTAACGGATCTTCTCGATCTGAAACAACCAGTTGTGCAAAATAATCTTCTTTCTTCAAAGCAGAGAAAACATTGACTTGAAGATCCGCCTGGATGATTTTAGGGGCTTCATTCGTTACTTGTACGAGAAGTCGTCTCTCCTCTGCATATTTTCCATATCGATCTTGCACATTGCCAATCCTAAAGAAATATTTTCCTTCTTTATTGGAATCAAAATTAGTTTCTAAGATATTGGTTTTAGTTAATGAGATATCTCCGTCTTCCCTATCCCAAGCTTTCACATAGTCGAAAATATTCAACTCTTGATTTATCTGATGGTCAATCCATTCGGGTATATGGATTACCGGTGCCTCATTTTCAATTTTGACAAACGCTTTCGTTTTCGCTTGAGCCCCATGTCGATCATTGACAGAATAAAGCACCTCATAGCTTCCTTCTTTGTTGATATCTAGATTTGTTTCGACTTCAATCTTTGCGGTTAAATCCCCATCTTCTTGGTCCATTGCGGATACTCCTGCTAACAAATCAACTGGTACACCGATCTGCTGGTACATTGTCGTCTGCTTCAAGTTGATTTTCGGTAAGCTATTAACAAAAAAGTAGATGGTGGCATCTGTAAACATTCCTGCCGAGTCGGTGACACGGATCGTAAATTTTTGCTCGCCTAGCTTCGACGTGTCAATAAAATTATGTTTGACTGTGGGAAAAGCGTCGTTACCCGTAAGAATCTCAAAATAGTCTGTTGGTTCAAATTTACTGTATTGCTCAATGACCATGTAAGTGGATGCTAGTGAAATTTGTGGTCTCTGCCAAGTCGTTTGGTCACTCTCACGATTCTTTTCTTTTTCAACAGAAACTGGAGGGGCCTCATAGACTGGGGCTTGTTTACTATCCGCTCTTTCTTTTGAAGTTTCTAAAGTTGTGACTTCTGTTTTCTTTTTTTCTTTAGCAAAGGCAACAACTAATTGCGCTACTTCATGCTCTAGTTGTTGAAGTGGCAATTCTGTTCCCTCAGTTTTAGAACTAAAATAGTCAAATTGTTCCATGACTGCGATTGCCGGATCATGATCCTCTTCAAGAAAATAATGAGTGGGTATTTCTTCTTTTTCTATGTTTTTTGTATCAATGATATTTGCTACTTGTTTTTGTTTAATTGCTACTGGTTTTTCTTGATTGTGACTCAGGTAGATGCTAGTAATTCCTGTGATACTTCCACTGATAAAAAAGAACAAGAGACTATATTTTATCCTGCCTAGATTCTTTTTCGATAACTGATCTACAACAATTGAACGTTTCACCATTCTTTAGATCATCCTTTCTTTTATCTTCTAAACACTTTGATCATACTTTTAGTAAAAATAAGCGAAATCAATTTTTTCACAACTTTACATGTTTCTGCTTTTTTTGAAGATAGAGATAACTGCTAACGATAATAATCAAGCTCAATCCAAGAAGAACCATCTCTAGCGAACGTCGTTCATTCGTTTTTGGCAATATGCTTTGCTTTAATAATAATTTTTCTTTTTTTAATGTAATTGTCTGATCTTTGTTCCTTAAATCATCCTCACGTCCTACTTCATTTTTTTGCTCTTCTTCGTAATATAAGACGTGGGTCGCTGTTAATTGATCGCTATCTTTGAGGATATTTGCCTTCAACTCAAGAAATACTTCAAATGTATCTTCTTTGTTCTTTGGAGTGTAAGTTGATGTCGCTTCACTGACCACTTCTCCTGTTTTCGTATTCTTATATTGCGTAAAAACAGTATAAGTGTGTCCGATTTCGATTGCCTCGCCTTTGACCCACACCACATCTTTCAACTGATTATCTACTGTTGGATCAAGTGTTTTTTCGCCAGCAATATCGGTAAATAAAGAGGTCAACTCTAATGGTTCCCGTTCATTGTAGGCTTCAAGAACAAGTAGTTCGCCATCCTTTTCAACCGTGACAGAAAAATCCATTGGTTCTTCTAATGGTAAATAGCCTGCCAAAGGTTCCACTTCAACAAATTTATAGTCGCCATAAGGTAGTGCCTCTACATTGATTTTCCCTTCTTTATCAGTCAAATATTTTTCAATTAAGGTTTCAGTCAATTCTCCATTTTCATCCGCTGCTATGTTGTATAAATGAAATGGGACATTTTCTAATGGTTGTTCATTCAACCGATCTCGTTTGATCAATTGGATATCTTGTCGAGCTAAGCGATTCGGAACTTCTAGGCGAATCAAGGCGCCAGCATTCTCTTCTGTGACACTAAAAATGAGTGGTTCTTCTAGTGGTACATATCCTTCTGGTGCTTTGATCTCATGGAGTTCATAGCGATCCACACCCCAAGGCAAACTTTCTGTGGTAATGATTTCGCCTTTGTCATTGGTTTCAAAAATATCGGTCTGTTCCGTGTCATTGGGTCGTACCATCGAAACAAATTCGCCTTCTCCTTCATTTGCCCATGTATCAAAAATTTTGAACTGAGCGCCTGCGTAAGGTATGTTCTCGCCTGTTTCTTCATCCACTTTGATGATATGCAATCGAGATTCAATCACTTTATCTTCCAATAAAAAGAAATGGGTATAGCCGTCTTCCGTGATCGTCACTTCAAATGGTTCGATCAATAAATAGCCATCCACACCTTGGGTTTCTTCAATGGTATAAGTGTCATAAGGTAGATTCTCAAACTTGAAATACCCGTTCTTACCAGTGACTTGGATATATTCTTGTCCAGTGGTGTGAGAAGTAGCTGTCAGTTCAACGCCTTCTAAAGGTGGCTTTACCCCCTGTTGCTCTTTCGCCAGTCTGGCAATTACTTCAAAAACGGTTTGAGGAATCAAGGGGCGTGAACCAAACTTATAGCCTTCTACATTTCCTTTGATGACTCGATCGGTCACCGTTTTACTGTGAAGCGCTACAGTTTCATTTTGTCCAGCATACGTGAGGTTAACGGTATGTTTTGTAGTATCTAAAGTGTAGCCTTCTGGTGGTTCGATTTCTTGGAGATAATAGGTTCCCAGCTTTAATCCTTTCACCTCTGCTTGTGCTACGCCATCGATATCTTGCATCGTTAGTTTGCTAACAGAAGTCCCATTCTTATCAGTTAACTCATAAACAGCTCCTACCAATTGAGAAGCCCCTTGTGGTTTACTGCCTGTTTCTTCATCTTCTTTGATCACTTTGAGATTCGCTAGTTGCTCTTTATTATCTAAACTGATTGTGGTGGTCTCATTGGCTTTGATGGTCACTGTCTGAGGTGTGGCATTGAGGACATATCCATTCGGTGCTTTGATTTCCTGGATCGTTACTTTTGTGTCGACTAACAAATCATTCCAGGTAGCATAGCCATCAGAACCTGTAGTGATTTCTTTGGTTTTTCCATCAGACGTAGTAAAACGAAAAACGGCACCTGCCAATGGTTGCTTGGTCGTTTCATCTACTTTGCGTACACGGGCATTGCCGTTTTTTAAAAGAGTTATGGTTAAAGAAATTTTTTTACGTTCATTTAATCTACCAACCATCATATTTTGGGTATATGGGTGTTGATAAATTAGCGGAACACCTTGAAAAGTAGAGGCAATATCATAGTCAAATTCAACTCGACTAGTCGCTTCTGCATTTTTGTTGGCAAGAATCGTTAATTGATTTCCTTTTTTAGAAATACTTAGTCCTTGTGAGACGAAAGATGGTAATGACTGATAATTACTAAAGGCATGGGTCGTGTCAGTTAAGGTGATACTTTCTCCAACTTTTAAGTTTATCGTTTGTTTATCAAAAGAAGGTGATGTATAGAAATAATTGACATTTTTCATGACAGCAGATTTAAAGGTTTGATAGTCCGTCATCGAAAATACCCCTGAAATACTCAACGGTGTAATCCCTTGTTGTTCCCATGCCAAAATTTGAGTCATCAATTCTTTTTTCAACGTGTGGCCCGAAACCATCAGCCCGTAATACTTAATCAAAGAAATTTTTTTCATCTGTTCAGTATTTCGCTCAGCGACTGTATAGCCAGAGTTATTTCCAAGATTAAGTGCAGCACCTGGTTCTATGCACAAGGCAATTTCATTGTTGATCCGTTTACCGTACCAGCCATATTCACGTACACCGTTCGATAAGCGAATATCAATATTGGAGATATGAGCATTGGGGTCAACATAAATCGTTTGATTGTTTCGTTGGTGGGTTTGAGTTTCTCCTAAAGCAGCATGAATCGAGTGAGTGATGTAATTCGAAGGAGTTGTCGTATATAATTTGCCGTCTTCAGTTTGAATCAACTGATTCTCTTGAAGAAAACTTATCTTACGATCGTCTTGATCTGTATTTTCTAAATTTCCTGCTAAAACAACAAGTGGTCGGCAAAACGAAACGGATAATAAATGAATGATCAAAAATATGCGTACAACTAACTGGTATTTTTTCATCGAAATTCTCCTGTTTTTTGATAATAAACCTGCTTATCTACAAAAGTTCTCTCATAAACATAGAATTACTATTGACACTAAAAATCAAAATATTCGCTACTGAATCAAGCGAATCACATATTCATTTTTAGTGCGGTCATACCTTAAAACGCCACTTTTTTGTATCTGATTGATCAATTTTGCTTTGTCTCCATTTGTCCATCCATCTTGATGAACAAGCTGTTCATATTCACGCAAAGTAATCTGTTTTCTTTTACTACTACGCATAAAAGTTAATAATCGCTGGAGTTCTGTCATCAAGTTGTCACTCCTTAAAAATTTTAAGGCCACACCATTTTTAGGATAAATGGAAACCTGACTTTTTTAGGAAAAAGCCAACCCATATCCTCACGGTCCTCGGAAAAAACATTACGTAAGAAATTTTTCTTCAAACCATTAATCACAGTTATCGGTTCCGTCCTCCGTAAGAGATTCTAGTCATACTTTTGCTGTTAGCATGCCAACACTAACAGGACTGTCATTTAGTTGAGCATCGATAAAGATTGACAGCAAATCATCGTTATCAGTTAGATTGCTAACCAGTAATGATGCTCACATATAACGTTTTCAACGAACAAATATGTTTTTTTGCAACGACTAAACTTGCCAAGCTTTTACTTTCATTGGTCGTTCCACGTACTGTAAGTTTTGTTTTGTGTTCCTTCGTTTAGCAAAGATAAGACCGCCAGAAGAAACGGCTGTTTTTATTTGTGGATAAATCTTGTAGTCAGGTAATTCTTTTTTTGTCTCTTGATTGATAAACTGTCCATTCCCTAAATTAGCCCACGTAGAACCATCAAATAATCGAATCGTTAGTGCTTTACTTCGAATTGCTTTTTTTGAACAGATTCGTAACACGTAAATCCCTCCTCACTCTATAATTACGATTTATTTGCGATTCTTCCAAAAAAAATAAAAGACATTGATCAACTTAAGTCAATCAATGTCTTTCAGTTCAGCTTATTTTGTTTTGGGGAAGAGTTAGATCATTACAGTGATCGTAGCAGCAGCTAAAATCAAGACTAGTCCAATAACTGTAACAGTCATTTCTTTCTTGGTTTTCTTTTGTCCTAGGAACCAAATACCAGTCAGTGTCGCTAATACTACGGATGTTTGAGAAAGAATAAACCCTGTTGCTAACCCATTCATATCTGGTTGAGCTGAAATTAAATAAGTTAAAGCAGCGAAGGCAAAGAAAAATCCTGAAAAAATATGTTTATAAGAGACAACTTCGACAAACGCTGATTTTTCTTTAAAACTTAAAACAGCTGAATAAACAACAGCAACGATTACCATACCAATTGCTTGAGGTAAAAAGGCATGCATTCCATCAATTGAAGTTGCTTGAGGAGCTGCGGAATAAGCCCAGTAGCCGATTTCACCTACTGCTAACAAAAGGACCGCTTTTTTCAATAAGTTACTGCCTTCTGTATTTTTCTTTTCAGTCCAAACAGTCATCCAAGCACCTAAAATAATCAAAACTAAAGCAAAGGCACCCAAGACTTTCGCAGTAGCGCCAGGCCAATTTCCTAAAGCAAACACGCCCCACAATGAAGCCCCTAATAATTGAAAAGCAGTAGTAATAGGCATTGCACGAGAAGAACCAATCAAGGTAAAGGATTGGAATGTAATGATTTGGGCGATTGCCCAACCAACACCAGATAAGATTGAAAAAGTCAGGTCAGATCCTGTTGGTAACTCCATTCCTTTATATAAAGCAAAAACAATTGCAAAAATCAATGTTCCTAATGTTGAACCTAAAATTTGATTGACCGGACGTCCCCCGATCTTAGATGCGATCGTAGGATATAACCCCCAACCAAGTAGTGGGCCTAAGCCAATTAAAAGCGCGGTAGTATTCATGGTAGACTATTCCTCCTTCTTTTTTAAAAAACGACGCCGCTTTCTAAAATAATATTAGCATAAGGTGTCATTTCCCCCGTGCGAATAAACGCATGACACTGATTCAAATCAGCTTTCATTTTACTATGAGGGATAAAAGTAATAGGTGTTTCAGGTAGCCGTTGTTGAATTTCCGATAATACTTTAGGGTTTTCTGACTTGATTTCTTCAGCTAAATAAATACGTTGAACTTCTAACTCTTCAAGCACATTGTTCAAGACTTCCATAAAGCTTGGAATACCATTATCTACAGCCAAATCGATTTTTTCAGTTGTCATCGGCACGGGCATACCTGCATCACCGATACTTAATGTGTCAAAATGTCCCATTTGTGCGATTACACGAGAGATATCTGAATTGATTACTTTTGATTTTTTCATAATAAAAACGTCCTTTCTTAATTCAATTCTTGTTTATATGGAATAGAAGGTTGTGCGCCAAAACGTTGAACAGTCAAAGAAGAAGCTTTATTTCCATAGGTAATTGCTTCCTCTAAATTACTAAAATCAGTTGCTAACATGCTACTCATCGCACCAATGAATGTATCACCTGCAGCTGTCGTATCGACTGCATTCACTTTGAACGCTGGCACGATCCCATTTTTGCTGTTTTTAATCGAGTAAAATGCGCCTTTACTTCCGATCGTGATAATTACAACTTCGATTCCTAATTGATGTAAGTGAGCTGCAGCCTGTTTTAAGCTTTCTTCGTCCGTAATCGAAATCCCTGTTAAAATTTCTGTTTCTGTTTCATTAGGAATAATCATATCTGTTACTTTCAATAACTCTTCAGGCACATTTTCTAATGCTGGGGCAGGATTCAAAATTGTTTTTACTCCAACCTCTTTTGCTAGGTTAAAAGCTTCAATCGTACTTTCTATAGCGCTTTCAAACTGTGCGATGATAAAATCACTTTTTTCGATGATCGCTTTGTTTTGTCTAACTTGTTCTGGTGTAAACGCATTGTTCGCTCCGGCATGGATCATAATACTATTTTCCCCAGCATCATCAACGATGATGTAAGCTTGACCAGTCGCTTGGTTTTCAAGAGTTGCTACACCTTGTAAATTGATTTCTTCTTGTTCTAAAAGCTCAGCCATTGTTTTGCCAGCTTCATCGGTACCAATCGCTCCAATAAAATGAGTAGTAGCTTCTGAACGTCTTGCAGCAACTGCTTGGTTTGCTCCTTTTCCTCCGCCAGCTGAAAATGTTTCTTTCGTGTGGATCGTTTCTCCTGGCTTAGGCATATGTTTGACTCGGATGGTCCGATCTAAATTAATGCTACCGATAACTGTTACAGTGTTCATTCCTTCATCACTCCATATTACATATTAATTGAATCAAACGCCATTCATCAATAATTAAAACGTTTTAACTCTACACCGAAAATATACCACAGATTGAAAGCTATTTCAAGAACCTATTTTTCCTAATTTTTTATTAGCAATCAGCAGCTTCATTTTTACCAGCATTCTAAAACAAAAAAGCTGAACACTTGTGCTGACTTGCTTCAGTTAGATCTTGGTCTAACTGAAGACATTCACAACACAAGGCTCAGTTTTTTTATTTCACAACACCAATCAGAAAAAATAACCATCTGCAAAGTTAACTAATAAATCACTGATTCTTTATTTCGATGCTTTACCTGGCTCAGAGGCAATGATTGATAACTCTCCTTGAACCGTCCATTCTGTCACATCATTTGGTAAAATAAAACTTGCCCCTTTAGTTAATGGGTAAATTTTTTCATTAACAACTAACTCTCCTGCTCCATCGATTACTGTCGCTAATGTATAAGGTGCTTGTTTTTTAAATGATGTAATTCCTTTGATATCCCATTCATAAACATTAAAAAACTCGGTCTCTAAATACGTAACGATCGAAGAATTCCCTTTACGTACTTCTTTCATTTGAATCTGTGGCGTAATAGCTGGAACAGTTGTCACATCAATTGATTGTTGGATATGCAATTCACGCGTATTGCCATTGGCATCTTTACGGTCATAATCATATACACGATAAGTCGTGTCCGAGCTTTGTTGCGTTTCTAAAATCATGATCCCTTTACCAATTGCATGGATCGTTCCACTAGGGACATAGAAAAAGTCGCCTTTTTTAACTGGGACTTTTTTCAATAAGTCATCCCAACGACCCTCTTGGATCATCTCAGCAAGTTCTTCTCTTGTTTTTGCATGATGGCCATAAATGATTTCTGCTCCAGGTTCAGCATCAATGATATACCAACATTCTGTTTTTCCTAACTCACCTTCGTGCTTCATTCCATAAGCATCATCTGGATGGACTTGTACTGATAATTCATCTTCTGCATCTAAGATTTTAATTAATAATGGAAAGACAGGCTCAGTTGGGTTGCCAAACAATTCCTTGTGGTTTTGCCATAACTCGTCTAATTTTTGTCCTTGGTATTCACCGTTTTCAACGACACTTACACCATGTGGATGTGCGCTGATCGCCCAATCTTCACCGATTTTATCATTAGGTATATCAAATCCAAATACTGATCTTAAACGGCTGCCTCCCCAAATCTTTTCTTGAAAAACTGGTTTTAAAAACATAGGTTCTTGCATAGTTCAAACTCCTCTCAATGTTCATAGTTATTATAGCATCATTTTTTTAATAACGCTTTCTCTTTCAAAAATTTTTCAACAATTTCATCACGACAACGAATATAAGCTTCACGATGATCCGTTGGATGGATACGGTTTGATAAGAAAATAAATGCTTCTTGTTCAATAATGTCAATTAGTAAGAACGTGCCCGTATAACCAGTATGAAAAAGAATTGGTTGCTGTTGTTCTAATCCTTTTTTTAAATCCCATCCTAAGGAACGATTGCCTTTTTTCGTTGGCGTATGATCTTGTAAAAGTGAGCGAATCGTTTGTTCTTCTAAAAAACGCCCATTTTCAGCTTTCCCTAAATTCAAATACATTTTTACAAAGGTAATACTGTCCTCTAAATCAAGAAACAACCCAGCATTTCCTGCATGCTCAGCGAGTACTCTCGCTTTAGGATCATGTGTAACGCCCCGCAAAACCTCACCTGAAGCAAGTTGTTGTGTGGGAACAATCCTTTTAGAAGGATAAGGTAAAAACGTACTGTGCATCATCCCTAAAGGCGCTAATACTTGTTCTTCAAATAATTCTGTGGCTGGCTCTTGGAAAATCTCTTCAAGCATCAATCCTAATAAAATCGTGCCTGCATCTGTATATTTCACTAATTTCCCTAACTGATCACCAGGTTGAAGCTTTAAATAGGCTTCGATCAGCTGTTCTTGAGAGAGTTGATCTCGATTAGGAATCCAAGTTTCAATATTTGATGTATGAGTCAGTAAATGTCGTATCGTGATTGTTTCATTTTCAAAAGCCGGTAAATAATGGTGTAACGGTTTGTCTAAGTCGATTTTACCATCTTCCCACAAGCGTAACACTAGACTGGTGGTAGCGATCACTTTTGTTAAAGAAGCCACATCAAATAATAGATCTGCTGTCATTGGTTGGGTTTCAGGTACGATCTGTGCATGACCTGCTGAAAAAGTTTCAACATGCTTATGCTTAATAAACGCACCAACAACACCAGGATAATAACCTTCTTCAAGTTTATTTAAAATCAACTGTTTCGTTTCTGGGTACATTTTATTCTCCTTCTCTGTCGAAGAAATCAATTTTTGTTCATCATGCTAAGTCAAATCATATAGCTTTATCCAAGAGGATGCAAGTAGATAAAGGTTGTGAAAAGAGCGTTTTGCCCTGAGTAATAAGGAGGAAAATCTCGAAACAGCTTTCCATGTTTTGAGATTTTTTGACTTATTACCGAAGGGCAGCTCTTTGAACACCGTGGATTACGTCGTGATAGAAGCGTTCAGCTCCGAACGAATAAGCGATGATTTTTTAAAATAGCTTCTCATATTTTAGAAAATCATCGCTTATTGCCGAGGAGTTGCTTCTTGAACGCCGTGGGTAAGGTCGTGAAAACATCGGTCAGCTCCAATGACAATAAGAAAATTTTTTAAATCAACTTTTCTTCTATCCTCTTGTATCTTAGAGAAACTTCTTTAGTTGAAGAGTTGTTTCTGGTATCTCTTTATATATTGAACAAAAAATCAGCTTTCGATTTCCGTTGTTGCTTGTGATGCGCTTTACCAACAATGAACAAAAGCAAAAGCCCCTAAACATCAAATCGTTAGGAGCTATTTCTACCTATTCAATTATTTGTCTTCGCTTTATTTTTTGGCTTTTTTTGTATCGATCACAAACCACCATTCGATACCAATCGCATCATAAATTGTTAACACAGTATGTCTTTGATCGATAAAGAAGTCAACTGCAGTTTCATTTAAATGCTGAATCAACTGTTCCATGCTTTCTTGATCAATCACGAATTTCAAGAAATCTAAACCTAATACTTCATGAGTCGGCAAGGCTAATGCCTCACTATTTGCTTCTGAGATTCCTACATGGAAGTTCCCTTCATTTAAAACATGTAATCCGTTCTCTTCTTCCCGAACTTTTAGTCCCAGTAAATCACTTAAAAAACGGCGTTCTTCTTCGCTATCAAAAACGTTTAAATGGATTTTTTCAAAGTAAGAATTAGCGGATAATTTTTTGTAACGCTCTTCTGACTTACGTAATAATGACTCTTGATCCATTGCTTCTGGTTGATTTCGTTCTTGAACATTGTCCTCTTCGTGATAAATTTCTAATTCGTTACCTTCTGGATCCTTAAGTAAGATCCCCATGCGCCCTTGATCTTCTAACGCATCTTCAATTGGATAATTTGTTTTACGGATACGGGAAAGGATATCAGCCATTTCTGCTACCGTTGGAATAATCAATGAAAAACGTTTCAGTTTTTTGATTTCCCCAATGTAATCATGCGCTCTAGGACTTTCTTCCAGCAATAGCATCTCACTATTTTGCTCTTGTGTCCCTAAAATAGCTAATTCATTTTCTTCCCGTTTCAAATCAAAACCGATCGTATTTTTGTAAAAATCAATCATTTTATCTCTATCTTTAACCCGGATTGCTACACTTTTTAGGTAAGTAGTAGACCCCAATTTAAATTCTTTCATTTTTCTTGCTCCCCTCTACGTCCAGCTTTATTTTAACGATGCTTCACATTTCTTTCAAGCAATAAATGGGTTTTTATTAAAAAAAATGTGAGAATTTTCGCATTTTCCACGCAACACTGCAATTATTTTTAAATAACATTCATTATAATAAATAAAACGCATGGAACGCTTCAGATGCTCTTTCCATGCGTTTTACTATTAATGAATTGTTAAGAAACAGCTTCTTCGGAAAACTGGCTATTATATAAATCAGCATAAAATCCATCTTTTTCCATCAATTGATCATGATTTCCCGTTTCAACAATTGAACCATGGTTCATGACAATAATGTTATCAGCATCTCGAATGGTTGACAGACGGTGAGCTACTACAAAGCTTGTTCGATTTTCTAATAAACGATTCATCGCTTTTTGGATCAAAATCTCTGTCCGAGTATCCACACTAGAAGTTGCTTCATCAAGTATCAATACATCCGGATTAGCTAAAAATGCCCGAGCAATCGTGATTAACTGTCGTTGCCCTTGGGAGATGTTGCTGGCATCTTCATTTAATACCGTTTGATAACCTTCAGGAAGTTTGCGAACAAAGTCATCAACATGGGCAGCTTTGGCTGCTTCAATCACTTGTTCGTCAGTTGCATCATCGTTTCCGTATTTGATATTGTCGTAGATGCTACCTGTAAATAGCCATGTATCTTGCAGAACCATTGAAAATTGAGCACGTAAGTTATCTCGAGATAAATCTCTCGTATCTACCCCGTCATAACGGATACTTCCGCCAGAAACATCATAGAAACGTTCTAACAAGTTGATCAAGGTCGTTTTACCAGCACCAGTTGGACCAACAATTGCCACCATTTCTCCAGGTTTCACATCCAGATTAAAATCTGTCATCAATAGTTGATCTTTGGTATAACCGAATTGAACATTTTCAAAACGAACTTTATATGGTGTATTCTCTTCAACAGGTAACCCAGATTTTTTATCAGACATTTCCTCTTCATCCAGCACTTCAAAAACCCGTTCCGCAGATGCAACAGTTGACTGGATCGTATTCATTAAACTTGCAAGTTGAGTAATCGGCTGTGAGAATTGTGTCGTATATTGTAAGAACGCTTGAACGTCCCCAAGTGTCATATTCCCATTTGCAACTTTGACCCCACCTAATACAGCAACAAATACATAGCCAAGATTTTTAACGAAGTTCATCAAAGGCATAATGATGGCAGAGATAAACTGCGCTTTCCACCCAGCAGCATATAACTTGTCGTTTTCTTCTTCAAAAACTTCTTGGTCTTTGGCTGTATGATTGAAAGTTTTGACGATCGTATGACCACCATAGGTTTCTTCTACTTGGTTGTTTAAGAGACCTAAACTTTTTTGTTGATCTGCAAAAAAGACTTGGGATTTTGGTGCAATGATCATCACGACGATCAAACTCAATGGAATCATCAGTAAAGCCACTAACGTCAATTGCCAACTAATAGAAAGCATCATAACGATGACACCGATCAAAGTAACTGCACTTGTTACAAACTGTGTTAAGTTTTGTTGAAGGGTACTGGCAATATTATCCATATCATTGATTGCACGAGACATGATGTCTCCATTTGTATGTGTATCATAATAAGAAATCGGTACTCGATTCATTTTTGCTTCTAGATCATGACGTAACTCATAAACTGTTCGTTGCGATACTCGTGTCATAATAAATTGTTGCAAGAAATTGAATACTGCAGAAATCAAATACATCACAATAACCGTGGCGATGATTTGAGCAATTTTATCAAAATCAATTGGGAATTTAGAAATTTGTTGCCCCGCTTGCATTTGTTTTGCTCCAGCCATTACCCCATTAAAAATCTCAGTAGTTGCTCTCCCTAATACTTTTGGTGTTTGGATCTGGAAAATGACTGCTGCGATCGCTAATACAAATACAGCAATGATCGCAACCGAGCGTTTTGACATATAGCCAAATAAACGTTTCACTGTGCCCCAAAAATTCTTTGGTTTTTCTCCTTTTGCCCCAATGTTTCGACCGGGTCCGTGACCGCCGCCAGGCATTGGTCGTTGAGAAGGTTTGGTCGTTCCTTTACTCATGCTAGATCCTCCTCTCTTAATTGTGAATGAACGATTTCCTGATAGGTTTCATTCGTTTTAAGAAGTTCATCGTGTGTGCCTTTGCCAACTAGTTTTCCTTCATCAAGGACTAAGATCATATCCGCATCCATTACTGTACTTACTCGTTGTGCAACTAAAACCGTAATACTTTCTTTCATATTTTGTTTTAAAGCTTGGCGTAATTTTGCATCTGTTTTAAAGTCCAAAGCCGAGAAAGAATCATCAAATACATAAATGTCAGCTGGTTTGACTAATGCTCGAGCAATCGCCAAACGTTGTCTTTGCCCACCAGAAAAATTTCCTCCGCCTTGTTCAACATGGCTGTCTAAGCCCTCTTCCATTTCTGAAACGAAGTCTTTGGCTTGGGCGATTTCTAACGCTTTCCAAATCATTTCATCAGTAGCATCTGCTTTACCGTACTGCATGTTTTCTCTGATCGTGCCAGAGAACAACATGGCTTTTTGTGGAACAAAGCCCATCAATTCACGCAAATTATACTGAGTCATATCGGTAATACTTACACCATCAATCTTGATTGTTCCTGATTCGACATCGTATAGTCGTGGGATAAGGTTGACTAAAGTAGATTTACCCGAACCAGTTCCACCAATAATCGCAACAGTTTCGCCTGATTGTGCTGAAAAATCAATATCTTCTAATGCCAGCTTCTCAGCTCCATGGTACCGGTAGTTGACATGTTCAAATGAGATTGTGGCAGCTTTACCTGCAGGAGTCACCTCAGTTGGGTTCTCAGGATCTGAGATACCTACTTTTTCATCTAATACTTCATTGATCCGATCAGCAGAAGCTTGCGCTCGAGGGACCATGATAAAAATAGCAGAAAGCATCATAAAGCTAATTAAAATTTGCATAGCATACGTCATAAATGCAATTAGGTTTCCGACTTCTAACGTCATATCTGCTATGTAGTGTCCACCAAACCAAGTAATTGCTACGTTTGTTCCACTCATAATCAAAGTCATCATCGGCATCATCAATGCAACGATCGTGTTGACTTTAATTGCTGTATTTGTATAATCTTTGTTCGCTAAATCAAAACGATTTTCTTCAAAACGTGTCTTATCAAACGCTCGGATTACCCTTACCCCTGTTAATCCTTCACGAAACACTAGGTTCAAACGGTCTGTCTTCTTTTGCATGCTCTTGAATAGTGGTACCGCAAAAAACATGATTCCGCCGATCACCACTAGCATGATTGGAATAACTACTAAGAAAATTTTGGTTAATTGATGATCTTTTTGATAAGCAAGAAAGCTTGCACCAACCAACGTGATCGGTGCATTGATCATCATTCTTAAAAACATTTGCGTAACCATCTGGATTTGTGTCACGTCATTAGTTGTACGGGTAATCAAGGATGCTGTACCATATTTGTCAAATGCATCTTTTGTTAAACTTTCAGATTTTTTATAAACATCGGTACGTAATTGCTTTCCTAATTTTTGTGACTCACGTGTAGCAAAAAAGGTATTTGCGATCGCTGCGATGATACTAATCAAAGAAAAACCGATCATAACAAAACCTGTTTGCCAAATATAATCAACATCACCTCGTGCTACACCTTTATCAATGATATTTGATGTGAGCGTCGGCAAATAAAGATCTGATAAAACTTGGATAACCATGAACAACGTAGCTGCAATAGCTGAAGTCAGTGAAATCCGTTTGACGATTTTTAGCATGTAATTCCCCTCTTTCTATTGATATACGCCGTCTTTCAACCATGATAGTTTTAATTTAAATTCTTTAATGGCATGATCCACGGAGTAATTTTCGTTTTTTGAAAATGATTTATAGGCATGAGCAATCGTAGTAAAGACGATATTCATGATCAATTGGATCAGTAGTTCCAGTTCATGATCATCGTTTACTTTCAGTGTCGTTCGATCAATCAATCCAATTAATTCTTTCGCCTCTTTTTGATGCTTTTCATGTGAATGACGCTGATCATCTTTTGTATGTGGCACGACTTTACGAGAAGCACGATAGTCCAAGTTCATGAAAAGATTACGATAAAAAGAAGCATTTTCCCCGACTAAAATCTCCCGAATGATTTTAGTAAAATAAAGCTCGAATCCTTCGAATAAATCCCCATCGACATCTTTTATCAGTTGGAACATATCTTTTGAACTATCACGTCGAACAGTTTCAAAATAATAATAGTAAAGATCCTCTTTGTCTTCAAAATACTGATAAAAACTACCTCTAGGGATTTCTGCGATTTTCACGATATTTGCGATGGAAGCATCTTTTAATGGTACTCTGGAAAATTCAATCCTAGCTGCTTCTAATAAACGTTTCTGCTTTTCCTCTGGTAGATGAAAAAAAGTTTTCGTAGGCATCTTTTTCCTCCTTCCTAAAATGACACACTGTCACATGACACTATGTCATTATAACACCAAGAAGATGTTTTGCAATGCTTTTCCATATTTTTTTCATGAAAAGACTAAAAAAATTCATAATTAAAAATCGAACCTTAAAAAAACTTGATAGCCTTTTCGCTTTCAAGTAAACTAGCTATGTTAGTCAGATAACAAGTCAGCTTAAAGGAGAGAATATTATGGCATCAGTTTTAGTAGTAAAAGGGCACCCATTAACTGCACAGGAATCACGTTCAGTTAAAGCATTAACAACTTTTTTAACTAGTTACAAAGAAAATCATCCGGAAGATGAAGTGACTGTTTTAGAGCTTTATCGTGATGATATCCCAGAAATCGATGAAGAATTACTTTCAGGATGGGAAGCACTTCGGGCAGGTGCTGAGTTCTCTACTTTGTCTGAAAGTCAACAACAAAAAATTGCTCGTTTCAATGAATTGACCGACCAATTTCTTGCTGCAGACAAGATCGTTATTGCGAATGCTTTATGGAACTTGAATATCCCAACAAAATTAAAAGCTTGGTTTGACACCGTCAATGTCGCTGGCAAGACATTCCGTTATACTGAAAACGGACCAGAAGGATTAGTTTCTGGTAAAAAAGCTTTGCACATCCAATCCAACGGAGGCATTTATAACGGTCAAGACTTCGCTTCTCAATATGTCAAAGGCATCTTAAACTTTGTCGGTATCGATCAAGTGGATCAATTATTTATTGAAGGTATCGACTATACCCCTGACCGTGCAGAAGAATTGATGCAATCAGCTTTAGATAAAGCTGCAGCATTTGGTCAAACTTTCTAATAAAAGCTACTTGCACGTTTACCATAAAGTTAGTCCCTTACTAACTTTGATTGTTGCATAGTGGGCACCTAAAAATTTAAAAAAATGAAGAAAGCGAAAATAGTTAAACTATTTTCGCTTTCTTCGTTTTTTTAGTCATGTGTTTTTAGTGCACAGTTGGCTAGTCACTTTGTTTTTCTTCATATAAACTAGAGATAGTTGTATACCATTCAAAAACATGTGAGATAACCACTTTTGCTGCAGCATATACTGGAATACCTAAAATCACACCGACGATTCCAAACAGCTTCCCAGAAGTTAATAAAACTAATAAGATCGTGACCGGATGGATCGCCAATTGATTCCCTAAGACTAATGGAGAAATCAATCGTCCTTCAATCGTTTGTTCTAAAGCAAACACGATCAATACTTTGATCAACATGATCGGTCCCGCCACGATTCCTAAGAATACGGCCGGAATCATTGCTAAAAATGAGCCTAGATAGGGAATCAAATTTAAAAAACCGGCAATGATCCCTAAGGTGACTGCATAATCGAGTCCAATGATCGCAAATCCAATCATAAACATGATCGCTACTGCAAAAGCCACCGTCAATTGTCCACGGATATAAGAAGAAACTTGATCGTTCATTTCACTTAATACTTTCAAAGTTGGTTTTCGCATACGTGTTGGTAGGAAATTCACAAAGTAAGGGGCAAGTTGCTTGCCATCTTTCAATAAATAGAAAAGGATAAACGGCATAGTTAGCAAAGCAACAATAATCGTAGCAACTGCTCCCACAAAACTTCCTAAACTTTGAACCGTACTTTTTGAAATATCTTGGAGCATATCACCTGCTGAACTCATGAACTTATCGCCAGTAGCTTCCAATTGTTCCCTAAATTGGTTGAATAGAGGATCTCTTAGTATTTCTGTCAATTTATTATCGATCGTATCCACATATTGAGGAAAATGATTGATAAAACTCACGGTTTGCTCTTGGATTTTAGGAATGATTACCACTGTTCCCCAAGCAATCAGTGCCACGACTAATACAAATAACCCGATGATGCTATAGAGCCTTGGAACTTGGCGCTTTTCCAAATAGTCAACAACTGGATTCATCAAATAATACAAAATTGCCGCTAAAATAATGGGTAAGCCAACGATCGCCAGGAATTGCCAGATCGGGGCAAATAGATAGGACACCTTAGTAAATAAAAAAACGATCAATAAGATCAAAAGTACTACTAATAACGCAGTAACGACTTGATTATTTAAAAACCATCGCCAAAACCAAGAGACTGGTTTTGATCGCTTGTTTTTTCCTTCCATAATCTCACCTACTTGTATTTGATTTGTGTACCGACATGAATCTCAGGTAACTGATGTGGTGTTAAGTAAAGACCGTTCACAATACTATTTTCCTCAGAATAATAATCAAAAATCAGCGTAACATGCCCTACTGTGTTTAAATTTTCATTTGCCAATCTTCCCACATGTTCAATCTGATATTCTTGTTGATCAAAAAAAAGTGAATCCCCTTTTTTTAATGAAAATTTTTCGGTAGAAGTAATCTTTTGGATCACTGAATAGTTACGTAGTGTAGTTGTTGCTGTTCGATCAAATAAAATCAAGATCGGTTCTTGTTCACTTACTGCATTTTCTCCGATTTCTTTGATGGTTGCATGAATCATTTTATTCTCTCCTTTGTTACAAATTCTGTCGCTCACTCTATATTCAGTATAACATATTCTCATTGTTTAACTCTCCTGTTTGAAATGTGCTAAAATAAACAAGGAACCTATTTCATACATTCTAGGAGGGATAAAATGAAAGAAAAAATCATTTTAGGGACGTACACAAGACGTGTGAGTGAAGGAATTTATACCATTGAATTAGATACAGAAAAAGCAGAAGTCTCAGGATTGAAGCTAGCTGTAAAAGAAAATAGTCCAACTTACTTAGCAAAAAGTGAAGCTGGTAATCTTTATAACGTCACAAGTCTGGACGGTTTAGGTGGGATCGGGGCTTACGATCAAGAATTCCATTTTTTGAATGCGGTAACAGAATCAGGCGCTCCTTTATGTTACGTTGCAGTTGATGAATCTCGTCAATTAGTATATGGTGCTAATTATCATAAAGGTGAAGTCAATGTTTATCGTATTCTAGACGATGGAGGTCTCGAAGCAACTGATGCCGTTTTTCATCAAGAAGCAACTGGTCCTCATAAAAATCAAGACCATGCACATGTCCATTATACTGATTTAACTCCAGACAACCGCTTAGTGGTTTGTGACCTAGGAACGGATCGGGTCTATACGTACGATGTATCTGATCAAGGAAAATTAACTATAGTTTCTGAATTTGTGGCAGAACCTGGAACTGGTCCCCGCCACCTTGTCTTCCATCCTGCAAATGAAACCATTGCTTACCTATTTGGTGAACTTGATAGTACTGTTCGTGTGCTTTCGTATAATAAATCCCAAGGCAGCTTTGAAGAAAAACAAAAAATTAGTACACTACCAGATGATTTTCAAGGAGAAAATGGTGGTGCTGCAATTCGTATTTCAGATGATGGACGATTTGTATATGCTTCCAATCGTGGCCATAACTCAATTGCAGTCTTTGCAGTTTCTGAAAAGGATCAACTGTTGGAATGTATCCAAATTATTTCTACTGAAGGCGATTTCCCTAGAGATTTCGCTTTAGATCCTACGAACGACTATGTCTTATCTGCCAATCAAAATACCGATAATCTTACGCTTTTCGCGCGAAATAAAGAGACTGGTTTACTAGAATTACGCCAAAAAGACATCTATGCACCAGAATGTGTCTGTGTTTATTTTGAAAAGGAGCAGTAACATGAACAAAGATGAAGTATTGGATCGATTACGGGAAGAGTTAGAAATCCCTTTTTTCCAAGGAAAGTTAGAAGAAAAAGAATATAGTGAAGCAGATTATCAAAAATTAAAACAAGATTTACTTCAATATTTTGATGATTATGTCAGAAATGTTGAAAATTAAATAAATGATCGGAAAAGTACTACTTGATTTGATCATGAAGAAAAAACTCGAAACAACTTTTTCACGTTTCGAGTTTTTTGGCTTAGTGTTGAAACTCCGCCGGGTATATTATTTGTTCATCTGAACTACATTGTTTTCGGTGAACGATTTGTTGAGAGCAGCCTCTATAAGTTGAACTTGATTATGGAGGTATTGAGTTGAACTGAGACAAACGATCGGTAAATAGCAAAAACCGTCAAGTTGGTTAGGCTTGACGGTAAAAGTGAATTATTCGATCGAGTAATTCAAAATTGTTGTTGGTATAGGTTACTTTCATATAATAAGTGATTGACTGATTTTTATCATAAAAAACATATGATAATTAAATTAAAACACTCTATTTTTCAATGAAACTTTATACTGTTTTATTTTTTCAACAATAAATTTGTCATTTTTTGGATGGCTGAAGAAATATTTTCTGTCGCTTGATCCTGTTTTTCTTCAGAAGCATCAAATAAGTCATGGTCAACTCCAGACTCTGGTTGGATACTTTGAGTCATTTCTTCACAACCAGCCACGTAGGAAGTATAGGCTTTTTCAAAACTTTTATGAATACCCATTACTTTTGCTGGTGGTCGCAACTGACTGATTTTTTTCAATATCACACGATATTTTTTTGTTCCTTCTTCAAACAAATGAACGATTTCAGCTAACTCTTCTGGAGACAAGTCTTCTGTTTTTTTCTGATCAATCGCTTCTCTGATTACTTGATATTTTGGATGCATCTGTTCACCGATCTCTTCCGTCTCTTTGACCATTCGATCGACTGATTGTACATAATAACCAATATTTGGTAACATTCTTTCTCCTACTTTCGATTTTATTTCTCTTTTATTTTACCTTTTTTTAGCACAATTGAATAGGCTTTCTACCCAGAGTAATAAAGTCATATGTTATTTTTCAAAAAAATTTGTTTGCAAACTGTATTTTTCTCCAGAAACAATATCATATTGAATCATCTCATAAGCTTGATAAAGTTCTGCTTGTTTTTTGTTTAATTGTGCTTCCCGATGCCATTGCCCCTCTTGGTAGTATAGTTCTCGCTCAAATGCTGGTAATTCATTTTGAAGTGCCAACAATAATTGATAAAAACCAGTTGTCTGTTGATTAGTCTGATTCATCAAGTCAGCAGCAAAATAAAAGGGACTTGTAACAGGAGCTTCGGTTTTTTCTAATTCTCCTTGACTATCAAACATCAAAAACTGTGTTTCGTGTAAGGTGTGTTTCTCATTACTATTTTGAATGGTGTCAGAATAGATCCCTGGTAAATGATCTCCCCAGAAAACAACTAGCGTTCTTCTTGATAACTTCTTCAGTTCTTCCGTGAACGCTTTTAAGGATTGGCTACTATACGAAATATCTTGAAGATAATTTTCTAAACTACTTATCCCACTATTATCCTCTGTTTTGGCTGTATATTCGAGCTGCTGATATTTTCCATCATAAGGCATATGGGTTTGCATCGTCACAAGATGGATAAATTGGGGTGTATCGTCCTCTTTTAAAAGATCCATCACTTCTTGATAAGCAGAAGCATCAGAAATGTAGGGATTATCTTCAATGGTGTCAGTATACGTCATCGTATTTTCACTAATAAATTCATCAAAACCTAAAACCTCATAAACATCTTTTCTTTTGTACATCGAGGTGTTATAAGGATGGATCGCAGTCGTATGATAATTTTGATCTTTCAATGTTGAAACGATCGAAGGTAATTGATTCATTTTGGGTACTAACATTGTGTAGGGTGTTGTTAATTGGGCATTGAATAGTCCCATTGAAAAACCTGTTAATGCTTCAAATTCGATATTGGCTGTTCCACCACCATAATTTTGAGAAAGCATCTGACCACTATAAGTCTGATCAGCAACCGCATAATAATCTGCCAAAGGATCACCGGTAATTTCCACCCCATTCAAACGACTAGGATCTGAAAAACTTTCGCTCATCACATAAATGATATTCGGTTGTTCTTCTGAGGCAGTTTTATTTTTTTCATCTGCCAGCTTTTGATAGTGTGATGTAATTTCCTTGATTTTTTCTTCGGAGTACCCTTTTGGCTTTTCCATTGGATCGATTTTTAAATTGTATAAGAAACCACCAATAAAACCTGTATTATAATAATTCATCTTTTGACTATAAGGGATCCACAAAGCCGTTTTGTTATATGCTTTACGTAATAAATTATTTGGGTTATTGAAATGACTAATATAAATTAGCGCAAAGATCGTAGTAAATAATGTGATCACTCGGATGGCTTGAAATTTCTTGTCTTTCTTAAAACTCCGATAGATAGCCCAGCAACCACCTGCTACCACCAATAGAATCATTCCTGCTAATAGATAAAACGAGATTGTGCCTGTCATATCTTTTAATAAACCAAACTCTTTGATCATCTTTAGGTCGTCGGGATAAATCGGTTCTTGTCGATAGGTCATTTTTAAATAGTTTGCGTAACCTAATATTCCAATGCCAACAAGATAAAAGAATGTTCCAAAGAGAAAAGAACCTAATACTGCCACTAAAAAAAGGAAGATCATTAATAACACTAAACAAGCTAATAAAAATTTTTCCGTATGCCACGAGAAAGCAAATTTTACAGCTAGATCAAAAGAAAGATCGTTTTGACACCATTGTAAATACAAATTGCTTAGTCCAACGACAAAAACGATACTTATCGCCACTAATGTATATTTTAACCAATTTTTCTGTTTGACAGACAATTGATTGAGACTATCTTTTATATGTCTTTTCAAATGGTTACTCCTTTAATTCATTTATTATTCGATACCGCTTTCCTTATTTTAATGATTTCCAGATAACAAGTAAAGAACTGTCTGCAAACCCTTATCTTTTTTTATTCGTTGTCCGATTTGATTGCTCACAAATTGTCGACTGTTCAATATCGTATTGTAAAAGCATAACAATGGTATTCAAGTAGTGACTAATAAAAAAGGCGTTAAAAAATCCTCCATGCGTTTATAATCTTAATTAATAGTACTTCATTGACGTACTACTACAGAATAGAACTGAAACCCAATGAATAGCTATTTTTAATCTTTTGTCTTAAATCTTGAAAAAGAACATGCGGTTCATATTCTCTTGATAATAGAAATAACCCGCTATATCCAGAAAATGCGAGAAGCTGTTTTCGGATATAGCAGGTTATTTTTCCATCTGAACTTTACTATGACAACCTTATTTTTTACTAAATGACGAGTTCATTAAAAACAAGCAATGTTACTTCATTCATTGGTGTGATCTTCAACAAAGTTTTTAGGCTTATTTCCAAAAATCATCTAACACTGAGATAGGTAAGTGTCGTTTATGCTGAGTTTTATTCCACCAAGCTTCAATTTTTTGTTTGGCATCTGTTGGAACTTCTTTACCTTCTAAATAATCATCAATCTCAGTGTAAGTAACACCTAAAGCAACCTCATCGGCGATCAACGGCTTGCCATCTTCCAAATCAGCTGTTGGGATTTTGGTATAAAGTTTCTCAGGTGCCCCTAGTTCTTGTAATAATTGTTTTCCTTGACGTTTGTCCAAGCGGAATAATGGTAACAAATCGGCGCCACCGTCGCCATACTTTGTAAAGAAACCAGTAATATTTTCAGCTGCATGATCCGTTCCCAGGACTGCTCCTGCATGCCCACCTGCAATTGCATACTGTGTGATCATCCGTTGACGAGCTTTGATATTTCCTTTATTGAAGTCACTGACTTCGATCCCTGCAGCGACTAATTCAGCAACTTGCGCATCGACAGCAGGTTTGATATTCACTCGTAGGCGAACGTCAGGCTGGATAAACTCAACTGCAGCTTTCGCATCCTCTTCGTCTACTTGTTCGCCATAAGGTAAGCGTACAGCGATAAATTGATAACGATCGTCTTGTGTTTCTTCACGCATTTCTTCCATTGCTAATTGAGCCAAACGTCCCGCTAACGTAGAATCTTGTCCCCCACTGATTCCTAAAACAAAGGTTTTTAAGAAAGGATATTTCTTTAAATAAGCTTTCATGAAATCAATACTAGTTCGAATCTCACCTTGTGGATCAATGGTTGGTTTGACACCTAATTCTTGGATAATCTCTTCTTGTAAGCTCATTCTTTTTCCTCCTTAATATTCATTGTATAAAGTAGCTACGTTTTTCTTCATCCGTTCCATCGTAGCCATTTTATGATTCCAACAATCTGTTGATAAATCAACTGGGTATTTTTGTGGATTAAGGTCACGTTTGTACTCTTCCCACAGTGAATCAAGGTTATCACGTGTATATGCTTTGATTTCATCTAAAGTTGGTAATTCATAGACCCGTTCGCCCTTCACGAAAATATCTTGTAAGATAGGTCGAGCTGTAAAGTCACGCACCGTTTTATTGATAAAGGTATGCACAGGATGAAACATAAAAATTTCTGCTTCCTCTCTAGGATCTTCATCCCAAAGCGTAACGTAGTCTCCTTCTGATTTGCCATCAAAATTGCGAGTGATTCGCCACACTTGCTTCTTGCCAGGAGTTGTTACTTTTTCTGCATTGCTGGAAAGCTTGATTGTATCGATCATTTTGCCCTCTTTATCTTCAATTGAAACCAATTTGAAGACTGCACCAAGCGCAGGTTGGTCATAGGCTGTAATCAATTTCGTTCCTACACCCCAAACGTCGATTTTAGCTTTTTGCATTTTTAAATTTAAAATCGTTGCTTCATCTAAATCATTTGAAGCATAAATTTTAGCCTCAGTGAAACCAGCAGCATCTAATTGTTCACGAACACGTTTCGAAATATACGCCATGTCGCCACTATCGATACGAACCCCAAGGAAATTGATTTTATTGCCTAATTCTTTTGCTACACGGATCGCACTAGGCACACCAGATTTCAAGGTGTCGTAAGTATCAACTAAGAACACGCAGTCTTTATGAGTTTTCGCATAAGCCATAAACGCTTCATAATCATTTCCATAAGATTGAACAAGTGCATGCGCATGCGTTCCACTTGCAGGAATCCCAAAGATTTTCCCAGCTCTGACATTACTAGTAGCATCTGCTCCACCGATGTAAGCAGCTCGAGTTCCCCAAACAGCAGCATCCAATTCTTGCGCTCTTCTAGTACCAAATTCTAACAATGGATCATCGCCGATCACTGATTTGATTCTTGCTGCCTTCGTAGCGATCAACGTTTGAAAGTTCACCATATTCAGTAGGGCTGTTTCAATCAATTGACAATGTGCTAACGGACCTTCCACTTGGATCAACGGTTCATTGGCAAACACTAATTCACCTTCACGCGCCGAGCGGACAGTAGCTTTAAATTTAAATTCTTTTAAGTATGTTAAAAAACCTTCTGGGTAGATGTCCATTTTGCGTAAGTATTCAATATCTGACTCACTAAACGTCAAATTTTCTAGGTATTCCACAAGACGTTCTAATCCTGCAAACACGGCATACCCATGGTTAAATGGCATATCACGGAAATAGCATTCAAAAACAGCGTGGAGATCCGCACGACCTAATTCCCAGTACGTTTGCATCATGTTGATTTGGTATAAATCAGTATGCAACGTCAAACTGTCATCTGGGTAAATTTTATTCATCTTTATATTACTCCTCTTGGCAAGTTTTCATTTCTTATCCATTATAACAAAAAAACGCTAGAGTAGAAGAAATCTTGATTATTTTCTGAAAAAGGACAAATGAAAATAAATTTATAACCTAGCACAATAATGAACCAACCTCAAAAAATTTAGACTAAAAAGTGACCTTTTTGGTGGTCGATCTTTTTATGGTTACAGACAATTTTGAAGTGAAATTAAAAGTTGTCCAATCTTCCATGATTTTTCCGAAAAAACTGACTTTAATCACCGCTTCTCTCATAAAAGACTACAGACATTAGGCTGTTCGCCCTCCGTACAGTGCAGAGGACAAACAGCCTATGTCAATTTTTTTACTTTCCACTTTTAGGTGTCGTGCCTATAGGAATATTTCAAGAAGTGAAAGGTTATAAAGTTTCTATTTTTTATAAATGAACAGACAGTGCTAATAAACTTTCCGCCTTCTTGCATAAATTACTTAAATGAACGATGTCACATTTTCCTACAGCCTTAAGAATCAGCGTTCTAGCTTCTTTGATCGTTTCAGTTGTTGTGTTTGGAGATAATGCGGTATATGTATTGTCGGTAAATAAATTGTTTACAGCCTCTACAGCATTTTGGACAGCTGAATCTACTGAATTGGTACTTTCTAATAACAAGCTTTCCGCCTTTTTGCATAAATTACTTAAATGAACGATGTCACATTTTCCTACGGTCTTAAGAATCAACGTTCTAGCTTCTTTGATCGTTTCAGTTGTTGTGTTTGGAGATAATGTGGTATATGTATTGTCGGTAAATAAATTGTTTACAGCCTCTACAGCATTTTGGACAGCTGAATCTACTGAATTGGTACTTTCTAATAACAATTTTTCCGCCTTCTTGCATAAATTACTTAAATGAATGATGTCACATTTTCCTGCGGCCTTAAGAATCAGCGTTCTAGCTTCTTTGATCGTTTCAGTTGTTGTGTTTGGAGATAATGTGGTGTATGTATTGTCGGTAAATAAATGGTTTACAGCCTCTACAGCGTTTCGGACAGTTGAATCTGAGACAGTTACTTGTTGAGCTGCATTAACTGTCATGGTATTTATTGTCCCAGCGCTAATGCACAAAAACGAGGTTAATAATAATAGTTTACTATGTTTCATCAAATCAATCCTTTTATGTTTTATTTTTTATCATGACATCCTAAAGTTCATATTCTCTAACCATTAATAAATGTCGGTATTGATTTTTCTCCAAGTAATCGGATGATTATGTTTATTCTATAATAGATATCTGTATGGGTTTAAATTTGATCATCATCTAAATAAATCATCCTTGGATTCAATAGAGATCTAATAATACATAGTTACATAAACTTAATTTTCTTTTCCTAAATAAAAATATTACACTTTGCGCTTTCTTATATATTTAACGACCTCCCTTTATCTATAGTAATAAGATTTATGTAACGTATCTCCCGACACTTAGCATTATATACTGATAAAGAGGTACCATCATAAATTTTTTTTTATATTTTAATAAGTATTAGGAAAGATTTATAGTTTGATGTTGGAATTGTTGTAATAAACTAGATAAAAAATGAAGGAAAATCGAGGATTTCTATTATGCCAAGAGATTCAGTTGATAAAGTAAGTAAAATTGTTGCCGTCAACCTAATGATCGAAGAATAATTTTTTGTGAAAGAAGTTAGCCTGTAGCTAAAAAAACAGGCTCACCGCTTGTATCGTTGGATTCAAGAAGTTAAAAAATATAAAGCAAGTGCGTTTCTTAGAAAAGGGAACGCACTTTTTGATGCTCATGATGACATGAAGAAGTTAGAACAAGAAAAGCATTACTTAAGAGAGGAACGAGGCTTATAAAAAAGTTCCTAGTTTTTTTGAAGTCAAACAAGCGTCCGATTTCCAGTTCAAAAAAACAGAAAGAAGTTTTCTTCTTTCTGTTGAATTTATCCTAAGATTTCTCGTTACCAACCTCGTTGGACAAAGAGACTCAATTCAGAGACATCACCTCAAACTCAGATGGAAATATTTAAATGTATTAAAACTTACTACAATACTAAAGGGATGCATTTTGCCCTTAGTCATCCATCCCTAGAGACCTTGAAAAAAATTTTTTCTCTTGTTCTCTGAACCAAGTATCTAGTTTTTCTTAACAGCTCCAATTTTGAGACCGGTACACAACTTACTCATTTGCAGAAGACTGTTTTATTTTTCCTCCACTGAACGACCTACTTTCTGTTCAACAATCACGATATCTTTATTTGGTCGTTTGAATTGGACACCTGCTCGTTCTAAGTCTTGTTTTACACCAATATGGACCTTGACGTCTTCACGTTCTGCTTTCAAAATACGACGGATTGCAAAATCAATTTCTTGCTTGGTGATTTTTTTCTTCGTATTAATCATCAATAATTGGGATTTTTCATACGTATCAATGTATAAAATCTGTGTTCGATCAAGCGAATAAAGTTTATAGTATTTGATGGCTTTGCTACTAAAGAAAAAATCTACTACTTTAGGATAAAACGTCTTAATATTTAAATTACTTGTAACTGGCGTTTCGATTAATTTCATCTTATTCCTCTTTTCTATTATTATTTATAACAAGCGCCCAACAAAGGAATCGCTTTCAACATGACATATTTAAAGCAGAAAAATTCGTTTTTCTACTTTACTTATTATAACATAAAAATAAACATAAAAAAATATTCAAAAATTCTTGACCTTCTAGTTACGTCAAGGAATAAGATCATTCTATAAGGAGGTTAAGCATGGAATATACTATAAAAAAAATGGCAGAAATTTCTGGTGTTAGTCCTCGTACCCTGCGTTTTTACGATCAGATCCACTTACTGAAACCGTCACGGGTGACTGAGTCTGGCTATCGGATCTACACCAGCCAAGAAGTTGATCGACTACAACAGATTTTGTTTTATCGCTCCCTTGATTTTAAGTTAGAACAAATTGCAGAAATTTTAGATAATCCAGCTTTCGATCATCGACAAGCGTTGATCCAACATCAAGAAATGTTACAAGAAAAAAGAAAACAGCTCGACACACTATTAATGACTATTCAACATACATTGGAGAGTTACGAAGGAGGAAAACCGATGAAAGATCATGATAAATTTGAAGGATTTAAAAAACAAAAAATAATGGAAAATGAAACAAACTATGGACAAGAAATACGAGAAAAATATGGAGACGACACCGTTGAGAAAGCAAATAAAAAATGGCAAAATATGTCTGAAGAAAAATTTGAAGAAATGCAGTCTTTAGAAAAACAACTCTTAGCTGATTTGACAGCTTATTTACAACCAGACTCTGATCAAAAACTAGCATTGAAACTATTTGAAGAACACAAAAAATGGCTTACTTTTAGCTGGCCTTCTTATAGTTCCGAAGCTCATCGTGGCTTAGGCTTATTGTATATCTCTGATGAACGATTCACCGCTTACTATGATGAGCGTTGTGGAAACGGAGCTGCCCAAGCATTGAATACGATCATTCAAACATACGCTGTTGAATAAGTTGTCTTTGAGTGGACGTTCATTTTAGGAAATAAGTAGCGAAGATCTCACTTTATGATCCATCCTGTCAGAATGCAGACACTACATTCTTTCATAATCCATTGACGTCAAAAAGAAACCGAAGCAATCACAAAAATAGGAGAAACTATTTTTGGCTATTCGGTTTCTTTTTTAGGTTTTTGCGTTACTTCGATCTACTTTTGATTCCGCATTAAAACCATTTCGACTATCGCACAATAAATCGATAAGGAATTTTGATTTGATCTTTTTTTTCTTCGATAAAAAGTAGAAAGGCCGTTTCTCCACACTCTCTTAAGCCATGGTCAATCGTAGAAAAAGACATTAGCTCACTGATCAACAGATTATCACGACCAACAAGACGGTTTTTACTTTCTAAGATGGAGCTTTGCAATATACCGGCAGCAACTGTATCTGAATTAGTGAAGACACCATCTACCTTTTTTTCTTTAAAATACGTCGCTGCATTCACCCCTTGTTCATAGTCAATACAGTTCCAAAAAACATTTTCCTCTTTGAAATCGGGAAATATTTTTTTACAAAGTTCCAACGTCACTTTTGTATTAAAACTAAGACGACCACTTCTTCCTAAAGTAACGCCAAGCTTTTCCACGCCTTGTTTTTTTAAATACAATAATGCTTCAGTAATAGATTGTTCACGATCGATAAACACGCAACCAGCTTCTGTTTCTTTTATTTCTTCACAAAAAATGATTGGCCCATACTTTTGATAAGAGAGCAATACATCTAAATTGTTGGCACGAGAAGTAACGATCAACCCATCAAATCGTTTACCTGCAAATTCTTCTAAATACATTCTCTCTCTTTCTGCCTGATAATTTGTTGGTAACAAGGTCACCTGATAATCTTCGTTGAAGGCGACTTCAATGATCCCACTAAGCAATTGATCGAAATAAGGATGATCCGTATAAGGCAGAATAACACCAACATTTTTTGTTTTTCCATAACTGAGCTGTCTGGCACTTGCATTAGGAACATACGATAACTCATTAATGACGGATAGAATCTTGGCACGTTTTGTTTCGTCAACATAAGGATGATTATTGATCACCCGTGAAACGGTAGAGACAGAATAGCCCGTCAGTTTTGCAATATCTCTGATGTTTGTCATGCTTTACTAAAACCACCTATGCAAAAAGATTTTCTTGTAAATAGTCTACCACAGCATGCCCACATTCAAAAAATTGATAGAACGTTCCATCATATTCAAAGCTAATACGTTGCCCACCCAGATACGTATCTTTTGCCAATCCACTAATTTCATCTAAAGGAATTTTTTTCATTACCGTTTTATTTAACCCTTGAGGACTAGACAATTCAAGCATTGTTTCTTTAAATTCAACAAAAGCATAAAAATAGTCATTCGTAGCGCCATTGGTCGTTTTGATATAAGTATTCATCAGTAATTCCTCCTTTTTGATGAATTGAGTATAGCTTATGAAACGCGTCTCATAGCAAGATCTTTGCTTCACCTTCTAAAAAAACGAGCAATACGATACATACTTTTGTCTTCGAATCTTTAAACTTGTCTTTGAATTTTTAAAAGCAGAACTTTATTTTAATTATCTAGAAAAATAAGTTCGAGTACCTCATTCAAACTCTGCTACTATACATTTAAACCATTAATTGAGAGGAGTTTTTCAATTGTATAAAAAGCAAAAAAAAGCAGGTATACTGAAAAGAATACTGAGACTAATAAAGAAGAAAATAAAGGCCATACTACAACGCATAAGACTATTAAAAATATTGAGAAGAAAACATCGAATAAACGAACGAATGTCTAACCTAGTAAACATTAAAGAATACTGCCTAGTAGAGAAACCTATGCCATTAAAAAGTACAAAGGAAAATAATCACTCCTTGTTGTCTAAGAATGAGAATCTGAAAAATATGAAGAATATAAAGAAGAAAAAAAAAGACAAAAATAGTAGCACATCAAGATCCTCTAGCTTCACGTATATAGGTCGTTCTAGAACATAAGCAACTATCCGCATCGAATGATTGATTAACTAAATATCCCTTAATTTTTTGCCCCTTTTACTTAAAACAAAAAAAGAAGAAAGAACCCTTTTATATCAGGGTTCTTTCTTAATTACTACATCATTCCACCCATCATTGATGGATCCATTGCTGGCGCTGCAGGTGCTGCTGGTTCTGGTTTGTCAGCAACTACTGCTTCAGTTGTTAATAATAGAGCTGAAACAGATGCAGCATTTTGTAATGCTGAACGAGTAACTTTGGTTGGATCAACAATCCCTGCTTCAACCATATTTACCCATTCGCCTGTTGCAGCATTGAAACCTGTTCCTAATTCAACATTTTTCAATTTATCAACGATGACTGAACCTTCATATCCCGCATTTTCTGCGATTTGACGAATTGGTTCTTCTAAGGCACGAACAACGATTTTCACACCTGTTGCAACGTCCCCTTGAGCTTCAACTGCTGAAACTTTGCTGATGACATTCACTAATGCTGTACCACCACCAGAAACCATACCTTCTTCAACGGCAGCACGAGTTGCATTCAATGCATCTTCAATTCGTAATTTCAATTCTTTTAATTCTGTTTCAGTTGCTGCACCAACTTTGACCACTGCAACCCCACCAGCAAGTTTTGCTAAGCGTTCTTGTAATTTTTCACGGTCAAAATCTGATGTTGTTTCAGCAATTTGGTTTTTGATCAATTGAACACGTGCTTCAATGGCTGTTTTATCGCCAGAGCCTTCAACGATTGTTGTGTTATCTTTGTCTACCACAACTTTTGAAGCATTTCCTAGGTTTTCGATTGTTGCATCTTTCAATTCTAATCCTAAGTCGTCCGTAATCACTGTTCCGCCTGTTAGGATAGCGATATCTTCAAGCATTGCTTTACGACGATCACCGAAACCAGGTGCTTTCACTGCAACAACGTTAAATGTCCCACGGATTTTGTTCAAGACTAATGTTGGTAAAGCTTCTCCATCCACATCGTCAGCGATGATCAATAGCGGACGAGATTGTTGTAAGATTTGTTCTAATAAAGGCAGGATGTCTTGGATATTAGAAATCTTCTTATCTGTGATCAAAATGTATGGATTTTCTAAAACAGCTTCCATTTTGTCATTGTCAGTCACCATGTATTGTGACAAGTAACCACGATCAAATTGCATACCTTCAACAACATCTAATTCGGTTTCGATTCCTTTTGATTCTTCAATAGTAATAACACCATCATTGCCGACTTTTTCCATTGCATCAGCAATCAAATGTCCCACTTTTTCTGAACCAGAAGAAACAGCTGCAACTTGAGCAATTGCTTCTTTAGAATCTACGACTGTTGAAATGTTGTGTAATTCTTCAACTGCTGCTTTGGTTGCCAATTCGATCCCACGACGAATACCTAAAGGATTTGCCCCAGCTGTTACGTTTTTTAATCCTTCACGAACAATTGCTTGGGTTAACACAGTAGCGGTTGTTGTTCCGTCACCTGCGATATCATTGGTTTTTGAAGCCACTTCAGAAACTAATTTTGCACCCATGTTTTCAAAGTGATCTTCCAATTCGATTTCTTTTGCAATCGTTACGCCATCATTAGTAATCAATGGTGAACCGTATGATTTTTCTAATACAACATTACGACCTTTTGGACCTAATGTTACTTTTACTGTATCAGCTAATTTATCAACTCCACGTAGCATTGCTGCGCGTGCATCTTCTGCAAATTTCAATTCTTTTGCCATGTCTATTCACCTCATCAAATTTTTTTCGTACTTTTTTATTTATTCAACGATCGCCATGATATCTTTTCCTGCAACGATCAAATATTCTTTTCCTTCAAATTTTACTTCTGTACCGGCATATTTTTCAAACATCACTTGGTCGCCCGCTTTTACAGCAGCAGGAACTTTTTCTCCGTTTTCCAATAAACGGCCTTCACCGACTGCAACAACTGTTCCTGTTTGTGGTTTTTCTTTAGCGGATGAAGCTAAAACAATTCCTCCAACAGTTGTTTCTTCTTCTTTTGCGACTTCGATAATGACGCGATCACCTAATGGTTTTAACACGATAAATCCCTCCGATAACTCTTTTTTTGGATTCGTTAGCACTCTTACACATCGAGTGCTAACCTACATTTTTAATAATACTCATACTTTGATTTTTTTGCAAGCTTTTTAAATGAAAGTACACTAATTTTATCCGTAACCGTTAGAAGTCCCTTAGTAATAGCCTCTAAATTGATCTATGTTATAATTAATTTCTATTCTTGCAGTCTACTTCTGCCTATCTTTAAGGAGGTATTTTATGTCATTAAAAAAATATAGTTTCGCTAGTATCTTTTGCTATGGACTCATTTTTCTTTCCCCATTGATCCTTTCCTCTATCGGACTCATCCATACTGTTACTGACGTGATTACAGCAACGACGATTGCCTATATCATAGGAGCAATTGTTTTAGCTTTCTTTTATTTCAAGCAAAATGAACCACTACCACTGGAAGCAGCCATTCCTAGTGCTTCGACACCAAAAATCATCTTATATGGGTTTGTTGGGATTTTCATTGCTTTGATCTTACAGGCACTTGCAGTGACGTTGGAAACTCTTTTATTTGGTAACAGCGCTCCTTCTGAGAATACGCAAAATATTATTCAAATGATTCTTGAAGCTCCAGCCTTTTTAATAGCTACCACAGTCGCTGGTCCAGTCATGGAAGAATTCGTCTTTCGTCGTAGCATCTTAGGTATCGTTGGCAAATATACAAACTTTTGGATCGGGGCAATCGTTAGTTCCTTATTGTTTGCTTTTGCCCATAACGATGGTCACTTACTGATCTACTTTTTCTTAGGTTTTTTCTTTAGTCTCCAATACAAAGCAACGGGAAGAATCTGGACCTCGATGATCACACATGTGGGAATGAATACATTGGTGGTAGTGGTGCAGATCGCCGTTCAAAAGGGCTGGATCGCTGCTTCATGAGCTGCCAACTAACACCAATCTAAAGACTCGCCTTATACTATCTACTGACCAGCAAATCTTAGTCGCTGGTCTTTTTTTGCGTTCTTTCCGATCCTAGCTCATTCTCTTAACAAATTTTTCCTTCGTAGTTATGAAAAAGATAGAGTTATTTAGAGCTATTCATTATGTTTTATCCGCTAGCTACTAGCAGTTTCCATTTATCGTGACACTCACCATTTCCTCTGTTAACCTTCTCAAAACACTTTGATGGTCTTCTCTAATAGCACACTTATTTTAAATACGACAGAAAATAGCAGTCATTGCCATTTGGATTATTTTCAGATCCTATTAAAATCATGTTCATCTAGATCTAACTATAAACATTGAATTAGATTGGTTCATAGAAAAAATTTAACCACATCGTCTTATGGGCGCCCACAAGAGTTATCAACTTTGCACTAAACCAACTCGTTCCCCTTCTCTTCCAACTAAAGTGTCTTTGCTTTCGTTTTACAAAAATACGCAGTATGAGAGAAAAACAGCCTAACAAAAATGCGATTAAAAAACACTTTATTTATAAAAATATAAATACAAAAGTGATTTTAAAACAATTAATATTGTTTTGTTTTTGTTATTAAATGAGGAACTTGCTAATTCATTACATACTTTAATTAATTTTATCAATCATTACTACTTACGAATGCACCTTCTCTTAGAAAAATCATTTAAAGAAAGACATCTCCTTTATATCAGACTGACTGCTGTCATTCACGATTTTATAAAGAATAAAACAAAAATAAAATTTTTTGTTAAAAAACCACTGTTTTTATTATATATCTATCAGACTATCATTTATTTAACTTTTACAAAAAAAGTTATTTTATATGTCACAAAATAACATTTTTAGGAACGTATCTTTCAAAAAAATAAAGGTAGTGTGTTGCGAAATGAATATCTGGCAAATGATTGATGACTTATTGAAAAAATATTATCTGACGAATGATAAAGATATCTTAGATTTAATCATTTTGGATTTAGACCCTTATATAAAATCTTGTGCGCATCGTTTTGTGTTCAAAGCACAATCTAACGGAGTATTTATTCCTTTTGAAGACTTCTACAGTAACCTTTGTTTAGCAATTTGGGAAGGCATTGAAGATTTCAAGAGTATCACAGGCTCCACGTTTAAAAATGTTACGTTGCGAAGGATTTATATTGCTGAAAAGAAGACTTGGAAACAATATAAAAAATCCGGAAGCAAGGTCTTCAATAAAGATGGGATTACTTATGACGTGACAAGATGGGAAAACATCGAATCGCTACATCATTCTAAAAATTGCACAGTTAAAAGTGCAGAACGTTCGATCGAGGAAAAACTTCTAATAGAAAATTTTAAAAAACAGGACTTTTTTAGAGGTACCTTCATCGAACTGCTTTATCACGGTTATTCTTGTAAAGAAATTTGTCTCCTTTTAGGAATCAGTAAGACTTACGATGCAAAAACCAGAAAAAAATGTCAACGAATCAAAGAATCATTCTTGAAATATATTGCCTAATCACTATGTTTTTCTTTCCCTATTCATCTACTTTGAAAAATAGTAAAGCATTTCAATGGTATGTCTATCGTCAATGTGGATCACATCTGATTATGTTTCCTACTTTGAGTGTTATCGTTATCTCGCATAGAGAGTGCAAAACAACGAAACATTTGATATGTTCTAATCATTTTTCTAAAAATTTTTAGCTGGTTTCAACTTTTTGATTATGTAAAAGTAAGTGATACACCTATTAGGCGTAATAAAAATTTTCAATCTTTTCACTAATACAATAATAATGAGAGCTAGTTTCACTTTGTATCTGTCTGTTTTGAGCAATGACCCTCTTGCCTAGTCTTCTCTATTATATTTTTCATTTACGGTCTAACTATACTTGACCTTTGAATAGCTGTTTTAGCATTTGTCAAAAAATGCCGAAGGGACTGGGACAAAACTTGTCTCAATCTCCTTCGGCTAATTTTTTCGGAAAGGATCCTGTTAATCACAACTATTTTTCCTTATTTATTATTGACCATTCAGCACTTGTTTTAAACTAGTTTGGATCAACTGAGTATCTGCTGGATTGTCCAATTCCAATTGGCTAGCTTTGGCGTTTGCGGCAGCAGACGGTGTTTGAACAGATTGTTTCACCTTAGGATCTGTTAACGAGTTGATATATTCAGATTGTTCTTGCCACGCCTGCTTGATTAAACGATAGTATTCATCTGTTTTCTCGCTTTCATTAGCAGTCGTTTCAGTAGTAGTTGAAGAATCCTTTATTTCTTGCACATTTGAATCCTCTGCAGGATTATTTCCCGTCGATTCTACATTACTAATAGGTTGATTCTCTTTTTCCTTGGTAGTACTATTTTGTGAATTTTCTGTAGAAGTCTTGGTGATCTGCGTGGAAGTCTGATCCGTGCTGGAAGAGGTACGATCAACTCCTGAGCTTGAACACCCCGCCAACAATAACAACCCTAAAATAATAAAATAACTATTTTTCATAAAAAACCTCTATTAAACAAACATTTATATTTAATTAAATATAATAAAAAATCACTATCAATAACCAATGAACAATATATCTTATCTAAAATTTAAACTATTATAGCCTTATTGAAAGTACACCTCGTTGTTAATAAAACGTAACTGAATGAGACAAAAATCCTCTCTGCTTTAAATGAACAAAAAAACACTCAAAACAAGTTGTTTGAGCGTTTTTTGGGTTATATAGTTGACTACGGCTAAATCGAAAATAACTCCGTTGCTTCTGAGGGATCGGTATCATAAATATCAAATTCATAACCGACACCTAGATCTTTTTCTTTTAGGACATTCTCCATCGTCAAGTGAGCTAGTTCTTTTAGATTGTTTTCTTTACTCAAGTGACCAAGGTAGATACGTTTGGTACGATCACCAATAACATCTGTCATGACTAAGGCGCCATCTTCATTGGATAAGTGCCCCCGATCACCTAAGATCCGTTGCTTTAAATTCCAAGGATAAGGGCCCATCCGCAACATCTCTAAATCATGGTTACTTTCCATCAAATAGCCATCTGCATTTTTGATGATTCCTCGCATATGATCACTGCAATAACCTGTATCAGTTAACATCACAAATGAACGGTTTTCTTTATGGAAACGATAGAATTGCGGAGCTGCAGCATCGTGAGAAACGCCAAAGCTTTCAATATCTAGATCTCCAAATGTTTGCACCTTCCCCATTTCAAACAAATGCTTTTGTTCAATAGGAACATTCCCAATTAATGGAGACATTGCTTCCCATGTTTTTTCATTGGCAAACACATCTAAATGATATTTCCTTGCAAGTACCCCTACCCCATGAATATGATCTCGATGTTCGTGAGTGACTAAAATTCCGTCTAATTGGTCAGGTGTCCGATCAATTTGAGCCAACAAAGAAGTAATTTTTTTCCCGCTGAGACCAGCATCTACCAAGAGCCTTTTTTTATCACTTTCGATATAAAGTGAATTTCCAGAGCTTCCACTGGCTAGGATACTGATTTTAAAAGCTGGTTTTTCTTCAGCCATTTGACTACTTCCCTTCTTACTTTGTAAACTTTTTTCATTATACTACTTTTTTAATGATCTTCCACCTTTGGAATCGTATTATTTGTTACAATCGTATTACTAAATGCATTGACCGACTCTACTTGGATCGATTTATCAGGCGTTTCTATCGCCACATACCAGACTGGAACATACACATTCTTTTCTCGCACTTTCAAAATACAAGAGTAAGCAAGCTGCCTCCAAAGGATTTTTGAACCTCGAGAAATCTTATTATTTACATACAATGTTTTGATTGCATCTTCTTCTGTGTGTAATTCTGTTTTTTCCCGTAATTGTTCAATATCGGATAAATGTGTCTGCGTGTACTTCGTGACAGCATAACTTTTATCTTGTTTATTCAGTGAAAACACAATTTTAGCTGTATCATCATAAAAAGGTAGACCATCATATTTCTGACTCGCTTGTACTTCGGGCGTTGCGCTGTCTAGATCAGAAAAATTCTTCATATAAACATAATCGCTACCAAAGAGTACATTGTTTTTTTTGTTTAAAAAGCTATTCACTGAACTTCCCATTTTATCAGGATCAAAAATACTATTTTCTGATTCTGTCTCAGATAAAGTTTTTGTTAAAACATTGTCATTGAAAACAATCCCACTACTCAACAGTCCTTTTTTACTTGTCCCATGACGTTGACTGTCCAGTTCCTTACTAAGGTCCGTTTCCTCCGCACTTAAATAATACCCTTGTCTACTTTCTGAAGAGATTTTACCAGTATAAGAAATGTCATCACTAGAAAGTCGTTGTTGAATGGATTCGGTTTGTCCTGATCGGATCACATTATTTTCTTGGCTGATCGTTTCTTGATAACTTCTAAATAAAAAAACATTTAACCCTAAAAAAGCAACGAAAAAAATCCATTCAATTTTTTTGAAATCCATTTAATTCGCCTCCGTTTCAGGTAATCGTCCAAGCAAATCATTGACAGCGTACCATTGACCTTGGTATTTTACATACCACTCAGGTAATAAATCGACGACTCGATTCGTTTCCTTGATATTTTGCCACGTGTAGCCAACAATCAACGACTCGATTTTTTCTTTGTCTGCCCCTTTATCCAAAAGACTCTGGATGACTTTTTCTGTTTGTGGCAATTCAACTTCTTCATCAGATGGAATCGGTACTTGGATCGTATTCAAGCTGGTTTGGATCTTCACTTGTGAATCTACTTGATCCGCTCCAATTTCAATCTCAACTTTCCCTTTACTGTCTGAACCAAATACAGGAAATCCTTCTACAAATATTCGATAATCGATCTGATTGTTCTCTCGATCAAAATAACGCATATTTCCTAATGAATTGCCTAATTTACTAATATATGGAAAACTTTGTGAGAAAATATTCGCTGTGACGTTGTCTTGTCCGATCTCTCCCCGAAAATCAACGATTTGTGTTTCTGAATGAATCCTCATCGTCTCATTTCCATCATAAAAAAGCAGTTCATTGCTCTCATTATTTGTTTTGACCTCATCTGGTTTTTGGAAAAAGGCATTTCTAAACAAAGTATATGGTTGTTGTGACAGGATATAACTATATTTTTTTAATTTGATTTTATCTTTCGTTTCATATTGTGTCTCAACAATCGAAGGCGTTTTTTCCATCTCTGTCCACGTACTATCGGTTGCCTTTAATTCTTTTTCCAACTCTTTCCAATCAACTGAAAGATTCGATTCGTAAATGGAATCCGTCTCAAAATCAAGGAATCGCACTTTGTTCTCATTTTTATCAAACTGGATACGCATAAAGTAAATAGAATCTGTCCGATTAGGAAGCGCTGAAAAATCCAAACTTAGATGAAAAGCTTCTTTATACTCACTAAGTAGTAGCGGCGCATTATAAGTAAGCTCAATGCCTTCTTGAATAGTTTTTAGCTTGTCAAATTTCTCTTTATCGCCATTGACGATTTCTGTTACTCTGCCAAATCGAGCGCCCTCGATGACTGTTTGGAGGCGAGAAACAAGATTTTCACTATTTGTTTCCTTTATTTGTCCTGAATGCAACCAAGTCACATGTAATGGAAGAAAAACTTCAGATGCTTTTCGGTAGTTTTGTGAATCGATCATCTGTGAATTGGATTCGTCAAAATTAACCGAGGTTTTACCTGCTGGACTCAGCCAAATGGCATATGAGAGGTAGATACTTAAAGCAATCATTAGGAGTAATCCTATTCGAATAACTTTTTCAGAAATTTTCATTCCCACCATTCCTCCTCATATGGTTCATATGGCAACGAGATATAGAAGGTTGATCCTTTTCCTTCTTTACTCTCTGCCCAGATTGCGCCACGGTGGGCTTTGACTACTTCTCTAGAGATAGCCAATCCTAACCCCGTTCCACCTTGGGCTCTCGCACGCGCTTTATCCACGCGGTAAAATCGTTCAAATACCCGATTCAAATCTTTTTTAGGAATCCCAAGTCCTTGGTCAGTAATACTTAAAATCACATTATTGTGTGTTTCCAACAAACGACATGTGATCATTCCACCGTCTGGAGAATATTTGATCGCATTATTCATAATATTATCAATCACTTGGATTACTTTATCGGTATCAATCTCTACCCAAAGATCTCTTTGGGTAAATTCCCGTTTAATCGTATAGTTCTTTTCTTGGTTACCCACCATCATATCAAAGCGGTCAAGAACAAAATTGACTAATTCATTAAAATTGACGTACTCTAACTGTAATTGTGTATTTCCTGTATCCATTCGAGAAAGATTCAACAGGTCATTGATCATGCGGATCATTCGATCTGTTTCATCTAACGTTACTTTTAGGAAATTAGGAGCAACTTCTTCATCTTTCCAAGCTCCCTCACTTAAAGCTTCAATATAACTACGCATACTTGTCAACGGTGTGCGTAGTTCATGAGACACGTTCGAGACAAATTCACGACGTTCTCTTTCTGTTTTTTCTTGTTCTGTTACATCATGCAATACGGCTACCAATCCACTAATAAAACCTGATTCTCTGCGGATCATAGAGAAATCTACTCGTAAAATCATTTGGTCGCTTTCCATTAATCCAGTTGAACGATCAAGTACCATTTCATTTGGGTCTTCTAGCAGTTTACGTAATGTATATTCTTCTTCAATATCTAACAAAGTCAAAATCGACTGACCGATTGCATCTTCATTTTTGACATCCAATAAAGAAACAGCCATATCGTTGATCGTAATGACTTTACCTCTTCGATCGGTCGCAATGACACCATCTGTCATATGTGACAGGACGCTATCTAACCGATTCCTTTCCGCTTCCATCGTGTCTTGAGCTTCTTCGATTCTTTCAGCCAGCTGGTTGAATGTATCCGCCAGTTGTCCTAATTCATCTTGTCCATGGACTTTAACTTTACGACTATAATCTCCCCTAGCAATCCTAATCGCTTGCTCTCGCATCTCGCCAATTGGCTGAGTGATCGACCGTGCGACTAAGACTGATACGACCATGGAGATCAGGGCTGCAATCAACGAAGCTGTGAAGAATATAATCGCAGTATTATTGATTTCAGAATATTTTTGCTCAATATTACTTTTGACGTAAAGAGCCCCGATAACGGCATCGCCGGTCGGGGACAGGATCGGTTGAATATTGATATTCACTCGCTTATCGTCACTATCTAATGCGACATACCTTTTTGTTGTGAAATCATTGATATCTACATAATCGTTTTTCTTACCGATTGAGCTTTGATCACTAACATCCGTTGTCCCACGTATAATCCCTTTTTCATCAATAACTCGAATCTCTAAAATGTCACTCGAGGCATTGTTTTCAATGAATCGTTTGATATTGGCATTGACTTCTTCAATGTCTGCGTTGTCTTTACGATTTAATTCGGGACTGATCGTGGTCGCTAAAGATTCAACTGTTTGATTCATATCTTTGATAAATGTATTGATTGTTGAACGCTCTAACCCTCGGATAAAGTAGGCACCAATAATCTCAATCGAAATCAGTAAGATCAAAATAAACGTGATCGCAATTTTGAAATTGACTGATCGAAAAAAGCGCACTTTTCCTTTCATCAATTACTCCTGTTCCTGGTTACGTAAATAGTAACCAACACCTCGCCGTGTCACTAAATAATTAGGATGACTTGGATTATCTTCAATTTTTTCGCGTAGACGTCTCACGGTTACATCTACAGTTCGCACATCACCAAAGTAATCATAGCCCCACACGGTTTGCAGCAAATGCTCTCGTGTCATCACTTGTCCGATGTGTTTTGCTAAGTAAAAAAGCAATTCAAATTCACGATGCGTTAGTTCAATTGTTTCGCCTCGTTTCGTTACCATATAAGCATCCGGATGAATCGTCAGGTCACCAATCACGAGTTCAGAAGGGGCAATTTCTTCTACTTCTTTGGTAGCAGTTGCGCCACGACGAAGATTGGCTTTCACTCGAGCCACTAGTTCACGATTAGAAAAAGGCTTCGTCACGTAATCATCAGCACCTAATTCCAGTCCTAATACCTTATCGATTTCAGAATCTTTTGCAGTCACCATAATGATCGGCATGTCGTAGGTTTTCCGTACTTCACGCGCGACTTCTAAGCCATCCATTTTTGGTAACATCAAATCTAGCAAGATCAAATCAGGTTCCACCTCAGTGACTTTTTCTAAGGCTTCTTCCCCGTCATATGCAGTATAAACATCATAGCCTTCCTTGGCTAAATTGAATTTGACGATATCCGAAATCGGCTTTTCGTCATCGACAACTAAAATCTTTTTCATTAAAGAGCCACCTCTTTTTTATTATTGTCATACTCTCCCATTATAACGTATTTTCCAAGATGTTTCATCTTTGTAAAAAAAGCCTTACAGAAAACATACACTTCTCACTTGAATCCTCATTTTGTTTATCTTTTATTTGTTTTTGGTGACAAAAAATAAACGAATCAAAAAATAGCATTTTTTCGATTCGTTTTACTGATTGATAGGGCTATTTTATTTTTTATAGAAAACGACGGTATTCATCAGTTATCTACAACTTGTACCGCAATTAATTCTTTGACATCTTCAGGATTGCCAGTCGGGATCGAAACAATCGTTGCTTGATCAAGGATTTCTTGTTCCTGCTTTTTCACTGCTGCTTGATCTCTTGGATCACCTTGAAAATGACTCGGAACAGGATAACAAGTGATCGTACCGTTATGATTGCTTGAATAAACAACTAAACTTTGATAACCATATTCTCCTGAAAGAGTGACCGTTTCAGTTGGAAAAGTCAAACTCGTGCTATCATAAGGATTGACTGCTGCTCCAGCAGCTGAATGTGACACATGAAGTTTAAAATTCCCACTGGCTAAATCGGTTTTGTAATGTGTACCCATAACTGCTAACCAGACACGGGCATATTCAATTTGGTCGTTTGTATAGCCACTTAGCGGATCGGGAGTGACCATTGTTTCGGTGGTGCTGCTGATTGTCGTTGATGCGCTCGTTGTTTCATTTTGCGTAGTATTCGTATTTTTCGCGACAGACTGGGAGTTAGTCGTAGTAGATTGGGTTTGTGATGATGCTTGTTTGGCTGAACTTGAAGAGTTAGTCATTGTTTGAGTTTCACTGGATGAAGCAGCCTTTGATTCTTCTGCTTTATTTCCTTTTGTGCCACAACCAACAAGAAGAAAAGCTGAAATAACCATTACAAATCCTACTTTTTTCATTTATACCACCTCTTTTTATTAATAGTTCGTATTATAACATTTTACGCTGCCAAATACATCGCTACTTAAGCTATATAATATTTATCTTTTTTTGTTTAAGTTGTAAGATGTTGATTTTTATCTTTCCTATCGCTCAGAATCATTCTTAGCTAAACGATCAAAAAGAGACTAAGGCAAAACTTGCCTCAGTCTCTTCTAGTATCTAGAAAAACAAATAAATGGTGAAACCAACATCTTCGAAAAATAAGCCGAAATTAACCAATAATTTGGGAAGTGCCAAGTAGATAACAATTAACAGCAAACACTAGTATTTATACTTCTTTTCAATTTTCGAAAATCCCTTCTTATTTCTCGATGCTAAACACTTTTATTTCAACCTCTTCTTTGCTATTTTAAGCTGTTTGACTTTGTTGAATAGCTATTTTTCTGATTACTTTTCTAATACTTGAACCCCGACACCTAACAAACCAGGACCTGTATGAACAACAAGTGCAGGGGATATTTGACCAAAATAGATTTGTTGCGCTTGTGGAAATTCTTCCTTCAATCTCGCCATCATCTCAGTTGCTTCTTCTTTAGCGTCTCCATGCGCAACGGCTAAGTTAAAGACTTTAGCTGTTCCAACTCGTTCTTTCACATAGGAAACAGTTCGATCTAGACTTTTTTTACGTCCTCTTGCTTTGCCCACTGTATAATAAATGCCTTCATCATTACAAGAAATGATTGGATTTAATTTTAAAGCCGTTCCTAATATAGAAGCAACTAATCCAATCCTTCCCCCTTTTTGTAAATATTCAAGGGTTGCCACGTTAAAGAATACTTTGGTCTGTTTGACTAATTCATTGAGCCTTTCAATCAATAATGACCATTCCATTCCTTCTTCTAACCATTTAGCTGCTTGAATTGCTGAAAAGCCTGCTCCGATCCCAATGTTCTTAGTATCTAGTACATACGCTTCCAATTCTTCTTGTTGTTGGGCAATCAACCGAACGATGTTATACGTACCACTTAATCCACTCGAGATTGTTACTGCTAAGATTTTTTCATAGCCGTCCTGTTTGATCTGTTCAAAAATTTTGGTAATTGTTTCGCCATCAGGTAAAGATGTTCCTGGAATCTCTTGAGGTAATCTTTGATAGATTTCCTCCGGAGTAATATCAACTTTATCAGTATATACTCGATCTTTATAAATAATCTTTAATGGAATCACATACATTTGATATTTTTCAATTAGCTCTTGTGGAACGTCTGTCCCAGAGTCTACTAAAATCGCCACTTTATTTTTCATTTTTTTTCTCCTCAATTAAATACTCAGTTTCTAGACTAATCGTTTTTTCTGCCAACAATTTCATCGCAAATGATAAGGTCGCCGATCGAACTGCGATATATTCTACGGGTATCTCTTGCTCCAATATCTGTGGATAGACTTCTCCTTGAGCCAATTGGCTAACCATTTTGATGGCTTTTTCTTGTTCGTGACAAAATAGATTGTAGGCTTCACGGATACCAACCGTTTTCCCTTGAAAGAGGATTCCTTCTTTAATTTCCGGAATCGTTAGAACTTGCTTCAATGATGTAATTGCAATTAAAAATGCAACATGCTCTTTGTTGTATCGTTTTTTGATGGGCGCTGGAACTAGCCCTAATTTCACATAATTATTTACCATTGAAGAGGTCAACAATGGATGTTTCTCACCTCGGATAACAGGAGAAAGATAGCGATCAACTAACGTTCTGACCTGATCCATATAAAGTTCTAAATCAGGAAGTTCATCCCACTGAGGTAAATGATAATTTTCCAGTTCTTTTCCCCATTCAATTAATTGTTGTCGCATTTTTTCCATTACTTGTTCTCCTTTGTTGTTTTTACAAACATCTTATTAGAGTTATTAAAAACATCCAATCTAGTTTTTTTAACTAGGTAATTCAATTATATTAAATTTCTCGAGAAAATAAAACAATTTTACTTGCGAATACCTAAAATAAAACAATCTTTCCCTCCTTAAACAGATACCTTGGTTCTTTGTTTGCTATTTTTTCTTACTTTTCTGATTCCTTAAGACCTACGGATAGTAACTGGCTTACTTCTAAGCTTATTTGAAACCTTCAGTCCATTCGGCATGGTACACTGAATAAGAGTGAATGGAGGGAAATAAAGATGATTCCAACAGATAAATTTTTTCAAGGAGAAAACAAAACCCACCCTTTTTTTGAAGGATGGTATTTTAAACATCAAATCGGAAATAACGTTTATGCTTTCATTCCTGGCTATTCGATTGCGGAAAATGGCGAAAAGTCTCCCTTTATACAAGTAATCAGTCATGAACATTCCGAGATTTTTTATTTTGATAGTGCGCAACTCTTTATCGAAAAAGAACATTTATTCATAAAAATTGGTGAAAATATCTTTAGTGAAAAGGGTATTTCTCTTTCGTTAACCAATGACAATCTGTCGATTCATGGAACGATTGATTATGGCGATTTTACACCTATCCATCGGACCTACTATGCCCCTAGTATCATGGGCCCTTTTTCTTATTTCGCTTTTATGGAATGTTACCATGGGATATTAAGCATGAAACATTCACTACAGGGAGAATTAGTCTGGAATGATCAACCCATTGATTTTGATCAGGGGATTGGTTATGTAGAAAAAGATTGGGGCTCTTCTTTTCCTGCAACTTATGTATGGGCCCAGTGTAATCAATTTGAGACGTCCGATGCTCGTTTTTTCTTTTCTGCAGCAGAAATTCCATTTCTTGGTGGACGTTTTTTGGGAATCATCGCAGTGCTGCAGATCCAGAGCGAAGAATACCGCTTTGCTACTTACTACGGAGCTAAAATTTTATCGATCGTCCAAGAAAAAGACTATTTAGTTATCACGATCAAACAACAACAGCTTAAATTAACACTGGCAGTCCTGCAAAAAGACGGACATCCATTAATGGCGCCTCACAAAGGATTGATGAATCGAGTGATTCGTGAAAAAGCCAGTACAGAAATCTATGTAACGTTACAAAAAAATAATGAAACGCTTTTGGAACAAAAAGGGATCGCAGCAGGATTTGAGGAAGTGGATCATTTGCATGGTTTTACCTACTAAAATAGGAGACCCGCCATTAAAAATGGCGGGAAGGAGTAAAAATGAAAAAGTGTTAGGGTTAGTTCTTTTGCAAGAACTTTTGTTGGTTGGTATGGTTATATCATACTGAGCATTTGTGAATAAACTATGAATGAATTTCTATAAAGACGTAAAGTTTTTTATGATTTTTTTTAAGCTAGTCTTGCATTTTAAAATCCACAGTGCTACTATTATTAAGTAATATTCAGTAAATATTTCATAAATTTATTGGGCCGTTAGCTCAGTTGGTAGAGCAGCTGACTCTTAATCAGCGGGTCGCGGGTTCGAGCCCCTCACGGCCCATTGGGTGCCAAACCCACGTCATCAGTACATTCTTGGCTACTTCGGTAGTTTCGAAAAGAGTGTACGTGATGACATTTTTTGTTTTTCGGATATATTCTTTTGATTGATCACTTAGTATTGTCCGGGGGAAAACTACGAATGAATGAACTCCGCCAAACCGTCAATTAATTAACCCACATTGCTTCCTCTAACAGATCTCTTCATCGCAACCAAATGATAGCGTTTACTTTATTAATAGAGCATTTATCGTTACAATCTAATTAAAGTTTCAATGAAACAAAGTAAGTCTAGCCCTTTTGACGTATTACCAGAGAAATTCGTACACCTTGGGATCCTATTTAGTTGATGAGACAGCCTTTTGCCAACCATTAACTAACTATTGGATCGTTTTATCAACTAGTGATTGGAGGAAAAAATTATGTGTGGACGTTATTTTTTTGATTTAGCATCCGATGAACTGAAAAAGTATTATGAACAAGTAAAGCCACAGGCAGAAAGTCAGCAAATCCACATTGGAAAAAATGAAATTTTTCCATCGAACCATGTAGTAACATTAGGTCTTAATCAAGAATCCGCTGTTGTGCCAGGTATCACTCGTTGGGGCTTTACCGGTTTTAAAAAAGGACAGCTAATGATCAATGCTCGAGCAGAAACAGTCGAAGAAAAAAAGACATTCTCTCACCCTTTCAAAGAGACTCGTTGTGTTTTCCCAATGTCGGGTTTTTATGAATGGGATTCTGACAAACACAAAGTAATGTTCACTGACAGTCAAACGTCCGTCCTTTATGTCGGTGGTTTTTATCGGATCCATAAAAATGAAGCTGGATTTGAAACCGAATCAATCATTTTGACCACTCAACCAAGTCAATCAGTGCTTCCCGTTCATGATCGCATGCCCTTAATCCTAGCAAAAGAACAGATTAAAGACTGGCTTAATGATTTAGATTTTGCAAGGAATCAGCTGACAGCGAAGATGCCTGAGTTAAGTCGACGAAATGTAGACGAAAACCATATATAACCAAAAACAAACATGTACTGAAAAATACAATGAGCAAAATGCTTCTCAGATACTTCGGTTTGTTTTGAAGTGTTGAAGCATCATAACATTATTCAAATATTTACAAAAAATTGAACGAGCACCTCAATACTAGCTGTCTTGCACAAAAACTTCTAATATATTGGTACAAAAAATGAAGCGTTCCAAAAATAGTAAAGACTATTTTCAGAACGCTTCATTATGATTTACTAGAGTTTGATCGAACTTTTCGTGATCAGTTACCTAAACATTATTCTTTCCAGCTATCGACTGTTTTTTGATTTTCTTTGATCCAGTCTTGCGCTGCTTGTTGTGGATCTTTTCCGTTATTGATTTCTAACATGACTTTTTCCATATCTTTTTCTGACCAGTGGAAATTATCTAAGACCTTATATGCTTCTGGTTGGTCTTCTTTTAATCCTTTGCGGACGATCGTATGGATTTCTTCAGCACTTCCCATGGCTTTTTTAGGATCTTCAAGATACTTCAAGTCATATTTAGCAAACATCCAATGTGGAGTCCAACCAGTAATAACGATTGGTTCTTTCTTTTTGATGGCTTGACCTAATGCCACTGTCATCGCACCTGAAGAAGAAGTTTCTACGGTCCAATCTTTTAAGTTGTCATATTGCTTGATTGTATTTTCAGCAGCATTGACGACTCCGGCACCAGGTTCAATACCGGTGATTTTCTTACCTGCTTGATTGGTTAATTCTTCAATTGAGTTGACATCCATATAGCTTGGAACAGCTAAGCCAACTTTAGCACCGGTTAAATTAGCACCTAGATCATTTATTTGGTCTTTGTACTGTGCATATTGGGAACCATGGGTTTTTGGTAACCAAGCAGCTACCATCCCATCTGATTCTCCTTTAGAAACAGATTCCCACATGATGGAATTATCTAATGGTGTGATCGACACATCATAGCCCATTCCTTTAAGTACTTCAGCAACTACATTCGTTGAAGCTACTTCAGTATCCCATTCTACATATGAAAGATTGATTTTTTTTGTTTCTTTGTTATTAGCTAAACTACCTAAGCCAATGGCACCTAAAATCACAACCACTACAGCTCCAATAATGATTCCTTGGCGTTTTTTACTTTTTTGTTTGTTCGCACCTGTCGCTTTTTTATTATTTGGTTGATTCAAATGTTGCGTAAAACGGTCAATGATGATCGCCAAGATAACTAAAGCTACCCCGTTAACAAATCCATTTCCGACTTGCGCACGTTGTAATGCTGACAAGACGCCACGACCTAATCCTGGCGCTCCAATCATTGAAGCAATCACGACCATTGAAAGTGACAACATGGTGGTTTGGTTGATCCCCGCCATGATCGTACTTTTAGCCAATGGTAATTCTAACTTGAACAGTTTTTGCCAACTGGTACTACCAAATGAATCAGATGCTTCCACCAATTCTTTTGGTACTTGGCGAATACCTAGATTTGTGAAACGAACAGTTGGTGGTAACGCAAAGATAACTGAGGCGAATACCCCTGGAACCATCCCAATCCCAAAGAATGCAACTGCTGGGATCAAGTAAACAAATCCTGGCATAGTTTGCATAAAGTCAAGGATCGGTTTGATGATACTTTGCGCTTTGCTGCTTTTTGCCATTAAGATTCCTAATGGTACACCAATAATGATGGAGATCATACTAGACAATAAGACAAGTGTCACAGTATTCATCAAATCAGACCATAACCCTTGATTGTAAATAAACCATAGACCGATCAACGTAAACAAGGTCAGTCCTGGACGTTTCTTAGAGATAAAGAATGCAACGACTGTTAATAAAAGGATGAACACTGGTGCTGGAATAACTAATAATAAATTAGTGATCCCAGACATCACTGCTTGCCCGATCGTTTGTAGAAAAGCAAATAATCCTGCAAACGTAGTCGTAAACCATTCTGTCAATTTTTCAACCCAATCTGCTACGGGTAATTGATAGTTTAATAAATTATTCATGTTCATTCACCTCACCTGATTCTGCTAATGCTTCAATCACACTTCCTCGAATGACAACCCCTTTAAGTTTACCGTTGTCAACGACTGCTAGTGGCGTCGGTGAATCATAAATAATATTGAAGATATCACTGACAATCATGTCTTTCCCAATGACAGTGACATTTTCATCTAAGAAATCAATCAACGGCCGTTTTTGGCGTCTGGCTTCTAGCGCTTGATCAGCTGTAATGATTCCTTTTAAGTTTCGTTTTCTATCGACTGCCATCAACATACTTACTTCTTCGTTGCGCATTCGAGTCAATGCAACATTCGGACCATCTGATTCAATATTTGTAGTCAACGCTGGAACCATGATATTTTGAGCTGTTAAGACTTTGGAACGGTCCACTTCCTCCACAAATTCTCGAACATAATCGTTAGCAGGATTCGTTAAGATTTCTTCCCCTGTGCCGATTTGCATGATTTCACCATCTTTCATCAATGCAATACGGTCACCGATTCGCAACGCTTCGTTTAGATCATGGGTGATGAAAATGATCGTTTTTTGGACATTTGATTGTAATTCGAGTAGTTCATCTTGCATTTCACGGCGAATCAACGGATCAAGAGCAGAAAAAGCTTCATCCATCAATAAAATCTCTGGATCGTTGGCTAATGCTCGAGCTAGCCCAACACGTTGTTGCATCCCACCAGATAATTGATTTGGATATTGATCTTTAAATGAAAGCAAACTTGAGTTTTCAAGTGCTTGTTCTGCTTTTTGTTGGCGTTCTTCTTTCGGAACTCCTCGAACTTCTAAACCATATTCCGTATTTTCTAAGATCGTACGATGTGGAAATAACCCAAAGTTTTGGAAAACCATATTGATCTTGTGACGACGAACTTCACGAAGTTCTTCTTTACTCAATTTTGAGATGTCTTCTCCATCGATATAGATGTTTCCTGCTGTTGGTTCGATCAAACGATTCAATAATCGAATCAAGGTTGATTTCCCACTACCGGAAAGACCCATGATAACGAATATTTCGCCTTCTTGAACATCAAAGCTAGCATCGTACACACCGACCGTTGCGCCGGTTTTTTTCAATATATCTGTCTTCGGTTGATGATTCTTCATCATTTCTAAAGCTACTTGTGTCTTTTTACCAAATATTTTTGTTAAATTTTTTACTTCTACCTTTACCAAACAAATTTCTCCTTTTTTATGTTTATGTAAATTCATTTTACTTTCTGAAAAAAGTGACCACACTATACTAACATCGTGTAGTCACTTTGTCAAAAAGGAGACTTTTTTGTTTGCTTCCAAAATAAAAAAAACTTGAATAAAGCCCTAGCGGTTAGGCTTATTCAAGATTAAAATTTGATGATAAAAAATAATTAAAGGACTAGTTTTCTGGATAGAAGAAATTAGTCATTCTTTGTAAGGTAAATTCGTTTCCAATGAAATGTACAGTGTCACCCGCTGTGAATTTGGCATACGGTCCAGGTGAAACGAGCAACTCTTCTTTATGGGAAATCGCAATCACTGTCGCTCCTGTTGCTTGCCAAATATTCAACTCGCTGATGGAGCGGTCAAGATGGGTCGCTTCTTTCGTCAACGTTAATTCAAATGGCAATAAAGGATTCATCTTATGTATCCGTTTCGTTTGACTGACTAATTGATCTAATAATTGTGAAAAATGATCCAATTCTTCTTGTTGCTTTTCTACACTTGCCATAATTTCGGCTTTTGTTTCTTGGATCGATTGAACATCTTGGTATTGCAATAAAAAATCTTTGGCTTTCTCTTTTGAGGCAACGAATGCCCCACTGCCATGGCGAACCTCCATGATCCCTAGATCAACTAGCACATTGATTGCTTTTCTTGTAGTTTCAGGAGAAGCATTATATGTACTTGCTAAAGTGGATCTCGCATGGATCTTCTCCCCTACCTGATAACGGTTTTCCACGATTCGTTCAGCCAGATCAACTGCGATTTGTTGGTATCTTGGACGAACAATTTTTTTCTTTCCTGCCATTTATTCTCCTCTTCCTTCTCTTTTTCAGTTACATCTTACTATGGGAAATCAAAATAAGCAAAAAATCTTAAAAAGGTTTTAAGTCTGTTCCTTGGAGAAAAATCAAAAGAAGCAGAATCAACCACAAAAAAAACAACGAACGATGAACTGTTTTTCGATCATCACTCGTTGTTTTTATCATCTCACATCCGTTAGATTTTCTTTACTGGGCAAGCACTTTTACAGTCATCACACGTTTTTCCAGATTTGATACGTGAAAATACAATATAACCAGCACTGCCAAAGATCAATACACTTAATAAAAAAGTCGCCATTTAATTTCCACCTTCTAATGATAACGTCAAAATTTCTTGTTTCTTCTGCTGCTTTTTCAATAAAGCGTAACCTAATCCAATCAGAACCATACCTGCTAAATAAGTCGAAAATACGATAGAGCCGCCTTCTAATAAATGAGCGAACTGATAAATCATGAAGCTTACCAAGTAAGCAAACCCACATTGATAGCCAACTGCGATCAGTGTCCATTTCCTTGAATTCATTTCACGATGGATCGCACCGATTGCTGCAAAACAGGGAGCACAAAGCAGATTGAAGGACAATAAGGAATAAGCAGCAGCGGAAGTATACGTACCTTGTAATGCTTGCCAAATCTCTCGACCATTTTCCGCTACTTCTTTGTGCCCAAACAAAATACCAAAAGTCCCAATGACATTTTCTTTGGCCACTAATCCAGTGATCGTAGCTACTGTTCCTTGCCAATTCCCCCATCCTAGTGGTTGGAAAAGAGGAGCCACGACCCGACCAACACTTGCTAAGATACTTTGATCTTCCGTAACAGATTGACCAAGAAAGTTATACGAAGAAGTAAACCAAATCAAAATACTCGAAACAAAGATGATCGTTCCTGCTTTTTTGACGAATGATTTACTGCGGTCATAGGTTTGGCGTAAAATCGTTGTTCCTTGTGGAAAATGATACGCTGGTAGTTCCATAATAAATGGTGCGGTATCTCCAGCAAATAACTTCGTCTTCTTCAACATGATCCCTGATAAAACGATGGAAGACATACCTAGAAAATAAGCAGAGGGTGCTACCCAAGAAGTATGGGGGAAAAACGCTCCTGCAATCAAAGCAATGATTGGTAATTTAGCAGAACATGGCATAAACGTCGTGACCATAATCGTCAAGCGCCGATCTTGCTCATTTTCAATGGTTCGGCTAGCCATCACCCCTGGAACGCCACAACCTGTAGCAATCAACATAGGAATAAACGATTTCCCTGACAAACCAAATTTCCGAAATAAACGATCCATCACAAAAGCGATCCGTGACATGTAGCCACAATCTTCCAAGAAACTTAAACACAAGAACAAGACGATCAGCTGAGGTAGAAAGCCCAACACTGCGCCTACCCCTGCTATGATTCCATTGAGGATCAATTGTTGCATCCACTGTGCCACTTGCCAGTTGACCAGTACCTGTTCGACGTGTTGTGGCAACCAGCTGCCAAATAACGTGTCATTGATCCAATCGGTTCCCATTGTTCCGATTGTTTGAATCGCTAAATAATAGATCAGCCACATGACAAAAGCAAAAATTGGTAAAGCGAACCAGCGATTAGTAACGATTCGATCGATTTTATCACTGATGGACAAGCGAAATGAATCCGTAGACACGACACAAAGTGCAGTAAGTTGCGTTAGCCATTCATATCGTTCATTAATAACTATTGTTTCGCTATCTTCATCAAATAGTCTCTCTGTCAGACGAATCAGCTGCTCAATTTCTTTTTCTTGTTTTGTCGTTATTGTTTGTTTTTCCCATAACTGTGGATCACGCTCAAAATATTTGATGGCAGACCAGCGTTGAAAAGGCTGATCTTTTCCTAATATCTCTTCGATTTCATGGATTGCAGCTTCTAGTCGATCGTCATAATTAGTTAGTAAGGATACCTTCTGTTCTTTTGGCTGCTTGGAGGCATCAATGATTTTCTTCGTGAGTTTATCCAACCCTTCTTTTTTCAATACACTGATAGGAACCACAGGTATGCCTAAACCATAACTTAATTTTTCGACATTGATTTTTTTGCCATTTTTTTTAATGATATCCATCATATTCAGTCCGATAATGATGGGGATGCCTAGATCTAATAATTGTGCAGTCAGATAAAGATTTCTTTCTAAATTTGTGGCATCGACAATATTGATGATCAGATCAGGACATTCGTTGGTCAGATAATCTCTCGCAATTACTTCTTCAGGTGTATAAGGTGACAGGGAATAGATTCCAGGTAAATCTTGAATCTTGATTATCGGATTCTTCTTCATTTTTCCTTCTTTTTTTTCCACCGTTACCCCTGGCCAATTCCCTACGTATTGTTTAGCACCAGTTAAGGCATTGAATAAACTACTCTTTCCACTATTAGGGTTACCGACTAAAGCTACCTTCATTTTTTACACCTCTTTTTGCACAAGGATCAACATTGCTTCTTCTTTACGAAGCGTTAACTCATACCCTCGCAAGGTAATTTCTAACGGATCTCCTAGTGGTGCTAATTTTCTTACGGTCAAAGGAACATTTTTCGTTACACCCATATCCATCAAACGCCGTTTAACAGCGCCTTTTCCATGTATCCCTACAACGATTCCTCGTTCTCCAACAGTCAGTTGATCTAATGAAGTCCAGTTATCCTTAGAAAGTTCGTTCTTTTTCACTAAAATTTGTTTAAACAACTCTCGATCGATCGCGATCCGATTATTTTTTAGCAGGACGATTCCATTACTTCCTGATCGATTGATAACAACGAGTTTACTTCCAACGATTATACCGAGATTTTGCAAATGTTTTTTGACTGCTTCACTCGTTTGCAATTTTTCAATTTGGTAAACAAGATTTAGCTTCGCTTCTTCTAAAGGGACAGTGGCATCTAAAGATAAAGTAGCATCCAAATTCATAAATCGATTTTCATCTCCTTCTTGTGAAAAACATCATGATAGTTCTTTCTATTTATTTTTTCTATTATTTACTTCATTTATCAACATACATTGAGAATCATTCTCAATAAGAATACTCTCGTTACTTGATAAAGTCAACGAACGTTGTGATTTTATGAGCGAACTTTCATTTAACCACTTAATAAGGGAAATAAAAAAATCTTTTCGGGGATTTTTCCACAACCTTCACTGTACTAAAACAAGTATTTTTTCCCCTGTTACTTGTTTTCAGCTGTTTTTCAAAAACCACAAAACATAGTATTCCACAGTTTCCACAACACAAGATGTAGTGTTTGTTGTTTGACTTTTTTACTAATAGTTTTATACTATTCATTATAGATAAACAAGAGCTGTGGAGGAGGCAATACACATGAATGTCAAAATATTTTCTAAAAATAATTGTATGCAATGCAAGATGGTCAAACGCTTTTTAACTGACAACCAAATCGATTTTGAAGAAGTTAATATCGACGAACAACCAGATGCAATTGAATGGTTAAAAGCTCAAGGATTCCAAAGTGTTCCTGTCATTACGTCAGATGCACAAACGGTGATCGGGTTTCGACCAGATCAACTTCGCAAACTTGCTAGTTAGTCACCAGTCAATCGAAATGGAAAAGAACGTAGAATTGGATTTGATGGAATTGAGGCACTTGTTTTTGCCGTAAACTCCCCAAATCCTTTTTTACAGCACGAAACAATATTCACTATCAAAATATGGAATGAAGGTTGGGCGTACTTATGAGTCTTAAGCAGTTAAAAGATGTTAGTTACTTTAAATTAAACAATGAAATCAATCGACCAGTAAATGGTCAGATCCCGCTAAATAAAGATAAAGAAGCGCTAACCGCTTTTTTTGAAGAAAATGTCAAACCAAACACGATGACGTTTGCAACAGCAATGGATAAAATCAATTATTTGATTGAAAACGACTATTTAGAGTCAGAATTTATCCAACTGTACTCTGCTGAATTTATTGAATCACTTTATCAATTTTTAGCAGAACAACACTTTACCTTTAAATCATTTATGGCTGCCTACAAATTTTATTCACAATATGCGTTAAAAACGAATGATGGGACTGCTTATCTTGAATCTTATGAAGATCGAGTAGCTTTCAACGCACTTTATTTTGCTAATGGTGATGAACAATTAGCGTTGTCTTTAGCAGATGAAATGATCCACCAACGTTACCAACCTGCTACCCCTTCTTTCTTAAATGCCGGTCGGAAACGTCGTGGAGAACTCGTTTCTTGTTTCTTGACACAAGTAACTGATGATATGAACTCTATCGGTCGTTCGATCAACTCTGCTTTACAACTATCACGTATCGGTGGTGGTGTTGGGATCACTCTTTCAAACCTACGTGAAGCGGGTGCACCGATCAAAGGTTATGAAGGAGCAGCAAGTGGTGTTGTCCCTGTTATGAAATTATTTGAAGATAGTTTTAGCTATTCAAACCAATTAGGTCAACGTCAAGGTGCTGGTGTCGTTTATTTGAACGTCTTCCACCCAGATATCATTGCTTTTCTTTCTGCCAAGAAAGAAAATGCAGATGAAAAGATCCGAGTAAAGACACTTTCACTTGGTGTAATCGTTCCTGATAAATTTTACGAGTTAGCTCGTAAAAATGAAGAAATGTATCTTTTCAGTCCTTATAGTGTGGAAAAAGAATATGGCGTGCCATTTTCTTATGTCGACATCACTGCTGAGTATGATCATTTAGTAGCGAATCCTAATATTCGGAAACAAAAAATCAAAGCACGTGAACTTGAAAATGAAATTTCGAAATTACAACAAGAATCCGGTTATCCTTATATCATCAATATTGATACAGCTAATCGTGAAAATCCAGTTGACGGAAAGATCATCATGAGTAACTTGTGTTCGGAAATCCTACAAGTTCAAACACCTTCTGTTATCAATGGAAAACAAGAATATGAAGTATTAGGAACGGACATCTCATGTAATCTCGGTTCGACTAACATCGTTAACTTGATGGACAGCCCTGATTTTGGTCAGTCTGTGCGTACGATGACACGGGCATTGACTTACATCACAGATGCTTCCGATATCGATGTTGTCCCTCCAATCCAAAATGGAAACAAATTGAATCATACGATCGGACTAGGCGCAATGGGCTTACACACTTTCTTTGCGAAGGAACAAATGGCGTATGGCTCTGAAGAATCCTTAGATTTCACAAATATTTACTTTATGCTTTTAAATTACTGGACATTAGTTGAAAGTAATACGATTGCTCGTGAAAGAAAACAAGTCTTCCATAACTTTGAAAAATCTGCTTATGCAGATGGAAGCTATTTTGATAAATATGTTACTGGAGAATTCCAACCAAAATCTGATAAAGTAAAAGCTTTATTTGAAGGAATCTTTATTCCAACTGCTGAAGATTGGGAAAACTTAAAACAAGCGATCATGACCGATGGTTTATACCATCAAAATCGTCTAGCTGTAGCACCGAATGGTTCGATTTCTTATATCAATGACACTAGTGCAAGTATTCATCCGATTACACGCATGATCGAAGAGCGTCAAGAAAAGAAAATCGGGAAAATCTATTACCCAGCGCCTTATCTGTCAAATGAAACAATTCCTTACTATACTTCAGCTTATGACATGGACATGCGAAAAGTCATTGACATTTACGCAACTGCTCAACAACATGTAGATCAAGGAATGAGTTTAACCCTATTTATGCGTTCTGAAATCCCAGAAGGTCTATATGAATGGAAAACAACGACTAAACAAACAACACGTGATTTGAATATCTTACGTCACTACGCTTTCCATAAAGGAATCAAATCAATTTATTACGTTCGGACGTTTACTGATGATGCAGAAGAAATCGGCAGCAATCAATGTGAAAGTTGTGTCATCTAAAACAAGTAAGCAAAAAATGAACAGACAGGTAATTTAAATAAAGGAGCATTTCTCATGTCAGAAACTTACTATGAAGCAATAAACTGGAATGAAATTGAAGATATCATTGATAAATCTACGTGGGAGAAACTAACTGAACAATTTTGGTTAGATACCCGTATTCCTTTGTCTAATGATTTAGATGACTGGCGGACACTGTCACAGTTAGAAAAAGATACGGTTGGCCATGTCTTCGGTGGACTGACTTTACTCGATACCGTCCAATCAGAAAGCGGAATGGATCAGCTGCGTAAGGATGTCCGTACGCCGCATGAAGAGGCTGTATTGAACAATATCCAATTTATGGAATCGGTCCATGCAAAAAGCTATTCTTCCATTTTTAGTACATTGAATACAAAAAAAGAAATCGAAGAAATCTTTGAATGGACGAATACAAATCCTTATTTACAAAAAAAAGCGGAACGTATCAATGAAATCTACAAAAATGGCACACCTTTAGAAAAGAAAATCGCTAGTGTGTTCTTAGAAACATTCTTATTTTATTCCGGCTTTTATACTCCTCTTTATTATTTAGGAAATAATAAGTTAGCGAATGTAGCAGAAATCATCAAATTGATTATTCGAGATGAATCTGTTCATGGGACTTACATTGGCTACAAATTCCAATTAGGTTACAATGAACTATCAGAAGAAGCACAAGAACAGTTAAAAGACTGGATGTATAATTTATTATATGAATTGTACGAAAATGAAGAACGTTATACCGAGGAACTGTATGATCCAATCGGTTGGACGGAAGAAGTAAAAACATTCTTGCGCTACAATGCCAATAAAGCATTGATGAACCTGGGAATGGATCCACTTTTTCCAGATACAGCGAATGATGTCAATCCAATCGTGATGAACGGTATCTCTACCGGTACCAGCAACCATGATTTCTTCTCACAAGTGGGAAATGGCTACCTCTTAGGGCATGTAGAAGCAATGCAAGATGACGATTATTTGATTGGTTTAGATGACTAAATAGGAAAAGAACGTTTAAGCGTTGGGTTGTCCCCACCTTAAACGTTCTTTTTTATGTGCTTTTTCTCAGTCAATCATTTGATATGTTCATGAAACTAAATATGGAAAATTCTCTCTGCATACTGGTCTTCGATTTTTAGGTTTCGTTCGTGTCCCCCATCGATATTCGCACTTAAATAAACTGGCGGTTCAAAACCTTGAGCAACCATTCGCTCAATGGCTTCTAACATCGTTTGTTGGAGTAACAATGTAGCCGCATATGTCGAAGTCCCGCATACTTTGGTCTCTAATCCATCAACAGGTAATACCGCATCACCATAAACAGAGTGGTTATCTAAAACAACATCCGCAAATTCATACAATAACTTTCCACTTTCATGTCGTGAAGTGGATGCTTTAGAGGCAGCCAATGCCGTGACCACGATCAATTTATTTCCACGCTTTTTGATTTCCTCAGCCATTTCAATTGCCATGGGGTTTCTTCCAGAATTAGAAATCAGGAAAAAGACATCATTGGGATGGATGGACACTTTGTGCATGAGTGTTCGTCCGACACCAGCATGTTGTTCATACATGCCCCCCGCAGGATCTAAAATCAGTTTTGACGGTATCAATCCACCTGCACGCCCACTGATTTCTAGCGCTGCTGCATGGGAATGTCCGCTACCAAAAGCCTGCGTAATCCCACCGTTCATAATTCCATCGGTTACGATTTGGGCTGCTTTCGTTATATTTTCTGTTTTATACTTCTCTAATGTTTCAGTTAATTTTTTACATTCTTCAAAAAATGCGAGTGTCATAAGGCTCTCTCCTTTTTATGATTATTCCTCATTTAGTTAGAAAATCACATGATTCCGAATACTCTTAATAAAATCGATAACACCATGATCGCTAAAATCGCTCTTGTTGAATTAAAGTATTTTTTGCCTAACAACCAATAAATGACACCCACTAAAAGGGCTGGAATCATCATCGGCATGATCTGATCTAGTGTTTCTTGAAGGTTAAGTTCGACATCTCCCGTTTTAAAGGTCCAAGTAATTTGGGCATTGATCACCGATGGAATCATGGCACCAATCACTGTGACCCCTAATAAAGTGGCAGCATTGGTCAATGCATTCAAATGTCCGGACATACTAGTCACTAATTTCACGCCTTGAGTATAACCTATTCTTACAGAGAAAAATCGAAAGACTAAAATCGCCAGATTTACTAATACCCAAACAGCAACTCCGATCGCGTTTCCTTGTAGAGCTAAATAGGAAGCCACTGAACCAAAAACAGTTGGGAACAATACTCCAAAAATCGTATCCCCGACACCAGCAAATGAACCCATTAATCCAGTTTTCAAACTAGACACCGTATCTTTTGATTGTTTGCCTTCCGCTTCTTCAGTAGCGATATCGATTCCCAAAATAAAACCGCCCATATGTGGTGTTGTATTAAAAAATTGACTTTGCATGTTCATCATGGCAATCTTGGTTTCTTCATCGTCGCCGTAGAGTTTTTCGATGATCGGTAACATGGAGTACAAATAGCCCCCACCCATCATTCGCTCATAGTTCCAAGACAATTGGCTACCATACAACCAATTGATACTTACTTTATCTAGGTCTTTTTGATTAATCTTCGTACTCATCAGCACTTAATCCTCCTTTTCCATTTGCATCAGCTTGAGCCACTTGTGTCAGATTGTTTTGCTTTCCAATCAAATTCTTAAATTGTAAAATGGCTAAAGCCAATCCTAATAAAGCCACGCCAAACATAGGCATCTTTAAGTAAGCAACTGCCAAAAACCCAATCATCAAGTACGTAATGAAATTTTTAACTGGTAAAAATCTTAATAAAATGGCGATACCGACTGCTGGTAACATGCCTCCTGCAACTGCCAACCCACCAGTCAACCATTCTGGAATTACATCTGAAACAATTTGAATCACTCGGTCACCAAAACTAAAGACGATAAAAATAGGAACGCCTCGTGATAATCCCCAACTCATTGCTCCCAACAAGTGATAAATTCTTATTTTTTTAGTATCAGCTAAACGAATATTTTTATCGATTCTCTTTTGAAAGAACACATTGCAAAAACGAGCAAAAATATCTAACTGGATCATCAACAATGCTACTGGAACAGCTAATCCGATACCAAATTCCACACCTCTTCCACTCGTAATCGCAAAAACAGTTCCTACGATCGAAGCGGTCATATAATCTGGGACACTTGCTCCTCCATAAGCTTGAATCCCCAATCCCATTAATTGCAATGTCGCACCTACTGCCAATCCAGTGGTCAGATCCCCCATTACTAAACCTGTAATGGTACCTACGATCAGTGCTTGGTTAGCAATCACATTGATCCCTAAATTTTCGATGATGACATAAAATCCTAACAGTGATAATACGATGATTTGCCAAATTTCTATATTCATTCGTTCCCCCTACTTTCCGTAAAATTGTGAAAATCGTTTTTCTTCTTCCATTGGTACCATTTGTGCCGTCACAACGACTCCTGCTTTTTCCAACTCTAAAATCTTCGCAATTTCTGCTTCGGTTAAAAAGACGGATTTTTTGATTTGAAGGGTTCCTTCTCTCGAACTGGCATTGCCTAAATTAAATGATTCAATTGGTACACCCGCATCGATCAAATCAAAGATCGTTTGAATCTTTTTGGTAAGCAACATGATTTTTTGATCTTGATAAATCCCTTCTTTTAACCGTTTCGCAGCGGTAACCGTTTTCAATATACTCAATTTGATACCACCAGGAACAGCAGCTTTTAAAGAGGCCTTAGCAATTGGATCATTGACCACTCCATCATCAACGATCATAACTCTTGTTGTTCCCATTTTCCCTAACCAAAGTGTCGCTACTTGACCATGGATCAACCGTTCATCCAATCGGACATGGCTGATCCCCAATTCACTCATTTTGTTGGAAACGGAAGCCACAACTGATGGCTCAGTCTCTGCTGTGTTCGATGGTAAATCCGCTGCGGTGCTTCCAAGGGACGTTTTAATCCCTTGAACACCGACGGTCGAAATGGTCTGAACGATTTCATTCAGCGAAGCCTTAGGATTAAAGCGTTCGCTATAAGCTTGAAGCAGCATCGGAATATTCAAACCAGAAACAATTTCGATTTTTCTGCTTCCTTCTTCTTTCAGCTGGTTCAGCTGATTAAAAGGTGTCCCACTCCATAGATCAACTAAACACAACAGTTCATCATCAACGGAATACTTCGCTAACACCTGTTCCACTTGGTGGCGAAACTCTTCTGGACTATTTTCAGGCATCAATACACACACATCTACCTGTTCTTGTTCTCCAAAGATCATGTCTCCCGTTTGTTTTACGCCTAAAGCGAACTCGCCATGGCTTGCAAGAATAATGCCGATACTCATTTTTCTTCCTCCTTTAGTGTTAATTCAATCACTGGGATCAATTCATTTGGTTCTTTAATCGGAATGTTTAGCATCAACATGCTCGGGTCAAGCGCCTCCTTCACATGAACTTCAGTAATCTCTTTGTATAAATTAGTTGTCGCTTTTCTTTCTCCTCCTAAATGCTTCGTATCGACAAAACGAATCTCGGAACCATCATTGAGCAGTTTCGCAAACTTCACTTTCCCACCTAATTCTGGTAATAAAATTGTTCGATAAGGCCAACTAAAAATGTGAAGATATAATTTATTTCCTTTTTGAGTGTATCGGCAATCTTGAGGTGGTGTAAAACTAGATAACCCCGCACCGTAAATCGCTTTTCCATGTTTTCGTAGCCATTGACCAACAGAACTTAAAATGCTATCGCTATTGTCATCCCACTCTCCTCGTGCGTTTGGTCCAATATTCATCGTGAAATTCCCACCTTTGGAGACAGTATCCACTAGTTGTTTCGCTACCATTTCACTCGTTTTGAAATTAAGATTGTCCCGATCGTAACCCCAACTATTATTTAAGGTTTGAACGGTTTCCCATACCTCTTCTTCGTTGTCCATTGCCTTACTTCTAGCAAATTGTTCTGGGGTAAGTACACCACGATGTAAGTCTAACCGGTCATTGATCAAAATATTGGGTTGAATCTCATGGATCATTTTTTCTAATTCAACACTTCCCCAATCTTGCGCCCCTTTACCGACCGAAGTCCCCCAATCTCTGCTTTTATAAGAAAAATCAAACCATAGATAGTCAATCGTACCGTAACTTGTCAATAATTCTCTGACTTGATTCGCCATAAATTGGCGATAATTTTCCATGTTGCCAGGATGTTGTTCGATATAGGTTGGATTATTTCTCATTGGATGATAGCCATCTACTAAGAAATCTGGATGATGCCAGTCTAATAAAGAATAATAAAGACCAATTTTGATCCCCACTTCACGAAATGCTTCAATCAATTCTCCTAACAAATCTCTTTGATACGGTGTTTTTCCTATGTGATATTCTGTTTCTTTCGTATGCCATAAACAAAAGCCATCATGATGTTTTGCTGTAATAATGACATACTTAAAACCTGCTTCTTTGGCTTTTTGAGCCCATTCATGTGGATCTAATAAATCAGGATCGAATTGATCCAGATATTTTTGGTAATCTGCTACACTGATTTCTTCTAAAGTCTGGACCCATTCATGTCTTCCTGCCACTGAATACAATCCGAAATGAATAAATAAACCATATCGACTCTCAGAAAACCATTTTCGTTCACTATTTACACTCATTTTTTTCCTCCGTTAACATTTCTATTTGATTTAACCAAAGTATAACGAGCAATTTAAAACGTTTCCATACTTGAATAATTTGTTGACATTTATTCAAAAAATGATTCACGCGAAAATATGTAAGCGTTCTATTGTATGATTATAACCGAAGCAGATTTGCTATCCACTTAGAAAAGGAGGAAAAATCTATGAGTACGATCTTAGCCTTTGATTTAGGTGCTACCAGTGCGCGAGGTATCGTTTTTTCCTTAATGAATGGTCAAATCAAGGAAGAAAAAGTTTATCGTTTCACTGATTACCAAGTGATTGATCCCAACAAAGATGAAATCCATTGGAATATTGAGAAAATCATGACGAATATCAAGGAAATCATTACTTTAGCAACTACAGAATATGTCATTGAAAGTATCGGCATCGATACATGGGGCTGTGATTTTGGTTTGATAGATAAAAAAGGACAGCTAGTGCTACCACCACTTTGCTATCAAACTATGCTGAAAGAACCTAATTTACATTATGGTGGGGATTTACCAACTCACTTTCACGAACGTACAGGGATTCCAAATGCATCGATCAATACCAGTTCCCAACTACTCTACTTGAAAGAACATTATCCTGAGCAGCTAAATAAAGCAAGTACTCTTTTGATGATGCCTGATCTGATCCATTTTTTATTAACAGGTACGATCTTAACAGAATCTTCGATCGCCTCAACGAGTCAATTATTCGATATCGATAAACATCAATGGGCATCCGACCTTATTGAACAATTAGGGATTTCCCCTTCCTTGTTCTCAACGATCGTTCTTCCATATACAAAAATCGGTTTGATAAATCTAGCCGAAAAACAACTTCCGATTCATTCGGTGATGTCCCATGATACTGCTAGTGCGATCTTTGCTTTACCAACCAACGATCACTCTTGTTTCTTTTTATCCTCTGGCACCTGGTCTGTTCTAGGAGAAAAATCAGAAAGAGGAATTTTGGTCAATCACCCATTAGATACGAACTATTCTTATGAACAAGCCGGTGATGGAAAAATATTAAAACTCAAAAACATGTTAGGAATGTGGTTCATTGAGGAAGCTTTAGCGTTCAGCAATCAAACCCAGTCAATCACGATCCAACAGATCCAAGACATGCTACTTACTGCTGAGCCGATTCATTTTTTCTTTGATAACGAACATCCTGAATTTTTGAGTAAAGGTCAATTTGTAAAAAAATTGCAGCAATACGGAAACCAACATCATTTTTCATCAATTGAAGAGCCACAACAATTGTTTTTAGCCATCTATCAAAATCTAGCATTTAAATACGCTGAAACGTTCGATAAATTAGCAGGTTCCGCTCCTTTCACTAAGCTATATTTATTTGGTGGTGGGAGTAAATCACACTTTTTGACTCAACTAACAGCCAATTTAACGCAAACGACGATAGAGGTCTGCTATTCTGAAAATTCAGCTTTAGGTAATGCGTTAGCCCAATTTTTAGCGATCAAAGCAATCAAAAATAGAGAGGAATTAGTTACGCTCGTCACAGAAAATTATCCACCAATTTCTTTTTTTCCAGAAACTTCGACACCCTTTAACCAAACTTATATCAACTATAAACAATTTATGAGGAGGAACATCAATGAATTATCCTAAAATCGGCATTAGACCCACGATCGATGGCAGACAAGGAGGCGTCCGTGAATCATTAGAACAACAAACGCTGGACATGGCGCGTCGAGCAAAAGAATTGATCGAATCATCCCTTTATTACATGGACGGCACTCCAGTACAGTGCGTTTTACCAGAACAAACGATTGGCGGTTACGCCGATGCCAGCTTTGTTGACGATGATTTTGCCCGTCAAGATGTGGTCGCTACCTTAACGGTGACACCTTGCTGGTGCTATGGCACAGAAACGATCGATTTACGACCAGATACCTTTAAGGCGATTTGGGGATTTAATGGTACAGAACGACCAGGAGCTGTTTACTTAGCTGCCGCTATGAGTGGCTATGCGCAAAAAGGAATCCCTGCCTATAAGATCTATGGTGAACAAGTCCAAGATAGTGACGACAAGTCGATTCCCGCTGACGTCCAAGAAAAAATCTTACTCTTTGCACGTGCGAGTGTGGCTGCCGGGGAAATGAAAAACAAATCTTATGTGAATATCGGTGCTTCTTCAATGGGAATTGCCGGTAGTCAAATCAATCAAACCTTTTTTGAAAAATATCTAGGAATGCAAGTTGAATATGTGGATATGACTGAAGTCTTACGTCGAATCGAACTAAATATCTTTGATCCGAAAGAATATGACACCATTAGAACTTGGATCAAACAATATTGTCAGGAAGGAATCGATATCAATGCAGGCAAGTCATTCCCTGAAGTCATTACAAAATCACGCTATATCGCTGAAGAAGATCAGTGGGACTTTATTGCCAAACAAACCCTAATTGTTCGTGATCTTTTATTTGGCAACCCTGAACTAGCAAAATTGGGTTGGCTGGAAGAAGCAAAAGGCAGAAATGCCATTGCTGGAGGGTTCCAAGGACAACGACAATGGACCGACTGGCTACCCAATGGTGATTTTATGGAATCTATTTTAACCAGTACTTTTGACTGGAACGGCCCTAAACAACCCGTCTCATTCGCTACTGAAAATGATACCTGTAACGCTGCTGCTATGTTATTTGGCTCTTTATTGACTAATAAAGCACCGATTTTTTCCGATGTCAGAACCTATTGGAGTGCGGAGTCAGTGGAAAGAATCACTGGGCACAAATTAACGGGTAAAGCACAACATGGCTTAATCCATCTACTGAATTCAGGTGCGAGTGCTTTAGATGGCAGTGGTGGAAGTATCGATCACGAAGGTAATCCAACAATGAAAGAATTTTGGAATATGACGAAAACCGATATCCAAGCCTGCTTGGAAAAAACAAAATGGTGTCGTGCTAATTATGAATACTTTAGAGGCGGTGGCTTCTCCAGCCAATATCATCTACAAGCAGAATTACCTTTAACGCTCATTCGTTTGAATATCGTTGAGGGTGTGGGACCAACTTTACAAGTAGCAGAGGGTTATTCCTGTTCATTACCTGATGAAGTCCATGACATCTTAAACGAACGAACCGATCAAACATGGCCAACACTCTGGTTTGCACCAAACTTAGGTGAAAAAGGCTTTGAAGATGTGTATACGATGATGAACCACTGGGGAAGCAACCATGGCGCTAGTGTCCACGGTCACGTAGGCGCAGAACTACTGACATTAGCCAGTATGCTTCGCATTCCCGTTTCACTTCACAACGTACCTAGTGAAAAAATCTTTAGACCCCACGCCTTTTCTGGTTTCGGAACAAAAGATTTAGAAGCAGCTGATTTCAATGCTTGCCAATCATTTGGCCCCTTTTATAAATAAGATGATGGAAGAAGGATTATGATGTATTCAATACAAAAACAAGAATTGATCGATTATGGAAATAAATTAATAGCAGATGGCTATACCTTAGGAACAGGCGGAAATTTAAGTACGTATATCCGACAAGATGAAGTGATGCTCATCACGCCTTCTGGAATCCCATTTGATAAAATCGAATTACCTGACATCGTGACTATGCGATTAGATGGAACGATCGTTCAAGGTCATCGTCGTCCTTCCAGTGAATGGCGAATGCACGGAATCATGTATGAAAAGCGGGAAGATCTAGACTATATCATCCATGGTCACACGATTTATTCCACTGCGCTAGCGGTCCTCAGACAACCATTGCCTGCATCACATTACATGATTGCTGTTGCCGGTAAAGATGTTCGTTGTGCAGACTATGCTTCATTTGGCACGGAAGAATTATCTCTAAATGCCTATGAAGCCATGAAAGATCGAAAAGCCGTTTTATTAGCAAATCATGGCGTTTTGACTGGTGGAAAGACAATGACTGAAGCCTTTGCCGTTTTAGAAGAATTAGAATATTGTTCAAAAGTCCATATCATAGCTTCAAGTGTTGGCAAACCAACCTTGATGTCCGAAGAAGAAATGGCAAATATGGCGATTCGTTTTAAAACGTACGGACAAAAATAAGTTTCTTGTGGTACACTTTAGTCATGTTAGACCAGTGGTTAAGGAGGGATAGCCATGACTGAGTCACGAAAAGAACAAATCTTAACTTTGCTAAAAAAATATAAAAAATTAGATAACTCAGAACTGCAAAAACAGTTGTTTTGCTCTCCTTCGACTTTAAGGCGTGAATTAGTCGCACTTGAAAAAGATGGGATCATCCGTCGTTACCGTGGTGGTGTCGTTTTAGAAGTCGAACGAAATCACGTCATCTCAACAAATTATCGTGAAAATGTCATGGTTCAAGAAAAAGAAAAAATTGCGGAGATCGCTAGCACATTTATCGGACCAGGAATGAGTCTTTTTATTGACTCAAGTTCAACTGTGAAACAGCTGCTTCCCTATTTAGTTAAACTGTCAAATCTCGTTGTCATAACCAATGGCTTGAAAATCGCCTATGAGCTTTCCCAAGCTTGTACGGAAGATTCCAAAGTTTTTATGCTGGCGGGTGAAGTAATCAAGGATGCCGAGAGCGTTGTTGGGGACTATGGGAATTCTTTCTTAGACCTTTTTCAAATCGATTTATGTATTTTTAGTTCGACAGGAATTGATTTATCAGGGATCTATGAAGCTAATTTTGCTCAAGCCTTAGTGAAAAAGAAGGTAATGTCTAGAGGAGATAAAAGTTTGTTATTAGTCGACTATACAAAATTTGATAAAAAACATGCGTATAAATTTTCTGATTGGACCTCTTTTGAATACATCGTCACGGATCAACAACCAGCAGATGATTACTTACAACTTGCGTTGAAACACGATACCGAATTTCTCTATTGATCGATCATTTTTGAGAGATCGTGACAGAGGTACCTAAACCTAAGTACGCAAAATAAACCAAAGAATCCAAAAAATAGATTTCCCTATTTTTGAAGTTCTTTGGTTTATTTTTTGTTTATATTCTCAGCATTCCTTACACGGGTATTGCAAGAAAAGCGTATTTATTCCCTAAAAGTAATTTTTGATTCTTGTATAGCTATAGACTGTACGCATTTATACTATTATTTGATTCGACTGTTTTTCCAGTCATCTCTTCAAAATCTTTTTTCATGATCTCCCAAGAAGTTTTGATATCCTCATCTAAGCCGAATAATCCGCTACGCCCAATAATATAAATATCTGGATTGGCTTGATCAATTCGCTTAAATGATTGACGGTTAGACGAACCATCCATTTCGATCAAATAATGATATCCTTTTTCTTGCCGTAATTGTCGTAATGCGGTGATTTTATCTAATGTACTTTCGATAAATCGTTGACCAGCAAATCCTGGATCAACTGTCATGATCGTTACTTTATCAACTAATTCGATATAAGGAAAAATCGTTTCAATTGGTGTTTCAGGGTTTAAGACTACTCCAGCTTTTAAGCCAGCATCATGGATTTGATCAATCAAACGAAAAGCTAAACCGTCAAGTAATTCAGCATGCATACAAATCCACTCACATTTTTGTTGGATTAGTTGATTTACCCAAAAACTTTGATCGCTGACCATTAAATGAGCAGACATAGGTAATTGACTGATTTTACGTACTTCATCGATGAACCATGGCGATAATGTAATGTTCGGAACGTAATGGCCGTCCATGATATCGATATGGTAAGAATCAACATGTTCATTCAAAAATTCGATTTGTTCTTTGAATTTATCTAAATCCATCGTCATTAAGGATGGTGAAAAAGCTACTTTGCTCATTGAAAAAACTCCTTTATTCTATAATTTATCTACACTATAGCGACACCTTTTAACTAATTTGCTTTATCGCTTAAAAGATTTGAATGTCATCTAAACGAATGTCTTCCTCTTCTTTTTCTGGGACTGTTGTGACTTCCTCACCAACATCTTTCTTAATGATGGCTAAAACAACCGCTGTCACGATCACATTGACTAAAATGGCGATAACGCCTGCCCAAGGACGTGACATCGTTGGGATCATTAAAACGCCTCCAAAAGGAACCGTTGCATCTGCACCTAAGATCATAGTAGTCGCACCACCAGCAAAGCCCCCGATTGCAGTTGCTACAACCCCACGAACAATATCATTCATCACTAGCGGGATGACCCCTTCAACGATATTGATCACACCCATAGGAACTGCTGACTTCAAGGTTTCCACTTCAACCTTTGTATAGATGTTTTTGCGGAAAAGTTTAGCAATGAAATAAGCTAGGCCAAAACCGATTGGTGTAGCGGTATTCACAAGTTGTAAAGCTGTAATAGGACCGTTCACGCCTTCTGCTTGCATCGTTAACACAAAAGCAAAAACCGTCTTGTTGATTGGTCCACCATAGTCAACACCACTTAGTAAACCGATCACTCCCCCAAAGATCAACAAGGAAGAGTTTCCTAATCCATCCAAGAAGTTCGTTAGCAAAGAAGTGAATGCTGCGACTGGAGCTCCAATCACATAGACCATCACTAATCCACCAATAAATGAAGCAACAAAAGGAATAATCAATGTTGGCATCAAGCCTTTTGCCCAATTTGGCACTTTGAAATATTTTAAAATTGCTAAAACAAGATAACCAGCTAGATAACCACCTAATATTCCACCAATAAACCCTGCACCGATCGCATTAGCTGTTAAACCAATAATAAAGCCAGGAGCAATACCAGGTTTTCCAGCAATCGAGTAAGAAATCCCCGTAGCAATCACGACTGGTAATAAGCCTAAACCAGCACCACCCATCGTTGCTAAGGCATCAAAAAATGAAAATTCGCCTTGCACCAAAGTTCCTTGGCTCGTTCCACCAAATGCCATCCCAATCGCAATCAGAAATCCCGCACCACACACAATGGGAATTAAATAAGAGATGGCAGTTAACAAATGCCCTTTCAGATTCAGCTTCTTTATCTTTTCCATCAGTCTTCCTCCTTATTTTTATGAAATACTTTGCTGTGCTAACACTTCTTGCGCTTTTTCAATCAATTTATTGGGTGATTTCACCGCAATCTCAGTTGGTACTTGGATGATTCTTTTCCCTTCAAAGCGTTCTCGACCACTGATTTTCACGTCAACTGCTAAGATTACCAAATCTGCTTCCTTGATTTGTTCGGGCGTTAATTCATTTTCGATCCCGATGGTTCCTTGAGTTTCTACGTGCATCTCATGTCCTGCTTTTTTTGCCGCATTCTCTAGTTTCTCTTGGGCAATATAGGTGTGGGCAATCCCCACAGTACAAGCTGCTACTCCAACGATTTTCATCTTTTTATCCTCCTTTGATTTTTAGCTGAATGCTGCGACCACTTCATCTGCATCTTTTGCTTGGATCAATTGCTCGATTACTTCATCATTACCTAGTTTCCTAGCAAATAGTGAAAGTAACTTCAAGTGTTCTTGTGCCCCTTCATTATCATCCCCCACTGCAAATAAAATAATTCCTTTGACTCCCTTACCATCTAATGATTCCCACGGAATTTCATTTTCTGTAACACCGATTGCTACACCAATTCTATTTACATAAGGACTTTTCCCATGAGGAATGGCAATATAATTGCCGATCCCAGTTTGTCCTTCTTCTTCTCGCGCATAGATATCTGCCATGAAGCCATCTACATCTGTAATATAATGATTTTGCAATAACACCGTTGCCAATTCTTTGAGTACTTCATCTTTCGTTTCCCCCACTAAATTGGTCTTAATATTATTTGGATCAATGATTTTTGCTACTTCTACCATCAAATTTCACTCCTATTCTTTACTGTTTTACGACTTCCATGGCTTTCTCAATCAACTTATTTGGTGATTTGATCGCAATTTCAGTCGGTACTTGGATGATCCGCTTTCCTTCAAACCGTTCTCGACCACTGATTTTTACATCCACTGCTAAGATCACCAAATCTGCTTCTTTGATTTGTACAGGCGTTAGTTCATTCTCGATCCCGATGGTTCCTTGGGTTTCTACGTGTATCTCATGCCCTGCTTTTTTAGCTGCATTTTCTAATTTTTCTTGAGCAATGTAGGTGTGGGCAATCCCCACGGTACAAGCTGCTACTCCAATGATTTTCATTTGTCATTTCTCCTTTCGTTTCCATCGATTGTTTCCAGTCTTTTTCCTTCTTTTAAAGTTTCAATTACTTGTTCATCTGCTAGTAGGCGCATGAAGTTTGCTATTTGACGCTTGGTTTCGATTTTTTCTTGCGGTGCCAGAAATACCGCAAGAATCAACTCGACTTGTTGGATGGCTGGGTTCCAGTTCGCCATTCTTTGTTTCAATGGTAAAATAATGACTTTTGTTGCTTTGACTAATTGGTTTTCAATATGAGGTAGAAGTACCCCTTCATCAATTTGAATATCTCCAGTTTCCTCGCGTTCCAACAACGCTTGTACGATTTGTTCTTTTTTTATTCCCGTTTCTGAATCGACTTGCTGTGCTAGCCATTCATAGACTTCATTTCGTGAATGGAATACTGTGGGAGGAACATATTCGAGCCAATCATCTTTCATTGTATATTTCCTCAATCTTTCGTTGGATTCTTAACTGATCATCTGCTGTTAACATGCCGCTAACAAGTAATGTACGTGCAGGCAGCGGATCTTTGATTCCAATGGTTGTTAAAATCAATTCAATTCCGGGATTTTTTTCTAATGCTGATTGGTAATTCTTGGTGGCAATCACATCAACGACCGCCAGTTCAGGAAACTTCTTATTGATTTTTGCTCTTAATAATTCTGAAGTACCGATCCCTGTAGTACACATGATCAGTGTTTGAATCGGTAGTTGCTGTGTTTCCAACATCCGTGCAAAATATAATGTGATAAAACCGATTTCATCTTGATTGATCAAAGGCAGCTGATACTTTTTGCTAACATCTTTAGAAACAACTGATACATTTTTATAAATCTCTTCATAGGTCAATTGAATTTGTTCTAACAATCCGTTTTTGACATGGATATGATTTTTTAACCGATTGAGCATTGGTTTGATGTGATTGGCTAGATCAACAAAAATCGCTTCATTCGCCACCTTCAGATTGATTTTATCGCCCACCTCTTTCAGGTAATAAGAGGTAATTTCTGATACTTTATCTGGAAAAACCTGTTTCTTTTGCGTTGTTTTTTCCATCCGTGAGGATACTAGATATTGATACAAATAATAGACTTCGTTCATCGGTAAGCGAGTAACGAGATAACGTTCCACGTTTTGGATCACGATCATCGCCATCTCATAAATTGGACTTTCGTGGTCTAACGATTGAAGTTGCTCGGTAGATAACTCGATTTCTTTGATTTGGTAATTCGTCTTTCTGGAACGGCTGATCATGATGTACAGATGTGAAAAAATATTGACGTTATAAGGATAAGGGATTCCACCGCCTAATGTTTTTTCAATCAATTTCAATTGTTCTGATACAAACAACACATCGTAACGATTAAAATTCAACTCTTTTGTTCGATTGATTTCATCAATATCAAGAATATTCATCCGCCAGATGACTTCGGCGATCCCTCGCCGAATATTTGTTTCTGATCCTTGGATCGCAAGCGTGCGATTTTTACGGATCAGTTCAAGATCAAACTTTTTTATTTTCTTAGCTATCTGCTTTTCATCATTGGCAATAGCAGAATCACCAACATAATAATCTCTGAACAGCTCAGTGATTTTAAGTGCTTTAGGTGAAACCATCAGTAATTCTTCCATTACTCGATCTTGACGTTCAGCAGGCGATAGCTCTACAGAGGGTTTATTCAGTTCATTGGTTTGTTCGATAAACTTCCCATAATCTAATTTGTACCCCCGACCTTTTTCGGCTAGGATCAAGTGACCGTTAGGAAATTCAAGATTGATTTTCTTTATCAAACGGTAAATTGTTTTGGTCGAAGTTTCTAATAGAATGGCTAGTTCTTCTGAAGTCATATAATCTTTTTGTTTTGATAACAAAAGGATCAACTTATTTTCTCGATTCATCTGACTAGTCATGTTTCATCCCCCCTGTGTATCTTTATCATAAGACACATTATTTATTTTGTTTCACTGGACTTTGTCCATTGCAACAGACAATTTTGTATGCGTTTTCTTTAACTTTGTTATCTGTTACTTACTTTTTACGAAAGCGTAAGAAAGATTTTGTTTATTATAGTCTTTTTTAACTTATTATGGGAAAAAATTACTCATTTTCAAATAATCCCAGGAACTCATAAGAATTTTAACAAAAAAAGAGAGTCTAGGACGTTTTCCTAGACTCTCTAATAAATAATGAATGGTGTACAAAATTACTTAGTGACTACTGTTGTGCTACCTTCTACTTCTTTATAGTACCTTTAATTTTCACGTCCATTCGTTTTTATCTCTTGGATCGTTGGTTCCACACCAGAATCAAACTTTCGCAATAAGTAAATTTTTCTGATATTCAAGACTAATGTTTTAATGACAGCATACACCGGAATACAAATCAACATTCCTAGAATCCCTGCGACACTGCCAGCACCGATTAACACTAAGATAATCGTTAATGGATGCATATTCATGTTTTTTCCAAATAACAACGGTTTGATTACATTTCCATCTAATTGTTGGATAACAAGGATCGAAAGCGCCATGTATAATGCTTGGAATGGCGAAACAAATAGACCAACGATCACTGCCGGGACAGCGCCAATAAACGGTCCCACATATGGAATAATATTGGTGATACCACAAAATACAGCTAACAATAAACTATATGGTTGTTTAAAGATGGTCATAGCAATAAAACTCATGATACCAATGATAACCGCATCAACGATCGTACTACTGATATATGCCGATAACGTCTCATTTAGTTCTTTGACCGTTTGACGTACCTCGCCCCGAATCCCTTGTGGAAAGAATTTTGCTAAAGCATCGATAAATTTGTGTCCGTCTTTAAACATGAATAATAGAATAAAAGGCACGGTAAACAGTAAAACAAAAAACTGCATCATAAATGAAAAAACTTTAGAGACACTGCTGGATAAGCTTACCAATACAATATTGAACAAATTACTCAACGAAAGATTAGCCGAAGCTAATTGTTCTTCAATATTGAAATTTTTGATTTCCTCACGCTGTGCCAATTCATTGAGCCATTTACTTGTCTCTTCCGCATACATCGGCAAACTTTTAGTCAACTGGATCGTCTGTTCTGCCAATTGAGGAATCACATTCATTATCGCTAAAACCGCTAGTACGACTAGAACAACTAGCGTTAATATGTATCCATAAACCCTTGGGATTTTTCGTTTTTCCAAAAAAACAACGACCGGATCAAACATATAATAGAAAAATTTAGCAACCAGCAATGGCAATAAAATCGCTGATAACATTTTTAACACTGGACTAAAGACATTTGGCATCTGTAAAATAAAATATACCCCAATAATCGTCAGTACCAACTCGACAGTCCAAAATAATAATTTTGAATTTTTAAACTTTTCTTGCATACATCTCCTCCAACTCTTGATACTTTTATTTTATCATTTTATTAGAATTAAAGCGCTCTTTTCTGATAAACAGCTACAAAAATATTCTTTCTTTTTCTAATTACTAGTAGCTAATTTTCAAATTTAAAAAACTTCTAAGCTTAATGACTGAAATCATTATCTAAACAAATGCAAATAAACCAAAAAAAGACACCAAAAGCGCTCATTCGCTAAAATAGGAAATACTCTCTTAGCGAATAAGCGTTTTTATTTTATAACCCACTCTTCATAAAAACAACATGTGAAAAGCCTTATATTACCAACTGAACGGAATTGTTTCATTGTGCCACACTAACTAAATGAAGCTTCATGATATTTTTATGGACAGATAACTCTTCAATGACATCTGCATAAGTCATGTCCTTTGGTAAGTCAATTGTATAAATATTTTTATATACCCGATAATCCTCCACGAAATCCACGTCAAAATTTACGTCTTCAATGATAATTCCTCGTTGTTCAAAATACTCGGTCAAGAAATCTTTGGTTTCTTTCCGATGAATATATTGGATTTCTAGTTTTTTGGTCGTTGGTACGTGGATAATTTTTTTGACAACCGTTAATGCAATCACGATCCCGATAAAACTAATGATCGCAATCCAATAAAATCCCATACCAATGGCGATTCCTAGTCCAGCAATCGCCCACAGGGAAGCAGCTGTGGTTAGCCCGGTGACTGATTGTTTCGTCACAATGATCGTGCCAGCTCCTAAAAACCCAACGCCACTAACGACTTGTGCAATCAAACGTGCTTCATCTGAGCGAATCGTACCAACTAGTTCTGGGTATTCTAACGCATCACGTAACGCTTTACTTGCAATTTCCACTTGGATCAACGCAATGATACAAGCACCCATACATACTAAAATATGCGTCCGCATCCCTGCTGGACGATTTTTATATTGCCGTTCAAATCCAATCGCCCCGCCAAAGATCAATGCAATCCCTAGTCGTAAGATGATTTCTGGGACCGATAAGATCATCTCATCCATATAAATCCCCTCCAAATCAATATAGCATGTTTCGCAACTTCAAACAAAGCAAATCACCCCATTGCTTTGTGCGACAGATTAAAAATCTTATTCGATCAAAAAAGGGAGCTGAAAACGAGCAGCCCCCCAAAATTTTTATTTATTCTTATAGTTTGCTTCCTGCTGCATCATCAATAATCACGATCACGTTGTCGTGTTCTTGTAAAGCACTTGCTGGCAAATCAGTGGTCATTGGTCCTTGAATCATTCCTTTGATTGCATCTGCTTTGTTTTCACCATAAGCAAGTAAGACAATCTCTTTTCCTTTTAAGATCGAACCAATCCCCATTGAGACAGCTTTTGTTGGAACATCTTCTGCCTTTTCAAAGAATCGTTTATTCGCATTGATCGTTGATTCTGTTAAGTCCACTACTGAAGTTGTGCCATCAAATGGTGCACCAGGTTCATTAAATCCGATATGTCCATTTTGACCAATTCCTAGAATTTGGATATCGATTGGATGTTGTTCAAGGATTTCATCGTATTCTTGACAAGCCGCTTCAAGATCAGCAGCTTTTCCATCTGGTACATATGATTCTTTAAATGGTTTTTTATCAAACAATTGGCTATTCATAAAATGACGGTAACTTTGATCATCTGAACCGCCTAGTCCAACGTACTCGTCTAAGTTTACAGAAGTCATGTCACTGAAATCCAGATCGCTTGAAGTCATTTCTTTGTATAAAGTAATTGGCGTACTACCTGTTGCAAGACCTAATACTTTTGCCCCATTTTCCATGCCTTTTTTAATAATTTCAAAAGCTTTTTTTCCGCCCTCTTCAGCATTTTTCACTCGAATGATTTCCATAACGACTACTCCTTTGTTTTTGGTATAGCCCAATTATAGCACGACTTGTCTTTTTTTACAATATTAGTATAGACCAAAACCGACGATTTTCGTTTTCTTGACAATCTTGTCCCTTGCATGTTAGGTTGCATAAGATAACCTATCGCATGTCCTTTAAACTGATACTTTTAGTATACGTTTTTTATAATTAAAACATTAAAGACCAAGAAATTTAGAAAACAATCGCTACTTCTCATTAACTGAGAAACGATTTTCTAAAAGACGAGCAACTTATTTAAAAATTTTAACTGACATGTTCTCCTAGATTCGTTCGATCATGTCGAATGATCCTATAGTATGTTGAACAACTTCAGATCAGCTTTTTTATTTGTTTTGCTTTCTTCTATTAGTCTTCTTAACATGCATAACATTATTAGAAAGGAACAGAACATGAGTCTTTTAACATTAACAAATATCACGCAACAATTTGGAGATAAAATCTTATATGAAAATGTACAACTCCAAGTCAATGCTGGAGAACATCTAGGATTGATCGGACAAAATGGAGCTGGCAAAAGTACGTTGATCAAGATCATCACAGGAGAAATTCTACCAGATGATGGACAAGTCCATTGGCAAAAAAATATCCATAGAGGCTATTTAGATCAATATGTAGCGGTGGATGAAACATTGACCATCGAAGAATTTTTAAAAACAGCCTACTCTGATGAATTTAAAAAAGAAGCATTGATTACCCAACTTTATCAAGAATACAGCGAAACAATGGAAGAGGCATTACTCGAAAAAGCGGGAAAGCTTCAAACAGAATTAGACCAAGGAGTATTCTATCAAATTGATACCTTAGTCGCTGAGATGAGTAGTGGTCTAGGCATTGACGTTTTAGGTTTGTCGGCCCCCTTGAAAAAACTGAGTGGCGGACAGCGTTCTAAAGTGATTTTAGCGAAACTACTCTTAGAAACCCCCGATGTCCTGATTTTAGATGAACCAACCAATCACTTAGACGACCAACACATCCAATGGCTTACTCAATTTTTACAATCATTCGAGGGCGCTTATATCGTGATTTCTCATGACCAAGAATTTTTAGATAAAATCACAACCCATATCGCTGACATAGAATTTGGTAAAATCACCAAATATACGGGGCACTTAAAACAAGCATTACGACAAAAAGAACAAAACCGTGAAAGTTATCTACGCCAATTCCATGCCCAACAAAAGCACATCGAAAAAACCGAAGCTTATATCCGAAAATATAAAGCTGGTTCTCGCTCTACCATGGCAAAAAGTCGCCAAAAACAATTAGATAAAATTGAGCGATTGACTCCGCCTGCCTCAACAGCTAAGCCAATCTTTGATTTTCCTTATTCTCCGATCGTAACGACATTGGCTGTTGAAACGACCGATTTAGTTATTGGGTATGACCGACCTTTGCTTTCGCCGATCAACCTAACCATCCGCTTTGGTGAAAAAGTGGCGATTCGTGGATTTAACGGTATTGGTAAATCCACACTTTTGAAAACCTTGATTGGCGAAATCGAACAACTAGCCGGCGAATATCACTTTCCCGACAACACAGCGATCAATTATTTTTCACAAGATCTCATTTGGGAAAAACCTTTAGAAACACCCTTACAATATCTAGGCGCACAGTTTCCTAAAGCAACCGTTAAAGAATTAAGAAGACAACTAGCCAAATCTGGTTTAGTCAATCAACTAGCTAGTGAACCACTTTCTACTCTTAGCGGTGGTGAACAAACCAAAGTAAAATTGGCACAACTCACGATGAACCAAGGAAACTTATTAATTCTTGATGAACCAACGAATCATATCGATCATGAAACAAAAGATAGCTTACAAACCGGTATCAAGCATTTTCCTGGGACGGTGATCATCGTCTCTCATGAACAAGAATTTTACCAGGATTTAGTCGATCGAGTCATTGAAATTGAGGGATAAAATTGACTAAATTCTCTAAAAATAGATTATGTACAGCCTTTAACACCAGCCTGTCTCCTCTACACAAGAACCCTTGTGTGGGTGGGGGCTATTGCTGTTTAGATCATCGTTTTTTACAATCTTCTCTCTTTTCTTAATTGTCCAGGTAAACATCGCCCCAATTTAGAATCGTTAAAAAAACGGTAGACTCATAAAGTGTCTATTGTATCTTCATTCGCCAAAGTTCGAAGATGGTTACTTTTTTCTACATGGTCAATTATTAGCAAAACCAACGTCGTAAAAGCGGTGAGTAATCTAACTTTCTCTAAAATGGAAATTACTACTTTGCCCGTTATCTCCTACTAAATAAACATCCCTATGACTTCCACCACTTCAATCCACGTCAACAAATCGCATTGTTCAATTTTTTCAATATTTCTTGTGGTATAATCAACCGATCTTAATTGGTGTGTAGCTACTTCACCCACTATTTTCTGCGGGTCTTTTATTTCAATATATGTTGCAAAGTTCCTCTTTGTAGAAGTGATAGGACAAACTAAGCAAAAACCTGTACGCTCATTAAACTCGTCTCTACTAACTACTAACGCAGGTCTACGCTTTCTTATATCTTTACCTTTAGAAGGGTCAAAGTCAATCCAAATAATATCCTTTTGTTTTGGATATTTCATCTAGTATTCCTCGCCTTCAAGTTTCATGCTATCCCATTCGGATTCTTCGGCTGTAATCGATTCTCTAAAACCTTCCCAAGCCTTTTCGTTTTTAAAAATATCTTCTTTCTTAGGTTTCAATATATATGCTTCTCCTACTTTCAAAATAGTAAATATTTCTCCCACTTTTGGAGATATATCCTTCGGGAAAATTGCTCCCACAGAATTACCTATTTTTCTTGCTACTGTTTCCATATCTTTCATCTCCAATCCTTTTGCTAAATTAAGTTAAACTCAGTTTAACGAAATTATCAAAACATATCTTTTAAGTGAATAGATTTTTATGGAAACAACTCATTTTCATATGAAAATGTTATACAAATTAAATATAAAAATTTCTAAGTAGTCTACTGAATATTTTTTTGGATCTTTCATAATATAACTGGTACTAAACAAAGTGATTTTATACTATTGAACGTATCCATATTATTTTTTCGTTGGAAGTTGCACGAAATTTTCTAATAACTGCGGTTGATCACGAAATCAGTTATAGAAACTCCCAAATAAAATAGGATAGAAGTATATTAAAAAAGTAAGCGAAGGAATCGAAAAACGACTTTCGAATCCTTCAGCTTACTTTTCAAGTTGGACACTTCTATCATGACCACTTTTGAAAAATGATGTATTGACAAATATAGGCACATAATTGAAAGGCTAAACCAGTAAGTGTCACACCGAGCCAACCAAATTGTTGCCACATCGTTGTGCCTAGTAATGAACCAGTAGCACCACCAATAAAATACATAAACATGAATACCGTGTTATTTCGATTACTTGCTGCTTCGCCTAGTCCTTGCACTCGTGTCTGATTTGCCACTTGCCCAAATTGATTCCCGACATCTAACAGAATAATTGCCACTAACAAAACGACTAAATGACTCCCTGCAACTAATAAAGCAACAAAACTGAGCGTTTGCATCGCAAGTCCCATTCCGACAATCTTTCTCTCGGAATAAGAATCAGACAACCGGCCAACAATCGGTGCAGCTACTGCTCCTGATAGTCCAAAAATCGCCAAAATTCCTGCTTCAAATGTTCCCCAATGGTACACCGGACTACTGATATAAAAAATCAATGTTGACCAAAAAATCGAAAAAGTTCCAAACATAAAAAAGCCGCTAATAGACGCTTCTCTCAATAAGCGTTGTGTTTTCACTAAATAAGGTAAACTTTTTAAGGAATCAAGATACGATACAGATGAAGTTGTTTTTATTTGCGTTCTTGGCATTTTCCAATACAATAATCCGGTCAAGATAGCCACTAACACTAAAGCAAAAAGATAAATCATCCGCCAAGAAAAGAGGCTTGCTACAATGCCCGAAACCGTCCGTGAAAGTAAAATCCCCACTAATAAACCGCTTAACAAGGTCCCCATCACTTTCCCTCTAGCCTTGGGTCCTGCCAATACTGCTCCATAGGGAATAATGATTTGGGGCACGATCGATAATAAGCCGATCAAAAAAGAAGCACACGCAAATAATGTAAATGACGGTGCAAAAAAGGCCGCTAATAATGAAATCGCAGAGAGTGCAGCCATTTGGATAATCAGCTTCGTACGATCGACTACATCCCCTAATGGCACCAAAAACAACAAACCTAACGCATAACCAAGTTGAGTCAACATCGTCAAAATACCAATTGCACTTGTGCTAACCGATAAACTGGCTGCCACTTTCGTACCAATCGGTTGGATATAATACATATTCGCTACTACCACGCCACAAGTAATTGATAAGAGCAAAATCAGTGAAGACGTTAACGTCGTTTTTTCATTTTTATCCATTTATTTCCCTCATTTCCTTTATTAGTTTACAACTTCTTAGAAAAATTGGGAATAGGAAAGTTCAGTGTTTTACTACTTTATGAAACATAAGTTATCGTGAAATTAAAATAAAAATGAATCTTAAAAGTATAGAACGAAATCAAAGGGATATTTCTTTTAATCATTGATAATATCAATTATTTTACATGTCGTTTTCTACGATCCTTGTAAATAATTACCACTAGAAGTGTCAAAATAAGGACACTAGCAACTAACAACAAAGCAGTCTTACTATAGCCATGAAATAACGCTTCGCCTCCACAAGCATAAAGAATCGAGGAAGGAATCACGCCAATCACGATTGATAAAATGATGTCACGAATTTGTAGATTTAACGTCATCGCTGCAAAGTTGATAACGGAAGAAGGGATCACAGGAACCATGTACCCCACCATTACGCCAATTTTGGGATGTTTCATATTGCGGATCGCTGTTACCCAGCGATTGGATTTTTTTGAATGATCAAACAGCTTTAAATGTTGCATTAAAAAAATCGATAACATATTCCCAAAAGCATTACCAGAGACATTGATTAAAGTTCCTAGCAACGGACCATAGCTTAAACCTACCAATACACCGATGACAGAAGTAGGGATACCTGGAACAGCACACATCACGCTGATCAGTAATATCAAAAAGAGCGCTGTCCGAAAGCCATGTGATCGAATCTGATCCAGTAATGCTTGTCGACTGGTCTTGGGATCCAAAAACATTTGGATATCCGTCTGATACTCCAAATATAAACGATAACCAATAAATAGAATCAAAAGGAGTCCAATAATGATTAAGAAAACACGTAGTTTTTTTGTTTTCATTTTTCCACCTGCCTAAAATAATCCATCTTCTATTAGAGTATCACAAAAATAACTATGAGTCTTTTTTATTCATTTTACGCTTTTTATCACATTGGTAATTATTCAGAAGTATGAGAAAAAGAGTCTGGGGAATCACTTTAAAAACGGGTAAACGGTATTCAAAGAGCTGACCTTAGGCGATAAGTCAAAAAATCTCAAAACATGGACAGCTGTTTCAAAAAATTCTTTCTTATTGTCATTGGAGCTACCCGATACTCTCACAACCTCATTTCCACGGTATTCCAAATTCTATCAGAAAATAAGCCGTAGAACACCAAAAATAGGGGATGCTATTTTTGGATTCTCCGGCTTATTTCTCAGAGCTAGACACTTCTGTCACAGCCTCTTCTGTTCATTTATTTTCCTTTTTTATGTGTTCGAAAAAGTCTTTTTTTATCGTTAATCTGGCAAAGAAAATAACCAAAAGGATTCCTAAGATAATTAGATAGGGTATAAATGTAAGTGTTATTTCTTCTAACCCAAAATGATCGAATATTTTTTTTAATAAATAATCACTCAAAAAAACGAGAAAAAGCACACGAAACGTTCCCCAACCTTTCTCATTTGGTAGCATCTCAACCATACCGACAACAACAATAGGTACTCTAAAATAAATTTCATTGAGAGTAAATGAGTGATGCCCTTTCAAAATGAATTCTACACTTCCTATTAAAATAAACAATACAAGAAATACACCTATTATATATCTGGAATCGAACTTTTTCATCATTACACCTTACTTACATTGTTTTATATTCTGTCCCAATAAAAACAGTCTGCGAATCATTCCACATTTCCCGAACGTATAATCCAATCCAACCGTTCCCATTTGTATGTAATGCTGCTCTCCAGTTCTTAATCTATCATGATATCTGGCGGGCTATGAGTTGGCAATATGCTTAAAAATAAACGACAATGGTCTTTCTCGGCTTCAATTACAATGATAACATACGCAAAAGAACGAAATAATAGCTATTTAAGACTTCGAGACCGCTAATACAACCTCTCATTCCTGCCTCACTATCATCCCACTCCTAAAACGAGCTTTTTCTTTCAGAAAATCTTTAATGTTGGAATAAAAAATAACACCTAATCATTAGCTGATTAAGTACTATTACCAAATATCTAAGTACAAAATATCTAACGCGTGTTTACCGTCTTCTGAAAGATTATAGTTCTCATCAAAGGATTGAAGGATATGAAAATCTTCAATTTTATCGTAAATCTGCACAACTTCATCATCTGTATAATTACGATCTTGAATAATGACGTTCAATTTAGTTTTCAAAAACTGGATATCTGCAGGGCTTAGCATTTTATAAAGTTCCATCTTTTACTCCTTATTTCTTTTTTAGAGACATTGGATAGACTGTCATCCTTCAAATATTATCAATCACATAAATTATAGAGCCATAATAAAAAAGCATTGAAACCCTATCGTATCAAGGGTCTCAATGCCAACTAATTTCGAAAAATTATTTAACAGTTTTTATTTTTCCATTTTTTGACTAATTCTAGTTAATTCTGATTGCTTTAATATCAACGTTTATAAAGTTTTTCAGTTACTAATATTTTCTATATTTTTCTAAAAAGTATGGTCAAAGTATGGTCATTTTTCATTACGTTTGACACATTTTATTTATCAAGTATAATGATAGTTGAAAGTGAATTTAAACAAATATACACCATAAACACAACGTACCTGCGAATACGTTGTGTTTTTTCTTTTTCAAAAAAAGACGCTTACCGCTGCGAAACAGTAAGCGCCATGTCGGCTCTAATGTTTATCTAGCCAATGACTAAATAATGCCAACGTTAAACCAATTAATAATGGCAAGAGCACGTGCTCTAAAGTGAATTCAAACAAATTATACACCTCCTTCCACAAAAATCTCTGTGGAAGCGACGAGCCGACATTTTATTATAGCATTATTGAATTTTATTTTTTACAACTTTTTATACAATAATCTATGAATTTTCACAACCAAGTTATTTGCAAATAATCTAAAAAAGCTACTCTTTCGAGTAGCCTTGAACGGATGTCATCATCTTGGGGGGGTTCAGAAAAAATTCATTTTTTATAGATTGTGTAAAATGATGACACTGTCATTTTACCACGATTGAAATTATTGTTTTATTACTTTTTTGACGTACAGATAAAAATAAAAAATACCACCCGAATGTGAGTGGGGATGATTTATGGAAAGTTGCATGGAATATTGTATTAACGCAAATATTCTTTCCAATCTATAGGAAATCCTATACGATCAATCGAAATGAAATCATCATATAAATCAATAAGATATTTCAAATTCTTTTTAAATAAAGAAAAGTATTCTTTATCTAAACATAACTTTTGACAAATTAATATAACGATAAATGCTCGATTATTTATAAGATTTTTTTCTTGTTCTTCTCTGGTCAACTTAGCTTGAATAGGAAATATTCTATCATATATTCTTCCATTATGCGCACAAATATTTCTAACTAAAGATAGTAGATAAATCCAATTTGCTAAATAAAAACTTCCTATACCATAGTTGCTTTTTGAAATACTATTTCTCAAAGGTCTTTTTATATTAGAAAAAAACTTAGATAAAGAACCAAAATCAGATATTTCTGCAGCTACCCATACAGGAAATATTTTTTCGTATTTTGTAATATAGTGTTCAGTATATAATTCTCTTCTCTTAGCCGATTGAAATATTAATTTTTCAAAATTTTTTAACCATGCTTCATGATATTCCTTATTTTCAAAATTCTCAGAGTTATAAAATCCAGTTGCAGAAGTTGCTAAAGCAAAATCACCAGATATCACTGATTTCAATTCTACTTCAATATGTTCAATTATTTGGAACAACAATAATCTGAAACGTTCATCAAAACGATAATTTTTATAAATCAAATCAAAAGTTACACCATTTTTAAATTTATCTTTTGATTCATAATAAGGCAAGCAATATCCTTTAAATCTAAAATAACCAATTTTTTTTAATGCTTTAATAGCAAACTCAATATTTTCTACTACTAAACCTCTTTCTTTCAAAATCTCTACTTGCCTTTCAACAGTCGTAGCACATCTATTGTATTTCATAGACATTCTCCTTGAACAAAAAAACGTCCCCACTTGGGACACTTGAGTCAGAGGTGTGTGGGGTTCTATTGATTACATTAAACCAAAGCAAAAACACGTTGTCAACTATTCTCGATTAAATTTATTTAACCAAAAACATCAAAATAGAAATACTTTTTATTATTTAATAATTTTCAAGTGTTTTTATCAAATAGATTAATTATGTACCCTGCAGGACTCGAACCTACGACCGGACGGTTATGAGCCGTCTGCTCTGACCAACTGAGCTAAGGGTACAGGTTGTTGCCACCATGAACAATAAAAAAAGAGATAACATTAGTTTTTGTGGCAGCAAACCTATTATCGCATAACTTTGGAGTGTGATTAGCTATGGGTAAAAATGAAGACATGCGATAACAAGATTATTTTATCGAATAATTTTTATAGTTGTCAATACAGTCATCTAAATACTTTATATCGATCATTTATTCGAAAGCAAGCTACTCTTGAAGATTTACAAGAATTAGAACAATTGATTTCAGCACAAAAAAGACCTCAACCAAGAATGATTAGTTGAGGTCTTTTATTCTAATAAAACTTTTATATGCTCTTTACATATGTAGCAATACTTACTATAGGTTCTGTCTCTTACCTGTTCTGCACTAAGTCCATTGTGTCCAGCAGTAATACATAGATGGTAAACATCACAAAAAATCAATTGATATTCAGTCTCTTCACTGCTAAGCGCCTCTATCCTTAGATAAATCCTAAAAGGATTTTCTTTAATATTTTTTTCATAATGAGCTACACCATCAACTTTAAATAATGAAACATTCTCAGCACTTAATACTTCATTATATCCATACTCTTTTAAAACTGTTCTTAAAGTAGATGTATTGGTTCTAGAAAAATCTACTTGTTCATTATTCATACATATATAACTGATATCTTGTGTAATTTTCTCAATTGTTTTTTTTGTTGTGGTAGGAACTTCATTTTTATTTATAAAGTTAGTGAATTTTATCTTAGGTAAATGTTTAGATACCAAAAATTTCTCCGATATATTAATACGACGTTTTCTCTTTGGCTCTTCCAATAGAATTTCTCCGCCATTTTTAAGTTTTGCTTTTATATCAATAATATTTTGAGGTTTTAATTTATTTTTTATTTTTTCTTCGTTTGTTTGAGAACTAGATTTATTAGATACAGAAAAATTAAATGACTTCGAGTTTATATTCATCAATTATTTTATCCTTATCCATCTCTTTTTGTCCCTGATCAAATGCTTTCTTCCACTCTTCATCCTCATGACTTCTTTCAACAAGAGTAAAATCACCCATTTCATCTGTTTGCTTAATCACTTGCTCGATTAATTCATTAATTGACTCTTCTTTTTCATTTGATGGACTCCAATCAGGTGCTTCATCAATCCATTGTGAGTTATATTTATTGGCTTGGTAAATAGAACGAAGTACAGGACCATACTGCCATGCTTCAAAATTTTCTTTAAACAGATATTTAGGGTAGTCTGAGCTTCCTTCAAATTTGCTATCTCCTTCATTTTCTGAATTCAGCTGTCCAAGCGTAGCTCCATAAAAAGCAAAAATAAAATATAAAGTTTTTTGTAATCTAAGAGGAGTCATTTCTCTTCGAGACTTACTTTTCACTAATTTTGCCAAAGTTAAAATATTATCAAAAACAACTTTAGTTTGTTTTTCAGACATTAAATTCCGCCTCCTTTTAGTAATACATAAAAACCGTTTTACTGTTAATATTTATATATAAATTATCCGATACCTATAATATAAAGTCAATATATATAAGTTAATTTATTAGCTAATTTTGTTAACAATTTTGTTTGTATATCTGATAGTATATAAATAGTAAAAATGCCTTTGTATAAGGAATAAGCTGTATTTTTACTATCTAAATAGTATACAGTTTTACTAACAAATTAGTTAACAATATTAGCAACTATCTTAACAACTATATGTACTTCCCCTCAAAATTGAGGGGATAATTTTTTAATAGGATAGTACTTGTCCTGGATAAATCAAATTAGGATTGGATAATCCATTACGCTGTGCCAGCGCTTGATACGTTGTACCTAACTTAGATGCGATTGACGATAAGTTATCTCCTGATCGAACAGTGTATGTTCTAGTAGTACTTGCTGTTCCGTTCACTTTGAGAACTTGTCCAGCATAGATCATATTCGGATTGCTTAGTCCATTTAACGAAGCAAGTGCTTGATACGTTGTTCCATATTTTGTAGCGATTGAAGATAGCGTTTCGCCATATTGAACGACATGAGTTTGAACAACTGATGGTTGTTCTGCAACTGTCGTGGAATCTGGTAAAAGTTCTACATTAGATTTATCGATCCAAGATAAAATATTCGCAAGTAAGATTTTATTACCGTCTACTTGCTGTACTTTGTAGCTTTCACCCTTTACCCATTGTGGGATTGCTTCTCCAGTTGCCCAGTTTTTCGCTGAGAAATTCACTTTAACAGTGTCACCAGTTTTAATCTCTGATTTTGTTTTTTCACTCGTTTCTTCGCCTGCATTAATTGCTGGTGTATCTGTTTGTGGTTTATCTGAATTAGTATAACCATTATCAGTGATTCCTGTTAAATCGACATCCCCATCCAATCCCCCTGCAATATAAGTAGATGTAAACTGCCAAATGGCAACCCCATCCATACTTGGAAAATAGTTATACAACGGTTCTGGAGTTACATTATAGCTAGGATATCCGGCAATCCATAAAGAGTTAGGAAACTCTTTGATGATTTGTTGATAATCCACGTATTGCAACGTAAAAGGCTTATAGCTGTAATACATTGGTGTATATCCTGCTTGTTTGATACGGCGCATACCATACAAAATCGTTTCTGTATTTGCATTTCTATCAGAACTAGCGCCGTGTTCAAAATCTAAAGCTACAATCGAACCTTTCGGTGTTTGAATCTTAGGCAAGAAATAATCCATTGTATGTTTAGCGATATCCATGTTTCCATAGGTGTCATACCAGATATAGGTATGCGCTCGTTTTCCTTGCGCAATAGCACTTGCTACTTGTGTTTTGTATGTGCGCTGCTCGTAAATGCCATTAGCGTTATACCCGCCAATTTGAGCAATAGCAAATTTATCATGAGCATAACCAAAACGCCCTTGATCTCCTTGATAAATCGCCCAATCCACACCCTGATCGCCTTTGGCGGCAAAAACATTTATAGGCAACAAAAAAAGAGCTACGAGAGCTCCTGCTAAAATTTTCTTTTTCATTCGTTTACTCCTTATCTTTTAAATTGTAAGCTGATACCCCTGTAATTACTCCTAAAAATGTTGCTACTGCATTGATAGTTAATACTGTCATATCAGTGTCATTCCATCCATACGCTTTTCCTAACGTGGCTACTAATACAGATAAAGTGGGCAATACCGTAAGTACTGTCCATTTAATAATTTGATAATATTTATCGGGTAAAATCATTACTTCTCGCCTCCTTTCATTTCCTGAATATCATGTTCTGCTTCATTCATCCGTCCTTCTAATAGAAAAGTACGTTCAACAATATGGTTATGCTTTTCAACTTTTTTCTCCAATTGTTCAATTCGATAAATGGTCAGTTTATTTGAAAAAACAATGCCTGCAAACGTACCAACTAACGTTCCTGTAATACTTAAAGCAGAAATAATCGCATCAATACTCATAGTTCACCAACTTTCCAACAAAAAAGCATACTCCAGGGAGCATGCTTTAACTTTCTTTATTAATAATTTTATCTGCTTCTTCTTCAGTAATACTTCCTTGTGCAACATAACCCATTATATCTGCTTTAGTATACACACCTAAATCATATAAAAATTGGATATCTTCTTTACTTGGATACATTTGGCACGCCTCCTTCTGTAATTACGACATCTTCTTTCGGAAAAACAACGTCTTGAATCTTTTCTACGATTCCTCTTAATTTTGTCAATTCCTTCATCGTATTTGCCATAATTTGATTCGAACGAACATACGTATCATATGGTACCCCTCGAACCCACATCCACTGGTTGTTTTCCCAATCAAACCCTGCAATCATCACATCTGGGCCTTTTGGCGGTTCGACTTCTGTGAATGGTCGTGAAGTCGTTGAATCTTTAGGCGCTAACCAGATTTCATAACCTTGTCCTACTACTTTATAGACAACTTTCATGTTTTCGTTCATAAAATTTCCTCCTAATTTTTAAATACTTCATTCCATAATTGTTGAATTTGTGTCTGCATTTGATCAATCGTTGGATCTCGTTTGTAATAGAGAATATCTGTCAAGTAAATTCGATAAGTAAATTGCAATATAGTTTTTCCGTAATACAAAGAAGTATACGCCCCTTTTTCACCCATCATAGAAATATTGACACGTCCTTGATTATCTAGAAACTGACATCCATTTGCTTTCAGAATAGTATTCGTCATTGTTTGATATTTATTTTTTTCACTATTATGCCCATATTCCATCCATTGCTCAGTGTGATTGTCATACCACAAACTTCCTAGTCCGCCTTTTCGGCTACTTGAGCCTTCTGCTCTCGATTCATGAGTGGCATAACCGTACGTACTAGGTGTAATAGAATAAAGACATTTTTCTACAAGTGCAACTTGCTGTGTCAGGGTTTCTGCTTTCAATCCAAGAAAATAATCGTCTCCTAACCAATGTCTGACTTCTTCAACAATGTTCCATTGAATCCGCAAAAAAGGATATTGAGGATTATTATCATATCCTGAACATGTCGCACTCCATACCTTATTTCCTCGTAATGCTTCATAACCATTTGCTTTCACAGCATCTGGATAGTCCCGCATTTCATCATATCTCGTATAAGGAGTAGGCATGGAAAAATATTTTTCTCCTATAAATACGACTTCAGTCGCAATATTTTGATTTTCTACCATGCTCCCTACGATTTTTCCATTAAAATTAAGTTCTCTTGTAAATTCAAAATAGCCTTGTGCCAAACCAATAACCAAATCATTCACAGTAAGTACTCCATTATCAGCAATCAACTGAAGCAATCGATTGGTTTCGCTTTGATTAACTTCTACTTTTTGACTAAGTGATTGGACTTGTTCGGTCACTTGACCAACGCTAGCCTCTAATTCTGGTCTTAGTGTTTCAATGGCTTCTTTTTCACTTTCTGCTAAATCAAAAATTTCTTTTTTGATTTGTTCGAAGTCTTTGATGTATACCTCACTTGCTTCTTCAATTTCACTTTCAATTTTTGAACGGATAACTGTAAAAGTGAAGGCTAGCTCATCACTGTGAGAGCCATCTTCGAAATCAAGATACACGTATCCTTTTACTTCGCCTTCATAATTTAATAACTGGTCAGGCAGAGGATAAGTCACAATCCCACTTTCAGGGTATTCAATAATCGGTTGACTATCGATTGCAGTAAATTTCTTTTCTTGGCCATCTTGATTGATGGTTAGTAAAATTTTAAATGTAGTATTGGTGAGATCGACAATTTGATAATCTTGATCACGGAACAAAAATTCTAATACTACAGAACCTTTGTCATAACTATAAAAAACAAAGCCTGTATCTTGGCCATGTCTTCCCTTTACTTTTGTATTGACTTTTATTCGACCAATTTTTTTAAACGTCATTTACTACACCTCCTTCCCAAATAATAAAAGCTATTCTACTCAGTCGCATCTTGAGCTAGAATAGCTTGAACTTTCTTTTTTAGTGTTTTTGGCACATCATCAATCGTTTTCTTTCCTTTTCTGATTAAGTCCGCATAGATGTTTTCCATGTTACTCACTCCCTAATGAAGATTCATAAATTTCGGTCATTGCTACTTGTAAATTCGTAACTTGTTCATTTAATGATTGATTATTTTCTTTAAACGCTTGATTTTCCTCTTGAACTTGTTCAAGCTGTTGTTCGGTCTTACGATGGATTTCTTCCAACAACTCTAGTTTTTTAGAGAAATCTTGTGTGACAACTTCTTCCCATTTCCGTTCACTCGGATTCCAAAACTGACGATCTAACGGAATATCTGGTAATGGTGGTACCAAGGTATACGGCACTCCTTCTGGAAAATCATCTGGCATGTTTTCCCATACCTTGCAACCTACTGGATACATATATTCATACATTGTTTTCATTAGTTATTCCCCCTATTAATTTGGCCACGCATCATTTGTAAAATAGACGATGGTTCCAGAGCAAGTTTGATTTTCTGGTAAATTTGTAGTAGAAACCATCACAGAAATTCCCGAAGCATTCGCATAAACAGATAATGCAGGATTTCGATTGGTTTTATTCGCCAAAGTTCCACCCCAACCTGTTAGCGAAATCGGAGTATATCCTTTCGGAAAAGCCATTAAATTTTTCCATCCAGCAAAATTTGATGATTTATTTGTAATCTCAAAATTGGCTACTATAAGACGCCCCCATCGTTCAAATCTGACTAAACTTTCATTGGTAAAATCTGTTGTATTCGTTGTTTTTACTGTTTTTGAAACAAAACGATCTAAAGCTACTGGTGTATCATTCACTGTTGGCGTTTGTAAAAAGTTTTTAAAACCATCAACTGACTGATTACCAGATGTTTGTACTAATACTTCAGCTCCATCAATTGCTCTAAAATGAGTTTTTAAATATTTAGGAACACCATTTTCTTTTAATTGCACAATATCAGACATTAAACTTCGCCTACTTTCTCAAATATAATTTTTGCTACTCCATCTAATTTTGCTTTGTCTTCTTTGGACATCAACCCATTAGCAGTTGTCGTAGCTACAGATGTCGTTGTTGCATTAACTCCAGGATCTCCCTTATCTCCTTTTGGTAATACAAAATTGAATCTAGCCACAGATGAGGTTCCTACATTTGTAACAGAAGCAGTAGATCCACTAGTAACTGTACCTACAGTAATAGTTGCAGCTTGCCCAGGATCTCCTTTATCCCCTTTAATAGTTTCGGGTTTGCCTTCTACAGCATTCCAATGAGTTTGTGGAAAAACCTGTACACCGCTTTGTTTTACCTTTACGATATCTGTCATTCTCTATACCTCCCCAATTTTTTCAAAAGTAAAATTTGGAATTCTTTCATTGGTGTAGCTTTTAGCTTGGTCAACTGCTTCTTGAAATTTTTGATCCACATATAATTGATTAACCCCACCAGATTCACTCCCGCCTGTAGAACTAATCGTCCCATCTTCTGCAATTGATATATTTGCACCTGCTTTTAATATTTTTAGAGATTCTAATTTTCCCTTTAATTCTTCAGAGAAATTGAAGTCTGTTTGCTTAGTTGCAGATAAAACTCCTTCTTCAGTAACTTCTAAGAGTTCCCCAACTTTTATACCTCCTAATTGTTCAGGGGTAGCAATCGGCAAAATATATGTTCCACCTTCTCCATTTACAATCTTTTGAAACATTTCAGCAGTAAGAATACCATCGCTTGTCTCGCTTGCATAAGGTAGTTCAGTAATTGCATTCTCTAATCCTAAATCAGCTTTCGTTAAAATGACTGCACCATATTTACCATTAACCGAAAGAACTTTTGATTGTCCTGATATCATTTTTTCTATGCCTAAAACTGCAGAAACATGTGTAATTGGCATAAATTGACGTTTAACACCAGATTCATCAGTTTCCATCATTCTCTTTACTTTAACCATCAAATCACCCCAACTTTCTCAAGAGTGAATACATTTTGTTTTTCATCATCAATGGTGGCTATAACTAATGCTCCTTCGGATATATCACTTTCAATAGTTTCTACTTTTTCTACCTCATGATTCTTAGAAAATAAATCATCTTGTAAAACATCCACCATTTCAATTTCACCGTATTCGATAGTAAATAAACTTTCTCTCAATTTTTCGAATAAATAATCCATATCTGCAAGCAAACGATTAGAAATTGAATTGTGTCGTTTTCCTTGAATATCCACTCTCGCATCCATCAATTCCGCAAGCATCGTTCCTCCAGGATCAATTGTTTTTAAAATATCCTTGATTGATTCAAACCATGCCAAATAGTCTGATTCTTGTCCTTCTCTCCAATCTTGGAAACTGTGTTCCTGTTCTTGTCTCCAACGATCAAATTCTTCTTTCCTTTCATTCATCCAGTCCGTAAAATCGCCTTGATTTTCATTAATAAAGTCCGTCATATCCGCGATTAAATCTTCGATTGATTGCCAATAAGAACCCATTTCTCCTTCTGTTTTTGAAACAGCATTGATGACAAAATAAGAGAAGTCTTGAGTTGTTCCAATCAAGTCTTCTCCTTTAAATATAATGAAATTGGCTGTTTGTCGATGTAAACACTGCATGGAATATTTATCAAAAATATAGTTAATTTTCCCTTTTTTAGCATCCACAATTTTTGTTTCTAATTGGACTGGATATTTCCCACCTACAACTGATTCAAAATATACCTTACATTCTGATAAATCGTAGGGAAGACCATTTTCAACTATAGTCGCTTCCATAACTTCAGTGTTTTTATTGCCTTGTCGAACTTGAATCATCCCCACGTAATTATAGGGTTCTGTTGTACTTAATATGACATTCCACTTTGCCATTAAATCACCTCCCTATTTTGGTGGTATGACAATGGAAGAAATTGCACTTGCACTATAATACTGGCGATCTAACTTTCCACAAATCATACCTAACTCTGTATTTTGTTCATAAGTTTGCATACGACCATTAGCTAAGCCTCGGATAACGCCAGTATGTCCATAAGTTCCATCTGCAAACCATGAACCCACTTGTCCACCTCTTGCCCAATTAATAATTGCACCAACTACTAATTGATCGTATCTAGGGTTTTGAATCACTTTCCAACCAACAGCAGACCAATCATAGGCAATACCAATATCAGATGCTGCAGAAGTATTTCCTATCACATGAGTTAAACCATATTTTGTTCCAGCACCCATGCCACAACCACCCAGATATCCTGAATATTCTGCAGACAAGGCATAACACTGACCATTACCAATTCGTTGTCCAATCAAAGACTCTAAATGTTTCAGTCCAGCTTCTCCAGTAGCTCCTCCTGGTTTTAAATCTTTAAACTTGTTATACCAGTTCACAGCATAATCTTGACGTTCAGGATGTGTCGCTGCCGGACGTTCATAGTTCCGTTCAAAAGCGTATGCTGCTTGTCTTGTATCAGTACAAGCCTTAAATCCATCAAACGTAGTAGGTTGTACCACACCCATCCATTGCCCGTTTGTAAATGTCCAAATAAGCAATCGAACTTGTGCATCTAAGCTCGTTATTGGTTCTTTAATACCTGCAGCATTAAATAAGTTTTGAACATAAACTTTTCCATCCCATGTTGCTGGACCAACAAGAGGATATGAAGAACCATCCCACTGGACAATTCCGTAAGCAGGTCCACCAATCTGTACAGTATCAGGATCAAAAGTTCCTCCTGTTTCTTGTTGAATGTTCCCCAATATTCCACATGCAGATTGTTTCGTAAATCCGTTATTACACAAAATATCGTAAATTCTCCAAGCTCTCTTTTCTGCATCTGTTTTTAATTCACTAGGATACCCACCAGTAGATTCTCCACCTCCTGATGGACCACCACCTTGTCCAGGAATTATTTCTTTTCCTTTAACTGTAAGTTTTCCTTGTACATCTAAGTCTCCAAAATAAATTGCTTTACCATTTCCTAATAAAACTAATCCTTTTCCTACTTTAGGAGAAATCAAAATATATTTGCCGTCTCCATTTGTACGAATAACTAAAGAATTATCTTCAATAGGTGTGGGAGTAGAAGCTCCAGGAAAAGGATTACCAGCAGAATCAGTTGTTCCAATCGTTCCAATTGAACTATTAGAATTCCAAAACTCCATTCCTTTTTTGGTTAACTCCATTATTTTCTTTTTGTTATTCCAAATTTGAAGTAGTCCATTAACTAATTTCAATACATCTCCAGTTTTATTAAAAGAGTTTTGAAAGATATCTGCCTTTATTAATCCTGTTTGAATAAAATTAGCATTGAATATACTATCCAATGTCCAAGCGGAATTAAAAGGACCATTCCAACCATTTTTAGAAAAGGCAATTCCATTTTTGTTCATTCTTAATACTTCTTTTGCCTTGTTTAAATCAGGGCTATCCATTATAAAAATATTTGAAGGTTTTTCTTTTGGCCATAAAACTACATAACCGCCTGCATTTCCTTGACCTGTAATCATAGAGGACACATAATCATTAAAACTACTCATATAATTATTCGTAGCATAATCTTTTAATTTATCTTGAATAGTTACAGCTTGTTGTTGATAAAAAGCAACTTGAGTATCCCCAGCTTCCAATTTCAGAACCTTTTCAGATAATGAATCATATTGAACACCGCTAACTTTCGATTCAAAATATAGTTTATATTTTCGATGATATATTTTAAACGTATCAAATAACCCATAATTTCTTATCTTAGCGAATTCTTTTCCTTCTTCTGTGTCCGTTAATTTATCGAACTCAACGGTAATAGAAATCTTCGGTTTATCACAGCCTGGATTAATTGTTTTGAAATAATTCTTAGCTATTTTATTTAAACTATTAACATCTTTAACTCCCTGTTCTTCTGTGAATTGGACGTGTTCTGTATATACATCAGGATAATTATTAATATATTCGCTATCTACTGGCGATCCATAAATTCGGCTAGTTGTACCTGTATCACTTTGAGGATCAGCATACGGAATAATTCTTGTTTTCACGCCTGTCCAATCTAACTTAACTTTTAACCCAGATAAATCTTTTCCATATCGGATTGTTCCAATATTGTCACGGCCTCTTCGTTTTAATAAGGATAGCTTAAATGGCTCACGTTTAATTTCTCCGCCCCAATACTGAAGTAAAGATCCTTGTTCACCAGCAATACAATTTAAAACATTTCTTGCTTCAAAAGTTGTACTTGATACAGTTGTAATATCAGAATATAAGCTTATATCTGATTTTTTATCCATATTGTTTTCAATAATTGCCATTGCTTCTCGACCAGTTTTAGAGTCTACTTCAGCAAAAGTAACTGCTCGTCTTCCAAGCCGATTTGTACGACTCTGGGCATAAATAGTTATGGTATCTAAAAAGGTATCGATATCTTTATCATCAATAAAAAAGATATGATACTCTTCTTGGTCATTTGGTTTTGCTTTTATTTGATAGTCATTTTCAAAATATTCATCAAATCGAGTGCCTAATGGATACTCCAACTCTAATTCATATTTTCCATTTGCTACTTCATATATTTCACATTTTGTAGCATCCTTCAAAATCCCTAAACCATTCGTAGAAAAATCTGTCTCGGTAGGACTATATATTCTTGGTATCATACTTTTCTCCACCACCTTGGTATTATCTCAAACGAATGTATGTTATTCGTCCATTTGATTTCATTTTTTCCAGGGTATAGAAATGGAAAATCTAAAAATAAAGTGACATGATCTTGATGTTCTAAATTGCCATCTAGCTTTCGATAAGACTCTTCTAGTTTAGAATCTATATATAATTCTCTATCTAATAGTTTCAAATCATATTTATCATTATTAATATAAAAAGAAGCATCTCCTGAACCACTCAATTTAATAAGCGGTTTTGAAGCATACTTCTCTGGATTAAATAACTCGAAAGCTTTTATCTGTTGAATAGCAAAACGACCACTATAATTTTCTTTGAATGGTCGAAGACTAACTGTAAATTCAAATGGAACTATGTTCCCTGTTTTTCTTGTTCCTTTAAATTCTGGCGCTTCGGTTACTATAGCTTGATAGATATATTGTTGATCGTAATAAAGAATAAAATCACTGTAAGAGTTCATATCTAACCATTCAGTAATTCGATCTTCCCATTCCTGCACTAAATCAATCGATGGTGCTTTGTAATAACATTCAATTTTTCTAGTAACGTTTTTGTAATAGGCTTTATCGATAATAATTGAGTCATTGCCTTCACGTTCTCTCAATTCAATTACACGACTAGCTGAAACAGAGGCAGGCCTATTTTGAATATATACGTTAAACTCAGAAGAATAATGTTGATTGATAAAAAATTGTCCTCTTTTAAGTTGCATATAATGTCCCTCCTACTGCATCAGCATCTCGTTTCATTTGTCTCGTCAATTCTGTTTTCATCTTCTTGGCGATTTGTTTAATCATCGAATCAGGTAGATCTCCATAAACATTTAAATGCAAGTGAATTTCATTCACTGCATTTGAAGATGTATTTTGTTTAGCTTGTACCACTGGTTGACTATTAGACCCTGTAATAACTGGTTGAACCGACGGAGTTTTCACTAAATCAGTCATTGTCTGATCCAATTTACTTTTTTCTTTATCAATACCAACGATAATACCTTGAACAATATTTTTACCTACCATATCCCTCATCCATCTAGATGGAGAATGAATACCTAATGCACCCTTAATAGAATCTTTGATACTTCCAGCTATTCCTTTAATAGTCTTTTTCAATGCATTCCATTTTTCTACTACACCATTGATAAGTCCATCAATGATATTCTTACCGATTTCGAATAAATTGATTTCCCTTAATGAATCAAAGATTTCTTTCACCCGATTAATTGCTTTTGAAACACCATTTTTTAGATTAGTCCATGCATTTTCAGCGGAGTTAACAATTCCAGTAACAATATTCCAGAAAGATTCCTTGATGTTATTCCAAGTATTGATCATGGAATTCTTTATAGAAATCCATGTATTGTATGCTATATCTTTAATGTTCTGCCAAGTATCTTTGAAGAACTGTTTAATATTGTTCCAAGTAGTAATAGCATTATATTTTAAATCAATCCAAGTTTGAATAATCCCGAATTTTAATTCAATCCATTTTTGAATAGCAAAATACTTAATGTCAATCCAAAGATTAATAAAAAAGTATTTTACATTAATCCAAATTGATTTAGCTTGACTTACTACTTCATTCCAAATATTTATCAAAGTAAGTTTGAAACCTGTCCAAATATTAAGCGCAGCAAAATAAATATTTGTAACGTAACTAACAAAAATATTTTTTATAGACTCCCAAATATTTAGAGCACTTTCTTTAATATTATTCCATACACCAATCATGTTGTTTTTTGTTTCTTCCCATCCACCAGAAATCATGGAGGTAATAAACAAAACTGGCGCAAGTATAACATTTTTTAAAATCTCAAAAACATTTTTACCAATCTCAACTAAATTATTCCATAAGGTCTCTAAATAAAAAGTGACATGTAAGAATGCGTTCTTTAAACCTATAATCAATGGACCAGCAACTTCCATAATAGAACCTTTAATTTCATTCCATTTTTCAGTTGCCAATTCTTTTATACTCTGCCAAATATCAGAAAACCATTGCTTTGTATTTGACCATGCGTTTTTTACACTATCAACTGCATTAATAGATGTTTCTACTGTTTTATCAAATAAACCTGTTGCTCCATTTTTAATGTCTTGCCAAGTATTTGAAAACCATTCCTTTATTCCAGACCAAGTATTCTTGACACTCTCAACGGCATTTGATGCCAATTCTTTAGCAGAATTCCAAGTATCAATTCCCCAATCTTTTATATTCTTTAATACACCAAGTACGGAATCTTTTACATCATTCCAAACGGATATAACTTTGTTTCTAAACTCTTCGTTGGTTGCCATAAAATAGCCAAATACAGCAATCGCTCCAACAACGGCTCCAACAATCAAAACAAACGGATTTGCGGCGGCTATAGCCCACATAATCTTTAGTGAATTTCCAACACCGATTATGGCATTCTTAAAATTATTGAAGCTTTTTATAATTGTTGGTATTCCTTTAAGTTGAAACATTAATGCGCCAAAAGCAGTAGTTGCAGGAACCAGAAATGGCATCATGAATTTCAATGCAGAGCCAAATTTTTGAACTGCATCAAAAAGATTACTTAAAAAAGACACTGCTCTAGGAATATTCGCAGCCATCACTTTCAAAAAATATTCCATGGAACTACCTACTTTATCAATAATTCCTTTAAATCCACCTAAATCTTCATCCACAAGGGCTTTATTTAATCCTTCTATTACTTCGCCAACACCACGAGTAACAGCTGTTTTGGCATTCTGGATAGAGGTTTTAATCCCTTTAGTTGAATCTTTTGCAATTCGATTTAATGATTTAAGTCCTCCGCCACCTTTAGTATCCATTTCTATTAATTGATTTTGGAACTCTTCAACAGAAATCTTACCTTGAGACAAACCTTCTTTAAGCTCTCCCATTGTAATTCCCATCTTTTTAGCGATAGCAGATAGAGTAGGACCAAGTTGAGCATTAATCATTGAATTCCAAGTTTGTGCGTCTACTTTTCCGTTTGAGAAACTTTGAGATAGCTGAATAACAGCTTCATTTACTTGATCAGTTGAACCACCAAACCCAAGAATCCCATCATTCAATGCTTTAAATATTTGAGTCGAACGAGTCAAATTCCCAGTAGAAGAAGCAAGAAGTTGTACATGACTTATCGCATCATTCAAAGCGGTAGGAAGTCCTTGAATACCTTGAGATAAAAGCCCATTCTTTCCGATATTCTTCATAATTTCTGAGTTGCTGAATCCCATGTTTTGGAAATTTCGTAGAGCATTATTCATCGTATCTACTCGATCAATTGCTCCACTTACGGAACCTTTAATTAGATCAAAACCAGCTCCAACAATTCTAGTCACTCCACTGGCTAGAAAGCTACCAGCAAATATTTTCCAAATACTACCTAATGAACTGCCACTTTTTCTACTCGTTCTTTCGATAGTTCCATCAAAAGAACCTAGCTTTTTGATAGCATTATTCATACCAGCAGTAAAACCTGATTCATCTAATATCATCTTCAGAATTAGGTCATCGTTATTCAAAGTATCACCTCCTAAAATTGGGTGAAGTTATCGTAGTACTCAACATCCTCATGCTCTTTTACTGCATCTCGAAAAGCAAAAAGACGCATTAACTCGTCAAAGTCAGTACGTTCAATTTCTGGTAACGTCCAACCTGCTTCGAGTAATTGCGTCTTTAAATCTAATTCTCGATAAGTAATCGAATGTTTAAAAGAAGGATATTTGAGAGCTTCGCTTACTTTTTTTTCGTCTCCGTATAAGTTTCATCAAATCCTGCGGTAACAGATTTTAATAACTTTCCTGTCAATGGAGCAATTTCTCGAGCATCAATCCCTTGACGATAATCTTCACCAGTAAATTGTCCTTCAAACAAAGTATCTGCAATAAATGAATAAGCTCGACTTAAAGCTTCTGACACTGATTTTTTGTCTACAGCATTTTGCATTACTTCCATCACTTCTGCCGCTTCTTCTACAACTGGACCTGGTAGAAATTCAGCAGATTTGAATTGCACTTGTTTATATTTCCCATCTTCATTTTTTTTCATTAATTTAATTGTAGTTTGATATTTAGACATTATTTTTTACCTCCTGTAAGTTCTTCTTGTTCTGCTTCTTCAATTGGAATTGCTACTTTTGTAAACCAGTTTTCGATCATTGTTTGATCAACGCCTTCATCATCTTCATCAACTGAGTACATATATCCAAGTCCTGGTACATCTACAAATGAACCCTTCCAAGTTGGATGAGTAAAACTTACTTTACTTCCTTCAATAGTTGAAGTTTCATCTGAATCTAAAGCAAACTGCCCTTTATAAAAGACTGTATAACGATATTTTCCATTCGACTTTTTACGCCGATATGCAAAAGCCCCATCTTGGGCAATATCTTCTCCAGAGCGCAACGCACCACCTTTGACAAGTTTTCCTCCAGTGATTGCTGTTAAAACTTTATGACTATACCCATTTGCTTCTAATTCAACTTCTGCACCACCAAACGCAGTGAATTGATCTTGAACAACTGAATCACCATAGTCTTGTGTTGTTTCGTAATTAGCTGTAGGTTTGATACTAACTGCTGTTCCCATCGTCATTGCAGTATCATATACTGGAAGTTCTCCTGTCTCATCTTTCAAAGGAAACCAAGTAGGTTGTTCAACAGAAATAATTCCAATTTTACTTCTTTTTTCTCCCATTTATTTTTCACTCCATTCAATATATTGTGGAAATCCCAATGTAAAGCGAATGTGTTGAACACCATCTGTTTCATCAGGTAAATAGTTTTCTGGAAATATTGTTTGACTATCAATTGTAATCGTATTAAAAAAAGCCCCACAGCGTGAGACTAATTCATTCACTAATTTTTTATCAGATTTATTATCAATCAATGCAATATCAATTAAGAAAGAAACATTTTGAACATCAATCCCTACATTTTCAGTCCCAGATTCCATTACGGATAATACAAAGTAAAAATCTTTAGTTGACTGCATAACTGAATCAAGATATATTGTCCCATCTGGATATATTTCTTTTAATTTACTACTGATTTCAGCAATGATTTTATCTTTCATGTTACTTTCCTTTCTTAACGATTTTTATTGCCATTTGTTTAAATCTTCGAGGAATATAAGACATATTTGCAAGATTCGTTGCACGAGTCAACATAAACCGTCCTTTTACAAATCCACCATTTTTAGTCCTGTGTCCTTCTTCCACATACTTAAAGTAATGTTCATTATTTATAACTGCTCCAACAATACGACCAGTTGAAAGCTTCCTAGCTTTTACTACTCGATAACCACGTCTTAAATCACCTGATTTTACAGGAGTTAAAGGTTTAGCTAGGCTAACAACTTTATTCATCGAATCATTTACAAAAGATATTCCTTCTTTTTGAGCAATTACAGTCATATTTTTAAAATTTTCAATGATCTTTTCTGCATTAGATTCATATTTGAGATCACCCATTTTTTTCACTTCCTATCAAATTTACTTCACAATGACTAGGATAGTAAAAAGGCTTAGTAGCAAATAGAGAAAAAATTAAGCCACTGGCCTTTTGAGTTATTGTTATTCGATCTCCTTTTTTGAGTTTAATCTTAGGATGAATAAATAATTTATATGTGTCAGTCGAAACATTTACCATTTCTCCATCTTCTATGACTGCTAGTCCATCGATTTGACCTTGTGAAAGAGCGCAAGGGATAGGATTATCATATACTTTTTTATAATCTTGAATAGTAATATTTGTATTAGAATCTTCAATGTCCATTAGTCTTTCGATAATACAACTATCTTCGTAAGTAGTTTCTAAAATATCTGCTTCATTCATTAAAAAAACTCCAATCCTCCACAACCAATAACCCTTCGTATCAAATCGCCATATCCTAGAAGTAACTCACTAACAGCATTCGCTGTTGACGCATAACTAATCGTCGTACCGCCACGTCTAACTGAAGATACTGTTTTTTCTGATTCATTTTTTATTATTTGATACAACACTTCACTAATCACGCTTTTTAACTTCTCCCATGAAATATCATTTTTACAACTATTGTATGATTCAATTTCTAGCAAAATTATTTCTAATAAATTAGTTATGCGTTCTTCACTCAAATCTGGAAAATCTTCTTTTATAGACTCAATGATTTCCGTTTTTAGCGATTCATCCATCAGATCACTTCCTAAATTTCATTAACATCAATTGCATCTTCCAAAATTGCAATTGCTTCTTTATCATCTATAGAAATGATAAATTCGTTATTTGAATCTGCTGTGATAAATCTACGAGTTTTAGGATGAACAAACCCAACAAAATTTTTAGTTTTACCTACTCTATATTTCACGACTTCATCTTTTTTAGTTTCATCTTTTTTTACCACTGTAATTCCTCCTATCAAAAAAGGGAGTACTAACTCCCTTTTATTCAGACTTTAAATTTAAAATTGCCCCAGAGTTTGAAGCGTTGTATTCAAGAGAATATTCACCTACAAGACCGATACGTCTTGAATCAGTTGTTTTTGCAAGTTCTTCTGCTCTCCATTCACGTAATGGACGTAGTTTCACATAATTAGTATCGATTGCGGCAATTGTTCCTTTTGGCAATGATGGTTCTAGTAAAGCAATACCTGTACCGTAATTAGACACGATATTTCCAATTTGCAATCCAAAAGTTACTCTTTCACCGAACTGAACAATTTTTGTTGATTTTCCATCTAACTCATCAGTCATTAACTCCTGCATATCTGGAGAAATCAAGCATAATTTTTCTCCCATATAACCTTTTTCATACATCAATTTAAATAAACCATCGATATCTTTTCTTGTTACTGCACCCGCAGTAGCTGTTTCTGCCTTATTTGCTGAATTGATCAAGTTCAAAATTCCATTCATTCGACGACCCTTAGAACCATTTTCATCAGCTTTTACACCAGTAATCAATTTTCGGTTCAAATCAATTTTCATTTCCATACCACGTAGTGCTACTTGATTAGTTAATTCGTTTCCGACACCATTCACATTAATAGCATCTAATGTACCAGATACAGAAGTAGATTTTCTAAAAATTTCAGTATAGTTGTTAAACCAAGTTCTACCTGATTCAGCATCTGGATAATCTCCGCCCTCAAGCTTTTCAGAAGAATCATCGTTATTGATATCATATTCACGCCATTTAATTTCTGTAGAGTTTGCTTGCTCTGTCTTTCCAGCACCAAGTAAATAGCTTAAAAAAGGTGTATTTGGTACTTGCATAGCATTAATCGCTGGTGAAATATCCAAATACTCTAAATTATTTAAAGATGTTTTTTTCATAATTTGTCACTCTCCTAATTAAATTGTTGTAGCATTTCGCCTAACTTACCCATTGGATCATCAATATTTTCTTGTGTATTATCAGCTGTTTGTTGCTGTTTTTTCGTACCAAATGCTGTCTGCATTTCTAGACTTTTAATTTCTTCGGAATGTTTCTCTTTAATAGATTCCAAAACGTTAGTAAAACCTTCCACAGCTTTTTTAGTGAATTCTGTATCAGAACTAACAAGATTATTTAACATAAATTGAGAAATAAAATCTTTTAACTCTCCATCTAGTTCTAGCCCAGCAATTTGTTCAGCAACAAATGCTTTGTTGTCACTTGTCACACGTAAAGCCTTCTCAGCTTCGAATTCAGCTTGTAATTTCTCTAGTTGTATTTGTTCAGGTGACTTGTTTTTCTTGGATTCCTCATATTCCTTGATAGTATCCTGTTTAATTTTATCTAGGTTATTTTGTTTCCAAGCTTCCAATTGCTTGTCAGCAACACTTTGAGATTGTGACTGAAGAAATTTTTGAGCTTCTTCATTAGATTCCGCAAAAGTTTTGAAATCCTCAAAAGAAAACTGTGGATCGTCACCTTCGGCAAAGTATTGCAAATTCATTGGTATTAATGATTTGTTTTTCACGCTTATTCTCCTTTCGCCCCACGATTCGTTTTCACGCCCCGCATTGCTTTGAGTTTTAATAGTTGCGCCCCACCATTCAACCAAGCCCAGTATTGCGCTAGTTTAAGGTGATTTCGCACCAAGAAAAAGATAACTTATTAATTAAGTTATCTCAGACTGTAGACAAAAAGGAGTGGCTTAATTGCCAACTCCTTTTTGTTAGTATTTGTAGAAATTTGAAATAAAAAGCCTATTTACTAGACTTTCCTTCTTTGTAGTCAGTTCTAACAACAATACATCCCGTCTTTTCATACCAATTAACTGTTTCTTTTAAATTTGGTAATGTATGAGATAATAATTGAATCGTTAAATTAACGGTATTCTTATTAACTGGAGTATTCTCTTGATAATTAACAGTTTGATCGCCAATAACCACGTAGGCATAATTACCATTCCACTGATCTCTCAAGCCATTAGGATGGTTCTCAGACTCAATAGCTGTTTTGTAGGCTTCTGCAATATCAGCTTTTACATTAATTGTTAGTACTGCTTCATGAAAATCTTTCATTCTACTTCCTCCGTTTCAAATTAATTCCAAAAGAATCATGTGCAAACTCATCTAATAAATCGCCAAATAAACGGTCATATTCTTCATCAATATCCTTTCCTAATTTTGGTAAATTAGGAACATCCGTACATCTGCAACGACTATGGAAAGGCGCTCGATTCTCACCTATGACAGCATCTTTCAGTTTATAGGGATTCTTACTTGCCTTTCCTCCACAAATTCGGCAAACTCTCTCATCCTTTGCAGTTAAAACGTTGTATTCCTCAATACCTGTTTCTAAATATGATTTTTCAATACCATCTTGAGCAAATTTTGCATACTCCGTTCGAACGAGATTTTCTATCGCTTTGTTATACTTTGATTCTTCTAACTTAAACATGTCACAAATTTCTGAGTCTGTTCGCATGGTATTTAGTGCGTGTATAACGCCTTCTCCACTAGCAACACTTTTTACAATAGCATTGGAGAGTTTCTGTTCGAGTGATGAAATATTTCCCCAAAGCCTCCTAGAAAAGGTTTTACCCGACCAAGGATAGTTTAGATAACTCTCTAATTCCACTTGGGATAAATAATTCGGCAAATCAACATTCAGCAATTGCGATAACACATTTGCATTTGAAGCATATGAACGTTGCAATATCTCTTCCAATCGATCTGAAAAATACTTGTTCACGTCTACATCTATTGCATGGTATGCAAGGATTTTAAAGATATCAGAACGTATCTGTAGCAAACGATTAACCTTTGCATAATCAAAAGATGGAAAAAATTCATCGATAAACTCTTTGTATTTTGAATCATACATTTTGAGAGATTTGTAATTTTTTTCCACATATTCACGATATTTTTTTTGATCACTTTTGCTGTAAAACTCCATCATTTCAGCATAAGTAATATCATGTAAGTCTGCTTGAGATAATAGTTTTTCTTGTATCTCTTTCAGCGCTTCAGGAAATACACTAGTTAATTTTTTAAGTGTCTGATTTTCTTGTTTGAGCCTTGCTTGATCCTCCAGTTCTCGACGTTTGGTCCAATACTTCGTTTCTATCGTCACTATTGCCACCTCCGCCAAAATTGTATTCACTATCTGGATAAGCATTTCCATTTTCCAACTCCATTATTTCATTTTCATAATCAACGTCTGTCACAAATGGAATTTGTCTTTGAATGGTTCGTTTGGATACATAAGGTGCAAGCTTAGGTAAAGCTTCAGCTAAATAACTTAGATCAGTTGGCAAAGATCTAGAGAAAGTAAAAATAATTTTTTCTGGCTCAATTTCTACTTTGTCATGAAACTTAAGAAAAGCAGCAATTGTTTCTGCGCATTCTTTCAGTCCTTCTCTAAAATATTGCTCTTTAGTATTTGTTTTTGCTTCTAGGCTAATGATTTGCCACTTACGAGCTTCTCCAGAACTGTTTGATTTAAACACCTCATCGTTAAAATCGATTGCTTTACAAATGGTGTAAAATTGTTTTTTCAATAGATCCATATGATATTCATTGAAATCTTTCGCTAAATCTTTGGTGACATATTCTGCTTTTGCTGTAGGGTCTTTTAAGTTAATAATCCCTAGCTGATTCATCGTTTCTTTAGCAGTGTCTTTGCTCATTGTCGTACCAGTAACAAGCATGTACGCAAGCTTAAATTGTTCGATTTCGTTTTGTTGATCAGACAAAGCACGATCAATCGCATCTCCAATTTCCTCAGCTACTTCAAAATCACAATAACGATTTGTATTGTTTTTAAATTCGGACAAATTAATCACTTCTAAAGGATTTTTTGTTTCATCGATTTTTTTGAATGTTCCGTTAGTAATAAAATCTAAATCACCATAACAAGCATATGTCGTAATTTCATTTCTAGTTATAACTTTCATTTCTTGGAAAAACTTTTTCTGATAAGAGTCATACTTTTCTTTAATATAGATTCCAGCATTTCCATATCTTTCAGCTCTCCAAGGCTCAATATTGCTTGCTCTTAACTCCCAACCATCATCTCCTTTCACAGGCTCTAACAATCGGAAAGCTACTCCACATGCACCTTGGAAAGTGGCTGTCTCAGGGTCAAGCATTGCAAATCTCATGGAATCAAGATTGCTTGTTAATTTGTTAAAAGCTTCTGGAACTGTTGGAAGCTCTGTATCATTTTTTAAGAATTTATCTTTTAATCTTTGAATGAGTGTTCTTTTTTGTTCCGATACATCGTAATCCCATTTAATAGGTATACCAGTAAAATGATTGACTGCTTGATCTACGACAATCGAATACATACCAGCATGAAGTTTATTATTAACCTTTACAATATCAGTGTTAGGCTTTGGTCTTTTGTCTATTTCATTGTTTTCGCTAGTATACGCTAGATATTTTCTTTCACGATCAGCAAAAAATGGTTTCATATCTTCTATAAAACCATTCGGATCAAACATTCCATCTTCAATTTGTGTTGCATATTTAATACGTAACTTCTTATATCTCTCTAAAGATAATACTGTACTAATCAAAAGCTCACCTCCTAAAATTGAATAAATTGATAGTGACTTGGTGGCTCATAAAATGCTAAAGCCAACGCATCAGCAATATCTGGACTACCAATGTTTCGCTTTTTCATATCATCTTTACTTTCTAAACGAATACGACTTCTACTTGTCATTTTGAATTTACGTGTACTCAATTCTTTAATCAACGATCCGTCATCAGGCAGTTCAATAATCGGTTGTTCACCGTTAAGATTTGCTGTCATATTTTCTTCTAACATTTCCTTGATGTTTCCCCATAGTTGAGTACCTAAATTATCGTAAAAATCATCTTCCGATGTTGAACCATTATTCACTCCAAACACCTCAAAAGGATAATGATTATCTTCTATCAGTTCTTCTAGGCGATCGGTTACACCACCTCCGACACCAGTGTCATCGACTTTAATCATCACTTTATCAATACTCGGATATTGACTCATTAGATTCTTGGCCATATTGATGACATATCCTGTTGTTTCCATGGTGCTACGTTTTGAATATTTCTCATACTCTAATGCCCTAGTAGCAATTCTAGGGAAAAGAATCGTAGAATCATCACCATACCGAGCTACGTCGACACCTATATGAGCAACCGTTGTTTTATTGACTAAAGAATCACTAATTTGTTTTTCTGTAGCCAATTCTACCGTTTCAAGACTGACAAATGAATCCAACGCTCCTTTGGGAAATTCTCCAAAAATACGGACACGAGCAACGTCGCTTTCTTTTCCATACTTTTTAAGGATCATCTCTATGTTATCTTTGTTTGTACGTTTACTATCGTAACTAGATACTTTATGGACTCTGTATTTATCACGGTCTGAATTGTGGGAATCGTAAAAAACACCTTCAATATTATTTGGGTTTCCACACATCAATAGCTTATTATCAAAACCTGATAGCGTACCAAGAATAGCTTCCATAATTGGATCAGACACACCAGAAGCTTCATCTACCACAATCAACATATGGTCCTCGTGAAAACCTTGCATATTTTCTGGTTTAGTCGCTGTTCTAGCCGTAGCAAACCAACGCTCTGAATCACCAACCATATAAATTTTGGTCTTTGTCCACTTCAGTAAGTTTTTGATCAAGCTATCATTTAGCCATTTGGCTACTTCCGCCCAAAGCACATCGTAAAGTTGTTTCATGGTTGGAGCTGTAGCAATCACTTTTGCGTATGGTCGACAAGTTAAAAACCAAAGTATTGCTCCTGCTTCCAATGCTGTTTTTCCAACACCTTGTCCAGAACGAACTGAAACCTTTGGAAATTCAGCCAAATCATTCAAAACACTTTCCTGCCATTCATCAGGATCCAAGCCCAATATATCTTGGCAAAAAGCTACTGGCTTATCATAGTAATAATCAATCGCAGCACCTATATCAGCAAAAGTAATAAAATCATTGCTCATTCTCTCTCACCGCCCGTTTATTTGCTGCATTTAAAACTGCTTGCTTCCATTCTTCCACTTCTTCGCCAGAATTATTACCGCCAATATCTGCTATTTCAGCTTGAATTTTCTCGGTTTGTGCTTTCATTAAATCAGTTCTGTATTCATTCATATAAAGTTCATTCATTTGCTTGATGGCTTTAGCTAACTGGTTGCTAATACGAGTCAATGAATCTTCAATTGAAAGAATATCATCAATTTTGCGATGTGTTTTTCTGCTAACTTGAACATCTTGCATTACGTCTCGCTTAATTTCTAGCTTTCTACCGTCTTTTTCAATCGGCGTTTTTATTTTCCTTAGTTGTTGCAGACGTTCGATTTCTTCATCGTTTAAACCAGCCTCGGCTTGCTGAATTCTTTTCATCATTCGCAACTGCCGTATCTTCAGCAACCGTATTTCCTCAGACAAAACAAGAGAAGGATCATCATTCAAACTAGAATAGATGTCCTTCTCTTCATCACTTAGTGTTTCAAAAAATATAGTTTCATACTCGCCAGTTTTCAAAGCGTTCTTGTTTCCTACTGGCGGTGAGGCTCGGCTATTGCCTTTATTTCCTATGGCATTCTGATTACCTTTGGGCGCACCCCTGTTATTTGGTTGCACCCTTAAAGTTGCACCCCCTCTTTGCCAGTCATAACGTTTCCGCCATGATTTCAAAGTATTCAGAGGGATAGAAAGCTTTTCAGTTATTTCTTTATATTTCAAGCCTTCTTCATACATTCGCTTAGCTTGCTCTTTCTTATCCATACACCATATAACACCACCTCACAATTCTCACTAATTGAGTTTTGTTTTCTATTCTCCTTCTTTAACTTTCTCCCATTCCCTTTTATAATAGTTTCTTAAAAGAAGAGTTAATTTTTCTACTTTTTGATTTATGGCTGTTTGTTCAGTATACGATTTTTCAATTTTATTAAGCCAATCTACTTCTTCGTCATCAACAATATACTCTAAATCTTTCACTTCTCTAGTTACTCGTCTCAAACAATTATTAATATCTTTCACCAAATTAATGATTTCATTATTTTCATCATTATCACCAAAATTTAACAAGAGTAAAGTATTATTTTTAGAAGTTCTATATATTAATTCGTTTATCTGATTATTACTTTGGATACTGTTTTCTTTATAATCACGAAGCATAGTTTCTATTGTTTTTTCAAATTCAATAGCCTCTTCTTTTCTTTTTTTGTCAATTTTATCATTTTTTATTTCTGTATAATTTTTATATTCTAACTTTTTCCATATAGCTACATTGCTATAATTTTCGACAAGCGAAGTATTCACTGTTACTAATTTAAGTGAATCAATTAAAAATTCTGACGCAATACTCTTAGTATTATCAATCCAATGTAAACGAGATTTTAAAATTACGTCAGCATCAATTTGTTTTTTAGCTATTTCTTTTTGAAATAGTTGCTGGTTATCATTCAATTCTCTCTGAAATTTTTGTTGTTTTTTACTTTGTACAAAATTAATAAAAATGTTAGCCCCAATACCAAAAATAGTTCCAACAAAAGGTACCCATAAGTTCCACCATTCCATAAAAAACACTCCCAATAAATTTTAATTTAAGTATATCAGGAATTTTATGAAATTTGTTAATCATTATCGATGTCCTTTAACATCAAATCTGCTTCAATCAATATCTTTAAATCGGAAACTTTATCTAACTTGATTTGTCCTGATTGGAGATTTTTAAGCCATTTTCCTAAAGCCACACGAATAATCTTTTTATATTCGTCAATTGATTCTGCCTTCTCTACAGCCTTTTTAATCTCATAGTCTAAATCAAAGTTTTCATTTTCCATTGTATAAGCACCCCGCATTTGTTAGAATGCTAAAAGACACAGAACTGTCTGAAACGCACGCGTGCTAGCTTCTGTGTCTTCGGGGGCTTATTGTTCTCGTTGAGTAGTCGAGTGTTCAAGCACTCGGCTTCTTTTATTTTAGTTTAACTTTATTGCTTGCTCACCTGTGAATTCTTCCCATCTACGAATGATAGCATCTACATATCGAGGATCTAACTCCATTAAATACGCATGACGTTTGTTTTGTTCACATGCAATCATAGTTGTACCACTTCCACCAAATACATCTAAGACTTTATCACCCTTTTTGGAACTATTCTTAATCTGATAATCAAATAGAGGTACTGGTTTCATTGTTGGATGGTCTTTGTTGACTAATGGCTTATCAAACTCCAAAATGGTTGTTTGCTTTCTATCTCCATACCACGTGTGGCTTCCATCTGACTTCCATCCGTAAAGACACGGTTCATGTTGCCAGTGGTAATCTTGCCTTCCCAACACGAAAGTATTTTTACACCATATGAGTTCTTGTTTAACTAAAAAACCTGAATCAACTAATGCTGTAACAAAATTCACGACCTCAGATGATGCATACCACACATAAAAAGACGCGCCTTTAGATAAATTGCTACCAACTGCATCAAAAGCATTTTTTAGAAACTCATAAAATTCAAGGGAAGTTTTGTTATCGTTTTGTATAGTTAATACATCTTCTGTTTTTCCTTCGTAATTTACGTTGTATGGTGGATCAGTGATTAGGATATCTGCCTTTTCCCCACCCATAAGCTTTTCTATTTGAATGGCATCTGTACTATCACCACACATTAATCGATGATTACCTAGTTGGTAAATATCCCCTAATGTTGCTTTAGGTTTCTCCGGAAGCTCAATTTCAAATTCATCATCTATTGCTTCGTTTTCCATATCCAACTTCATATCATATTGTTCGATAACGTCTTGTATTTCTTCTTCAGCAAAGCCAGATAAGTCAAGATTTTCAGCATCTAACTCTTTTAATAACAAAGCTAGTTTATCTTCATTCCATTGACCAGAAATCTTATTGAGAGCCACATTAAGAGCTTTCTCTTTATCAAGGGGTAAATCTACAACTGATACCTCTATCTCTTCACATATGCCCAAATCTTTAGCCACAGCGACACGCTGATGACCGCCTACGAGATTCCCTGTTTGTTTGTTAAAAATAGGTGGATCAACAAAGCCAAATTTAAGAATTGATTGTTTCAGCTTTTCGTATTCGTCCATTCCTGGAACTAAATCAACTCTTGGGTTGTAATCTGCAGGCTTTAACTCTGACAATTTCATTAATTTAATTTCCATGTTTCAAACTCCCCTTTATGTAAAGAAAAAAGTCTAGTATTCGCTAGACTTTAATTGCCTTATTTCCCCATTTTTTATATGCATCAAAATAAATTTCTGATTTGTCTCCGTTATATGTTAGTTCGTAATACATTCCGTCAGAAATCGTAGTACTCAGCAAAGCTTTATTGTTTTGAAGCGTCTTGCAGGACCAGACAACAAACACATTGTCCATTGTAATCTGCGTTTGATCTGTTTTATCAAAGTTCTCATTTGCATAGTCTGCTACCAATTGTTTGCATTTAGTAATAAATTTTTCATTATCCATTTTTCATTTCCTCTCTTTTGTAAAATAAAAAGACCACTCAATGAGTGATCTAAAAAGTTAACTGATTTTACTTTTACCTTTTTCAGTTATCTCAAAATAAAATGGTACATTCGATGAATAGATAACACTATTGATTAATCCTTTTTTTCCATTTCGATAATTATAGTTTTATAATCGTCATCAGTTAAACCTATTACCTTTGCATTAACTTCTTCTTTTTTTAAACTTTTAGATAAAATTTCAATTACCTTGTCATTCACTTAATTCACCTCTTCGTAATTGCTTATTTTAACATTTAAAAATTTTATATTTTCTGACACTAATAAAATATCACTCTGCTAGTAATGGTTACATGTTCGAATATTTAGCGAAAATTTAATTACAAAAAAACATCTATTGTTTTTATCTTTATATCCCAACATACTTGTCCTACATTTTTTATGGTTGGTACTTTCATTTGTTATTCATAATTTTAAAATACAGTTAATGTACTCTTTACATCTTTAACTTCTTTATCAAAGTTTGGACCATCTTCGAAATTAAGTGCACCTACTGGATATTCTGTATAAGTATAACTTATACTATATTCTTCACCACAATTTGGACATTTCTTTTCTACCATGGCTTCATATCCTTCTTCTGAACCCATACTACGATCATCGTCAATCCATGTATTTTCAAAATCAAACTCCGATGAATCAGCTTTTAAAATCCCTCCACAATTCCCTTTTCCACACTTAAAAATCAATTTTCCACTTAGCATTTTTAAAACCTCCCTTAATTTTTATATCTCAATAATAACAAAATTAAAAAATAAAGAAAGTATAAAATGAAATCGATAACAAATAATCAATAATATGTTTTGTATTTGTTGCTGTCTATCAAAGCTTAATTACAACGATGAAGGAGACTCCCCCCTTTGTTTATTTTGTCGAAATCCTTTTCTTAATCTTTCGACACTAATAGAATATCATGATGTATACAATACTGACATAGCTACAATGTTCGAACATTTAGTGAACATTGGAATTTTAGAATAAACTAATTTGTACAGCTTCGTCTCTGCCCTTATTGTAATAATCAATTTCATTAAGTTTGTTTTGTCTGTCTATCTTGTTCATTTCATATTCATCTAAGAAATTCAAAGTTTTGCGAATATCAGCATGTCTTTGTCTAACATAAGATGCGCTGTAACCAATCTCTTCGGCTATTATCTCTAACGAACAACCCTCGACATACTTTTTTCGAATGATCTCATTATCAATTCCTTTAAAAGAGTTAATAATTGCCAGCATTTCTTGACGTTGCTCTTCGAGTATTTCAATTTCATTTTCGATTTTTTGAATATTTTCTTCTAAAGAAGCTGATCTAGAATTCTTTTCGATTCGGACGTCTGCCAAATCTCCATAGACCCACCGATTCAATTCAAGCTTACTTTTATTAAGATTCCATTTTAAGTAAAGAATCTGCTCATCAAGTTCTTGATAATCTTTCAACCACTGAAATCTCACAAACGCCACCCCTTATGGTAAAATAGTTTTGTGCCGCTATCTCGTTAAGAGGTGGCTTTTTTTATTTTTTCTTATATCCCTCTTGTATGATTGCTAGTATGCAAACAAAAAGTACAATAAAGATAAAAGAATAAATCATTCTTTTTCCTCTCCCACCTCAGCACAAAACGCACTTCTCATTAACACGGCATCTAGCGCTTCGTTAACTAACACGCTTGTCCATTCTCGTAACACTTCGTAATCTTCCCCATCAATATCATCTTCTCCAATATTGGCTCTAACTAACAGTTCATCTAACGTCAAATCATTTTTACTTTCAGCAATGATTTTTTTTAGCGTTTCAATTGATATTTTCATTCCGTTTCCTCCTCATATAATTCGAATTTACTAGATGGCCAACTCAAACGCTGTTTATCGTCGTCAATCAAAACGATTCTGCCAGGCATCGAAGCATCTTGAACTATATAATATTCGTTGTCCAAGAAGTATAATGACACGCCTGATCCCATTTTACTCACGACTTTGTCGCCTTTTTTGAAACTCATCCTTCCGCCACCTCTTCCACTGTTCCGCCAATCGTTTGAGCAGTGCGCTCAGCATCTGATTTCGAATCGAATATCTTAATTTCTTTATTGTCGTCAGGGATAATCATAATCAGCGCACCTCTTCCTTGATATTCAACGAAATAACCCTCACCTAGTTTAACTCTGTACAACGACTCTTTCTCGACCTCGTAGCCGTCTTTCATACGGATGAGGGTTTCGATTGGTTTGTTTTTAGCAACATCTAGCCAATTCTCAAAATCTGTCTTGTGTGGCCATTCTTCATCGTCTAATTCTCTGATTGCCATAAAAATCGCTAAATCCAATGCATCTTTATTATCTTCAAACCACTCCGCCACGAACGAATCAACAACTAGCTTCTGAGGTTCGTCTAGTTTTTTCATTACCGCAATACCGGCATTTAAACCGTTATTGAAACAATCAGTTCTTATGTCTTCACTTTTCATTTTATGACTTTCTAATTCTTTGATTCCTTCTTGTATGTTCATCGCTGTTCCTCCAATAACTCGCTATTTTCGTAGACATTCCCGATAACTTCATAGTCAGTGTGAAATACTGGATCATAATAAATTCGATATTCTAAGTCCAAGTCTACTAGCTTACAAATTAAGCCAGAATGACACCCAGAGGCTTGAATAACAGCTTTTTCATGATCTAAGTGATTAAAACCATCACTTACACTGAAAAATACTACATCTCCTTCAAATATCTCCACACCATTTTTATCTTTCAGCCCTGTGGATTGCATGAGAACATATTTATCTGGAGACATTTCAGCATGAGTGATCAAACTTCCTGCTTGTCCATATTTCATTTCTTGTCCAAATTTTTCACCTTTAAACGGTGTGTACCAAGCTCGAAACTTCGGTATCATTCGCTGTCCTCCTACTTCTTCTCAGTCACCGTAAACGGCACAATACTTTCTGGCATGTAATTTACTTCGTATTTGTATTCATTGACCTTCGCGCCTTCTAAATCTTCAACTACATACATGTTCCAACTAGTCATGTTTACAAGATGTTTTTTGTACTCATTCTTTCCTGTTTCAACTAGAATAACGAGTTTATTTTTATCTTCCGTATCCACAGATATTCGACCGATCGCTTCAAACTCCACTTTGTCCGTTCGAGTATTGATTACTGCTACTCGACGAATCACATTAAAATTATCTGCTTCTTGGCTTACATTGTAGGAAACTTTATCACTTTCTCTACAAGCCCCTAATGTGATGCCTATTCCTAATAAACTGATAAATACAATTAATTTTTTCATTTGTCTTCCTCCTCAATTTCACATGCTTTTTCAAACTCGTTAGTGATACGCTCAAGCGCTTTTTTGTACTCGATAATACTTTTTATCACGTGACCTTCTCTCATCACGTAGTCACGCTGTATTGCTTTTAAACACATACTCAACGTTTGATAGTATCCAATAAACGAAACCCCTTCTACTTTTTCACCTTTGCTATTTACGGTATATTGAATATTCCCTTTTTCATCAAAAATAACTCGTGATAGAACAATATTTCTGCAATCACTCATTTCAGTGATTCGATAGTTTTCAATTTTCATATCTAGCATTCCACAGCCCTCATTTCTGTAAATGGAACAATCGTTTTCCCGTGGTATCCAACTGCTAAACCATCATCGTCTGGATGAGTACTATCAATCGTTACCATCGCTGAATTGTCATAAACATGTTTTACGTATCCTGAGAATGGATATAGCCATGGTGTTCCTCTATTTGAATCGCAACAGAAGCATTCAACCTCTTGGTTAACTTCTGGAATGAATTTCTTTTTTCTGCTCATTTTCAAACCTTCCTAATCTTTCTTTTAAAAACGCTCTTCCTTGAACGTCTTGCCATATTTTTTAGCTAATATCAACGGCACTTGATAACGATGGCAGAACAGTTTCGCTTTGATTTTAAAATCTTTTGTCTGCATTCCTTTGACATCTACAACTTTCACAAGCTTACCGTTTTTATAAAACGTGAAGTCAGGAATATACTCGATTTTACGGTACTTCTTGCCTTCCAATTCAAATTTTGGCAATAGTTCAAATTTTTCCTGAAGCTTTACTTTCCAGCCGTTTGCTTCCGCTTGTCATACTGCCAGATCATAGTACTCTGCTTCTGCTACAGAATCGAATTTGATCTCACGATGAACCGTTTTTCGATTGCGATATTTGTTCATGCTGTCGCTCCTTTTACTGGTTTTAATCGTTTATCGGTTGTTTGAGAAAAGACCATCGTAAATCCATCAGAATTGACAAATATTCTTGATGTTGTCCTCATACCGTAAGCCTTTTTCAACTCTTCCCCAAGCAAGTTCGTTGTGATAATCGTTGCTAAGTTCTGTCGTGCATCCAAGAACGAATTCAACGTGTTTATGCCAAATGCTCGACTATCTGAAGTATCTTTTCCTAGCTCTGAACCGATATCATCAATGACGACTAAATCCGCCGTTTTGATATCTGCAATCAACGATCCCTCAATCGTTTTTCTAAGTTCAGGATTGTTGTACGAAAACTTGATTTGATCCAGCATTTCCTGTAACCCGATAAACAAGATTTTCTTGTCGTAGTTTGATCGCCTCAAAACTTCCCAAGTCGCTGCCATCGCTAGGTGACTTTTACCTGTTCCCTGTTTGCCAGTTAAAACAAGATGACTTGGATTTCCTAACAAGACTGAATTAACAAAGCGTTTGGTTACTTCAACCGCTTGTCTTGTTTCTTGATCAACGATTTGATAATTCTGCAATGTACAATCAAACAACGCTTTATTAGGCACGACAGAACCACCTTTGAAAAAATTGATAGCTCTTGCTTTCAGACTTTCGTTGTACATTTGCTCTGTTTGTAAGTCTTCCTGAACTCGCAATGCTTTATACCCACATTGCATACAAGTTGGTTTACAACGATCTGAGCCATCAGGATTCTTCGTACGCCATCCATACAAGGGCTGTCCGCATTCAGGACATTCGCCACGTTGGACAAGCACTTTCTGTATTAGTTTTTCCATGATTTCTCCAACGGTTTCCATGCCTACGCCTCCTCTCAAATAGGCAACTCATCTGTGCTAAATTTCTCGTATTCAAGCGTTTTATTTGCATTTCTAGGTGATTTTGAATAATGACCTTGCAAATACTTTCTCACTTTCTCAACGGTGTCTAGTTGCTTGTTTTCCCAGTTTTTTAGCACTCTATCGAGATAGTTATAATTTTTAGCACCATTTTTTAGCATTTCTTCAATCGCCATGATGACAATTTCATCTTGTCCTTGAAAATCATTTACCCAAAAACGAATAGATTCTAAAACCATTGGTGCTTCTGCTGGATTCACTTGATTTAGCCAATAGCTCTCTGCGCTATTTTCTGAATGAATATCTATACTAGATCTAGAAGAAGATACTCTTGTTTCATTTACTTTACTTTTATTTCCTTTACTTTGGGGATTAATGTCAGCATTATCTCTTTCATCTTGTGTATTAATGTTTGCGTTAATTACATACTTAGTTGGTTTTGGTGATTTTCGTCTTTTTGTCGCTTCAAAGTAGGTGGCTTGGATATTCTCACTCGTAAGCACCTCGACCGAGTCAAACAGTTGTTTATCAAAAAAACCCCATTTGACTAAGCGGTTCACTATTTGATTGAGCATTTCCTTACTTACTCCTGGCAGGCGTTTTAAAAGAGTAGCTTGCGTTAAATCATTCCACAAAATGAAATATCCTTTTTTATATATCGCACAAAGCAGTTTGATTACCGCAATTTCTCCTTTAAGTCCAAATTCCCCAGCAATAGCCTCTATTTTTTCATCTTCGAAAACATCAACATCAAGAGGAAAATAATCAAGACCTTCTTTTGTTGGTCTTGCCACACTATCACCTCCTTAGATAAGCGAGGGGAAATTCCCTCGCTATAGTGGCGGATTCATATCATCGAACAATGAATCCTGTTGTTCGTCTATATTTGCTGTTTCTTCGTATTCATCAAACGCTGATGATACGTCTTCCACTTTTTCTGCTTCTTTACGTTCTGGTTCGATTGGTTCTGCATCATTTAAAGTCACTTCTTCTACAAGATCATTATTTTCATCAAATCGAAAAACTCTTTCATCAGAAGTAACCGCATTTTGCATTTCTACAGATAAAATCCCCCATTTAGCTAACATGTTACGTAAGACGGTTTTTATCGCCATCGCATCATAATTCTCTTTCCACGCTCCAGTTAGCTTTGTTTTATCAAACCCTTTGGCATGTTTAATACGATGAGCTTCCACTTCTTGCTTTGTCCAATAAACAGTTTTTTTAAACCCATTTAGTAATTCAAAAAATCCAACATAACCGATTACTCGATCAGATTGTTTCGCATTGTAGTCAAACTGAAACTCTTCTGTCAGAGGATTCCATTCAATTAATTGCCCTTCATAAATTTCTATTGCATTAAGTGCTTTGTATTGTCCAGAACGTTGTGCTAACTGAATATAGCCTTTGTATCCTAGGATGAATTGGGCTTCGTTATGCGTAATCCAATCTTTTCCTACCTTTTCTTTCCGATTAAATGGAACAATATAGGCATATCCTAAATTTTTATCTATTGGTAAATCCATCGTTGCTGCTTTTAAAGCAGAAGCGATGATTGTCATCGGCTCTGCTTTAGATAAATAATCATCGCCACCAACTAACGTTAAAAGAGAACCCATAAAAGCATCTGATTTTTCGTGTAAAATATCATTGAATTTCTTTTTCATAGCTGGCTGACTCATCAATGTTTTAAAACCTAATTTTGAAACATCCACTGCTTGATTGTTTTTTTCTGTTAGTTGATTCTTTAAATCTTTACTTGTTGCCATATCACTGAATCTCCTTTATCACTAATCTATTTGAAGTTGATAAACTGTAAATTTCCTCATCTTTCATCACATATGGATATTTCTCTGCTATTTTCTTCAAGTCTTTTCGTTTAGAAACAACTGATTTTAAACAAATAATCCGATTAGGCGTGATCCCTGTAGACGCATTATTTATTCCAAGTTCTTGGATAATTTGATTGTCGATTTGTCGAATACTCTTCTCTAGTTCCTTCTTACTTTTGAGTAACTCTGCTTTTTGATCGAGTAGAACATCATAATCGGCATGAAGCATAATTTCAGTTGAATCTAATTCCGAATAACGTTCTTTTAGAAAATCTGACGTTGCTTTACTTCCATCAATCAGTGGCTCTTCTCCGCCAATAATGTTCGTTTCCCAAAAATCAACTAACCGTTCTGTGATGATGTCAATCAGTTCTTGATCTCGTTCAACTCGTTTCCATATAAATCTTTGACCACCAATCAACACAGCGATATAACAATAATCCTTGTTCAAAACATTCATATAATGTTGCACTTGACACAAATAACTAAGTGGCACTTCTTCCCCTTCCCACTCTTTGCTAAGAAATTGATTCGCTGTTTTACATTCAAGAATGGCATTTTCTCCTACTACATCACGGTCGATATTGGCTCTTAAAAATGGATGTAACGGATGTTCAAACACTTGGTTTCTTCTACGTACTTTTTTGCCTGTTCGTTCTTGAAATTCTTTGGCAACAACTTCTTCTAAAACATTGCCCCAATAAGCTGGTTCGCTCTCTGAATCTTTCAATTCAATTTGACCCGTTTTCTCAAGCCATAATTGATAAGGGGATTTGTATTTATTCAATCCAAGTACGGTTGCGACATCTGAACCACCAATACCTCTTTTGCGGTCTTCGAGCCATTCTTGATGGCTCATGTCTAAAGTTGATTTACTCATCTTCATCCTCCTCGTCGATTGGTGCTTCATATGGTGGTTTAGCATAATCAGGATCAGTTAAATAGTTGTCAAGATTTGCTAACTCGTTCATGTTTCCCCTCTTTTCTGCTTGCTAACACGCAAAGGACAAGCATCGTAATTGCGAATAACAAGCCAAAGATTACGTACCTTTTCGCTACAATCACTAACGTGAAAAATAAAATAATGAGTAAATCAATTGTTTTTTCATTCATCATTCAAATTCCTCCAGCAATTCAGATTCCTCCATTAAATGGAACACCATTTCTTTCTGATACTTAAGGACAGCTCGTCTAAAAGTTTGACACTCTTCGCAATTGCAATTGCTTCGAAACGATTTCTTAATGATGTTTCCTTGTTCAAAAATACTAATTGCGTAAAGATTAGCTGGTCCAGCGATTTTGATTGCCACACATTCATCATCTGCCACAGCTAGTGAAAGACCTAAGCTTTCTTTTTCACATTCATTAGCTAATTCTTCAATAAGGTTTTCAATTTTTTTATTCATATGTTATAATTCTCCCGATATAATTTTTTGTTTGTTGCCGATTAGCGATTGCAGTCGCTGGTCGGTCTTTTTATTTCTAACCACTTCTTCTGGCGTTCACGCCATTGTTCCCCTAACAATCTAGATTTCATTTCCTTGTGGTATTCCTGATTTAGTTTTCGCATCAAGTGTTGATGCTCTTGTAAGGTCATTCGCTCCCTCCTTCGTCTCTCACCGTCACCACCTCCGGAAAGAGGAGTTGCTCATGCCAACGTGTATGTGCGAACTTGATTTTTTAAGGAGAAAACTCGCAACTCCTCTTTTCGGAAGTGGTGAGTGTAGAACAAGTTTAAATATTTAAATTTCAAAAGTTTCTTTTAAAAATCGTTGTAATTCAGTTCGTTCAATTCGAATATCTTGTTCACTCCATTGTTGAATCTTTAAACCTTTTGAAATCCAACCGCTTAATTTGTCATCACCAATTCTCAATATTTCTTTTACTTGAGACTTATTCGGGTAAGGTGGTAATTCAACAGTTTTAGTCAACAAGCTGGATCGCTTTTCGATTTCTTTCAAAACAATAAAAGTAATATTACTTGCTAATTCGTTTTGAATTACTTCATCTGGAATGTTTAGTTGCATAGATTACACCTCCTACGCTGGTTGTTTGACATCGTTAGTAAAAAGATACTCCAGCTCATATTCAGGAAAGAAAGTTTTCTTTAATTTCACTGCTTCGTCAAAGCTAAACTGTGTTTTCCCTTCGATTTTGTCAGAAATAGTAGCATACCTTTTATAACCTAATGCACTAGCAACTTGAGTTCGAGTAATATTCTTTTCGGTCAAAGCTTTTTCTAAATTTTTAAGCATTCTTTTCCCTCCTTTTCGTTACTCAATTGCGTATTAAAAGAGTAAAAAAATAATTAATTAACTCTGAAGTTAGAGTAACACGCAATTGCGTATTTAGTCAATACGAAAATGCGTTTTTTTTTACCTTTTGTCATTTACATACGAAAATGCGTATGTTAATATTTCTTTAGGAGGTGATAAGATGAACAGAGAAGAATTTATTAAACAACTCATTATTAGTAAATATGGAACCATTAAAAATTTCTCCGAATTTATAAATGTGCCGTACACTACTATTCGTTCTATTCTAGAAAGAGGCATAGGCAAAGCTGGAATAGATAATGTCATTAAGATTTGTAAAGGACTTGAAATATCTCCCGAACAACTATCAAATGATTTTTCTCTCAATGAATGTATATCAAATACTCTTTCTACAATGTATTTATTAAATAATTATCACCAACAAAAAGTCTATAATTTTGCAAAAAGCGAATTGACTGAACAAAATAAATCGAACATTATTCAAGGTAGTTTTGGAAAAGCTGTTGATGAAGATGAAAAACAGGAAGTTCCATATGTCGGTTTATTATCAGCAGGACATGGTTGTCCTAATTATGATAAAGAGCGCCCGTTAGGTACGGTAACAATGAGAGAATCTCAAATTCCTTCTCATTATGATCTTGCTTTTATGATAAATGGAAATAGTATGCACCCCACTTTTGAAAATGGAGAAATAGTTTTTATTAAACTGACTCCACATGTTATGAATGGTCAAATTGGTGCTGTAGAAATAAATGGTGAAGCATTTTTAAAGAAAATGTATGTAGAAAATCGAAGACTACGATTAGTATCCTTAAATTGTGAATGTGATGAAAATGGAAATCGCTTGTATCCAGATTTCTATGCAGATGAATATGATGATCTTTATGTTATTGGCAGAGTGATTGTGTGATAACAACAAAACCACCTGGCCAATTCGGTTAGGTGGTTTTTATAAATAAAAAAGCCTTCGGGCTTTTCTTTTATAACGATAAGAACATACATTCGAAAGGAGAAAAACATGCAATATCAAGAATTCAAAGAATGGTTAGAAAACAATTCTAATTCAAAACATATATTTTTAACCAAATGGAAAAACTATCAAATATCAAAAAATAGTAAACGAACTGGAAAAACAAAAAAGTGGGATGATGATAAAATCATTCGTACTGGCGAAGAAGAATGGAAAAAAATTGTGGCAAATACCTATCAAAAACTTAAATCTCATTTAGGAATTCCAAAATACAACGGATATCAAGAATGGATTGATTTTATAGAAAAAAATGAGATTTTAGAATCATTTGATAACAGTATTTTAGAAATAGAATTAGAATAGGAGTTGGATTTTATGGCAATGATTAAACAATACCAAAAGAAAAATGGTGAAAAAGCCTGGTACTTCAAGACATATCTTGGTATCGATCCATTAACTGGAAAGAAGAGATATACAACTAAAAGAGGATTCAAAACACAAAAAGAAGCGAAAATCGCACTAGCTAGACTAGAAGTTTTAGCTACAGATAAAAAACTAGTAAAAGATAATAACTACACTTTTACACAAGTAAAAGATATGTGGATTGAACAATATAAACCAACAGTCAGAGAAAGTACTTACTTACGTGTTAAGTTTTTGTTTGATAAAAACATTTCAACTTTTTTTGGAAATAAAAAAATACAAAACTATAATATAGCTTACTGTCAAGAAGCTATCAACAAATGGAAAGAACAATATTCTACCTATAAAGCTTTAAAATGTTATACATCTGCAGTTTTTGATTATGCAAAAAAAATGAACCTAATTAAAGAAAATCCTATGAAAGAAGTAACTTTTTCAAAAGGAGAACGCAAGCAAAAAAAGACTAAATTAAAATATTTTGAAAAAGAAGAATTACAAGATTTTCTTGAATGCTGTCAAAAAGACAAATTCCCTATAACTTATTCTCTATTCAGAGTTCTAGCATTTACAGGAATACGAAAAGGTGAAGCATTAGCATTAACTTGGGACGATGTAGATTTTTTTAATAAAACACTTGAAATCAATAAAACTATCACGAGAAATTCAGATAATAAATTTATTTCTACACCACCAAAAACAAACACATCTATTAGAAAAATTTCGCTAGATGACGAAACACTAAATATTTTGAAGGCATGGAAAACTCAGCAAAAACGTTATTTACTTGCACATGGTCAACACGCTAAAACAAAGAATCAAATAATTTTTTCTTCTAAAAACAATAATTATATAGATATAACTCGGCCTAATATTATTTTATCTAGAATATGCAAAGAACATAATTTCAATGATATTACCATACATGGCTTCCGTCATACACATTGTAGCTTATTATTTGAAGCTGGTTTGTCTATCAAAGAAGTTCAAGAAAGGTTAGGACATTCAGATATTCATACAACAATGAACATATACACTCATGTGACTAAAAAACAAAAAGAAAGGTCTGCTGATAAGTTTGCGGCTTATTTAAATTTTTAAAAAGTATGGTCAAAAGTATGGTCAAAAAAAATAAAAAAAGACTAAAAACCTTAAATATCAAGGCTTTTAGTCAATTAAAAATCAATAAAATTATTTAACAGTTACAGATGCGCCAACTTCTTCAAGTTTAGCTTTTAATTCTTCAGCTTCTTCTTTAGATACGCCTTCTTTAACTGGTGCAGGAGCTCCGTCAACTACAGCTTTAGCTTCTTTCAAGCCTAAGCCAGTTGCTTCACGAACTGCTTTGATAACTTTAACTTTTTGGTCTCCAGCTGCAGTTAATTCTACAGTGAATTCTGTTTGTTCTTCAGCAGCAGCAGCGCCACCAGCAGCAACTGCAGCTACAGGAGCAGCAGCAGATACGCCAAATTCTTCTTCAATAGCTTTAACTAAGTCGTTAAGTTCTAGGATAGTTGCTTCTTTTAACTCAGCAACAATGTTTTCAATGTTCATTGCCATTATAATTTCCTCCGTTTTAGATGTTCGTATTTTTATTTATGCTATGCGGCTATTAAGCTGCATCTCCATCTTCTTTGTCTGCCACTGCTTTGACAGCGTAAGCCACGTTGCGGACTGGCGCTTGTAGTACAGATAGCAACATAGATAGAAGTCCTTCGCGGTTTGGCAATTTTGCCAATGCTGTGATTTCTTCCAATGAAGATACTTTACCTTCGATGATACCGCCTTTGATTTCTAATGCTTTTGCTTCTTTAGCAAATTCGTCCATGATTTTCGCTGGTGCTACAACGTCTTCGTTACTAAATGCAACGGCTGTAGGTCCAGTGAATACTTCGTCTAAGCCTTCTAATCCAGCTTTTTTAGCGGCACGTGAAAGGATTGAGTTTTTGATAACTTTCATTTCTACGTTTGCATCACGAAGTTGTTTACGTAAACGAGTCACTTCATCAACAGTTAAACCACGGTAGTCAACTACGACTACAGAAGCTGCTGCTGTAAATTTTTCGCTCACTTCATCAACGATTGCTGCTTTTTTTGCGATAATTGCTTCACTCATTTTTGAGTTTCACCTCCTGAATTTTGATGGAAGAGTTTTTACACTTGATCATTGACCAAGTATTGTTCATCATCTACTCACTTCGTTCTTAGTGATTCATCATGCTTCGCTTGAGAGGGAACTTCGCTCACTCTGTTCGCCAAGTATTGTTCATCATCTACTCACTTCGTTCTTAGTGATTCACAATAAAAAAACTCTATGCCACCGTAGACATAGAGGGACTATTGAAAGTATTCAATAAACGTCCTCGGTAGGAAATTAAGGCTACGCCACCTACTGTCTTCGGTACAAGTTAATTATTAACCTCAACTAGCTTAGCATGCTAAACTAGTTGAGTCAAGAATTATTTTTCAGTTGGATCAATCAACGTTCTAATTCAAGAATTAGAAAGAAGCTTGGTCTACATGGATACCAGGTCCAAATGTTGTTGTAACTGTGATATTTTTCATGTATTGACCTTTAGCTGCTGATGGTTTAGCTTTCACTAATACATCATGGATTGTTGCAAAGTTTTCAACTAATTTTTCATTGTCGAATGATACTTTACCGATTGGTACATGGATGTTTCCAGCTTTGTCTACGCGGTAAGTAACTTTACCAGCTTTTACTTCGTTAACAGCTTTTGTTACGTCCATTGTTACAGTACCTGTTTTAGGGTTTGGCATTAAGCCTTTAGGTCCTAAAACACGTCCTAGACGACCAACAGTTGCCATCATATCAGGTGTAGCAACAACTACGTCAAAGTCAAACCATCCGTTTTGGATTTTTTGAACCATGTCGTCGTCACCAACGAAATCTGCACCAGCTGCTTCAGCTTCTTTTGCTTTGTCTCCTTTAGCAAAAACTAAAACAGTTTGTGTTTTACCAGTTCCGTTTGGTAATACTACAGCACCACGAATTTGTTGGTCTGCTTTTTTAGGGTCTACGTTCAAACGGTATGCAACTTCAACAGTCGCGTCAAATTTTGCAATGTTTGTTTCTTTTGCTAAAGCTACAGCCTCGGCAACAGGATAAACTTTACTTGAATCAACTTTTTTTAATGCGTCTTGCATTTTTTTGCTCTTTTTAGCCATTTTGGTTCCTCCTTGATTGTGGTTATAACGGTTGTACCTCCCACGTGTTCTATATCTTTCAATACAGAGCCAACTGAGAAGCTACTTTCTTAGGGTGTAGCGATTATTCTACAGTGATCCCCATGCTTCGTGCAGTTCCTTCAACCATGCGCATAGCTGCTTCGATATCAGCTGCGTTTAGGTCTTCCATTTTTAATTCAGCGATTTCTTTTACTTGATCGCTAGAAACTTTAGCAACTTTAGTTTTGTTTGGTTCGCCTGAACCTTTATTGATTTTTGCAGCTTTTTTCAATAATACTGCAGCTGGTGGTGTTTTTGTAACGAATGTGAATGAACGGTCTTCGTATACAGAAATAACAACCGGAATGATTAAACCTGCTTGATCAGCTGTACGAGCGTTGAATTCTTTAGTGAATCCCATGATATTGATACCCGCTTGACCTAGTGCAGGACCTACTGGTGGAGCTGGAGTTGCTTTACCTGCAGGAATTTGCAATTTAACGATTTTTTCTACTTTCTTTGCCACGAGACATACCTCCTTAAGTCCGTGATGTGGTTAATTGGAGATGCATATTTCTCCTCCCACGTTTCCACTCATAATCCTTCGATTATCAGTCAAAATAATGCATATGACAATGCACACTGATACAGTATAGCAAATATATTCTATTTTTCAAGATTTTTTTCTGATAAATGTTTAATTTATTGCTTGAACCTCTAAAAAAAAACTAAAAATCAACAGGAAGTCCCCCTCATCTTCCTTCTTTTGTGATACACTTACGCTGAAAAGAAAACAAGCGAAAATACATAAGGTATCACTACCGCTCACTCATTAGTAATTTAGAAATTTCTGCTTTCTTCTATTTAAAAATATAAAAATATTGTTCGATATATTTTCATAGCTATCATTGATGCATTTCCTAGATTAATGCACCCTTGTGAAATATTTATTTAATTTAACTAATGTAGTTTATGGTTCAAAAATGATGAGGAAACGAGTAAGTGAGCTATACACAGTTCACTTACTTTTGCTGGGGTGTTTATCTATTTTAAAGAGGTGGAAAAATGAAAGAATTAAGATATCGTAGTGTTTTTGACATTATTGGTCCAGTCATGATCGGTCCAAGCAGCTCTCACACTGCTGGAGCTGCTCGAATCGGCAAAATCGTCCGTAGTATTTTTGGGGAACAACCAGATTCTGTGGATATCTATCTTTATGAATCATTTGCAAAAACCTATCGGGGACACGGAACAGACATCGCCTTAGTTGGTGGTTTGTTAGGCATGGAACCAGATGATGAGCGTCTGGCAGATTCACTGCAGTTAGCTTATGAAGCAGGAATGGAAGTTCTCTTTGTGCCTAAGGGTGAAAAAGCAGAGCATCCTAACTCCGTTAAACTATTGTTGAAAAAAGGAAAACGGAAACTTTCAGTCACTGGTATCTCGATTGGTGGCGGAAATATCCAAATCTCGGAATTAAACGGCTTCAAAATCTCATTAAGCATGGGAACACCGACCTTTATCATCGTTCATCAAGATGTACCTGGGATGATTGCTAAAGTAACGAATATCCTTTCAGAAACAAATACAAATATCGGTACAATGACTGTTACACGAGAATCAAAGGGTGAAAATGCCATTATGATTATCGAAGTAGATGATCCACAAGTAGATGACACTATAAGTAAACTAACGCAATTACCGAAGATCGACAGCGTTAATTATTTTGATTAAAGGAGGAAGAAAGATGTTTTTCTCTATTGAAGAGTTGGTTCGCCAAGCAGAAAATTATCCTAGTGTCGCAGAATTAATGATTGCTGTTGAAATGGATATGAGTGGTCGTCCACGAGAACAAATCATTGCAATCATGGAAAAAAACCTCAGTGTCATGGAACAATCCATCGCTGAAGGAAACGAAGGTGTAACGTCTGTGACTGGAATCACTGGCGGCGATGCCCAAAAACTAGCTCGTTACTTAAAAGAAGCCGACTTTTTAAGTGGTGAAACCATTTTGTCAGCAGTCCGCAACGCTATCGCTGTCAACGAAGTAAATGCAAAAATGGGGTTGATTTGTGCCACCCCTACAGCAGGAAGCGCTGGTGTTGTACCTGGTGTCCTCATGGCTGTCCGTGACCGATTGTCTTTGACCCACGAACAACAGATTGAGTTTCTTTTTACCGCTGGTGCCTTTGGATTAGTCATTGCCAATAACGCCTCCATCAGTGGTGCAGAAGGCGGATGCCAGGCAGAAGTTGGTTCAGCAAGTGCAATGGCCGCTGCCGCCCTAGTCTGTGCAAAAAATGGCACGCCCCATCAAGCAGCCCAAGCTATCGCAATTACGCTGAAAAACATGATGGGTCTGATTTGTGATCCTGTCGCAGGCCTCGTTGAAGTCCCTTGTGTTAAAAGAAACGCCCTCGGCTCTTCTCAGGCATTCATCTCGGCAGATATGGCCTTAGCAGGAATCGAAAGTGTCATCCCACCAGATGAAGTCGTCGCAGCGATGTATCAAGTAGGTCGTCAGATGCCAGCCATCTTTAAAGAAACGGCTGAAGGTGGTTTGGCGGTTACACCGACAGCAAAACGTTTAACAGCCGAACTCTTGAATCACTAACAATAGTTTCCTTATAAAAAATGAATAGTTATTTGTTTCATGTGAGGGTGTGTTGATTTCCCTCATTTTGAGCAATAAAAAGAGGCTCTTTTAAAATCGTTTTTCGCATTTTAAAAGAGCCTTTTTTTATTGTCAAAGAGTATTTCTATTTATAAGCCATCGTAAAAACACATGATTTACACCACCTTGCTCATGTTTGCTCATTATAGAAGAACTTTTTTTCTTTTTTTTGGAAAAATAAGGTGTTAGAGAATATTCATTTTCAAATAAAACGCTTTCTTTGTTTTGTACACTTGTGGTACCAAATACAAAGGAGTGATAAAAAATGAAAAACAAAAAATTAACTTGGGGCTGTTGGTGGCTTGTCCTCTATCTCTTACTAACAACGATACTTCCACCTAGTATCATAGCTTTTGCGACCGATCATACCCTTCATTCTGCAAGTAGAGAAGCACCAGTGACGTTCACACTACCTAATGCGCTTTCGTCTCCCGAGGAACCACAAAAAATAACAGAAATAGAAAAACTCAAATTTGAAAAAGACCCATCTTCTTTATCGAGTCAACGAAACGTCTTCGATAATTTGATCTTAAATGACTACATAGATTTAATGTATGGCCCAGCGTTCCTACCGTTAAGCACCCGTTTCAATCTTGCACCGATCGCACCAATTATTCAAGCGGTCACCTTAGCAGAGTTTACTACCCCGTATCTCAAACCCGGTGCACAAGAAACCGCCCTTAGTCAAGCTTATCGTCTCACACAAAAGAAGTTGTTACGACATACCCTTGCTGTTTTTGACGAAATCATTGATCATCCAGAAAATCCTACCGATTTAGACGAATTTAGCAAAATGGAAATGGCTAGCTGGATTGCTTTACAAAACCAATTTATCGATTACTTAAATGTCAGTCCCGATCTGTCAGGCTATCAACTCATCAAAACCAAAGAAAAATTGACTTTTCGACCAAAAACAACTGATGGACAAAGTTTATTAGTTTATCTAGAGAATTCGATCAATAATTACTACCTCGGGAACATCAAAATTCCACCTAGGATCGGCTCATTACAAGAAATCACGTTTGTTCCTTCGATGTGGACCGATAAGCAAGTGAATGCTACTTTTGCATTTACTGCCTATGATCATGAGAAACAAACCTACAATAACTACAGTTCTAATACGATCAATATTGCCATCGAAACAGATTTTGCTACCTTCCTTAACCAAATGGACACACCTGAGACCGTACTACAGTTCTTTTTGAATCATGCAACCGTTCAAATAGGTGCGATCCCACCAACCGATGTTGATACCGTCAATCGTACAGGAAAAGACATCACCGGAGCAATGATCAAGGAACGAGATCAGCTGATTAACCAATTTCCCGAAACATTTCATACCAATTTCTTTCGAATCGTTGCCCAAGCCAACGGACAGGATTTAGTACTCAATCGAGAAGGTATGTTCGTTTATCGCGGGACACAAACCGTTGTGCCGATGGAACAAATCACGATCGGCTATAACCAACAAGTCATCTATTCTTTACGGAAAGTCCAGAAATTTTTTGGTATTTACGCTACATACTATGCATTAGCTGATGGCTTTTATGACGAGGAACGAACCGATGCCTTACCTAAAACCTTAAATGACGACACGGTAAATATCTTAGAAGAGATTGGTGGCAACGTCTTAAGGAACCTACCGAATTACGAAAATACCGAATTGCGCATCAAGCAATCCGAGATGAAAATTGAACCACTGGATGTGCTTTTAGTGGCGATGTGTCTGCCGTGGAGTGAGATGCGTTCCTTATTGACCACGGTCGAACGAGGAGAACTCCTCGGAGCGGTTGAAGTTGAAGAAGCACAAGTAAAAACGATTCTAGCAGTAGAAGAAGAAGCCCTTCTCAAAGGGTGCCCGAATAAAAGTATTGTAGAAAAGATCCAGCCTACAAAATATTTTAAACGGAAAACCCTCAATCATCTATCTGGCGAGGTCAAACCAGGAAAAAATGGTGTTCCTGATCTGTCAGGTGCGCATTCAAGACACCCAGATTTTTATAGAAAAGAAAGCGGCATTATCTACGAACCAGTCGGGAAAGTAACAGAAGGTATGCCTTATGAAGCAAAAGTAAAATATGCGGGGGAATACAAGAAAGCTAATTCTACTGTTTTTCCCGATGATTGGGGTGCAGAAAAAATCATGCAAGAAGTCGAACAAATCATTTCCGAAACGACCTTTAATGGCACCGGAAATAAACCATTCAGCGGAAAAGCAAGCAACGGTCTTTTTGAGATCCAAGGTCATGTCAATATCAAAGAAAATGGAAAAATAACGATTTCCACCGTCTATCCTCTTGTAAAAAAATAGAAAAAAGTTGGGACTTTGCTTACTCTAAGTCCCAACTTTTTTGATAGCGTCTTATTTCTGTTTGAAAATCTGCAGGAGTATATAAATGTCGCCAATAATAGTAGTTATAAAGGCTAAATTTATTCATTATTCTTAGGATTTCTTCCGTAAATTCTTGAGATAGTCCTAAGTATTCCCTGCTAGGGATTCCTCCTCTAAAATAGTCCCCATGGTACCCATAACCTAAGGAATAAGGGGTTGAAGCATATAAAATCGTATCCTCATAATAGACGGTATACTCTGTATCTGCTAGCCCCGCTCGTGGATCATCAGGATCATCCTCTTCTGGATCAAAAGGACACTCGGATAAAAACAGCCCATCTTCTGGGCCAAAATCAATAAAGTCCTCATGGTAGACCACGGACAAGTGCGGATCAAGCTCAGCTAATTCTTGAGCCATTTGTTCTGTGGTTCGTCGGACAAATTCAGGGTCTCGTTGTTTTGGATCAATAAAAAGGAGTGTGCGCGCCTCGTTATTTGTTTTTTCGGGGATCAAGGATACTCTACTATTGATTTTATTGATTTCTGCTTGAAATTGGGTTACTGAATAAAGATCCCGCCAGTAATGAAGATTTTGGATCTGATACTCATGGATGAGCGATAAAATCTCAGGATCAATACGTCTCATCAAAGACCAAAAGGGATCTTTATCTCTCCCTTTTCTCGTATAAGTTTTATCTATGACCTCACTATACGGTGTGATCACATAAATAGGAAACCCATTTAATCTCAAAACATATTCATAGTAAACAAAGTGTTCCATTGGATGATTCGGCACTCGTGGATCCCAATAAAGTGGAGCTAATTGGGGAAACACTTCTGGGCCATAATCAACAAAATCATCAAAATGTTCTAGTGTTAATCGTTCATCTATGGCTTGGAATTTTTTAGTTAGCTTGGCGGTCATTTCTTGAATATCTTTTTGTGGTCTTCGTTGAGGATCAGGGAAAAAAACTCTCATGCTCATTTACTCCTTTCGCTAGCTTCTATCTTTTATTATTTCATAGAAAATGCTGAAACACGGGTACATTTTTCCTTATTTTTCGAAAAAAAAGTTCCTTAGAGGTTGAGCTAAAAACATTTATTATCCAAAGATTAGAAGGAAATTCTCGAAGGCGCTACTTTTGCATCTCTGTTTATTCGTTTTTATACATGCTAAAGAGCTCGGGACGACCTTTTTGTCCCAAGCTCAGCGACTATCGAATAATTAGAGGTTACTGGACTGATCTTCGTAACAAGCGCTACTTTTCTAAAAAATAGAAAGCGACTGAAAATCCAACATGCCATTCCTGCCGATTGCCATAGTTTTTTTATGATATATCAATAGTTTAAAAATATATTTATATACTTTAACAACCTATTTTTTTCATTAGTCGATGTTCCAAAGAAACTGGCGCGTGAGGGCATCAACTTCTTTATTCTCATGAAGCATACTATGCGTTACGTTCTCCCCTGTGATCACTTTTTCTTCCACTTGATTTCCATGTTGCTTCAATAACGCATACACTGCTAAAGCGCTGCTTAATGGCACCGTCCCATCACTTAAATCCGTCTCACTCACTTGTCCTGCAATCAGCAGGATTTGTGTAGTGGTTGGCACATTGCCAATAAGTCGTTGGTAGTCTTGATAACGACTAGAAGCTATCGCTGGACCATTAGCTAATTCATCGCTGATACTTTGCCCATTATTTTCTTCAAAGTCATTGAATGGTGCGGCAATTGCCACGAATTTATCCACTTTAGGCAACGTTTGATCTTGTCCATAAGTAGCTAAATACCGAAGACCACTGACGCCCCCCATTGAATGTCCTACCAGATTCACTTGATTGATTCCATACGTCTGTTGCAAATAAATCAAGCAGTCTTTGATCCATTCTGTTTGGTTCCATTCATTATTTTTATTATCTACAAATAGAACTTGGATCATTGGATTATCTGCTTCTTTTGAAAGTTCCCCTTCTGCTTGTACATTACCATTGACATCAACCGTCAATGTTAATTCTTTTTTCCCACTCTCTGATGATTCCAGGCGCTGGATCATTCCTTTGAATGAATTAACCGTCCCACTATAGCCATGGAAAAACAAAGTAGGGGTAGTCGATTGCGTTTCCTTTTCTTTCGTTGCTTGCGTTGTTTCAACTGTTTTAGCGGCTTCAGACGACTGACTTGTTTCTTTTGTCTGACGACAGCCACTTATAAAAAGAACGCTGACCATCAATAAAAAGCCAACGATTCCAAACTTTCTCCAATTTTTCATTATTTCTCCTTCCTAATTTGATCGATCCTCTGATTAGCGATCTCAATTTTCCACTGACAAACCGACTCAAATTCCGAACCTATATTATTGGTTATTCGTGAACAACTTGAAAAAATAAACCGAAATATTGCAAAAATAGGTTAAACAATTTTTGCAAATCTCGGTTTCAATCTTTTAGTCGTGATGCTATCTGATCGTCGCATGGATTTCTATTTAAAAATCCATCCTCAGATAGTTGAATACTTAGTCGATTTTATCTACTTGTTCAAAATCAAGTTCAGTACTTGTTTCACGACCAAACATATCAATATTAACTTTTAGTTTTTCTTTTTCTTCATCTACTTCAGTTACTTGACCTTCTAAGCCTGCAAAAGCACCTTCGATGATCTTGATTACTTCGCCAACTTCGATCTCTAGATCTGTTTGACGAAGACTCATACCGATTGAACGTAAGATGTGACTTACTTCTTCTGGCAATAATGGAGCTGGCTTACTACCTGCACCATGTGACCCTACAAATCCTGTTACACCAGGTGTATTACGTACAACATACCAAGAAGCATCTGTCATAATCATTTCTACTAAGACATAACCAGGAAATGTTTTATGAACGATTTCTTTTTCTTTTCCGTTCTTTACTTCTTTCTCAGTTTCTTCAGGAACAACTACACGAAAAATAAAGTCAGCCATTTTCATACTTTGCGCACGTGATTCGATATTTGCTTTTACTTTGTTTTCATAACCAGAGTATGTATGTAGTACATACCAATTTTTTTCAAAAGATTCCATTAAAGGCTCCTCATTTCGTTGTAAAATAAAAAAACCCCAGTTTCCCGAAGTTTTTCTTCACGTTGATTATAGCACGATATCCTTGCTTTTACTAGCGACTTATTTTAGTAAGTAAGCAAATAAGCTTTGGATCGCTGTGTCCATTACGAAAAACATCACACCAAAGATAATTGATGTTTCAATGACAACTAGTGTGTCTTTGCGTAATTGTTTGCCACTAGGCCAAGTCACTTGTTTCATTTCATCTTTTACACTTTTAATGAATTTCATTGCGGGCCCTCCTGTCCTCTATTTTGTTTCTTTATGTAATGTGTATTGATTACAATATTTACAAAATTTATTGATTTCCAAACGTTCGCCACTTTTTCCTTCACTAACCGATTTGGTATAGTTTCTAGAACCACAAACGGAACAAGCTAATGCTGCTTTCTTCTTTGCCATCCGCTCCTACCTCCTCACTGAAAATCAAAATTATACTCATTTACAGTATCATGGAAAAGATTTTCTGTCAATTCGAGATTGAATAACCTATTGTTTTATAATTAATTATGATATGATTAATTTGAAATTAAGTAAAAATGAGATACATGGAGGTAACTTTATGCTACTAAAAACACTCGTATATAAGAAAAAAGATTTAACAACTGTCACAGAAACTAGTACCTTGGAAGAAGCCTTAGCGATTCTAGAATCCTCTGGTTATCGTTGTGTGCCAATTTTAGATGCTTCAGGAAATATTTTCCGTGGAAATATTTACAAAATGCACATTTATCGTCACAAAGCGAATGGTGGAGATATGACTTTACCCGTCACCCACCTCTTGAAAAATGCAACAAAATTCATTTATTTAGATACTTCATTCTTTAAAATATTTTTTACGATCAAAGAGTTGCCTTATATCGCTGTTCTTGACAATGACAATCATTTCTACGGTATTTTGACCCACAGTACATTGCTAAACATGCTTTCACAATCTTGGAGCGTAAAACAAGGCAGCTATGTTTTAACGATTGCTTCTACTGGAAAACAAGGAGATTTAGCTACGATCGCTAAAATCATCGCAAAACATAGTAGTATCGCAAGTTGCATCACGTTAGATATTGAAAAAGAAGAATACATCCGTCGTACACTGATCACGTTACCTGCACATACAGATCAAAAAGTTTGCGACACGATCGTGAACCATCTTGAAAAGAAAAATTACAAAGTGATCGAAATCGAAAATTTACAAAACCCTGAATAAATGTGTAAAGGATCAGTCAACTTTACGACTTTACGACTTTACGATAGAAAAAAACATACTAAGATTAGCGGATAGAATCAATAACGGTTGGTTCAATCCGCTAATTTTTCAGAAATAAAAACAGTAGCTAAAGATGAATTTCTTTTAACTACTGTTATCCCTTTTTATAAATATATTTTAACTGATTAACAGGTTTTCCTCTATCTACCTATTGATCGCTATACTCTTTTTTCAAAGTCTAGGGAACGATCCAAGTAATACATCAATGGTGCAGAAATAGCCATAATGATGAACTCACTCAAAGCTAGCGTACCGTAAGTTGTCCAAAATGCTTGTCCACCAGTTGGTACCAACATGTACGCAATCAATCCCATACTAATTGTAAAGAAAAGCGTATTTAATGCTAATCTTATTTTGACATTCTTTACTTTATTTTGTAGTAAAGCAGTCAACCCCAATGAAATAAGGGTTTGTCCCCCACCATAGACCACATCTAATATACCAAAACCAAAAAATGCGTTATAGACAATGACGCCACCTAACACGCCCCAAAGTAATTTCCGGTTGAAGACTACTAAGTGATTCAAGCTTTCAGAAATACGAAATTGAATAGGTCCAGAAGAGACTGGTGCCACTAAAATCGTAAGTGCCAAATACAAAGCCATAATGATTCCATTTACTACAACGACCATCAATCGTTGGCGTTCCACCGTTTTTTGCATAAAATATTCCTCATTTCTCCTAGTTTTTTTAATGCGGGATGGTTGATGAACCGCAGCTGTCATAAGCAAGGATTCATTATAGCAGATATCCCCGCGATTTGAAACTGCTCCTACAAAAAACGTTCTCTAAATATAAGTCTTTTGCTTCCATGCTATTTATTCAAATCAGGGTGAACTTTACCTCTTATTTATGCACGGTGCTTTTTCAAAATTCCTCTTCTCTGCTATAATAGCCAAGGATAAAAAATAATGTTTGTTTTCTTAGTTTCGCTAAGACACAAACCATGTAAAATTAACGATAGAAGTTTCAGTTGCTTGTTCACTAAATGACTAAGCAAAAAATAGTTTGATCATTTTTTCTATTTTAATGAATGAGTGGAATGAGTGAGATTTACTCATCTTCTGAATCAGATGCAGGAGGTAAAAATGAATTTCCATTATTACTTATTGATCAATCCAGCTGCTGGAAGTGGTGCTGGTAAAAAAGTAGCAGAAAAAATGATTCCGCTATTTGCCGAAAAAAAGCTTCACTATTCGATCCAATACAGTGAGTATCCAGGGCATGATGCTAAAATTGCCGAAGAGTTAGCGAAAGAAACATTAGTTGAATGGACAGACGAACCACAAGAAAGCGAGTCTGAATTTCCCCTACTCGTGATCATCGGTGGTGATGGTACGCTGCATCAAGTGTTAAATACCTTTTATCAACTAGATGTGGCATTTCCAGTAGCCTATATTCCCGCAGGCTCTGGCAATGATTTCGCTCGAGGGATTGGGTTACCTAGAAATGCCGAGAAAGCATTAGAAAATATCCTAAAGACGAACAAACCTCAAGAAATCAACCTCTTAACTTACGAGGAAAAAGTGAGTGACAAACAAGGTGTAGTAGTAAACAATTTTGGTATTGGCTTAGATGCGGCAATCGTCCATGCTACAAACCACTCTACTTCAAAAACAAAATTAAATAAATATAATTTAGGTTCTTTTGCTTACCTATTTTCTATCCTACGTGTCTTTTTTTGGCAAAAAGGGTTTCCAATCTTAGTGGACATTGGCGGAAAACAAATCAGTTTTGACAAAGCCTTTTTATGTACTGCAACGAACCATCCTTATTTTGGTGGCGGTGTAGCGATTGCGCCGACAGCAGAAATTACCAAACCAACGATCGATCTAGTTGTTGTTGAACGAGTGAATTTATTCAAAATCTTGGGAATCATCTTCTTATTACTACAGAAAAAGCAAATGAAATCAAAAAATTTCCATCATTTTACTACTAGCAGATTGCGCATACTATCAACTGTTCCTCAGTATGGTCAAGAAGATGGTGAAGATAGCCAAAAACAACCTTTTGATTTGCAATTAGCTACCAAAAAGCAACTGTTTTGGTGTAACGTGTCACATTGATTTTGCCTATTTTATATACATTTTCTTCCATGGGTAAGATAACCCCATAAAAAGAGCTGGAGATATTGAAGAGACCGCAAAAGTCAGACTTGTTTGGCTAACTTTTGCGGTCTTTATCTATCTCTTGGCTCTTAAAAAATAAGTAACATTCTCATTAGGAGCGATTCAAGTGAGCCTGAGCCAAAACTTGCCTCAGGCTCTTCTAGTATCTCTAAAAACGAATAAACGGCGTTCAAGAAGCAACTCCTCAACAATAAGCGATGATTTTCTAAAATATGAGGAGCTATTTTAAAAAATCCTCTCTTATTCGCTCGGAGCTAAACGCTTCTTTCACAGCCTCTTGCTAAACGGTGTTCAAAGAGCTGACCTTCGGCGATAAGTCAAAAATCTCAAAACATGGGAAGCTGTTTCGAGATTTTCATCCTTAATGCTCCTGTGATTACTCGTCGCAGTTTTTACTTGGTGAGCGCTCAGGTCAAGACACTCTTTTTACGACCTCTTGCTAAACGGCGTTCAAAAAGCAACTCCTCAACAATTAGCGATGATTTTCTAAAATATGAGGAGCTATTTAAAAAAATCCTCTCTTATTCGGAGCTAAACACTTCTTTCACAGCCTCTTGCTCCATCCCAATCATTGGATCAATCCACTGTTTTTCAATCGCTTCGGTTGTTAAAATATATGTTTTTGGTAGTTGCTCTGTTGGTGCTTCTTCCATCACTTTTGATTCGACAGCCGTTTCGGTTGTGTCTTGTTCTACTGATAAAGTAAAGAGATCATCGCCAACATTTCCCTCCGTTGAATCTACGGCATTTTCTTGAGTGGCTTGTTGACTTGTCTCTGCTTTTACGGGATGAGCAGTTTCTCCCGCCTTGGTATAATTTCCTTCTTCAAAAGGATCATTACCTACAAGGGAATCTTCATAAGCGACAAGTTTCGTTCGTGTAACAAGACTCATACTGTCATTTTCTTCGATCCGTTTCTTCAATGTCGTCATTCGACTAGCCGATTCATTCGCAACGCAAGTAACGTACGCTTGTTCTTCTCCAAGTAGAATCAATAGTTCTTTACTTCTTGTGACAGCCGTGTAGAGAAGATTTCGTTGCAACATCCGTTGGTACTGATGAACCATCGGCAAAATGACCATCTTAAATTCGCTTCCTTGAGATTTATGGATCGAGCAACAATAAGAAAGGGTGATTTTATTCCATTCATTGCGTTTGTAAGTCACTTCATTCGCATCAAATTGAATCACTAATTCATCCACTTTATCTTCTGAATCTTTCGCTAACACGATCCCCGTGATCTCACCCATATCACCATTAAACACATTGAGTTCAGGTGTGTTCACTAATTGTAATACTTTATCACCGATTCGATAAACAGTCTCATTCCAGTGGACTTCTTTCCGCCCTGCACCTCCAGGGTTAAAAATCGACTGCATCATTTTGTTTAACGCATCGATTCCAGCTGGTCCACGGTACATTGGCGCCAAGACTTGGATATCTTGTGCAGTGAAGCCTTTATTTTTGGCTTTTTCAACAATCTTTGCGATTAAAGGTTCGATACTATAGGCATCGCTTCGAAAGAAAGAACGATCTTTTTGATTTTGCAAAAAATCACTTGGCAAATGACCTTCTTTGATTTCATGAGCAAGGGGGATAATACTTGATCCGTCTCCCTGCCGATAAATTTGATTCAATTCCACTTTCGGGATTTGGTCAATTCCTAATAAATCATGCAAGACTTGTCCCGGTCCGACAGAAGGTAATTGATCTTTATCTCCTACTAAAATCACTTGCATGTTGGTAGGGATGGCTTTAAATAGCGTATTAGCTAGCCATGTATCGACCATCGACATTTCATCGATGATCAACAACCCACCTTCTAATTCTTTCGTACTTACTGAAGGAGATTTTTCTCGACCATTCAAACCTAGTAGTCGATGGATCGTGCTGGCAGGTAATCCTGTCGTCTCATTCATTCGTTTGGCTGCTCGACCAGTTGGTGCAGCCAGTAGAATCGGAAAAATTTCTTGGGTATATTTGTTTGGATCTAATTCTAAGCCATTTAATTCCGCAAACAAGTTGACGATCCCATTGATAACTGTTGTTTTCCCTGTGCCGGGACCCCCAGTTAAAATAAATAAAGGTGATCGGATTGCTTCCGAAATTGCTTTTTCTTGCGATTCTCCATATTGGATACCAAATATTTTTTCAATTCTCCGAATGTTTTTCTGCACTTCTTTTTCGTCATAGTTGATTTCTTTTTTCCGACTAAGTAACCGTTGAATCGAGTTACCGATCCCCCATTCTGAGAAATACAGACTATTTTCATAGAGATTGGTTTCTTCTTGTTGGATCTTACCTTCTTCCACAAGTTGAATAATGACCGTCGCCACTTGATCAGGTTGGATCTCAATTGGTCGACTGGTTTCCAGAATTTTGATTGTTTGATGAAGAAGCGTTTCAGCTGGTACATATGTATCGCCAGTTTGAACAGCATGTTGAAAAATCTGATGTAAAACTGCAGCTCGAATCCGTCTTGGTGAATCAGCCGCGATCCCTAATTGTTCTGCAAGATTATCTGCTCTTTTAAAGCCGATCCCTTCCACATCTTCGACTAACTGATAGGGGTTTTCCTGGATGATATCTAAAGCTTCATTTTTATATGCTTGATAGATACTAAAAGCTAACTGACTACCAAAGCCATAACGATTCAAGCCCATGATCACTTGATCCATCCCATGGTTCAAACGAATCGTCTCAACGATCATGTCTCTTTTGGCTTGATTCAAGCCTGCGATTTGTTCTAATACGGACGGTTCTTCGATAATTTTTTCAATCGCTTCTTCACCTAGTTGCTCCACGATCTTCTCAGCTGTTTTCTTGCCAATCCCAGGAAATTTTTCACTGGATAGATAACCCACGATCCCGTTGACTGTTGTTGGTTTCTCCTGCTCATAGCGTTCAACCTTTAACTGTCGCCCATATTTAGGATGATCGACTAATTCGCCGTAAAAACGATAAAGCTCATTTTCTTGGATCTCACCAAAGCTTCCAGTGACCACAATTTCTTTTTCACGATAGTCAGCTGTTGTTTCAGTGAGCCGAACCAACAGTACTTTATAAAAATTACTTGGATTTTGAAAAAAGATTGCGGCAACTGTACCAACAAAATAAGGCATTTCTTCTGGCTGCATCTTGCCGCCTCCTTTCCAATTAGAGTAATGGTTCTGGTTTTGTCTCTTTTCCTAAAAAGTCAATTTCGTTCCAAACTTTTAATTCATAAGGCAACAAATTGTTGGGTTCTCCTGTTTCTAAAATCGTCAAACTACTATTATATAAGCCACCCATTTCTCTTAGTTGACTCAGTTTTTTTCCTGTCAACCATTGGATCGCCGCAGTTAATGATGCCCCATGTCCAACAAACAAGATCGGTCCATCATGTAAAGCAACGGCATCAGCCACAACTGTTTCAATACGAGTAATGGCACATTCGATCGCTTCTCCTTTAAAAGGTGTCGGATCATAACGATCTAAGTGGTTACGTAGATTGGGAAGGTTTTCCGGATATCGTTCGTACATTTCATCAATTGATTGACCTTCTAATTCTCCTAAACCCAATTCTCTTAATTTATCAGTATAAATAATTTCGACTGGATGCGCTAATTCTTGGTTGATCCCTTCGGCTGTGTCACGGGCACGCTTAGCGGTACTTGAATAGATTGCTTTAAATGGTACATACTTCACTTTTTTACCAAATGCTTTGATTTCCTCATAGCTTTCAGGTAAAAGTGGTGAGTCGCCTTGGCTTCCTTGAAAACGGCGTTCGAGATTCCATTGTGTTTTTCCATGTCGGGTAAAATATAATTCCATTTATATCGGACTCCTTATAGGCTCATTTAGACAAAGATGATGCTACTATTTTATAAAATTTGTTCCTTAAAAACAAAGAACTCCTTCAATAAAAAGTCCTTGTGATTATTCGTATTGAATCAGAATACTTTGAAAATGACCTCTTGATAAACGGTATTTTCCAAGTTGATTCTGTGCATTAAGTCCAAACCAAGTAAAACATGAAAAGCTGTTTTTCTTTGTTTATCCTTAATGCTTAAATCAGAGCACTTGAAAAATGACCTCTAGTCTAGTTTATCATTTTCATAATGGTGCGTTAACTCTAAATTAGGAAATCCTTGTTGGCGCAATGCTTCATAGACGATCATTGCAGCCGTATTTGAGAGATTCAATGAACGGACATGTTCGTCATTCATTGGGATTCTTAAACATTTTTCTTCATTTTCACGCATAAATTCTTCAGGTAATCCTGTTGTTTCCTTGCCGAATAAAAAGAAATGGTCTTCTCCATCAGCGAAATTTTCGTCACTATATACTTTATGGGCAAACTTCGATACCAAATGAAGTTTACGTTCCCCTAAATAAGCCATAAAAGCATCTAAATTTTGATGATAGGTAATATTGACATCGTTCCAATAATCCAATCCTGCACGTTTTAGATGTTTATCATCTGTTGAAAATCCTAACGGTTCAATCAAGTGCAAGGGCGTATTGGTTGCTGCACAAGTTCGGGCAATGTTTCCAGTATTTGCTGGAATCAATGGTTCAAATAAAACGATATGGTTCATTAAGATCCATCCTCTCATCTATATGTTAACTAACTAGTAGTGATTTTGGCATAAAAAAAAACGTATCAACTCGGTGTCAGTCACTGCGAGTCGTTACGTTAGTGAAGCTCTTCTCACTAACTTTTATCAGAACAGGAACCTGATAAAAACCAATGAAAAAACAACTTGTCGTTACTATATCATCAACAAACTCTTTTTGCAACCTTTAGAAATGAATAATTTCATTGCAATCGTTTTCTCTTATTTCCTTTTAATAATTCTACGTCAATTGTAATCTTTTTCAAAGGATTCTGGTACACACGCTCTTTGACGTCTTGACTGACTTGCCATTCGAGCGGAGACATCGCTAACAAATCTTGCCGATTTTTTTCTGGGATATCAAATTCGTAAGTAACACGCCGACGTTCAGTCAATTCTAGGGACTCCGCAAACTTAGCCACCACTCGTTCATTTGAATACTGTTGTTTCTCAGGCTGGTCTGGATAAAACGCTTGGCGTAATTCTTTTAAATAATCTTGTTGCGGAACGATTTTCAAGACTTCCCCATCATCGGTTAGCACACGTTGAAATTCTTTATAGTGAGAAGGCGAAAAAATATTTAGAATCGTAGTAAATGTTTGGTCTTCAAAAGGAAGATTGGTTAAATCTGCTACACACCAAAACGCCTCGACCGGCTGAGAAGTAGCCGCATAAACACCTTCTTTAGAAAGATCAAAACCTACGGCCTTTTTCAATGGTTGCAGTCGTGCTAATTCATTTAAAAAGCTTCCTTCGCCACAGCCAACATCTAAGACCTCTGATCCCTGCGATACTTGTTGTGCTAACAAGTCGATCACTGGCTGATACATCCCTGCTTGGATCATTCTACGTCTGGGATCAAACATACTCTGATCATATTCCGTTTTTACCCCATGAGATAAAAAGTAAAGCGTGCCTTTTTTGGATAAGTCGAAGCGATGGTTCTGATGACAAACCAAACCGTTCTCAGTGACTGCTACTCCAGCATGGCAAAGTGGGCATCGGAACAACTGTTGATTTCCCTTTAAAAATTGGCGACCTTGATCAATTTTTTTTAACATTTTTTTTGCTCATTTCTTGTTTTAATCGTTGAATATTGCTTTATTCCCTTTTCATCTTACCGTTAGAAGAAAACTTTAGCAACTACAAAAAATATGGTACAATTTTAGAAGAAGAAGGCGAATGATAAAGGAGCAGGCAAATGATCAAAGAATTTTGTGCAGAAAATTATACTTCCATTCCTCTAGCAATTGCTAAGGGAGCGAACCGGATCGAATTATGCGATAACTTAGCTGCTGGCGGAACCACACCTAGCACCGGAGTAATCGAAGAAGTTTTAAGCTATGCCAATGAAAAAGAAGTACCTGTAATGACAATTATCCGACCACGAGGTGGCGATTTTGTCTACAATGATATTGAATTAAAAATCATGCATACTGATTTAATCGAAGCAAAGAAATTAGGTACAGATGGCGTAGTTATAGGCTGTTTGACTCCTTCAAATTGGATTGATGAAGAGGCAATGGAATTATTGATCGAAACCTCAGAAGGTCTACAAATCACGTTCCACATGGCTTTTGATTGTATCCCGCAAGAACGGCAATTTGAAGCAATTGATTGGCTGGTTGAACACGGTGTAGACCGTATTTTAACTCATGGTGGAGATGCGAACGCACCAATTGAAGCCAATTTTGACCATTTAAAAAAATTGATTGCTTATGCTGACGGACGTCTGATCATCCTACCTGGTGGCAAGATCGATTACAAAAATGCAGAACATGTTGCCAAAGAACTAGGCGTGAATGAAGTTCATGGAACAAAAATCGTTTCATTCGACTAAATTTTTTCTAGTAATAATAAAAACGTAAGAAGCAAGTTGCTTACTTTGCTCCTTACGTTTTTTATTTTTATCACAGACTTGTTGCACCATCTCAAAAGGAATGGCTACATAAAATACCCCATAAACAATGAAGCGATGTTGAAATAGATCAAGACACTAGTCAAATCACTCAAGGTGGTAATAAAAGGACCACTAGCCACGGCAGGATCAAACCCTAAGCGATCCATCAACATCGGAATCAAGCTTCCTGCCAAGTTGGCTACAGTAATCGCAAATAACATGGCAATCCCAATCACAAAGCCTAAAATAAAGTTATGCTTCCAAATTCCTACAATCAAAAAGATCGTCAAGCCAGTGATTGCCCCTGTCACAAGTCCTGTGAGTACTTCAGCTAGAATCAAACGGACAAAACCAGCATCTTTGTCGTCAGAAACAGCCAAACGGCGAACTGCAACCGCCAATGATTGGGTGCCAGCATTCCCCGCAGTTCCGGTGATCAACGAAATGAAGACGGCTAAAATACTTGCTTCACTCACCAGTTCTTCGTAATGGCTGATCAACGAAGCCGTAGACATCCCTAAAAATAATAAGGTGATCAACCAAGGAAGACGTCTAGCAGCTGACTTCACGGGATTTTCATTGATTTCCTCAACATTGACCCCTGCCAAACCAGAGTAATCACTTGCAGCCTCATCATCAATAACATCAATAATATCATCAACTGTTACGATCCCCAGTAGATGGTCATCGTAATCTGTTACGGGTAATGCTAGAAAGTCATAATCACGAAAGGTTTGCGCGACATCTTCTTGGTCATCTCCCACATGGACGGATAACACACGTTCGCTCATCAAGTCAGAGATCATTGCATCATCATCATTAACGATCAAATCCCGCAATGAAATAACTCCAACCAATTGTTCTTCTTGATTGACGACATAGATATAGTAAATGGTTTCAGCTACATCTGCTTCGTTTTTTAAGACATACATCGCAGAACGAACCGTTTGATTCGCCACGATCGAAACAAATTCTGTCGTCATGATCGCGCCAGCTGTTTCATCTTCATAGTGTAATAACTCTTTGATTTCACTAGCATCGTCAGTAGTCATTAAACTTAAATATTTAGCGACTTGTTTTTTATCTAAGGTATTTAGCAAATCTACCGCATTATCGGTATACATCTCTGAAAGCATTTCTGCAGCATAACTCGGACGCATTTCAGCTAAATACTCTTTCATATATTCATTGTCTTCTTCAATCACATCAAACATATCTGCCAATTCTTTAGGAGATAAGTAGGAATAGATCAGTTGACGATCCTCTTCGTTCAGAGATTGATAGAATTGCCCCTGCTCGTAAATATGCATTTCCAGGAAACTATTTCTAAATTCCTGTAGGTTATTTTCTCTTAAATCCTGTAGTAACTGGGCAAATCGTTCCTCTAGTTCTTGATTTTCATCCAACTCTATCTCACCTCACCCTAACTTTCAAAATGCTGGAGAACAGTCGCCATATCTTTAGCCAAAGGCTGTTTAAATTCCAATCGTTCCTGTGTAAAAGGATGATCAAAACGCAGGTCGTAACAATGTAAAGCTTGTCTTGCTATTCCAAGATCCATACGCCCACCATACATTTCATCTCCTAATAGCGCACAGCCAATTTCTGAAAAATGAACTCTGATTTGATGGGTTCTCCCCGTATGCAGTTGGATATCTACCAAAGCAACCTCTGCGGTGTTTTTCGTTAACCAATATTCGGTTTGTGCGCTTCGCCCAGCTGTCGAAACCATCCGTTTCAGTAAAGAAGATTGGTCTCTCGCAATTGGAAGGTCAATCCAGCCGTGGGGTGCCAATTTAGTTATTTCGCCACTCACAAGTGCTTGGTATTTCTTCACAAATCGTTTTTCTCGAAGCTGTACATCTAACTTTGCATGAGCAAAGCCATGTTTGGCAAACAACATCAACCCAGAAGTATCCCGATCTAGTCTTGTCACCACATGAATGACTTGATTTTCGTAACCTTGTCGTTTGTAATAAGCTTTTACTCGATTAGCCATCGTATAGTTTGGATGATATTGTGCTGGAATCGAAGAGACGCCAGCTGGTTTATTCACAACTAAAAGATGTTCATCTTCGTAAACGATCTCGATCGGTGTTTCATCTAAAAGCACCGTTTCATGTTCGCCTTCTGCTGGAATGACAATCGTTACCTTATCATTGTACGATAGAGAAAACAAGACATTTTCAGTTTGACCATTTACTTTGATCTCGCCACCTTGAAATTTGATTTTCGCTAACAAACCTTTAGAAATTCCTTTTTCTTTTAAAAAATATTTTATCTGCTGCGGATGATTTTTTTCATACGTCCACACAAATTCCATGTTATCCCTCACCAATAAAGGAATCTTTTACACGATGCCAAAAATGCATATGGCGATAAGAAGCAAAATGAATTCGCTCTTTTGCAATGCGATAATAGATGGAACGAATATTCGATTCCTTAATATCCAATTGGTCGACTGTAACAAGATAATCCTCTGTATTTTCTAATTTGATTTCCAGCCATTCGTCTTGTGCGATGACCATAGGCGAACCGAGTGTACGAAAGACTCGATTATTTAATGAAGCAATTTCAGTTAACTGAAAGGCATTGATACTCGGATGAATAACTGCCCCGCCGATACTTTTATTATAAGCGGTTGAACCTGTTGGCGTAGACACAGCCAATCCGTCCCCTCTGAAACTTTCAAACAATTCATTTTTGATATATACATCGGCAACCATCGTCCGATTTGATCGTTTAATCGTGGATTCATTCAAAGCCAAGAAATGTTTTGCCGGCTTATCATCTAAATAACTGATCTTTATATCGAGCAAAGGATAACTTACACTTTGTTCTTGATTGGTCTGTAAGCTATTGACTAATTCTTCCAATTCATAGTCACGCCAATCCGTATAAAAACCTAAGTGCCCTGTATGGACCCCTAAAAAACGAACTTCATTTAATAGATGGCTATACTTGTGAAAAGCGGACAATAACGTCCCATCGCCACCTACGGAAATCACTAAATCGGGGCGTTGTCCGTCGATTTGAATAGCCGATTGTGTCAAAAGAGCTTTCAATCGTTCGGTAACTTCAATTGTTTTCGCTTCTTGGTTATGAACGATCGCTACTTTCATCCGTGACCTCCTCTTTTTTCTCTCGATTTAATACGGTACGATAGTAAACGTCATCTCGTTTTCCTCTTCCATGGGAAAATAGACGTTGAGCTTCTTGGATTTCTTCCCGAATATTGGACATTTCTTCGTCCAATTGATAAGCCGCTTCTGCCGCACGTTGGAGTCTTTCACTCATTTCTTCAGGAAACACGCCTTGATATTTATAGTTCAATGAGTGTTCGATTGTCGCCCAAAAGTTCATAGCTAACGTCCGGATTTGAATTTCAGCTAAAATTTTCTTTTCGCCACTGATCAACTGAACAGGATACTCAATCACTAAATGATACGAACGATACCCACTGGCTTTTTTATTTGTAATATAATCTCTTTCTTGAATCACTTTCATATCTTTTCTTTTACGAATGATATCTACTACTTGGTGGATATCTTCTACAAACTGACACATGATTCGTAATCCAGCAATATCAGACATTTCTTCTTCTAAACGGCTCATCGGAATATGACGCAGCTGTGATTTTGTCACAATGCTATCGACTGGTTTGACTCGTCCAGTAACAAACTCAATCGGAACATGTCGGTTTTGTTCTCTGAATTGCTTACGGATCCCGCGTAACTTTACTTTTAATTCTGATACTGTTTGTTCATACGGTGCTAAAAACTCTTCCCAATCTCGTTCCATCGCTGATCCCTCTACTTCGTTAACATTCTTTTCTATTTTAACATATAAATGAAGTTTTTTTGTACCTCTCGGCTTTTTGTATTGACCAAAAAGGAAAAATTAGGCAGAATGAATGAAAGGGGCGATCATTATGTCTGAAATGTTAGAAATTGAATACAAGTCCATGCTGACGCAACAAGAATATAATCAATTGATCCAGTATTATCAACTAAAACCAGAAGATTTTACGGTTCAAACGAATATCTATTTTGATACACCAGATGGACAATTAGCACAAAAAAATTGTGGATTACGCATCCGATTACTTGAAGATCGGGCAGAATATACGCTAAAAACACCTGCAAAAGAAGGAAAACTTGAAACCACTGATACTTTAAGCAAAGAGGAAGCACTCTCTTTCATTGAGCAACGTCATTTGCCACGTCAGGGTGCTGTTTTTCAAAAATTGTTAGAATTAGCTGTTCCTTCGGATGAATTGGGCAAAATTGGAGACATTACTACCAAACGTGCGGAATTTCACATTGAGGAAGGTCTTTTAGCGATTGATGAAAGTTTTGGAGAACAATTACATGATTTTGAACTGGAGTTAGAAGTATCTGATGCTACTCTTGGTAAATCTGCCTTTTTAGCGTTTTTGGAAAGACATTCTTTCCCTTATCGACCAGCTAAAAATAAAATTCAACGGATGCTAGCAGCGAAAAATTAAAGTTCTATCATTTTCACAAGGCACTTGAGTTCATTTTTTATCATTTTTCTGTTAAGTTATACGTTGTGAATAAAAGAATTCACGAGTTGTATAGAATCTATTTTGGGGGAGATTCATATGATCGAAATTTATTTATTTGTTAATCCTTTGGGGAAACATTGTTTTACACTAGAACAACAGTTATTACAATTTATTGAAGAAGAGTACGGAAAAACATCCAAAGAAAAGATGCAATTTCGTTTTCTGCCTTTAGTTAATTTGCAGACAATTGGGGATGTCATGCAACGTAACGGAATTTCTCAAAACGACCTCGTTACGCGTAACCACTTATTTTCAACTACCTATTCTGCTGCGTTAGACTGTAAAGCGGCACAGTTTCAAGGTAAGAAAAAAGGACGTCAATTTTTGATCAAAATGCAAGAAGCTGTAGGTTGTAATAAAGTACCGTATTCTCCAGAACTTGCTGAATCACTTTTTGCAGAAGTCGGCGGCGATATCGAGATGTTCAAAGAAGATCGTCAATCCGAGTTTGTTAAAGAAGTTTTTTTCTCTGATCAAAAAATTGCTCGAGAAATGGGCATCACCAAACATCCTTCTGCTGTAGTGTATAACTACTCCTGTGAACAAGACTTTGGTGTCTTAATTGAAGGTACAAATACAGTCCGAAAAATAAAAGAACTTTGTAAGACTAAAAATGATTCTTATCAAATTTTTGATGGTGAACATTTACATACAAATGATTCTCGCTTACAACCAGGAAGTAGCCATTTATATTTACTCTCTAACTAATCATGTCAAGAACCATTCGTTTCACTAACTAACCGTTTTTCAAGTACTTAGATCGCTAAGTATTCGAAAAACGGTTATTTGGTGCTTGTAGAAAAATATGGGAATCTTTACCAACATGGACTAATAGCATCGCATCGTCTGAGGTTGAGATAAAAGTGTGTAGCATCAAGAAATAAGAAAGAGTTTTTCGAAAAACGACAAAAAGCAATCGCATCCTTCAGAAAATAGCTGATGCCATTTTCGACCGATACGACTGCTTTTTTAATGTTTAGGACTAAACTTTTCAAATTAGCTTCCTAGTGCTTCAACGATTGCTTCGTTAAATGCTGGAATATCATCAGGATTTCGGCTAGTAATCAAGCCTCGATCAATTACCACTGGCTCATCCTTCACGACGGCACCGGCATATTCGATATCTGGACGTACCGTATCATAAGCTGTCATTGTCCGTCCTTCAGTTAAACCTGTTTGAATAAATAATTGTGGACCGTGACAAATTGCAAATAACGGTTGATCATTTTTTAAAAAGTAAGAAACAAAATCAACGAATCGTTGATCTGCTCGTAATTGATCCGGTGAAAATCCCCCTGGTATCAATAGCGCATCGAAGTCTTCAGGAGAAACATCTGCAATACTTTGTTCGACTGTGAATTCTGCGCCTTTTTTTCCTTTGATTGTTTGATTTCCTTCAAACCCAATCAAAGTCACTGTATGTCCAGCTTTTTCTAGTGCTTCTTTCGGTGACGTTAGTTCCACATCTTCAACTAAATCTGTAACGATTGCTGCAACTTTTTTTGCCATTTGTTCTCTTCCTTTCTTATCGCTTAATTCAAGCCTAAAGGAATTTATTCAAGTGTGCAAATCATCTGTTTGGACTAAAGATCGGTTTTTGCCTCCGTCCATCTTGTTTCTTTTAGTCATTCATCGATGTGATAAACCGGATAACAACCAACCAAATGCGTAGGATAGCCTTGCTCTTTTAGCACTTCAATCAGCTCATTCACCTTGTCGATCTTGTCATCGATAGCAACATCGATAACAAAAAAGTATTCGCCTAACCGCGTTTTTTGTGGGCGTGATTCGATTTTTGTTAAATTCACTTGATTATTAGCAAAGACCGAAAGAACTTGATAAAGCGCCCCAGGTTTATTTTCTGGCAAATCCACAAAGAATGTCGCTTTATGACTGTTTTTTTGTAATTTTGCATCAACAGGCGCGGCACTTAGAACCCAAAAACGGGTCTCATTAGTTGCAATGGACTGGATATCTGATTGCACGATGGTCAACCCAAATTCGTTTGCAGCTTCTTTGGAGCCGATCGCACCTAGACATTCTTCTGGATGGGTTGCTACTTGCTGGGCTCCTTGGGCAGTGGAACCTACTTGTTCAATCTCGACCTTTGGAAAATTTGCCCGTAGAAAAAGTTGTGATTGGGCTAATGCTTGCGGATGACTACAAATCTTTGTGATATTTCGCCAGTTGGCTTGTTGGGTCGGATGGACCATCAATTGTTGTCGGATCGGCAGAACGATTTCTCCTTGAATAGAAGGTAATGTCTCATACACATGATCAAGTGTTGGCAAAACAGAACCTTCAATCGTATTTTCGATTGGCACCATTGCATAAGTAATCTCTTTTTCTAATTGTGCATCGATCAAATCAATCAAGGAATCATAAGAAAGAAAAGTACCTTGTTTGAAATAACGTGTGGCTGCACTATAAGTAAAGGAACCTTTAGGACCTAGATACCCAATTTTCATCATTATTTTCTACCCACTTTATGATTTCTGTGATAATTTCGTCTGGCGATTTCTTAGACGTATCTATCGTGATTTTTGCTAAACTTTTGTATATTTTTTCCCGTTCCCACATGATCTCACGTAGTTTTGTGTCACTATTCTTTAACGCTAACGGTCGAATATTTGTTTGATCTTGTCGTATCCGTTCGATCAAGATATCGGCTTCTCCTTTTAAATAAATGACTTGTTGCTGTTTTAATAGTTCCTGATTTTCTTTCTGTAAGACAACCCCGCCACCAGTAGCGATCACTGCCTTTTTTTGTAAAATTGTTTTTAAAAGAGCGGTTTCGTGGTCGCGAAACGCGGCTTCTCCGAAGGTAGCAAAGTATTGCTCAATGGAACAGCCTAATTGTTGAACTAAATAGTCATCCATATCGATGACTGGTTGATCCAATCGAGCCGCTAGTTTCTTACTGATCGTCGTCTTACCAGCGCCCATAAAACCGATCAATACAAGTGACGTCATGATGGGTCCTCCTGAACCAATTTGGCTAGATCCGTAAAAAATTCAGGATATGAAATATTGACTGCTTCAGGATTGAGTAATTCGACAGGTTCTGCGGTTAGTAAAGCGGCGATTTGTAACATCATCCCAATTCGATGGTCCCCATGGCTATCCACTGTCGCTCCATGTAAAGGTGTTGGTCCGTGAATAATCAAACCATCTTCTGTCGGTTCAATGTTCGCACCCATTTTCGTTAATTCTTCCGCAGTTGCATCAATCCGATTCGTTTCTTTGACTTTTAATTCCTGAGCATCACGAATGATGGTTGTGCCTGTTGCTTGAGTAGCAGCTAATGCAATGATCGGTAACTCATCAATCAAGCGTGGGATGATTTCTCCTTGGATCTCACAAGCATGGAGTTGCGCAGAACGGACAATCAAATCTGCTGCTTGATTTTGCTCATCCAACTGTCTTTCTTCAATATTAGCACCCATTTGCGTCAACACATCGAGAATCCCTGTCCGTGTCGGATTGATTCCTACTTGTTTTAAGAGGACTTCACTGTTTGCTAAAATACTTGCTGCGACGAGATAAAACGCAGCCGAAGAAATATCCCCTGGGACAGTGACTTCTTGTCCGATCAACTGTTGTGGTCCAGCAACTATAATTTCTTTTCCTTCCACTTGGATCTTCCCACCGAATTGTTTGATCATCTCTTCTGTATGGTTCCTTGACTGTTCTTTCTCGATGATTTTAGTGGTTCCTTCGGCTTGTAAAGCTGCAAAAAGGATAGCAGACTTCACTTGCGCACTAGCAATGGGCATGTGATACTCGATCCCGTGCAATGTATTTCCAGTTACTTTTAGTGGAGGAAATTCAGCTTCGGCCGTTCCTTGTAAATCAGCACCCATCTCACGCAATGGCTTCATCACACGTTCCATCGGACGGCGATTCAAAGAAGCATCCCCTGCAATCTCAGAAGTAAATGGACAGCCTGCTAAAATTCCTAATACTAAGCGCATCGTTGTGCCAGAATTTCCTGCATCTAGCCTGGAAAATGGTGCTGTTAATCCTTCAAATCCTTTTCCTTCAATCATGATTTGTTCATTTTTTTCGGTAATACGTACCCCTAATTGCTTAAAAACTGCAATCGTACTTAAACAATCTTCAGCTTTTAAAAAATTGTTGACGATCGTAGTTCCTTTGCTGATCGCACCAAACATGATGCTGCGATGGGAAATCGATTTATCAGCAGGAATCACTAATTCTCCATTGATCCCATTTTTAGCTGTCAATAGTTTCATGACTTCAACTCCTTATCCAACAATGAAATTTTTCGGCTTCGATCAGCTTCTGTCCTTTAAGTAAATCCGCTTGATTTTTAAAAGACAACTCTAACACACCAAAAATATCTTCTCTTGTTTCTTGGATGCTCAAATTAATAATGGAAAGATTTGCCTGACTTAGTACGTTAGTAACTTTTGCGACAGCACCAGCGATATCGGGAATATCGACATATAAATCATAAAAAGCTGGAATCGCCCCTTGTTTTTTCCGGGGCAACTGATCCCGTGTTTGTTTTGCCTGCACAAAGAACTCTTGAATTGCCGATTGGTTTTGATCAATCAGTTCCTGTTTTAACGTTTCCATTGCGCCTTGCCAGTCTTCCATCAACTGAATCATCATTTCTTGGTTCGTCATTAAAATATCCGTCCACATTTGGGGATCTGATGAAGCAATCCGTGTGATATCCCGAAATCCGCCAGCAGCTAATTGTGAGGCACGTGGATATTTTTGATTCAGCTGCTCACTGATTTGTACTAATCCTGAAGCGACAATATGTGGCAAATGACTTAGCACCCCAACGATTTCATCGTGATCTTTGGCAGTTAAGCGAACAAATTTTGCTCGAGTAGGACGTAGTAAAGCGATCAGTTCTTCTGTACGTTCACTTTGACAGTCATCCGTTACGATATAATACGCTTCTTCAAATAAATACGGATTGCCTGCTTTTACTCCTGATTTATGTGAACCAGCCATCGGATGCCCACCAATAAAATCAAATGGGAGTTGCTTCGCTAGCGCCATTATCGTCGCTTTCGTACTTCCGGTATCACTTACTAATACTGTTTCTTTCAAGGGAAGTGTCGCCAAACAGTTGAGATACTCCAAGCTGACTTGAACTGGAACGGCAAGGATAATCACATCCATTTGACTAGCTGCCTCGATCCCTGTGACAACCTGATCGACTAACTGTGTTTTTTCCGCTATTTCTCTTGTTTCTTCTGAATGATCCCAGCCATAAAGGGTAATTGCTGACCCTTTGATCGCTCGGCATAAGGAAGCGCCAATCAGACCCAATCCTATGACAAACACCTTTTTTTTCATCGCTACCTCCGATTAGAATTCTTTGGTCATTTGGCGGTGATTTGCAACGGCTTTTTTTAATTCTTGCATATTATCTGCTGGAAAATGCTCAAGTATCTCGCGAACAAGAGTGGTCGCAATCACATGCTCTGCGACGACTGAAGCTGCTGGAACTGCCGTACTATCGGAACGTTCCACACTAGCTTTATAAGGTTCTTTAGTATCGATGTTCACGCTCATGAGAGGTTTATATAAAGTAGGAATTGGTTTCATCACGCCCCGAACAATAATCTGTTCTCCGTTGGTCATTCCACCTTCAAAGCCACCTAAATGATTACTTGCTCGGTGATAGCCGCTTTCGTCCCAAGTGATTTCATCCATCACCTGTGATCCTGGTAACGAAGCAGCTTCAAACCCAATTCCAAATTCGACTCCCTTAAAAGCATTGATGCTTAACATCGCTTGAGCTAACTTACCGTCTAATTTTTTATCCCACTGTACATAGCTCCCTAACCCTGCTGGCACATTTTCGACCCGAACTTCCACTACACCTCCCAAAGTGTCTCCTGCTTTTTTAGTAGCATCGATCAAGGCTTTTACTTCCTCTTCAATCATTAGATCTACCATGTTCACTTCGGAAATAGTCGTCTTTTCTTTGATTTCTGTCACGGTCAAATTCTCTGGCACATTCGCTTTGATTCCTCCAAGGATCGCTACATGACTAGCAATCTCTATATCTAAAGCAGCTAAAATCTGTTTTGCTAGTGCCCCGATTGCTACTCGCATCGTCGTTTCTCTTGCGGAAGAACGCTCTAATACATTTCTAAGATCATGGTGTTGATACTTCATACCACCAACTAAATCGGCATGACCTGGTCTTGGTTTAGCCACTCGTCGTAGATTTTCTTCTTTTTCAGAAACTGGAGTAACTGACATCACCGTTTGCCAGTTCTTCCAATCTTTGTTCGTGACAGTCACTGTGATCGGTGAGCCTAATGTTTTGCCGTGACGAATACCCGATGTGATTGTCACTTGATCTTTTTCAATCTTCATGCGCCCACCTCGACCATAACCACCTTGTCGTCTAGCTAATTCTTGATTGATTGCCTCAATCGATAAGGTTAAGCCTGCTGGAACTCCTTCAATAATCGCTGTCAAATTAGGCCCATGTGATTCTCCTGCTGTTAAGTAACGCATTTACTCACCTTCTTCTAAATAATTTTTGATTGCTTCGATTGGGATCGATTGGATTTTTGCCTGACCGATTTTTTCTAATAAAATAATTTTCAACTGTTTTCCCCGGGCTTTTTTATCATGAGTGATCGCCTGGAACAACGCCTGTTCATCCCATGGTTCGTAAGAAATGGGCAACTGATACTTTTGGATCATCTTGATAAGTTGTTGCGTCGTTCCTTCAGGTGTTTCTTTCCTTTTTTCAGCATTCCGACTGATTTGTACCATGCCGATCGCCACTGCTTCTCCATGACTAATCTGTCCATATCCTGCTGTTTGCTCGATAGCGTGTCCGATCGTGTGACCAAAGTTGAGGAACAAACGACTGCCTTGATCAAATTGATCTTCTTCTACCACTTCTTTTTTTACACGTAAAGCTTTTTCGATCACTAGCTCGCTATGTGCTACTAAATCAGCTACATCAATAAAACGAGCTAACTCTCTCCAAAGACTTTCATCCTTGATCGCACCACACTTGATGATTTCTGCAATTCCTTCTTGGATCCTTTTTACTGGTAATGTCGTCAGCGTTTCTGGATCAATCAACACACCGTCTGGCTGTGCAAATGTGCCAATCATATTTTTGGCGTTTGGTGCATTGACTGCTGTTTTGCCACCTATGCTTGAGTCTACTTGTGCCAATAAGGAGGTAGGAATCTGTACAAAAGAAATTCCTCTCATGTAAGTTGATGCCACAAAACCAGCTAAATCGCCTACAACACCGCCACCTAGAGCAATAATGCCATCACTTCTCGTCAATTGTTCAGTGGCTAGAAAATCATATAATTTAGCAGCCATCGACAGTGATTTACTTTCTTCGCCAGCCGGAATAACATAATTCACAACCTCATACCGATCGGCTAATTGTTGTTGTATCTTTTGACCATAAAGCGGAAAGACATTTTCATCACTAATGATCGCAATTTTCTTTTCTTGCCATAAACCGGAAAGCCAATCTGCGACTTGATCTAGTGCGTTTCGCTGGATGATGATCTCATAGCTTTTTTCGGGTAAGACAACTTCTAACATCCGTGTTTCTCCTCTCTATAAAGCGTTGATTTTCTTCATCGCTTCTACTAAGATGTCCACTTCATTCATCATTTTCAGGTAGTTTTTCTCATTCAATGACTGCTGTCCATCAGACCAAGCATGAATCGGATCAGGATGGATCTCTACAATCATTCCATCTGCCCCACTAGCAACACCTGCTCGTGCCATTGGTGTCACTAAGTCCCAGACACCCGTTCCATGACTTGGGTCAACGATGATCGGGAAATGACTTAATTTTTTGATCAGTGGTACGGCACTTAGATCGAATGTATTTCTAGTAGCTGTTTCGTAAGTGCGGATTCCGCGTTCAATGAAGATGATGTTTGAATTGTTTTGAACTGCAATGTATTCAGCGGCATTTAACCACTCTTCGATCGTACCTGAGATGCCACGTTTTAAGCCAATTGGTTTTCCTGTTCGTCCTACAGCTTCTAATAAACGGAAATTTTGCATATTTCGTGCGCCGATTTGAATGATATCTGCGTATTCACTGACCACATCGATATGCGCTTCATCCATCACTTCGGTAATCACTTTCAAGTCATAATGATCCGCAGCTTTACGCATCATTTTCAACCCTTCTTCACCTAATCCTTGGAAAGCGTATGGTGACGTTCTTGGTTTGTAGGCACCACCACGTAAGATTTTAGCACCACCAGCCTTAGCCATTCGTGCTGTCTCCATGATTTGTTCTTCCCCTTCGACAGAACAAGGACCAGCCATTGTCACAAAACTTCCATCACCGATTTTCACTCCAGCTACATCAACGATCGTATCTTGAGGATGAAATTCTCGTGACGTCAATTTGTACGTATTGGTAATCGGTACGGCACGTTCTACGATATCGTAGCGTTCAAACGGAACATCCCGAATTACCTTTGGATCTCCTAAAAGCCCTAAGACAAAACGATCTTTACCATGGTTGATCTGTACATCTAGCCCTTCTTCTTTAATACGTTCAATCACTTGTGTTAACTCACTTTCTTGGATACCTGGTTTAATGATTAGAATCATACAATAACTCCCTTTGTTTTTTATTTTGTGTTTCGCTTCATCGATTTCCTCGCTGTTTGATTGGATTACATAAATTCTTGCAAATCAATCGTTACTTTGCTTATACCTTGTTTGAATGCGTTTAGTTCCCCCTTTATGTAACAAAAAAAGCCCACCGTAGAAAATCCATCTACAGTGAGCCCCTGAATCAATCAAATAAAAAAGCCACTATAGATTTTTCATCTATGCGGCGAGCAAGTCATCTCAAACATCCTTAGCCATCATAGATACAAACAAACGCTGATGTTTGCACCCATAATCGTATGAATACAAACTTATCTAAAATAGCTAAAGTAATAATTATTCAGTTGTGAACTATGTGTGATTTTCATAATAATCGCTCCAAACTGATATAAGATTGAGTTTAAGTATAGAGATGTTTTTGAAAGAAGTCAAACAATTTCTTGAATAAAATGATCAAAGGGTATGAAAAAAGGGCTTTTACCTGATAAAAACTCCAATTTACCCACTAAATAGTCGCAGGAGAATGCTGAAAATACCATAGAAAAGTATCAACAGCATGCCCAGCTTCTACTTCTATAATCAAACGAGCCCAAAAGTGAGCTGAAATTGTTCTTTATTTTGAAATTTGCCCGCTCTTACAATCGTTTTTGTCCGTCTAACTTTTGGATTTCAGTAATATCTTGCGTGACTTCTAAGCACCCAAGATAATCACCTGTCTCATTTTTTAAAGCAAAGTAGCGAATATAAATTTTCCGTCCTCTCATATCAATCCAAAATTCTGCTGAATCCCTTGTTCCTGTACGGAAATCGTCAAGTATTTGTTGGACAAGATGCATGCTTTTTGGTGGATGACAGTTGACGACTTCACGACCAATGACAGAAGTAGTTCTTGGAAAGACCCGTTTCTTTCCTTCTGAGAAGAAACGAACCCGATCCTCATGATCAACAAATGTCAAATCCACAGGCAACACTTGAAACAAGGCAACTAATTGCTCCAACTGTAACGCTCCTGTCGGAAATTGCACAACTAAATCAGTCATAGGTGCTGTTTCGTCTTGAACTGCCTCTGACGTAAACTCTTCGATCCCAAGACCAGCAGCAATACCATCGGTCGTTTCTTTAGCTTTTTTAATGGCTAATTGACGAGCTGGTTCCCGTTCGCTTTCTTTTTCGAGTGATTCTTGGCTTGGCTTCCATGGAAGTGGTTCAGGGATAAACGCAAAACCGATATCAAAGCTGTCATGAGCGATTTGTTCCCAATCTTTAAGGCTAAACACATCTAAGGTCATGGGTACCATGATCTCCTCTTCCTTAAAAATCATCTCTTCAATTTCTGTTTTTACTGCTTCCCATTTTTCGGATAGCGGATTATAAGCCGCTTTGTCTGTAGCTAAATAAGCATTCAGCGCTTTGATCATTTCACGGATATCATCATCTACACCCCACATCACTTTAGGTGGGGCTGAGATTCCGTATTTTTCCATATAAGAAAAGATCAACGTTTCTTTTCGTGCATAATGCTTGTCGATCTGCAATAAATCAGTCAAAGCGTGTTGCAATCGTTCCTTTTGTGACCAATCTCCTTTAGCCATTTTTGCCAATAATCCGTCAATTTCATCTGTCAATAACGACTGCAACACTTGGTTTTCTAACTTTAAGGTATGGATCGGGTGTCCTGGTTGTGCGTGTTCATAATTGGAATGATGGATCTCATTGATCGCTCCTTTAAAAACAGCTGCATGGATATTACATAACTTTTGGATTTCTGACGGATCAAGACCGCTTTGAATCAATGCTTTTTCCGCAGCAGTGATTTCTGTAACATCGACTCCCTCAAATTCTTCATTGAACAATCGTTTTGCTTCTTCAAAAGAACCACCTTTATGTAAAAGTGACAGGATTTCAACAATCCGTTCTTGTCGTTGATTCGTGGGTTTCATTTTACCAATCCTTTCACAATAAATCCTGATGTTTCAAAGGCCGTAACAATTTGTTCTAAAGGAATTTTTTTCATTTGAGCCCCTTTAGGAATCGTCATATAGCGACCAGCAGTTTGCAACATCCCAGGTTGGTTGATAGCATTAAATCCTAGCTCTACCATGATTTGTTTGACTTCTGGATATTCAGTAACTAATTCAAATAATGTTTTGGAAAAATCGATCTCTCTCATTTTACTTCCTCCTTCATTGAGAATCGTTCTCATTCGATCGGATTCATTATAAACGATTTTGTGCACTTTTACACGATAATTTCAAAGCAAATCTTTTTTTACCATTCTAATGATGAGTATATCTAGGCTCATTCTTTTTTCAGTGTAAAACTTCCTAATGACTTTCTGATCAGCAAAAAATAAAATAACTTTTTTTATTAACTAATGAGGTCATCCAGCTGTTTTTTCTTTCAATTGATTTTGCTTCAGATACTACCCATTTCTCTAAACGATAAAAAGACAACAATCTTCTTCTCCACTTTTTTTTACCCATTCCATCACGTTTTTTTCGTTGACACAAAACACGAACATGTGTTCTAATCAATAAGAAGAGGTGACGAATATGATTCGAAATCAAAATCCAGTCTTTGATTACACAAAAGAACCTTCGAGAGATATTCTTTGCATCGATTGTAAGTCGTTTTATGCTTCTGTTGAGTGTGCCGAACGTCATTTAGATCCTCTAACAACCAAACTCGTCGTCATGTCCTATCCGTCAGGGAAAACCGATGAACGTGGGAGCGGCTTGATCTTAGCTGCCAGTCCAGCCGCAAAAAAAGCCTATCATATTACAAATATCAGTCGAGCAAGAGATTTACCCTTTCCCTATCCCGACGATCTTTATATGGTCCCTCCACGAATGGCTTACTACATGAAAAAAAATACCGAGATCAATGCTATTTATAAAAAGTACGTGGATGAAGAGAATCACCATGTCTATTCTGTCGATGAAAGCTTTCTTGATGTCACCAACAGTTTGAAACTTTTTAAAGTCAAAAGTGCTTGGGATCTAGCTGAAATCATCTATCAGGATGTCTACCAACAAACAGGAATCCATACAACTATTGGGATTGGTGATAATCCACTACTAGCTAAGTTAGCGTTGGATAACGGTTCTAAAGGAAAAGAGCGAAAAGCCGAATGGCGCTATGCAGATGTGGCAGACAACGTTTGGCGTATTCCTTCTCTCACCGATTTTTGGGGAATTGGACATCGGACAGCCAAACGGCTCAAACGACTGGGGATTCATTCTGTTCATGATTTAGCTCATGCGGATTATTACCAACTAAAAGAAAAATTTGGAGTGATTGGCACCCAGCTTTTTGCCCATGCTTGGGGAATTGATCGAAGCTTTTTGGGAGAAGACTATACCCCCCAATCAAAAAGTATTGGGAATAGTCAAATTTTGAATCGTGATTATACAAGGCGTGAAGAACTTGAAATCGTTCTTAAAGAAATGGCTGATCAAGTTGGAACTCGTCTGCGGCGTGAACATGCGAAAGCGCAAGTTGTTAGCTTGTGGATGGGCTACTCTTTAGGTTATCGAGATCGTCTAGGGAAAACTGGATTTCATCAACAACTAAAAGTTGAGCCGACAAATTCTAGTCATGAACTCAGTCTCATTTTATTGAATCTTTTTCGTAAACATTACCAGCATCAAGACATTCGCAGTGTCGGTGTCAACTGCTCCAAACTAATTTACACAGACAGTCTGCAATTGAATCTATTTGCAGATCCCGATGAACAAGTCAACGATGCCAAAATCGATTTTGTCGTTGATCGTATTCGCCAAAAATATGGGTTCAGTGCAATTGTCCATGCCCATAGCTTATTAGAAGGTGGCCGTGCGATCGCAAGGAGTTCACTCGTTGGCGGACACGCTGGTGGTCATGCCGGTATTGAAGGTGAGGGCTATGCGTCGAACAAAAAAAGAATTTCTCGACTACAATGAATACCGAGATCGCCCATTCGGATTAAAATGGGGCACCGCATTCGCTATGGAAGAGCTAGTCACTGGGATCAAAAAAAATGAAGCGTGGGCAGTGAAAGAGATTCGTCCGTTGGAACAAATGTCTCGAGAAGAAATGGATAGTGTTTTATTAGAGGCTTTTCTTTACCATAAAAAAGTAAGTCTGCAATTAAATACCAAGGATGAATTTGGCCGCTACTTAGAAAGCATCGAGGGTTTCTTTACTGGTGAAGCTTATCACGACTATTTTATCCTTGAAGAACAGACCGTTCACTGGTGTGACGTCCGACATGTTCAAATAAAACAGGAAGATAAGTGGTTTGATGTTTCCTATTTTCCCCAGTCAGTCACACAACATGAAACGTTAAGTAACCCAAGTCTTAACGAAGAGATCGTTCCGATCAAAGATGAATTTTACCAAAGTTTTCCTGAAGAAGAGTAGCGTTTTGTCATTGATCAGCATAAAATGCCTATTTCATTAAACTAGAAAGAAGTGATTTTTTGAAAACAGTCCATCAACATTTTGAAACGATCGCTATCACTGCGTTTATTGCCAAACAAGAAATCATTGTCCGCTGTAAGGATAACAACTCTTATCGAGGATTTGTCCAACGAGACATGACAGAAAAAGGATTTTCCTTAGATGAACAATTGATTCATTGGGTGGACATCGTTGAAATCCAATTGACCGATCAATACTTTCACTTTTGGGAAGATATTTTACATCTAAAGGAACCGACATCTTAACAAAGCCATATAATTGGAACACCTAATCCTATTATATGGGACGCATGGACTCCCTCAAAAAAACGTACAAGTCTTCTCGTAAGCGATAAACCTTTGATTATACGGATAAACTGCTCGTCCGTTTCATACTACAGCAAAAAATCTCAAAACCGCAAAAATGGTTTTGAGATTTTTTGCTTATGTCTAGGATGAATCAGTGAATCATTACTTAACGATCCAACTGTCTTTTTTTCAGTTGACAATGTAAAGTAACTGACTGCTTTTTCAATTTAGATATTTTTCGATCAAGTACGCTGGCGTACAGCTCCACGCATGGCAATAACTACTGATGATCGGGCTGCCATAAGGAGAAAAATCTGGTTCTTCTGGTTTAAAAGCTTCCCAAAAAGTGTCTGCTCCCAGCTGAATCATTTTGCCCCAATAGTTTTTCATTAACTGGATAGCTTCTTCTTGAAGTCCAGCTACAAATAACGCTTCGACTACATGATGATACATATAAGGTGTAGCAATCCCTGTGATCGGAAAATGATGCGCAATCATCGTCTCCAAAATTTCTCGATTCATTGGTTGATCAAAGACCTCTGCTAAAACCATCCAAACTTGACTCGCCACATTGATTTCTCCGGTTGTTTCAATAATAAACTGCTTTTGTTCTTCATCAAATAATTGTTGCTTCGCAAACGCAATCAGTTTCTCTGTTGTTTCTTGGTAATGACTCAGTTGTGGATCTTTCACTTGTTCTGCCAACTGGTTGAATCGTTTCATCGCATAGATCAACACTGCTTGCCCTGCTGTACTCTTTTCAAACTCATTCGACCAGTCGATAAATACTGGCCACTCTTCTAACAAATTCAGGCGTCCCTCTTCATCGACACATGTCAGTGCTAGTTCCATCTGCTTTTTCGCTACTGGATATAAATCCTGCAAGACAACTGAATCTTTCGTCTGTTGATAAAAATCAGCTAAGATCACTGCAAAAAACAAACTATAGTCGAATAAAAACGTATCATCTGGTGTCAATTGCGGGGCTGTGAAAACATTGGCTGGAATCTTCCCTTCACTGGTCGTCATCCCACCAAATAAATAAAGACAACGTTTCGTTAAAGCTAAATCACCGAAAGTCGCATAATTCGCTAACGCTTGTAAACGTAAATCACCAATCCATAATCGGCGATCTCGTTTGGGCCCATCTTCAAAGACTTCTTGCATGCAATCAAATAATGTTTTAACAGAAACTTGGTAGATGGAAGCAAGTTCTTCATCAGCAATCACAGGCTTTGGTAATTGGTCGAGTGACACACAACTTTCTGCGATAAAAAGCGGATCAGAAAAACTAGCTTGCCACTTGGGTGAAGTATCTAACACCTTTAGCTCAATATAACGACAGCTATATCTTCTTGGTAATTCTAAACGTGCCGGTAAAACATCTAGATGGATAAATTCTTCTTGAATCCAAGACTTTGACAACCAACCATCATATACACTAGAATCTGCCGCAAGTTCAGCGGGTACTTCCGCAAATTTCAGTTGTAAATATAAGGGCGCATCCATTGGCGAACCAACCGAGTCAATGGACAGACTAAAATGCCCAACATAATGATCCCCTAAATCTAAGATAATCGCTTCATCCCTTTTTAAAGTATAATCAGCTAGTTGTTTGATTTCTTTGTCACTGTTAATTGCTGAATACCCATTCAAACCATGTGGGTCTTCAACGACTTCAGTGATTGCTACTGGTTCGATCTTCGTTTTCAGAAGATTTGGTACATGTTGTTGTGCTTTGGTTAGCAGTGCCTCGTCTTTCTTCCAACGCACATCTTGATTGATTTGAAAAGTAAATGCCATCTTGCTTTCTCCTCTTCTTTACTTGGTGAACGATGCAGTCATTTCTCCTTCAGTCAGCTCTTTATCCACGGGATCAATCACTGGGTATTTTTTCTGTAGACGCATCATGATCACTCCAGCAATTGTTGCTACTAAAACGATTCCCGCAAAGCCAAACATAGACGTCTGGATACGATCAGGAGCAACTAAGTAAGGGGTAACAAAAGCAAATAATCCACAACACATTCTTGAAAAACCATTGATGAACCCTTGAAGTGAAGCTCGTGTTTCTGCTGGGAAAGATTCTTGTGTCCACACTTTGTAGATTGCTTCTCCGGCTAGTGGATTCCCAAAATTATAAAAAGCAATTGTGATCGCTAATGCAATAAATCCTGCACCACCACCGATCAATGCCATACCTAACATTGCGCCAAATTGAACGACTGCCCCAATAAAGAAAGCTTTGTTTCTAAATTTACCACCTGCAACAGAGGCAAATGCAATCGTTGTTGCTAAAGAAATCACATTCAACCCGATCCCTAATCCTGTAGCTTGTGCTTGACTAGCTCCGGCATTTGTCAAAGCATAGGTTTGAAATTGTCCCCAAGTATTCGCTAAGAGGTTCCAACACACATAAAAAATCAAGATAGCGGCGAAAAAGCCAAGGTATTTTTGTTTGTTTTCCCCAAATAGTACTGTCTTGAAAGAAACTTCTTTCGAGTCGCTTGTCACTTTGGTCATTGCTTGTCGAGCAGCTCCGGCTTCATGAAATTGTCTAAACTTAGGTGAAAGTGTCCGCCATAACCAAGTGATCACTGCAAACGTAAATAAGATGGCAAAAACAATTCTTGCTCCTAACACACCTTCGATTCCCGATAAAAGAAACGAACAGATGTAAGAAATGAATATCCCCACTTGCCAAAAAATCTGTGTGGAAGAAATCAAACGAGCAGAAGTATGCTCATCAGGTGCATCATGAGAAACAACGGTCAAACTTAATGGTAAGTCTGCTCCAGATGCTACGCCCATGATAATCACGCCTAATAAGAGCATTGGGAAACTTGTGGCTAGAATACAGACCGCAGCTCCGATCGCGTAAAACAAATTGATCCAGTTAAATGAACGGATCAAGCCAAATGCTTTTGATATCTGTCCGGTAAACAGCGATCCGAAAGCGATTGCAAAAGTTAGCCCGCCAGAAACGATCCCGACTTGTCCAGTTGTCAGCTCTAGTCCCTTTTGCCAAACGGGAATCGTCGCTGAGAGTCCAACAATACAGCCAGATCCAAGCATGGAGCCAATTCCAGCAGCGACAGCTAGAGGCGAATACTCTTTGACCGTGGTAGTAGTTGATGCCTGTTGTTTCTTAATAAAAAACACTCCTTAAAATAAGTTTTATAAGTTCGAACAGTTAGAATTGTAAACGTATGAATTACTCAGGACTATAGCAAAAAAAGTGTTCTTTTTATCCAAATCACATTCGTATGCTTCAGCGAATCAAACAAGCGATTCTTTTGCGAACATTCAGGAAATGAAAAGAAGGTTCACACTTGTCCAATACATTTGGAATACGCTTTCGTTAATCTTCGCTTTTCATTGCCAGTTCATGATTGGTGAAATCTTTTTTCCAGATCACCTGAGAAAAAGGACGCGTTGCATCACAACTGCCTATTCTATTTTTTTAACAGACTATCTTTGAGTTCTTTAGGTGTCAGTTCTGTGTATTTCCCGACTAATTTATACAAAGAAGCAAGAGTTTCAAAACCAAGTTCATACGAGATTTCTTCAAAAGTTTTATTCGTTTCTCTCATCAACTCGATCATCGTTTTATACCGCAAAGAATTGACCAATTCTTGGAAAGAACTCCCTGTTTCTTTTTTCAATTTATTACTTAAATAATTTGCATTATAACCAAAATGTTTCGCTAGATTTTTCAGTGTCAGTTTTCGAAAATGAAGATCGATATATCGTAAAATCTCTAATAATTCCTGATTCTCACGTTGCGTAACATATTCTTCTAAATCACGGGTAAGTTCGATCAATAGTAAAGACAATCTCAGATTCAGTGCCCGCATATAATAGTCTTGTTTGTTGTAATATTCCAAAATCATTTTGTGCAATAACCCTTGCACTTCTAAGTTATCACCACAATGAAAATGGATAAATTCATCATGTTTTCCTTTTTCCTGCGAAGCATTTAATAGAGATTCATTGACCAATCCACGTGACTTCACCATATTGATCACGATGTCAGTCGTAATCGATTCCCCTTTCAATAAAATATTGATCAAAAGGTCTTCCTCTTCTAAAGGATCGATACGCTGAACGATTTCTTTGTCTAATAACAGCAATTCACCTTCTTTCAAGTGAATTTTCTTATCGTTGACATATTGGACACATGAACCAGACAACATATAGTTAAATTCAACAAATTCATGCGTATGTGCAGGCATTTCAGCGTAACGATGATGTTTATTGATAAAGATATTACCCTCTTTGAAAAATTGGTTTTTGGGCATTTTAGGTACTGCGACTGTCTCATAGGGCAACTGTTGGTCATTGATATTTTGACCATCAATTTGTTGTCGACATTCAATTTCGTTATTTTCCATCAAAAATGTTTTTAGTTGCTCAAAGGTAAACACTGGCATCCTCCCCTTTTTCTTCATTTTCAGTTAGCTTTTCGTCAATAGCAACCGGATCTTTTAGGTAATTAGGTAACTATCTTTCAGTCTAACGAACGAAAAAGCAGCAAATCAACCAATGGAAGGTTTTTCCTTAGTCGTAACAAATAAATAATTCGCTGGATAACCGATTTGGAAAACACCGAGCGTGATTAGGTAAAAAACAAGTGGTACTACAAAAGTAGAGAAAATAATGCCAAATGATGCGCTAGATAATTGCGCCTGATTCGCTACATAGCCTGTATAGCTCAAAACAAATCCTGGGATAGCTCCACCAATCGCCATCGCAAATTTCATGATAAAAGAATTCAATGAAGCGATCAGCGCTGCTGTTTCAATTCCCAACTCGTGTTTTATTTGATCCACATTATCAGCAGATAAACTATACTGCAAAGTATTGGTCAGCCCTAAGCCAACTTGGACAGCAAGATAAGCCCCTAAGAAAATCATTTTCGATTGATGCACGCCGATCATCACGATCATCGCTAAACAGAGTAAAGATAATGCGCCAACATATACTTTTTTCTTCCCCCATCGCTTAGATAAACTAGGGACCAACACACCTGCTCCTAAAGCACCAAACAGTCCTAAAAAACTAGCGAAACTAAGCAATTTTGTGTCATTCAAAATATAGTTCAAATAATACAAAAGCGATCCACTAAAGATATTGCTTGCGGCGGTAATAAAAAGCATACTGATAAATAGGGTCATCACTGGACGAATTTTTAAGATAGCAAGCGCTTCTTTATAAGAATAGCCGCGCTCTTGCGATAATTCAGCGGGCTCTTCATTCCCTCTTTCTTTCAGTGCTAATGTACCAAAAATCGTGAAGAACAAGACGACTAGTACCGTTCCGACAATCAACAAGGTATACCCAGAAAGCCCATTATTGTAAGCGGAAAGGATCAACGGTGCCAAAATATTCAAACAAGTAGGTCCTACTGTATACGACACACCTTTTATGGACGACAAGATGTTTCGATCGGCTTCTTGATCGGTTAATACGGGGATCAAACTATTTAATGGGATATCCATTAAATCAAAAGTGATACCTAACAAAATATAAGAAATATAGATAACGACGATTTTTTGACTAGTAAAAAGTAACGGTGCAAACCAAACGAGTAAATAATTGATACAACAAATTACTGTTCCTAGCACCAAAATCGGGCGATATTTGCCAAAGCGTGTCACTGGGAAACGATCGATCAAAAAACCTAATAAAGGATCACTGAAACCATCAAGTAGTCTGGAGACCAGAAAAAGCGTACTAACTACAGCAGGATTAATGCCAATTACATCGGTATAAAAAATCAAAAGGTACGTATTCAACAACGTCATCACTGGGATATTTCCGAGATTTGTTAAAGCAAAACCAATTTTTTCCTTTACACTGATTCGTGTTTGTTGCATTCCAATCCTCTCCTTTTTCAAATCAGTTGTTTGCTCTTAGTTGTTTCAAGGGAGATATCATAATTTTTTCCTGGCTCTAAATGAACCTCTTGCTGGTTGATACGGAGAATCCCTCCTTCTCGTGTCGTTGAAATGCGTAACTGTTCTTGTTCTTTATTGATTGTGACAAGTCCATTTTTGATTGGTATTTGCATGTTTAGACTTTCAAAGGCAGCTAGATTAGGTTCAACGACGAAAGTTTGATATCCTGGTGAAAGTGGTCGGACACCTGCGAAATATCTGCCTAATAGATAGATTGGGCTTGCTCCCCAAGCATGGCATAAGCTTTTGCCAAAAGGATCCCCATACATTTCATACACTTGTTCGCCCGTTTCCTCAGGGATATATTCTTCCCAGAATGTCACTGCCCCTCTTTCAACCATTCCGCCCCAGTAATCACAGATGATTTGATACACTTGGTCTGTTTGACCCATTTTACATAGAGCATCTTGCTCGAAAAATTTGAAATAAGGTGTCGTGATCTGGGTAATTTCAGGGTTTAACAATACATGGGTTAAAATCTGTTCTTTCTTTTCTTGTTCCACTAAATCGAATAAAATGGCAAAAATATTGGCATGACGAGTTACGTGGCGCTTTTTCGATTCATAGGAATCAATAAATGCCTGCTTTTCTTCGTCCCAGAAATAGCTCATGACGTTTTCTTTTAGTTGTTGATACTTCTGTTCGTAGTCATCTACCTCACCCAAAACAGCTCCACAAGTCATCATCGTTTGGTAAGCTTTAAGCAATAGAATTTGTTCTGCTGCCAAGGTTCCTTCTCGATCCATCTCCGTCCAGTCAATAAACAACCAATCTTTTTCTCGCCCATAAATAAAGCCAAGTTCATTCGTTTGTGCTTGGAGATAGTCCATCATCGTCTTCATCTTAGGATAGATTTGTTTCAAGAAAACCGTGTCGCCCGTCATTAGATAGTGATTCTCAACAGCGATGATCCATAAAATCGAGTAGTCAACGATCGTATTCATGTGTTGCTTGATCTCATTTTGCCCACGAAGCGCTAACATCGTTCGAGTATTGATTTCTTCATCGAAAAAGAGGTATTGATTGATAAAATAGCTTTGGTAAGCATCGCCTGACCAGATCCACCGATCTCGCTTGATCCCATCGATAAAGAACAATCCGCTACATAGGGTAAATGTTTCCACAGAAACTTCCCAAATCTTGTTTAAAAGGACATTGTCTGAAGAAAAAGCAGCATGATTGGTTAAAGGAAGGGATTCATGGATCGCCTCGATCTCAATTTCTTCCTTCGCAACATCTGGAACAAACAAATACCGAAAAGCACGCTTTCTTGGGATTGTTTCAACAGTAGCTGCTTTTTCCTTGTAATAGCACATCTCCACATCCAATGCTTCTGATGCAGATTCACCATAGCAAATCATGATCGGTTGTCCATGTGTCATTTTTTTGATTGCCAGTGTTCCGTAAACCGCACGACCATAATCGATCAATACCCCATCATTCTGTTCGTTGATTGAAACAGGTGTAACCACTTTTTTTTCAAAATAGACATGATTTGGATCGTTTTCTTTATCTAAATAAAGGGAACTCCAACCAGCTGGTAGTTCTTCAATAAAGTTACTTGCTCGCCAACCTAAATCACTCTTGATAACCTCTCCTTCGACAAAGACAGCGGGTAATCCAGTTGCGTTGCCTACAAAAATCCTGATTTTATTCTTTCCAGGCTGACAATTGATTGTTTCTTTAAGTGGATACTTTTTCCCATTCACTTCCACATAGCCAATCCCTGTTGCATAAACAATAAAAGAAGTTGGTTCTGTCAGTTCGTAGTAACGTTTGAATTTCACATTTTTATGACAATCATCAACGTTCCAATAAGCAGGCCAGTCATAGCCTCTTTCTTCTCTTGAAAAATTTTGTAATAATCCTTGTCTGATTTCAAAATCTCCTGGGTACCATAACCATCTTGTTTGTTTTTCACTATTCATCTTCCACACTCCTTGGTTTTGGATCGTAGCACTGGTAATCATGCACGATTCTTTTTTCTCATTGTCAATAACTGATAGTCTAAGCCTTTTAAACATATTGATTAATAACAAATGAAACAGCCCCGTACGTCTCACCCAAACTAGCGAAAGTTAAGCAAAATGAACATATTTGTTTAGTCATTTTGATAGCTCACTCTTCCTCAAAAATAGGTTAAAATTTTCTATTTTGCGCTTTCTATCACTTAAAAAAACAGGAACAGCCGTTATCAATCAATAGCTAAATAGATTTAAGTTCTCCTTCCTAAACACTTATGCTTTTTCTCCCTCTACATATTAACCGCTTTCATATTCAGGGAACAATTTCCAAAATCCAGAATGTTTATATCAAATCTACAGGTTTTTTGGTTAAGAAGTTGTGTTACATTAATAGCAAGGTAAGATGATCATTAAGAGGTGAAGTTCATGGAGAAATGGATCGCAGAGTTATTCAAAGAAACGGAAATCGAAAAATTGCAAAAAAAATCAGGTAAAAATATTAATACGATGAACCTCAACTATCATCGTTCGATCGTTCCAGAAATTCCTAAAAGTAAGTTCTTTGAGTTTGGATCAATCGCAATTAACAAACATCCAAGATTTTCTTACACACCCGCGCATACCCATCATTTTATTGAGTTGAATTTTTTATTCAATGGGCACTGCACCCAGCGTTTGAACGGTGACGTTTTTCATTTAGAAAAAGGACAGTTACTTCTGTTAGATAGTAAGGTTATCCAACAAATCGATTATGTAGGAGCAGAGGATATCTTGATCAATTTCCTCCTTGATATTCCAGCTATTCAAAATATTCTATTGCCTAATCTACCAAAATCCAATAATCTAATCACAGATTTTTTCTTTCAAGCAACTCGTTCGCCTACTGAACATACTAGTTATATCCTCCTAGATTTATCAATGAGTCCCTTAGCGAATCAGCTAATTAAAAGTCTGATGATGACCACTTATCAAAAAGAGTCTGTGCATAAGCAACTTTTGCTAAATTTATTATTTTCTTCACTGATGGTAGAAAGCGCCCAAGCACCAGTGATTATCACGAATAAAAAAACGATTCGTAATGAGCCGCTGATTCAAATCTTGGATTATATCAATGATCACTATGCAGAAATCACCTTACATCAATTAGGAGAAACTTTTGGCTATAACAAAAACTATTTAAGCAATTTGTTAAAAAATAAAACCGGTAGTAGTTTCCAAGAGTTGATCGATCAAAAACGCTTATCTGAAGCAAAGCGACTCATGCTAGAAACAAACGATAGTTTAAGTACGATTGCCTTAAAAATCGGCTATAAAAGTGTCCCTTCGATTTTCAAACTTTTCCAAAAAGAAACCGGAAAAACACCTGATTATTTCCGAAAAAAACGGATGTAAAAAGAGTAGTTGAAACATGAATGGTACAACTCTCTAATTCCAACTGTAAAACAGTGACGAAAAGTTATTAACAAAAAAAATAACAAAAACCGCCTGAAACAATTGATATGTTTCAGGCGGTCCATTTATATTTTACGTAAAATACCACGTTTCTAACGAATGTCTCTAATTGTTTGATTTTATTCTACAAATGGTTCTTCTCCCAATGCTTGTTGCGCGGCTAGATTGATCATATTCCATTGGCGATCAAAACCTGGTTGGAAGAAAAAGTCAGCTTCTGCTAAATCTTCGATCGTCAGTTTTTGTTGGATCGCTAGCGCTAGTACGTTGCCTTGAGCAGTCACATCATAAGTAGATAAAACAGCTCCGCCAAGGACTTGATGTGTCATTGGGTCAAAGAATAATTGGATTGAAACTTTCGTGTTCCCATATTCTTCAGGTACATATTTAGGACGAATAGTATCTTCATAATAAGCTGTGCGAATGGCTACGCCTGCTTTTCCTGCTGTAAAACTATTCAAACCACTAGCTGCAAAGTGATAATCAAAAACACTTAATGCCGAAGAACCTACAACGCCTCCAAATGGTTGGCTTGGTGTATCCTCAAATAGATGTTTGACTACATATCGTGCTTCTCTTCTTGCCACTGTTGCTAGTGCAATCGGCATTTTTGAGCGGGCAGGTATCGAATAAGCAAGGGTTGCATCCCCTACTGCATACACATCAGGTAAATTGGTTTGCAAATATTCATCGGTAACGATCCAACCACGATCATCTAAATCTACGACTCCTTTTAGCCATTCCGTATTCGCTTTGACTCCAGCTGCTTGAATCACAAGATCTGTCGCGATTTCTTCATCTGCTGTTTGAATCGCAGCGACTTGTTGCTCACCAGTGAAAGCAGTGATTTTCGCACCCGTCACGACTTTGATACCCTTTTCTTTTAAATGTTCGGTTAAAATATCCGTCATTTCCGGATCTAAATAAGTGCCTAATGGTCGATCAATCACGTCTAATAACGTCACTTCTTTCCCTGCTTTTTGAAAAGCTTCAGCGGCTTCGATCCCGATATAGCCTGCACCGATAACAGCTACATTTTTGATTGCTGGATCAGTTAATTTATCTTTGATTCTAGTAGCCCAATCGTACCCACGCATCAAATAAACGTTCTCTAAATCTGTTCCTGGTACTGGCAATGAATTTGGTTTTACTCCTGAGCTTAAGATCAATTTATCATATTCATACTCTTTGGTACTCTTATCTAAGATACTAGTCACCGTTACTGTCTTTTGGTCTGCATGAATCGCTTTTACTTCATGATTGTTTAAAATGTGAACATTGGGTTGTGGAAAGTTTTCTGGTCTGAAATTTCGTACATCATTAACATCTGTCACTTGGTCCTCTAAATATAATTCCATGCCACATGACATGAACGAAACATAATCCCCTGCTTCAAATAAGGTGATATCGACATTTTCACCATATCTAGATAGCAATTCTAAAATCGATTGATGTCCGCCATGAGATGCGCCGACAATAATAACCTTTGTTTTCTCCATTGATGAAACCTCCTTGTTCAATTATTTAGAATAACTCTAAACAATTCAAACATAACACTCGATTTTTTATAAATCAAAAGAAATGCCCAAATATTGGACAGAAAAAATAAGACTTTCTCTATTAAGTTTTTGACTTAAATGTTTATCAACTTTCTTTTTAGATGGCAATACTTTTTAGTAAGAAATAACTGTACAGAAAAATAAAACGGTTATGCTATTATTTGTCAATTATATCGCTTGACTTAACTTGTAAAATTTATGTAAAAGACATTTTTCATACTAATAAAGTTAGTTGGTACTATAGACCTCCTCAACCATAAATTAGAAAAAAAAACAAAAAAACATACCAAAAATAATAATTGTACAAAAAAGATCGTTTCAGGACACTTAACATTTACAAATAAATATAGGAAAAAAATTTTCGTTACTTAATGTTGTATAGTACTATAAGAGTAAAGAGGTGGTATATGTGCTCATTGCAAAATCTAGATTACAAGGTGGTTCTGTAGTAATTACTCTACCATCTGATAATGGTAAAAAACCTTCAGAAAATCAAGAATATATTGTTGTCTACTCTGAAGATGGGACAATCACATTAGTTCCTAAAATCGAAGATCCATTTAGTGCTGGACAAGAAGCTGAGTATTACGAAAAAGATGAATGGAAAGACTTAACTCCTGAAGGGAGAGAAATTTTATAGTGCCTAAAGCTAGAAATTATATTCCTAAACAAGGGGATATTGTTTGGATCGATTTTGATCCATCCACAGGCAAAGGAATTCAAAAGAGAAGACCAGGATTGTTTGTATCTTGTTATGAATTTAATTGCACAACAATGTTTGCAATAATCTATCCAATTACTTCTACTATAAAAAATCTACCGACACGCTATTCGCTTCCCAAAGATTTAGATACAAAGGGACAAGTACTTATTTCTCAATTAAAATCACTTGATTTCAAGGAAAGAAAACTCAAAAAGGTCGAAAATTTACCTTTACAAGATATGGCTAAAATTGATCAGATTATCCAGTATATATTTTAAGCACCTTAAATTGGATCATAATCTTTCGTTATGCCAAATAAAACTAAAAAATGTACACCATTAAAAAAGAAAAATGACAAATGATCTTCTTTCAATCAACAAAACAAACAAAAAAATGAAAAACTTCGTTCAATAAAACGAACGCAGCTTTTCATTTTTTTTGATTATATATTAGCTAAAAAAAGGCGAATCCGTTGGCAAGCTTCCGTAAGTTCTGCCAAACTACTTGCATAAGAAATCCGAATATAGCCTTCACCCTCTGGTCCAAAAGCTGAACCAGGGATACAGGCGACTCTGCCTTGTTCTGCTAACTGTAAGCAAAACTCCCAAGAATTCAAGGTAACTTCTTTTGGCAGTTTACAAAACAGGTAAAAGGCGCCATCAGGTGGTATGACTTCAAACCCTGACTCACTTAATTGACCTAAAAGATAATCTCTTCTCTTCGCATACTGTTCTTTCATTTTTTCCCCATCATACATTCCGGTAGTAAGTGCCTCAACCGCAGCTTTTTGAGCCATTGTGGTGGCTGAAGTGACTAAATATTGATGGACTTTGATGATTTCATCAATCACATATTTTTGAGCAAAAATAAAGCCGATCCGCCAGCCGGTCATCGCATGAGATTTGGATAAACCGCTAATCACAATTGTTTGCTCCGGAAGATAAGACGCTGGCGAGACATGGTCTCCGACATAATTCAACTCTGCATAGACTTCATCACTGATCACGAAGACCGATCGTTGTTTGATGACTTCAGCTAATTTTGCCATTTGTTCTGAAGTTAACAGTGTTCCTGTTGGATTGCTTGGATAGTTCAAGATAATTGCTTTGATCGAGTCGCCATAAATAGCAAAGGCTGCTTCTAACTGTTCTGGTTGGCAAATAAAGCCTGTTTCTGACGTATCGATCGTGATCAATTCCGCTCCAGCAAGATCCACTATCGGCTGATAGCCAGGATAAGCAGGCGCAGGAATCAATACTTTGTCGCCTTCTTCTAAAATCGCTAGTAAAGAAGCAGCGATTGCTTCTGTGGCACCAACTGTCGTTAGTACTTCAGTTTGAGGATCGTATACCAACCCATAACGTTCTTTTTGAAATAAACAAGCAGCTTCACAAAGTTCGGGTAGTCCCCTCATCCCCGTATAATGGGAATAATTTTCTTCAATAGCAGTGATCCCCGCCTGTTTGACATGTTCGGGTGTTGGAAAATCAGGCTCTCCTAAGGTTAACTTGATGACATCGGGGATAGCAGAAATTTGTTGGTCAAAACTTCTGATTTGTGACACTGCTATTTTTGCAAGCCTGTGATTAAAACGATTGGTTAAATTCATGTGGTTTTCTCCTTTTTATCACTTCTTTGTCACTGATCCTTTTTTAGCAAAAGTCCTTTTGTATGAAGGATCGTTTGATACCAAGCGACACCCTTTTCTAACACAGCCATATCAAAATCAAATCGTGCATCATGAAGTGCTGGTGTATCACCGACACCGAGAAAGAAAAAAACACATGGATACTTCTGGGTATAAACACCGAAATCCTCTGCTTGCAAGACCGGTTGTTCAAGCTCATGTAATTTTTCTGATTGCTTCAAGGCTGTATATAAGTGAGGATCATTGATGACCGCTGGATATCCATCATTATAACGGAATTGGATCGATACCTGCGAATTTTTTTGAAATTTCTCTGCTAAATCAGCCAGTTGTGCTTTGATCGAATCTTGGATTTGCTGATCATAAGAACGGATGCTGCCTGAGATAGTCACTTCATTTGCTAAAACATTTCGAATCGTACCACCAGTGATCTGTCCAAACTTTATTAAACGTCGCCATTCTTTAGGTAAAAATTGTTCCAACTCGTATACTACATCCATAAAACCAATGGCTCCTCGGATACTGTCGATCCCTTGTTCACTAGAGGCAATATGGGCAGATCTCCCTTTGACAATGATATCTGTCTCACTACTTTGTGCCATAAAGGCGCCCGATCGTGAATAGATCTCGCCTTTGGGAAGACCTGGCCATAAATGAAACCCGAAAATCGCTTGGACTTGATAGTCCTCTAACAAACCTGTTTGAATAACACTTTCCGCTCCGCCAGATATTTCTTCCGAAGGTTGAAAAATCAGAACAACGTTGTACATTAACTGTTCTTTATGATTTGCGATATATTCCGTTAACCCTAATAACATTGCCATATGTCCATCGTGACCACACGCATGCATCATCCCTTCATGAGTAGAAGCAAAGGGAAGATTTGTTTCTTCTTGGATCGGCAAGGCGTCAATATCTGTCCGAAAAGCAATCGTTTCGTTTTGTTGATGATCAAAATAAAGCAATAAACCAGTCTCGCCGATTTCATGCAGGACTCCCCCAAGATCCTTGATTTGTTCATGCAAATACGCTTTGGTTTTAAATTCATGAAAGCCGATTTCAGGAATTTGATGTAACGCCATGCGATGTTTTGCTAACATCGACATTCACCATCCCTTCATAGAGCCCTTTAACGACTGTTTCATATTCTTCATTTTTTACCCCAATGATCAAGTTTAATTCTTGTGCCCCTTGGGATAAGATCGATGTCCGAATCTCTAGTTGATTTAAGATGGATAAGACTTTGCCAGAAAGTCCAATCAGTTCTTTATGTGGTCCGCCAACAACTGAGATCAATGCCAGATTCTCGATAATTTCGACTTCCTCGACACCCAAATTTTCTTTTAACTCTTTGGTAATCAAAAATAATTGATCTGCAATGGCTTCTGCTGAAACGACTACTCCAATATTGTCGATCCCCGAAGGAATGTGTTCGATCGAGATACCATGATTCGCAAAGACACTCATTGCTTTCCAAATAAACCCGATTTCATCAGACATATGTCGTTTAAATAGTGTTAGCGAAAGAAAATCTTTTTTTCCAGCAATCCCTGTTAAGCCATTTTCTTTTTCGACTTCTTTGCTGGAAATTCTAGTGCCTTGCGCCTCTGGATCGTTCGTATTTTTTATTTGAATCGGGATACCTGCTTCTTGTACTGGGAAAATAGCTGATTCATGGAGAACATTTGCCCCCATATACGCCATCTCTCGTAATTCTCTAAATGAAATTTCTTTGATGATTTTTGGCGTGTCAATGATTCGTGGATCAGCCATCATAATCCCAGAAACATCCGTCCAATTCTCATAACAGTCGGCATTCAATAGTTTGGCTAAGATTGCGCCAGTGATGTCGCTCCCACCTCGCCCCATCAATTTTTCTTTTCCAACTGGATTAGCACCATAGAATCCTGGGACTACTAGTGGGCCTTTTTCTTGATAAATAGTTATTATTGCTTGTTTCGTCCGTTCTTCATCGATCTCACCCGTATAATCAAAGAAAATCAGTTCTTTCGCATCTATAAACGTATAACCAACATATTCAGCTAATAACTTCGCAGTGAGATATTCTCCCCGACTGACCAAAAAATCCTGTGAGACTTTTTCTCGCTGTAATTTTTTTTGGATCTCTAACAATTCATCTTCAATCGGAAAAGTCAACGACAAGACATCTCTCACTTGAATGAATCGTTCACAGATCCTTTCCCACAAAGGTGTCCAATCGACTCCATGATGAAGATAGGCATGGATCAAATACAAGAGATCCGTGACTTTGTCATCTTCTTTTGTTCGTTTTCCTAAAGCGGAAACAACGATCACACTTCGTTCAGGAGCAGCTAAAATAATAGATTTTACCTTTTTGAATTGTTCTTCATGAGCCATCGATGAGCCACCAAATTTTGCGACTTTCATTGGATCCCCTCCCTGATTGGTGATAACAATGCAGAGGCGATTTGTACAGCATTCGCAGCTGCGCCTTTACGGATATTATCCGCTACGGTATACAGCAACAGCCCATTTTCCAATGTAGGATCATGCCGGAGTCTGCCGACGTATACCTCATCTGTTCCTTTAGCAAGGATACTGGTCGGGTAACTATGGTTGGGCAAATCATCCACGACTGTTATTCCCGGAAAATGTTGCAAACATTGACGGACTGCTGCAAGTGAAAATGGCTGCGCCAACTGGACTGCGATTAAAACACCATGACCAACTTCGATGGGGACACGTACACAAGTAGCCGAGACAGGTAAGTTAGGCAAATGTAGGATCTTCCTTGTCTCAGCCATCATTTTGTGTTCTTCTTTCGTATACCCATCGTCCAACGGTGCATCAATTTCGGGGATGACTGTTTGACTGATATCATACGGATAAAGCGAAGGTTCCTGCCCTTTTTGAGTGGCGTGAAGATCAGTTAGCCCTTGTTGCCCCGAACCAGAGACCGCTTGATAGGTGGAATAGTTCACGCGGTTGACACCAAATGTCTGTTGCAATGCCTTTAACGGTAAAACGGCTTGGATCGTGGAACAGTTTGGATTGGCAATCAATCGGTTCATTTCATGATCTGCTAGATTGACTTCTGGAACGATCAACGGAATCGTCGGATCTTCTCGCCAAGCAGAAGAATTATCAATGACGACCAATCCTTGTTCTTTAGCAAGTGGCGCAAATTCAAGTGAAATTTCTGCTCCGGCTGAAAAAAGCGCTAAATCATACCCGTCAAATGATGTCTTTGTTAATTCTTCTACTGTGTATTCTTTTCCCTTAAACACACAGACTTTTCCAGCTGAACGCTTGGATGCTAATAATTTCAAACGACCTACTGGAAAATCATATTCTGCTAACACGTTCAACATCGTTTGGCCAACTAAACCAGTTGCTCCAACGATACAGGTATCTATTTTGCGCATCTTTGTCATCCTCTCTATAATTCCCGTAATGCAGCGATTAATGCGGTGTTTTCCCTCGTTTGGTCATCTTTGATCTTTAATACTCGGGCAGGCGTTCCACCTACTACGGTATCAGCGGCTACATCTTCTAAAACAACTGCTCCAGCCGCCACGACTGCATTTTTGCCAATACGGACACCTTCAACAATGACAGCATTCGCACCAACCAAGACACCGTCTTCAACCACCACTGGTTGAGCGGAAGCCGGTTCGATCACACCCGCCAACACTGCACCCGCACCAATGTGACAATTTTTGCCAACAATCGCTCTTCCGCCTAAGATTGCCCCCATGTCGATCATCGAGTTTTCCCCAATCTCAGCACCGATATTGATGATTGCTCCCATCATGATAACCGCATGATCACCGATCGTTACTTGATCCCGGATAATTGCTCCTGGCTCGATCCGAGCATTGATTTCTTTTAAATCAAGCAGAGGTATGGCACTATTTCTAGCTGTTTCTTCTATTTCGATCTCAATGATTTTAGCGGATTCTTTTGCGAGGATTGGTGCGATTTCTTGGTAATCACCGAAAATAATTTGGCTATTCCCCTGACCAAATACTTTACACTTTTCAAATTTAATTGGTTCAGTGACATTTAAATACACTTTAACCGGTGTTTTTTTATCAGCTGTTTGAATCAAACGTATAATTGCTTGTGCGTCCATTTGCTTTCTCTCCTTTATCCACCTAAAGTATCTGCTAATTGATAGTATCCAGCTGGTTGATTGCTTAACCAAAAAGCTGCACTTACTGCTCCTTCTGCAAAAATCTGATTGGAAAACGACTCATGTTTGATTGATAATACTTCATCCGTAGATGCAAATAAAACTTCGTGCTCTCCAGGTACAGAACCAATACGTAAACTGTGTACTCCGATTTCATCGGTTTTTCTAGGTTGATCTTTCCATTGGAAAACAGGCGATAGTTTGCGGACTTCTTGCATACTAGCGAGTAGTGATTGAGCCGTTCCAGAAGGCGCATCTTTTTTTTGGTCATGATGTTTTTCAATCAATTCGATTTGCCATGTTTTCAATAATTCAGCAGCCTGCTTCACTAATTGATTCATGACAAAAATCCCTAAAGAAAAGTTCGCACTGTATAAAATGGGGAAACGTTGCCCAAACGCTTCGATTGCCTGGAATTGTTCCTCACTATAGCCAGTCGTTCCGATCACGACTGGAAGTTGGTGTGCTGCTCCATAATCTAGCACTTTTTCCAAATTATCTGCGTGAGAAAAATCAATAAGAAGTGAGATATTACTCGGAAAAGATAAAGTAGTCGCTTCTTTAAGGGAGACCTTTGGAAAAACGACTTCATGCTCATAAGATTCAATGACTTCTTGGATTTTTTTACCCATTCGACCATGTCCGACTACACCAATTTTCATACCTGTTCTCGTCCTTTCATAGGTAATAATTCCTGTAATACTCCTCGCTTGTCCTCAGACAGAGGAACAAGTGGTAGCCGTAACACACCTGAAGGAAGAGCCATCATCTCCATTGCGGCTTTTATTGGGATCGGATTTGTTTCACTAAACAAGGCATGGATCAATGGTAAGGCAGTTAATTGGATTTGCTGCGCTCGTCGAAGATTCCCTTGCTCAAACGTTGCGACTAATTCATGGACTAATCTAGGCTGGATATTGGCCCAAACACTGATAACCCCACTTCCACCCACACTTAATATCGGCAAAATAGCATCATCGTTGCCACTATAAAGGACAAACGAGTCTGTCAAAAGACGACCAACTGCCATCACATAAGCCAGATCACCTGATGCTTCTTTGATACCGCTGATTTGTGGATGTGTCGCTAATTTTTCCAGGACTGGGATTGGGATCGTCATTCCAGTTCTAGATGGTACATTGTATAAAATGATCGGTCGTGGTGATTGGTCAGCAATTGCAGTAAAATGCGCCAACAAACCTGCATCACTTGTCTTATTATAATAAGGCGTGATCACTAACAATTGATCCGCCCCAATCGCTGCTAAACGTTGGACTCTTTCAATTGTTTTTTTCGTATCGTTTGTTCCTGCGCCTGCGATGACTGGGATTCTTTTATTTACTTTTGCTACTGTAAAACGTAGAATCTCCTCTTCTTCTTCTGGCGTTAACGTCGAAGATTCCCCAGTTGTTCCTAACACTAACAGGCCATCTGTACCTTCTGAAAGATGAAACTCAATTAGTTTCTCTAATCCTTGATAGTCAATTTCGCCAAGCGCATCCATCGGTGTAATCAATGCAACGATCGAACCTTTAATCATACGACATCTCCTTTTGTGACCATTCATGAACAGCTGGTCCCGTCATTTGTATTTGTGTCTCCCCAGTAATCATTAACTCTCCTTGCTCTAAGTGAATCATGGCCTTAGCACTTGCTAAGTATCCATGATCTCTAGCTACGACATAAGCCGCACAACAGCCAGTACCACAAGCCAATGTCCAACCAACGCCACGTTCATACGTGCGTACGATCAGTTCCTGTTCATTGACTCGTTGGACAAAATTAACATTGGTTTTTTCTGAGAATAATGGATGGTGACAAATCTGTTCCCCTAACGCTTTCATTTGTTGCGCTTTTGCATCCTCTACAAAAACAACGGTATGGATCGTGCCCATAAACAAACTAGTTAGCTGGACATCCACTTGTCCAATACGTACTATTTGATCCACGATGGGTTCTGTTTGATTGACCGCTAACTTTTCTGTCGAATAATCGGGTTGTCCCATCTGAGCGGTACAATAAAAAGGTTCTTCTGTCAAAATTTCAATGGAAATCACACCCGCTAATGTGTGTACGTCGAAAGGTGAAGTTTCTACCATAGCTTTATCCCATACATGCCGAGCAAAACAACGAATCCCATTCCCACACATCGGCGCCTGACTGCCATCTTTATTGAAATAAAGCATCGTTAAAGGTTGCTCTCGAACGACAATCAGCCCATCTGTATCAAAACGATCCTGTCCACACCACTTGCTGGCTAATTGGTGATAATCGATACCTTCTTCATAGTCCATTAAGATAAAATCATTGCCGCAACCATTATATTTATGCAGGATCATTGAACTTCACCTCGCAATAAATCCTCATATTCTTGCCTACGTACCACTAATCGAGCAGTTTCACCGTTGACGAATACCACAGCAGGCCTCAAGGCTCGGTTATAGTTGCTACTCATTGAATAACCATAAGCGCCTGTGGCATATACCGCTAAAATATCTCCGGGTTCAGCGATAGGCAAAAGAGCTTCTTGAATAACCACATCACCTGACTCACACATTTTCCCAGCGATCGTGACTTTTTCGGTTTTCTTTTCCCTTAATTTGGTTGCCAGATCACATTGATAGCTCGCTTGATAGAGTGCTGGACGGATATTATCGGTCATTCCCCCATCGACAAAATAATACTTTTTATTCGGCGTTTGCTTAATAAATCCTACCGTATAAAGCGTCGTTCCTGCTTCCCCAACGATACTTCTTCCGGGTTCGATCAACAATTCATTGATTACTAATCCTTGTTTTTTTAAAGCTTCTTCCGTAAAACGTACTAATTCTCGAACAGATTCTTCAATGGGTAATGGCTGATCACTTTCGGTATAACGAATACCGAACCCTCCCCCAAGATTTAGCGAAAGTACTTCATCAAAATCTTTAAGATAACCAACCAGTTTATGGATTTCTGCTATCCAGGCCGATAATTCAAAAATCTGCGAACCAATATGGGCATGAAAGCCTTCTAACTGTAAAAATTCACTACCCTGAATAAATTGGATCGCTTTTTGACACTCTTCACTTTCATAGAGTAGACCAAATTTTGAATCAATATGAGCGGTAACGACATATTCATGCGTATGTGCTTCGATCCCTACATTCAACCGGATCATCACCTGAAGTTCTTTTTGATATTCTTGGCTAAGTGCGACTAACAATTCAACTTCCATGAGATTATCCGCTACAAAATGAACAAGTCCATTTTCGATAGCATAACGGATTTCCGCAGGTGTTTTATTGTTTCCATGAAAATAGACCTCTTCCATTGGAAAGTCAGCACACACAGCTGTATAAATCTCGCCACCACTAACTACATCTAAACCTAATCCTTGTGATTGAATCAGTTTTAACATGGCGACGGTCTGAAATGCTTTTGATGCATATAAAATCTTTGTCTCAAAATGATCTGATTGAAATCCTTGTTTAAATGCCTTGATGTTCTCCACCATTTGCTTCTCGTCGTAAACATAAAGGGGTGTTTGATATTGTTTTACTAATTGACTAACAGGAATTTCACCGATCATTAATTCTGACATTCGAGACTACCTCTTTTCCGCAATGTTTTTTAAAATTTCTCTCATTAAGATTTGAATTTTATTTGAATAATATTAAACAAATTCTCAGTGATTGTCTACTATATTCATAAATTTAATAAAAAAAAGTGCATTCATACATTTTTTTGTATAAATACAAAACTAGCGAATAAAAGATTAAAAAACAATGGATATGCTCATAAATCTCACTATTTCAATCATACAATCTAATGAAAGCAACTGCTCCATCAAATAAAAATACGTTTGGTTGCGATCATTCCATCGAAACCAAACGTATTTTTTAATTTAATCCTTTGTTGTAAAAAGGAGAGCTATTCCTTTGTTCATCAGAAAATTCATTCTTAAATTGATTTTATTTAAACCACATACCCAAAGTAAACGGCTAAAAACATCAATGATGCACCTAACATCACAAATAAGTGCCAAATAACATGTGTGAATCTCTTACTTTTCATGCTATAAAAAATTGAGCCGATCGAGTAAGCTAACCCACCAGCGACCAATAAAAGTAAACCGGTCAAATTGATATTTTGATAAAGTTTCGGTAAAACAATCACGATTCCCCAGCCCATCACATTATAAATAATCGTTGATACTTTAGAAACCTGACTGGCTTTCGCTAAAGTCAAACACTTGTAAATGATCCCGATAACTGCTGTTGCCCAGATCACACTAAGTAATAGTACACCAGAAAGTCCCTGAACGATTAACAGGCAAAAAGGCGTATAGGTCCCGGCAATCAGTAAATAGATCGAACAATGATCGAATATTTGAAACACTTTTTTTGCTTTTGTAAAAATCAAGCTATGGAACAACGTAGAACTGAAAAAAAGCAAAAACAGCGAACTGCCATAAATGATAAACGCAACATAATCGAGGGTTGAATGAGCTTGTTCCATCAGCAAGTCAAAACAAATGAGACTTAAAAACGCTGCAATTCCATGGGTGACGGCATTCAACACTTCATTCACTATTTGATACTTCCGACTAAATTCTACTTCCATTTTTGTATTTCCTCCAATCATTGATGCCTTCTTCTTATAAACCTATTATATACTGTTTATAAGACTTTTACATCTAGTTTCCAAAACTATATTAAAACTTAATGTTTAAAATAGCAAATGAAACACACTATCCCGACCACTAGCAATCCAATCAATACGGATCCAAGAATCAAAAGAGAGCGTGTTTTTTGGCTATCGATTTTCTTGACTTCTTTTTCAATGTCTTGATCTTCATAGGGAATACGGTGTCCTCGTACCAGCAACCGGTGACTATTGACCATATAAGGGGTACATGTTAATAATGTAACTAAATCCTGCCCTTTTTCAATCATCAGATCATCAAGATCTGTAGGCTCAATAATTTTGATTTGATCCACTTGATACGCTAATTTACCATTCTGACTTTCGATAAAAAACAAATCGTTTTTCTCTAGTTGATCTAAATCCGTAAATAGTTTGGCTTTGGGTAATCCACGATGACTGGAAAGAACGGCATGAGTACTTTCACCCCCAACTGGATAAGAGGTTCCTGCCAATAAAGATGCACCTTTTTCCAGAAAAAAAGAAGTCGTTTGGTCAAAAATCGGTAGTCGCACATTGATTTTCGGGATTGATAACACACCAATGGTATGTTTTTGGATCGTTGATTGTGTTACCTTCTCCGGTTCTTCTTCGGCGAATGGGTCAGAGCCTGGGGAAGAATTACTTTTTGCAAGTTCTCGATTTTTTTCTAGATATTTTTGTTGGATTTTCTCTAACTCTTCTGTCTTTTGTTGTTGTGCTTGTTGTTGGTATTTTCTAATGATTTGCTGATCCAGGTAATCATTGATACGATCACTAACAAAAGGATACATAAAAATTACGATTCCTGTGATGAATAACAAGGTCATGAAACTATCCAAATATCGCCGCTTGTTGTTACTCATTGATCGTCATCCTTTTTTGACTAGTTTTTCCTTTTATTGATGGGATTTTTTTACTTTTACAAAATAACCAATTCCCATGATTAATAAGACTGTACCAATTGTTAGGTAAAGGTAAATCCCTTTGCCACCTGTAGAAGGTAATGTTCCTTTATGCTTGTTTGGTACCTTTTCTGGTGAAATGACTTGTCCAGACAAATGATAAGATTGTTCATCGACTACAAATGAAAGGCGACTAGTCAACTGTACATAATTTTCTGGTGCCTTGATTTCTTCTAAATAGTAGGTTCCATAAGCTAATCCAATGATGGTAATCAACCCATCTTTTTCAGTAGTAAAAACAGTCGCTTTTCCTTGCTCTTTCGTCCAATTAACGGCTTTCGTTTGAGGATCAATCAACAAATAGTTCGCCTCACTTGAATCTTGGTCTCGAACGACAAAGCTAGCGCCTGCTAACGGTTGGTTTGTTGAAACCGCTCCATCAACTTTGATAAACTGCTTACCACCTGTAACTACTTCAACAGTTGGTGGTGTTTGGTCTTTCGTATAGTCGTTTTCTACATTTGCTTCATTTTGGTATCCTGTAGTTGGATTTGCTTGGTCATTCAAATACATATAATAAATAAATTTCAATGTTCCTCCAGGCGTTAAAGAAGGAATGTATGCTGGATCAACTGCCACCGTAAAGCCATTTTCTTGCTCAATCACTGTATAATGACTTGGATCGATTGTTGTTTCTCCATCGTAAAGTGCATAGCCATTGGCGCCATTGACTGCATGATGAAAAGTCAATGCTGCATCGTGTTGATCGATTAAATTGAATTTCGTGTATTTGTTCATTGAACCTTCTTTATCAGCAATTCCTTCGGGAAGATTGACCTTGATTTCATACTGGATCATTTCGCCAATTGCTACATCTTTGCCATTTAATTTTGGCGTACTTTTTTCAACTTTTGATGTATCATTTTTAATCGTTTTTTCGACAGGCGTTTGATTATTTTCGGTAATTTCAAATGCTGTTTTCGTTTGACTCTCAATCAATGCGGCGTTATCTGGTGCCTTCACTTCTTCCAAAAGGTAGCGGCCAACTTCTAACCCGTAAATTTCCATCTGACCTTTTTCACTGTTTTCTTCAATGAAGTCAGCTGTTCCGATATGATACGTTTTCCCAGTCAAAAAAGATTTAGCAGTGGTTTGATCAGTTGTCCAAGTATAAAGCCCGTCTTTCACACTATGAAGGTATTTTTTTACTGATCCTTCGGTTTTTAAAATGTTAAAGACTGCGCCATTCAATGGTTCATTTTCGGCTGTCCCCACTTTTTTGACTTGCAATACCCCATTATTAGAAACAAGATTTTTAGGATATAAATGAATCGTGTCTAATTCTTCTGTACCATACTGATAAGAGCCGTCTGGTTGTTTGATCATTTCATAAACAGGAAAAGCCAATACCATATTGCCAGCTGCGACTACCCCTGCTTTCAGTTCTTCTTTGATGACATAAACCGCATCTTTTCCGTTTTGAGATTTTGGCAATTCCAGCGTTACGCTTCCTTGTGCATCTGTCGTTCCCGACGTGATAGGTTCTCCAGGAGTCAGCTCTTGAACTGCTTGTTGCGCTTCTTCGACTGATTTACCATTATTTCGTTGTTCATAAAATTGATTCGTTACATTATAAACAGTAAATGATACATCTCCTAGACCTTGATATTGGTCAAACTCTGTCATCTCTTTCCCACTGTTTTGAATAACATTGGGTAAAGAAAGTGCTTTTTTCTTATGCAAGATCACTTGTGCAACTTCTTGATCGGTAGCTGCAAAGACAGGCGATTGCCCTACCCAGCTACCTAAAACAGCTGATAACACGAATAATATTCCCCAACAAATGTCGATTGCTTTCCACTCTTTTTTCATTTATTTTCACCTTTCTTTCTCCATTTCCACAGACTGATACTAACTAGTATTAGCCCAACGATGACATAAAACTGGCTATTTTTTTCATTTGTTTTAGGCAGCAAACCGAAATCTGCTTTACGATTCTTTACCTTCAAAGGATCCGCCTGTTGTCCGTTTTGCTGAAACGAATTTTTTTCAACTACAAAAGGAATTAGCTCTTCACTTTTGATATAACCTTTCGGTGACTGGATCTCTTCAAGGTAATAATTCCCGTCGGTCAACCCTCGAACTGAAAAATTCCCTGATTGGTCGGAAGTTAGTCGACACGCTCCTTCACTACTCATTCGCCAAGTAACGCCTTCCTTCGTTTGATGAAGGTATTTGCCTCTTTGATTTCTTACTAGAAATACAGCGCCTTGTAGAGGACTTTGATTTCGACTATCAATTTTCAAAAAATGCTTTCCTCCCGTACGGATGGCAGTTGATCGTTGGAGGTACTCACGTTCTGTAGTGACCGTGACGTTATTCTTCAATTCCTCGTCTGGAATTGCTGTCGCTGATACTTGCATCTGATAGGTAATCGAAAGTGGTTGTCCAACCATTTTTTGGAGTGTCTCTTTAGCCAATGTCAATTCAAAGCCATTTTGATGAGAAACCATCTTATACCCGGAATGTATTTCTTGTCCGCCAATTTTGAGTTTCCATGTATCAGGTAAGAAGAGCAAATGATCATCAGCTTCATCAATGAGTTGATAGCTTTGACAGTCAGAAACAATGGTATCTACTGTATAAGTGACGATTTCACCAAACGAAACACTGGAATCTCCTTGGATCTTTTTTTCCAAAAAAGAAAGTGGAGTCGTTTCTTCGTTCTTAGGATATAAATGAATCGTCTTCAATTCTTGACCTTGCTCATTATTAATTGGGAGTACCACAACTAAATTGGCTGATTTTTCTTTGACGTTTACTGGCATCTTCGTTTCTTGAAAAAGATACACTTGATCTCTTCCTTGTGCATCTTGCTTTGGTAATTGAAATTGAGCGATACCAGCTTCGTTACCAACGGTTTTGGTGATTTGTTCTGTTACAAACGTTCCGATCTCTTGTCCCTTTTTTGCTAATTGTTGTTGCGCTGTTGTGACATCGATCCCTTGTTCTCTCAATTGATAGAAAGAAGCTGTGACATCATAAACCGAAAAACTCACCTCATTTAGTCCCTGAGCTTCTTGGAAGAATACTTGCTCTTCACCCGTATTTTTTTGTGGATCAGGTAAATTCCCTTCCGTAAACAGAAGTTTATGCAAGATAATCTGTACTTGCTCATTCGAAGATTGATTCGGAATATTTTGAGCCGCACTTCTTTGCGATCCAATCGTCAACAACAGCGGAATGAGGAACAAGATATACCAGATTCTTTTTTTCATTACGCCACGCCCTTTCTTTGTTTTTTGAAAAAGGCAACGAAACATGTGCTGCTTATCGCAAGGAAACCAGCTAAATAGAACCAAATACGACCCATTCCGCCAGTCTCAGGTAAAGGAACTTTGACTTGATTGGTAATCGTTAACGTAATTTGATTATTTTCGTCTCCAGCTACTAATCCACTTTCTTGTTTGGCCCCATCCACGGTCACTGTTCCATCTTCCTTCACAACGATCAAGACTGGCTTTTTCAATCCTTGATACCCATCTGGTGTTTTGGTTTCCGTTAACGTGTAAGAACCAGGTTGAAGGTTTTCAAATGTAAATATATCCGTTGATTCACCTGCTTGAGGTAGTTCGACACTTGACCCTTCTCCCTCTAGTTTAAAGCTAGCCCCTTTTAATGATTGCCCGTTATCTTGTTTTTTATAGACCGTAAGATTAAAAGGTTTGAGATGGTTTTGATGCTGTAATGTCCACTGCGGATCTACCTCAACATTTTCATGTTCATAGTGGATCGTGCCATATTGATCAATCGTCCATTCATAATTCCCAGCAATCGTATCATAGCCAACGGGTCCTTTCGTCTCTACCATTCGATATTCTCCTGGTTCCTCTACTGTAAATTGAGCCAGTCCCGTTAGTTCCGATACTTTTGTCGCTACTGTTCGATAACTATCAGCAGCATCTTTTTTCTGTAATTCAAAAGTAGCACCTGCTAAGTGGACTTTTTCTGACCCATGAAGCGTATATTTGTGAATCGCCAAAGGAATTTTTTTGAAAGGATTTTCGATCGTTAGAAGAATCGCCTGTTCCTCGATTTTTGCGGATTGTCCGTCGATCGTTACCTTTCCTTCGGCTGATACCGCAATCTTCCAGGTGTGTTTTTGAGCAAGTTCATGTCCGTCTGGTGCCTGTACCTCTGTAAGCGTATAGGTTTCCCCTTTCATTAATCGAACATCAGCAGGCAAGTGATAACTGCCATCTTTGTTATCGATCAAGCGGATCGTTTTAGATTGACCAGTTAATTCGAAAACTGCTCCTACAAGATTTTTTGCTCCAGATGAAGAATGTTTGGTGATGTTCAAATCAAATGGTGTAAACTTTTTAGTATTTTTCCAAGTCGTATCGTTGACTTTAGCAGCCTCATAGCCTTCAACGGTCATTTCGTTACTTGCTTGATAGTTAAACGGTTGTCCTTGGTTATTAAATTTTGGCAACATTATGTTTTCTTGATAGTCAGCGCCAGTACTTGCTGAGAGTAACTTGATGTCTTCACGTCTCCAAGTTCCCTCGGTATCATTAGTTGGTTTATTTAACTGGATAAATCCCGTTTGCCAACTATTTTTATCTGTTGTTGGCGTTCGTTTTATTTCATAAGTGATTTGATCTGGTCGTAGGCTAGTATCATGATCATATTCTTCCCATTCTTTTGTGAAAGACAATGTTACGCCTGGTGCTTTTGCGGAAGGAACGCCAAATTCAACAATTGTTGAAGCATCCGCCGTCGGTTGCAAGGTTGTTTTTTCATTCATTTGATACCATACATCGGGTTTAAACGTTTTACTTTCAGTTTGGATTCGTACCTGATAATGGATTTGGATTTCCTGATCTTTCCCTAAATATAGTTGATTGCTTTGGATCGTTGAACCAGAAATACCAATCGTAGGCATTACTGCGACAGCATTTTTCCCTACATCTTTGATCGTGAGGGTATTTTCTTCGTAAACAAAGGGTTGAGCAATCGGATCAATCACTTTTCCATTACTGATGGTTCCAGCAATATGGACCGCTTTTTTCGCTAAATAATCAGAAATATCTGTGGCACGATCAGCCGATTCGTAATAGAATTGCCCAGATTCATCCGTTGATACCATTTTCTTCATATTTGTTTCCACATCCGCTTTTGATAAGCCAGCTGGAATATCTGATTGCAATTGGATTCCTAAGCCATGGATCTTGATTCCTCGTTCTTTCAACGCTAATGCTTCGCCAATCGTCGCTATAAACGTACTCCGAATTTGCTTCTCTCGATTGTTTTGATCTGGAACATCGTAATATCTACTTAAAAGAGAAGTATTTCCGGCTCCTTCTCGTACATCGCTAAATTCAGTTCCATAATAACTACCATCTTGTTCTGTAAACACTTTGTTCACGTGATAGGAGTAGGTTGGCACACCATCCGTTAATAACACAATCACTTTTTCATGATTATTTTGTTCAGCCAACATCTCACCAGCTTCTCTCAACGCTTTTTGAGTAAAGGTTCCCCCTTGTGTCGTTGAAGGTGTGATCGCTTTAATCTGATTTTTTACAGAATTGAATGAACTTAGTGGGATTGAACCGTTGTTATAACCCACACTAGAATACCCAATATAGCCAAGATTGATTTTTTCAGCTATACCACTATGGTCAAGGGTATCTACAAAACTATTGACCCCTCGTTTCACTTCTGCCAAACGATTGTCTTCATTCATACTGCCTGACCAATCGACTACTAATACAACGTCTACAGGTGAAAACTCTTTTTGAACGTTCCCACGTACATTTAAAAAAACATCGTATAATCCTGGTGTAGTCGTTTCACGTGCATATTTACGAATAGCATAAGAGGATTCTTCTCCTGTTCCCCCGTATTCAATATAAGAATTTGACCGATTAGATGGGTCGCCATTCCATGACGTCACACCATCCCACTGACCATTTTGATTTCCTTGATGATTGAGAACCGTTTCGTTCCCTGTCGGCTGCCACGCTGCTTGTGGGTAGACCCCGGTAGAATCGTTGGTATAATTTGGTACGATAGGTGTGACAGTTTGTTTATTATTTCCAGCAGAAAAGAGAGCGGGAAATTCAAACGGACGTACAACCTCTTCTTTGGTCTCTTCTTCAAGATCTTGTTCCTTTGCTTGCTGCTCTTCATTTCCTCTTTCTGTTGATCCCTTTGTATCTGCTTCGTTAGATTTAGTCGATTGCTCCGTTGTTTCCAGCGAAGTTTCCTTATTACTTTGTTGCTCTAATGTATTATTTTCCAGAAACTTAAATGATTCCTTCACAATCGGCGTGAGTGCTTTTCCTTGCTCATTTTCTGCCGTTTGTTGTTCCACTAAAACTTCTACGTCAACTGACTGATTCTGCTTGATGCCTGCAAAAATCCACTTCTCGTGATACTCTTGCTTGAAAAATTGGCTAGTTGTGAGCCATTTTCCACTAGTTTCATTAAGGTATTCCGTATATTCAGTTGTTGGAATTGGTAGAAGCATTTCTTTTGTTTCTGAATCAATAACCCGTACCAAGTATCTATGTCCTTGGTCATTCTCAGAAAGCCCTAATTCGACGGTCAATTGTTCCGCAGATTGATGAGCTTGGACTTGGCCATATTCATTAGCCATTATTTCCATAGTAGCCTCATTACTTGCTTCCACAAGTTTCCTATTCTGAAAGAAAAAATTGAGTACAACAATGATTCCTAAAGACCCTAACAAAAAGAATAATTGTTTCTTTCTCATAGATATCCTCCTTAAAAATTATTTAAAATTCAGTTAGATAATATAAAAAAAGAGAAAAAACCTCTATTTTTTCTCTTTTTATTCTCATTCAATTTTTAAGTGGATTTTTTAGTTATATTAAATCTACAGAAGATATGTAAGTAAAAAATATATCTATAAACTTTCTGTTATTTTTATATAATGATATAGTTTATATTTTCAAAATAACTGATCGAATAGACTTGGTTTTGAAACACTGACTTTCTTCTCATTTCTACAATTACTGAAAAAATATAAAAATCTGAGATACATATTTACAAGATGATAAAAATGAGTTAATAATAATAATACTAAATTAGAAAAGATGGTGATTTATTGATCGAGCAATTATTGTTAGATGATCATTCGCGAGGAAAATTAGCTGTTTATGGTCAACTATTGACGTTATCTCCAGGAGAGCACTTGATCGATAACCTAAGAGAAAACTTAGAAACAACAATCAGTATGGTTAAACTAAAAAAAATTCTTGTTTCTATTCAAGAAGACTTGGAAAAGATAAGTAATAAACAATTATTAACGGCTAAAAATAAGTTGATCATTCGTGAAAGAATGATCCATTACAATCAATATCAAAATTTTTTAACCACACAAAGTATCCCTTATCAGTTATTGCTTAGTATCATCAAGAAGCAAGATGAAGATCTTGCTTCTTTTTGTCAACGCAACTATATTAGCCGTTCCACTTGTTTTCGCCAAACCAAAAAATTAGCGCAGTATTTTAAAGACTATCATATCACTTTGAACTTAACGAACTTAACACTAACAGGTTCGGAAATGCTGATCCGGATTATGTTTTTTAACTTTTTTTGGTTTGTTTCATTAGGTGAAAGTCTAGATGATCTCTATTTTAGCGATGATTTAAAAGCACTATTTGAGTTATACGAAGCGGAACATCTGAAAGATAAATATGCAATCGGCAAGAAGCAAGCTATGCTCCATTGTAAAATCAATCTTTTACGAATTAAAGAGGGTCATTTCACTGATATTTATGAATTAACTCCCACTTCTTTTATCCCTAGTGGAACAGATGTTGAATTTTTTTATGATTTCTTTCAACTTGCTAATTTGAAGCTCGATATTTTAGAAATCAATTCCCTTTTTTATTTGTTCTATTATTGGCCTTTTCTAAATTCCAAATCAGATGTCCAATTACCAATCGTGGAACATTCTTATCTGCAGGCGAACAACCATTTAAAAAAAGTCTTGGAAGAGTTTGAAACGCATTGTCAAAAATATATTTGTAATTTCAACTTTCATGAAGAGCCTTCCCTTCATGCGAATATCTACCTTTCATTGTTGAATTTTACTGTATTCAAACAAAAAATCCCTTTAACAACCTTTTTTATTTCTACGTATATCCAAAAGAAATATCCTATGATCCAAATTTTAGCTACTAAAATCGAAGGTTATTGGAAAAAGATTGCGAATCGTAAAAACTTCCTTTGGTTAAAAAATTGTAGTAGTGAATTAGCTTTCATCCAAGCTTGTTTACTTTATCCGTATTATACCAAGCTAGAAGAAGACTATAAATTGAAAGTTGGCTTTATCAACGTTTCAGAATACTTGATAACTTATGAGATATTTAATCTAGGTGAAAAGATTCCTTTTATCGAGATTGAAAAAGCCCATCTGCCACTCACGAAACAGTATGATTTTTATATTATTGGTTCGCCCTTGCTTATTCCTCCAGAGCTAGACCCAGCAAAATATGCGGTCATTGATTTTTGTCGTTACAATGATTTTGAAACGGCATTGTATCAACGACTTTCACATGCCCACCATGAAAAATTAAAAAAACAGCTATAAATAAAGGCTTTTGCTCAAGTATCCTACTGGATCTTGAACAAAAGCCTTTATTGTTATTTTGATGCACGTTTTACGTATGTGCCTTCTGTTGTATTGATTTCAAGTAGTTCATCTGTTTCGATGAAGTCTGGAACGTTCACGACTAAACCTGTTTCCATTGTAGCTGGTTTACCAGAACCAGTCACGGTTGCTCCTTTAATTGAAGGTTGTGTTTCAACAACACGCAAAACAACCGTTGTTGGAAGTTGAACACCAATCACTTCGCTGCCGAAGAATTGAATTTTTACTTCCATATTTTCTAAAATATATTTCATTTCTTCTTCTACAGTCTCTACTGGAATTTCATATTGTTCATATGTTTCAAGGTCCATAAAGAATGCTGTGTCGTCCATTGTATATAAATATTGTACTGGTTTCGTATCAATATGTGCTTTTTCAAACTTTTCTTCTGGTCGGAAAGTTGTGTCATATGTTGCTCCTGAACGAACATCTTTTAGTTTCATACGCATCACAGTGTTTCCTTTACCAGGTTTGTGGTGGCTTGCGTCTAAAACTTTAATTAATTTACCGTCTTGAACAAATGTCATACCGGCTCTTAAATCACTTGCTGAGATCATTATTTTTGCTCCTTCTTAACTTAATCATAATCAACTTTATTGTATCAGACAACCGCTTAGAAAACTAGGGAATTATCTATTTTTAAGTTTTACTCTTTGACTTTCTCGTTTAATCATGCTATTTTTAATGAAATTCATTTTTGGAGGGACTTCACATGACAAACAGCAAATCAAAACAAATGAATATTTGTTGTTGTATGGTGCATAAAAGCAGCATACGATTTGTCATGTCTATTAATAGCCCTTCATAAATTGGTATTGCCTTCTTCCGTTTTCCAATACTTATTTCATGATTTTTTCAAGGAGCTGATTTAATAGTCAGCTCCTTTTTATATTCTATTTTTTTAGGAGGGAATTATGATTATTACAACAATCACCGAAGCAATTGGTTCCACCCCGTTTTTTAAATTTACTGCTAAAGATTATCCTATGCCCCAACATTCAGCTATTTATGCAAAATTAGAGTATCTGAACCCTGGCGGAAGTATCAAAGATCGACTCGGTCATTATCTGATCCAACAAGGGATTCAAACCGGACAGATCACAAAAGAGACAACAATTATTGAACCTACTGCTGGTAATACTGGAATTGGTTTAGCATTAACTGCTTTAAGTTATTCTATCAAAACAATCTTTGTTGTTCCTGAAAAATTCAGTATGGAAAAACAACAAGTGATGAAAGCATTAGGCGCAACAATCATCCACACACCAAGTGAACTGGGCATCGTTGGTGCGATTGAAAAAAGTAAAGAATTAGCAAAAACCATTCCTCACAGCTTTCTACCAATGCAATTTGAGAATTGGGCAAATCCCATGGCCTATTATCAGACGATTGGTCCAGAAATCAGTCAAGAACTTACAGAACCAATCACTAGCTTTGTAGCGGGGATTGGTAGTGGCGGTACGTTTGCGGGCACCGCTAAATATTTAAAGGAACAAAATGCAGACATTCGTTTAATTGGTGTCGAACCAGAAGGCTCAATTTTGAATGGTGGTACTGCTCATAGTCACAAGATCGAGGGAATTGGCGTTGAATTTACCCCACCATTTCTTTCTGGAATCACCATAGATGGTTTTGAAACGATTTCTGATCAAGAAGGCTTTGCTTACACGAAGCAACTAGCCAAGCAACAAGGAATACTAGTTGGCAGTTCTAGCGGCGCTGCTTTTGCGGCAGCCTTACATGAAGTCCAACGATTACCTTTAGGAAGTTCAGTGGTAACTATTTTCCCAGATGGAGCAGACCGTTATTTGTCAAAAGGAATCTATTCATAAAAACAAATAGTCGTTTTGTCCGAAATCCAGATATAAAAAATTAGGAGGAACAAATAATGCATATTCAAACAAAACTAATACACGGCGGAATCAGTGAAGACCCTACTACTGGAGCAGTTAGTGTTCCGATCTATCAAACATCCACTTATCGACAAAATAGCGTGGGAAATCCCAAGCAATATGAATATTCTCGTTCTGGGAATCCCACACGTTTTGCCCTTGAAGAATTGATTGCTGAGTTGGAAGGTGGAATCAAAGGATTTGCTTTTGCCTCTGGTTTAGCCGGTATTCATGCAGTCTTCTCTCTTTTTCAATCAGGAGACCACATTTTATTAGGCGATGATGTTTATGGTGGTACTTTTCGACTCTTTGATCAAGTCCTAACCAAAAGTGGTCTGGAATATACAATTGTCGATACGAGTGATTTGGCACAAGTAGAGCAAGCCATTCAACCCAATACAAAAGCACTTTATTTAGAAACTCCAAGTAACCCGTTATTAAAAATCACTGATCTCCAAAAAAATAGTCAACTAGCAAAAAAACACCAACTGATAACAATTGTTGATAATACTTTTGCCACCCCTTATTTCCAGAGACCACTTGACTTAGGGGCAGATATCGTCTTGCACAGCGGGACAAAATATCTCGGAGGACACAGTGATCTCGTCGCAGGTTTGGTTACTACAAATAATGAAACCTTAGCGGATGCTATCGGCTATTATCAAAATGCCATTGGCGGTGTATTAGGGCCACAAGACAGCTGGCTACTTCAAAGAGGAATCAAAACATTAAGTGTACGAATGGCAGAACATCAAAAAAATGCTTTTGCGGTCGCACACTTTTTAAAAGGACGTCCTGAAGTTGAACAAGTCTTTTATCCTGGTTTGGTCACTCATAAAAATCATGAAATTGCGCAAGCACAAATGAGTGGTTATAGTGGCATGGTTTCTTTTACACTAAAAAATGAACAGGCTGCGATTCCTTTCGTTGAATCTCTCCGATTGTTTATTTTGGCAGAAAGCTTAGGTGGTGTGGAAAGTTTAGTCGAACTTCCCGCAGTGATGACTCATGCTTCCGTTCCTAAAGAAAAAAGGGAAAAAGCAGGTATCAAAGATGGATTGATCCGCTTATCCGTGGGAATTGAGTATGAGGATGATCTTATTGAAGATTTAACTCAAGCATTTCAGCAATTAAAAGAAAATTAGCGAATGAAAGAAAAGATAAATTTCATTTCAGATTGCTACACCTACAAAGCAATAAGTGTTAGAATCTAATTGGAAGCACTGTGTTTATCGAAGTTTCTTCTAGTAGATGTGTACTTGATTCCGATAAACAAAAATGATTACCAATAGTTAGGAGCCTTAAGTCATGAAAATGAACGTAGAAAGTTTTAATCTTGATCACACAAAAGTAAAAGCACCTTATATCAGAGTAGCTGATAAAAAAACTGGGGAACACGGCGATGTCATTATCAAATATGATGTTCGCTTCAAACAACCTAATAAAGAGCATATGGATATGCCAAGTTTACATTCTTTAGAGCATTTAACTGCAGAATTGATCCGTAACCATGCTGATTATATTGTTGACTGGTCACCAATGGGTTGCCAAACAGGTTTTTACTTAACTGTTTTGAACCATGAAAGTTACGAAGATATTTTAGAAGTTTTAGAACAAACAATGAAAGATGTACTTGAAGCGACGGAAGTCCCTGCAAGCAACGAAACGCAATGTGGCTGGGCAGCTAGCCATACTTTGGAAGGTGCGCAAGCACTCGCTCGTGAATTCTTAGAAAAACGTGATGAATGGTCTCAAGTAGAAGCATAATTGACATAGCTATTGAGAAATCCATATATTCTCAGATATGTCATTTCAATGTTCTATAACAAATCGTTTCCTTATAAGCGATAAGCGAAACTTTTGACAAAGAGTTACAAAATAACCATATTTATCAGTAGAAGATAATTTTTAGCTAAGCTCTAAACGAAAACAAATGATTTTGTTTGATGTTTGGAGCTTTTAAACTATCCTGAGGAGGAAAGATGATGAGTATTTATAATTTTACGGTTACTTTAGAAGATGGAACCTCTTATTCATTAGATAAGTACAAGAACCAACCGATGATCATCGTGAATACCGCAACGAAATGTGGGTTAGCTCCGCAATTCGAGCAATTAGAAGAACTTTATGAGCGTTATCAATCTCAAGGATTAATTATATTAGGTTTTCCTTCTAACCAATTCAAACAAGAAGTTGCTTCTGCCAGCGATGCCGCTCAAGCCTGTCGAAATACCTATGGCGTTACTTTTCCAATGCATCAAATCATTGATATCAACGGTCCAAAAGCAGACCCTCTTTTCGACTATCTAAAAAAACAAGCCCCCGGCACATTATCAAATGCTATCAAATGGAATTTTACTAAATTTTTGATTGATAAAGAGGGGAATGTCGTTGAACGTTTTGCTCCACAAACGACACCTATGAAAATGACCAGCGCGATTGAAGCTGTTTTATAATATTGAATAACAAAAAAGCAGATGAAT